>NZ_JAPLAI010000013.1:5947-33392 GCF_026393345.1 Microbacterium sp.
GCTGGCCAGGTGGGCCGCTCTCGCGCTCAGCTTGCCGTCGCCGTCGCGGCCGGCGGGCCGGGCGGCGGGGGACGCTCGGCGCGCCGGGGCCGGGCGCAGCAGCTCGCGCAGGGGTCCGGGGAGCTGCGCGGGGGGTGCATCCTCCCATCGGTACGGCAGCCCCGTCGCGGGGTGCAGGCTCGGCGGCATGACGAGATAGCCGGTGTCCGTCTTCACGTCGATGCCGGCCGGCAGTCGGGTTGATGACAGCTCGCCGCCGGGGTTCAGGAAGTACAGGTGCCGGCCGCCGGTTCCTCGACCAGAGTGCACAGTCAATGTGCGCGGCAGCTGCCCGCCTGCGGCCTCGGTGAGCGCTGCGAGGGTTCCGCCGTTCTGAGGGTCGATATCGAGCACCAGCAGCGAGCGAGGCACGCGTGCGCCGATGTTGCGCTGCGCTCGGCCGGGCCACCATCGTGCGATCTGCTCGGGGTCGGTCGTGGCATCCTTCACGCCGTGTGCCGTCATCGGGATCTTGCCCCGCAGCGGGATCACTGCCCAGCCGGCAGCTGCGAGGCGCAGCGCGTCCTCGCGCGTGGGGAGCGTGCTCACGCGATGACTCCCCCGCGCGTTGCTTCGAGCTTCACGAGGTAGTCGATGCCCCGGCCGCGCTCACGACGTGACAGGCGCAGCGGCACCAGCGCGCGCGCATCGATTTGATCGAACGCGATCCCCACGCGCCGCGAGTTGCGGCCGGCGCGAATGTCCGCGCGGATCTCGGGCAACACGGCGTAGTAGACGCCGTGCACCAGCTTGGCGGCGAGCGGCGCGGATTCGGGGAGATCCGGCGGGGTCTCGCAAGCGGCTTGGCGCAGCACGTACCAGCGGCTGGGGGCTGCCGGGTCATTCCGAGCGGGGGCAGTGCGGGGGGTGTAGCTAGACATGGTTGGAGGTTCCGTTTCGGGTCACATTGACCGGCGCACGGCGCAGGGTACGGGGATGCCTGTAGGTGTGAGCAGAGCGCTCTGAGGCGCGAACCGGCGCGAGAGCGTCGGTCTAGTGCCGATATGGTCGGCCAGCCTGTGCCGCAAGCGCGGCGGGTCTCGGTTCGCGCTTACACCAGGCCGGCTGGCGCTGGGGCGCGAGGGGCGCACGGGCGGCGCCAGGCTGCGACAGCGCGCAGGGCGGCGCGGGCTGCGCCGGCGTGCGCCGCGCGCAGAGCGAGGGGCACGGCTGCGGCCATGAGGGCGCGCAGCTCGGCCGCTGCATGCTCGCACGCGGCCCTGAGCGCAGCGATTCGCTCCTGCGTAGGCGCGGAGCTTGCGGGGACGCCGGAACGCTGCGCGAGGGCGCGCACGGCTGCGCGGTGCGGGTGATCCTCGGGGAGCTGCTGTGCAAGCCATTCCAGATCGCTGCGGCGGGCAGGGATGCCGCGCGCGATTGCAGCCGCGTCGCGGTCGAACGCACGAGCTGCGCGGTCGCGTAGCGCGCGGCGGTGCAGCTCGCCGTTGCTTTCTAGGTGAGCATCTTCGGCCAGCGCCCACGCGAGGAAGTCGGCCGCGTGCAGCTCGGCTCTGGTTGCGGCATCAGCCGGCGCGAGGGCGCGCTGTGCGCCGCGCAGGTTGCGATTCATTGTCGCGCCGGCCTCTCTCATCGGGTTCGGGGGATCTCGTCGGGTAGCTGGGGGCACGCCGGCGTCGTGACGCCGGGTGCCCCCGTAGCTGTCAGTAGAGGGGCGCGGGGATCTCGAGCGCAGCGAGCACAGCGGCGCGGCGCTCGGGTGTCGCGCTTGCCTGCGAGAACAGCAGATCGGCGGTGGACCGGCACGCGGCACACATCAGCGGGGCGTCGTAGCCCGTCCGGCCGAGCGCGGGGTTGCTGTAGCGCGCGTGCTCGTCCGGGCTGATCGTCTTGCAGACGGGGCAGGTGTGCCGGGCCGCGGTCTCCTGCGCGGCCGCTGCGAAACGCTTAGGCATCTCCACTGCCCAGCGGGCAGCCTGCAGCCGTGACAGGTGCTCGGCGCGTGCGAGCAGCTCGGGAAAGTGATCGACGTACATGCGCTGTCGCTGCTCGGGGTCGGTGCCATATGTCCGACCCGTGTGCTCGGTACTACCCCGCCGCTCTGAGGGCTTGTAGGAGTCGGGGTAGTAGTGCTCCAGTGCGAGTTCCGCTGCTGCACGCTCCAAGAACGCGGTGGCGTCGGGCGTAGCGGCGGCGTATGCGTCGGCCAGGTGGGCCGGCACGTTGGGGGTGTTCTTCTTGCGGGTGAAAAGTGACATTTGCTTTGGTCCTTTGTTCGGGGAATTGGTGTTTGGTCGGGGTCGGGCCGTTGTCGGGCGTGGGGCGGCCGGGTTACCGGCTCACGACATCTCGCGTGTTGGCGGCAATGAACGCGTCGAGCGCGGTACGCGGGATACGAACGTGCTTGCCGAGCTTCACGACCGGAACGCGCCGATCGGAGACCAGCCGCCGAGCGAATCGCTCGGACGTGTTGGTGTACGCGGCAGCCTCTGCCACGGTGAGCAGATCCGGCCACTGCTCAGGGGTCGGTGCGCCGGGCGGCGCGGGGGCGGGCGTCGGGCTGGGGTTCATGGTGTGTCCTTTCATCGGGTGTCGCAGCTGGCCCTCTCCGGTACGTGGCGGGCTGTTGTGGCTCAATGTTGCGGGCCGGGCTGCGAGGGCAACAACTCCGAAAACGCCGTGTTTGGAGAGCTATCGCTAGGAAATTGGCCCGAAAAAAGTTGCTCGCGCCCAGCTGCGGCGGCGTCGAGCTGGCCGGTACCGAGCTGGCCGGCACCGAGCTGGCCGGCACCGAGCTGCGCAGCGCTCGGGGTGAGCATCCCCGCGAGATCTCCCGGCGGGCCGGCGTCGAGCTGCCGGCACCGAGCTGGGCCGGCACCGAGCTGGCCGGCCCTACAACGCAAGAATGCCCCCTGCGCAGTAGCGCAGAGGGCATTCCCGGGGGCGGATCAGTCAGTCACGTCGCCGGCGATCCGCCGAAGCTCGGCGCTCACGGCGTCGAGCTGAGCCACGAGTTCAGCGAGGGATGCCGCCTCGGTGATCTCGGCATGTGCCGACGTGCGCAGCGTCCAGCGCTCGGAATCTCCCGCCACTTCCCAGCGGTGCGCGGTCATGCCGGCGGGCAGAGGGACGCACGCGCTTTCGTGTAGCCATTCGTCGGGCATCGAGCCGTCGCCGCCGTGCGTCCATGTGTGACCCTCACACCAGTGCACCGGGCAGTCGAACAGCTCGGTCAATTCATCGACTCTCATGCTCTCGCTCAACGTGTGCCCTCTCCGAGTGAGGCGAGCGCTTCGCGCATGTCCGGCGCGAGGGTGCGCCGCTTCGCGTAGTGCTGCTCGGTGACCCGCGAGCGGGAGTGCCCGAGGGTGAGCGCTGCGGCATCCAGCCCGCCGCTCTCATGGTCCGCGATTGTCGTCGCCACGGTCTTGCGGAACACGTGCGGCACCAGCTCGGACGACAGCCCCGCCCACGCGCGAACGGCGCGCAGCTGCCGGTGCACCGAGTGCGAGCCGCTCGGGAGTCCGCTGCTGGTGTGGAACAGAAAATCCGTGCCGTGCAGATTCGCCGCGAGAGTCAGCCGTTCCAGCGTGGGCACCGCCCATTCCGGGACGATGATCGACCGCATGCCCGCCTCGGTCTTTGTCGCCGGCTGCCAGTGCTTGCGCTGGCCGTGCCCCTCGATCAGCGTCCCGGCGATCGTCACGATCGTGCGGGTCTGTCCGAACTCGACATCTTGCACGCGCAGCCCGAGCGCTTCCCCGATCCGCGCCGAAGTTGCCAGCATCACGTCTGTCACGTCGAGCAGCAGCGCCGAGGGCTGTGGGCCGTAGCGCTCGGGCCGGTCGCGCCAGTCTTGGATCGTGCGCCGGAACTGCCCGAGCTGCATCGGCTCTAACGTGATGATCTCTTTCTCCGGTCGCGGGTGCACGCGGATGCTGTCGGACATGTCGAACGTGAACAGATCCCGGCGCTTGCCGAGCTTCACGACCTTGCGCAGCGCCACCAGGGCGTTTCGAGCCTGCGCGGGGCGGTGCGAGTGCCATTGCTGGTACGCGGCATCGAGCAGGCTCGGTTTCACAGCGCCCAGCGGCACCGCGCCGAGCGTCGGAATGATCACCCGTCGGATCAGCCGCGCCTGCTCGTGCAGGTACGCCGGCCGCGCCTCACCGAACGCCGCTTCTTCCGCAATCAGCGCCTCGCACAGCGCCTCGAACGTGCTCGCCAGCGTGAGCACGTCAGGCGCGCTAGCAGGTGCCACCGACACGCGCACAGGATCGATCCATGTGCCGGTCACGTGCGCCGCTCGCTCGGTGGCGAGCCACGCCTGAGCCTCGGCCTCGGTATCCAACCGGCGCGGGGCGCGAATGGTGCGCCCCTCCAGCCGATAGAACGCCTCGAACTTGCCAGACTCACGCCGGCGGATCGTTCCCCATGCGGCGGGCCGCTTGCGCTTCGGGTGTGCGGAATCGGGCTGCTTGTCACCCATCTCGGGTTTCCTCTCGGGACTGCCCGGAGGACTCACGAGTGTCCGTGAGTGCCGTCCGGATGCCACGGAGAGGTCTGAACTCTTCCCCGAAATTGCCTGTTACCAGGCGTTTTTGGTGGACCTGAGGGGACTCGAACCCCTGACCCCCTGCATGCCATGCAGGTGCGCTACCAGCTGCGCCACAGGCCCTCAGCTACCCCTGCCGGGGCAACCATTAGAGCTTACAACATGCTCGGGTGGGGAATCGAATCGAGGCCTACCCGGGCGTGCCGTCAGTCCGCTGCGGGCGCCGCCTGGACGGGGAGCTCGATCGGGACGACCGGGCAGTCCTTCCAGAGGCGCTCGAGGCCGTAGTAGGTGCGCTCCTCTTCGTGGAAGACGTGCACCACGATGTCGCCGAAGTCCATGAGGACCCAGCGGGATTCGGCGCGGCCTTCACGACGGATGCGCTTGATGCCGATCTCGAGCAGCTGGTGCTCGACCTCGTCGGCGATGGCGGCGACGTTGCGCTCGTTGCGCCCCGTCACCAGGAGGAAGATGTCGACGAGCGGCAGCGGCTCGGACACGTCGAGCGCGACGAGATCCTCGCCACCCTTCGCGTCCGCGGCGCGCGCTGCAACCTGCAGCGCGTCGAGGACGCTTTGATTCACGGTCACGAAAAGACTCCTGTCGTCACGGCGAGGATCAACACGCCGATGAGTGCCAGCGCGAGGGCGCCGGCGGTGATGGCGAGGGCCAGCATGAGCCGGCTCCCCTTTTCCGGCGCCGGCGGACGAATGATCTCGTCCGCGGCTTTGATGGTGCTGACTGCGGCGCTGGCCGCGATCGGTGTCGGCGACGAGGCGGGCGGCAGCTCACCGTCGATGAGAACGGCGTCCGCCTCGTGCCCGTCGGTCGTCCCCGGGGCGTGACCCCGCGAACCCAGACCTTCGGGAAGGTCGAACGTGCCGGTGATGATGACCTCACCGGTTGCGGTGACCGGACCCACCAGCGGCGAGTTCGGGGTCTGCGAGAGGATCAGCGCATTGGGGGTCGAGACGGCACCGGTCGAGGTGCTCTCCCGCACGAGGAGCTGGTCGAAGGACGGCGGCAGTTCCACCGGCTTGACGTCGCCGGCGAGCAGCTGCGAACCCAGCTGGTCCGACACCGTGACGGGGGCCGCATCCTCATCGACGCTCTCCTGCTGCAGCGCGGCCTCGGCGGTGCTGACGGGGACGTCGTGGTGTGCGGTGTCGTCCCGCGCGGGCGGGGTGAACGCTCCGGTGGCGGCCATGTCGGCCGAGATGACGGGGACGGATGCGGTGCGGATGCGTTCCTGCTCGCGCGCCTGGCGGCGGGTCAGCGGCGACACACCCAGGTCGACGGCCGCATCCGGTCTCGGCGCAGGCGGCACGGGCGCTGGCTCCGCAGCCCGCGGCAGCGGGGTCGGCACCGGCTCCGGCGTCTCCGCGGGCGTGTCGGTGATGATGGGGGTGGATCCGGTGTTGCGCAGTTCGCGCATCTGTCGCCGCGTGAGCGGCGGAGTGCTCGGCTGGTCAGGGGTGCTCATGCCTTGCTCCGATAGAGGTGATGCTTCGCAATGTACTGGACGACGCCATCCGGGACGAGGTACCACACCGGCTTACCGCGGCTCACTCGGTCACGGCAATCGGTGGACGAGATCGCCAGCGCGGGGATCTCGAGCAGGCTGACCCGGTCGGCCGGGAGGCCGGCGGCGGACAACGTGTGTCCCGGGCGGGAGACGGCGACGAAATGGGCCAGGTCCCACAACTCATCATGGTCCCGCCAGCTGAGAATCTGCGCTACGGCGTCGGCCCCGGTGATGAAGAACAGTTCGGCGTCCGGTCGCTGCTGCTTCAGATCCCGCAGCGTGTCGATCGTGTACGTCGTGCCTTCGCGATCCAGGTCCACCCGGCTGACACTGAAGCTGGGGTTGGATGCGGTCGCGATGACCGTCATGAGGTAGCGGTGTTCGTTGGGCGACACCACCTGCTTGTGCCAGGGCTGACCCGTCGGCACGAAGATGACCTCGTCGAGGTCCATGGATGCAGCAACCTCGCTCGCTGCGACCAGGTGTCCGTGGTGGATCGGATCGAACGTTCCGCCCATCACCCCGATCCGCGGGGCGCGCTGCGCCGTCATCAGCCTCAGTGGCCGTGGCCGTGCGGCTGCAGATCCTTCGCGTGCTTCTGTGCGTAGACCTCCGCCTTGTGCGCGTGGCGGTTGGCGACGTTGCGGTACGACAGGGCCACCATGGCGAGGGCGAAGAAGACGACCAGGGCGATGATCGGGAAGCCGATCGTCTCCAACGGAATGTTGCCGTGGGTCTCTGCTTCTTCGGCAACAGCCAGAAGCGTGGCGAAAGTCATCGGGACTCCGTTTCAGGTCGGAAAAGTCGGCGGTCGGGTCAGTCTATCGGGTCAGCCCCGCACCTGACCGTCACCGCGCACGAGCCACTTCTGGCTCGTGAGTTCCGGCAGACCCATGGGGCCGCGTGCGTGCAACTTCTGGGTTGAGATGCCGACCTCCGCCCCGAAGCCGAACTCGCCGCCGTCGGTGAAGCGGGTGGAGGCGTTCACCATCACGACGGCCGAATCCACCTCGGCGAGGAATCGCTCCGCCGTGGCGGCATCCTCGGTGATGATCGACTCGGTGTGATGGGTCGAGTAGGTGCGGATGTGCTCCAGAGCCTGGTCGACGTCGTCGACCACGCGCATCGCGATGTCGAGGCTCAGGTACTCGGTGGCCCAGTCGGCCTCGTCGGCCGGCACGACACCGGCGGCGCGGGAGGCGACCTCGGGGTCGCCGTGCACCGTGACGCCCGCATCCTGCAGGGCGGCGACGACGGGGCCGACGACGCGGTCGGCGGCGTCCCGGTGCACGAGCACGGTTTCGACGGCATTGCAGACGCTCGGACGCTGCGCCTTCGCGTTCACGACGATGGCGCCCGCGCGCTCGACCGGGGCGGTCGCGTCCAGGTAGATGTGCACGACGCCGGCGCCGGTCTCGATGACCGGCACGGTCGATTCGGTCACAACACGCTCGATGAGCGCGGCACTCCCCCGCGGCACGAGCACGTCGACGAGGCCACGGGCGTGCATGAGCTCGGCGGCGCCGTCGCGGCCGAACGAATCCAGCGTCTGGATAGCCTCGGCGTCGATGCCCTCCTCCGCCAGTGCGCCGCGCATCGCCTGCACGAGCGCAGCGTTGCTCTGCTCGGCGGCGGTGCCGCCGCGCAGCACCACCGCGTTGCCGGACCGGAGCGCCAGCGCGGCGATGTCGACGGTGACGTTCGGGCGTGCCTCGTAGATCGCGCCCACGACGCCGAAGGGCACCGAGACCTTGCTGAGCTCGAGTCCGTTGGGCAGGGTGCGCTGCTCGAGCACGCGCCCGACGGGATCGGGGAGCTCGGCGACGTCACGAACCGCATCCGAGAGGGCATGGATGCGGTCGGAGTCCAGGCGCAGACGATCCTGCAGCGAGGTGGAGAGGCCGCTGTCCTGGCCGCGCCGGAGGTCTTCTTCGTTCGCGGCCACGATCTCCGGCGTCGCGGCGTCGATCGCCGCGGCGATCGAGCGCAGCACCGCCGCCTTGCGGGCATCGGACAGGAGTCCCACGGAGCGCGACGCGGCCTTGGCGGCTTCCATGCGCTCACGTGCCGTCGTGGTCACCAGAGTCATGGCGCCAGTCTATTCGGCGACGCTGGTCACCGCGCCCGTGACCGGGTTCATGACCACGGTCTTGTCGGGTTCGAACCAGGTGCCAATCTCGTCGCCCGCGAGAGCCTCCGAGACGAGGTCCGCGCTGGTGACGAGCACGCCCACGCCGGATGCGGCGGCGAGCCGCGCAGCAGACACCTTGGTGGCCGCTCCCCCGGTTCCGACGCTGTTGACGACGACCGAGCCGAACTGGAAGCCGGACATGTCGTCGCCGAACGCGACCCGATCGATGGGCATCGCGCCAGGCTCGTCCGGAGGCCGGGTGTAGAGGCAGGCGATGTCGCTGAGGAGGACGAGCGCGTCGGCGCCGATCAGCTGCGCGACGAGCGCGGCGAGCCGGTCGTTGTCACCGAAGCGGATCTCGTGCGTGGCGACGGTGTCGTTCTCGTTGACGATGGGGAGGATGCGAAGGCCCAGCAGGCGTTCCATCGCGCGTCCCGCGTTGGAGCGGTGCGTGGGATCTTCGAAGTCGCCGGCAGTCAAGAGGACCTGCCCCGCGACAATCCCGAAGGGGCGGAGCGAGCGTTGGTACCGGTAGATGAGGACGTTCTGCCCCACGGCGGCCGCGGCCTGCTGGGTGGCGAGGTCCGTGGGCCGGGTCTCGAGGTCGAGGAACGGCATCCCGGTCGCGATCGCGCCGGAGGAGACGAGCACCACCTCGGTGCCGCGCGCGTGAGCGGCCGCGAGGGCGTCGACGAGCGGTTCGATCTTCTCCGCGTTCTCGCCGCTGATGGAGGAGGACCCCACCTTCACGACGATGCGGCGAGCCGTGGCCAGGTCGCTCCGCTCCCCTGCGGTCACTCGGTGTCTCCGGTCCGTTCAGCCTCCAGCTCCGCGCGTGCGGCAGCCTTGGCATCCATGCGGTCGTGATAGCGCTCGCGACGCTCCGATGTGGTGCGACGCGGGTTCAGGTCGAGGCGCGGGTCGGTGCCGCGCGGGGCCGTCATGAGCTCCGCCGCCGAGGTAAGCGTGGGCTCCCAGTCGAAGACGACGCCCTCGCCCTCGCCGATGACGACGGTCGCGCCTGCGACCGCTCCAGCGCGGAACAGCTCTTCTTCGACGCCGAGCTTCGCCAACCGGTCCGCGAGGAAGCCGACGGCCTCTTCGTTCTGGAACTCGGTCTGCTGCACCCAGCGCACCGGCTTCTCGCCGAGGACGCGGTAGATGTTGCCGTACGTGCCGCCTTCGACTCGCACGGTGAAGTCTTTCTCGGCGCCCTTCGGCCGGATGATGATGCGCTCGGGAGCGGGCTCGGCGGCGACCGCGATGCGGTGCTCTTCGACGATCCCGGCCAGAGCGAAGTTCAGTTCCCGAAGACCCGCACGGCTCACCGTGGAGATCTCGAAGACGCGGAATCCGCGCTCCTCCAGGTCGCCGCGGACGAAGTCGGCGAGTTCCGCCGCCTCGGGCACGTCGATCTTGTTCAACGCGATGAGCTGCGGCCGCTCGAGCAGCGGCACCTGCCCCTCGGGGACCGGGTAGGCAGCGAGCTCGGCGAGGATGACGTCGAGGTCGGAGATCGGGTCGCGGCCGGGCTCCAGCGTCGCGCAGTCGAGGACGTGCACCAGCGCGGTGCAGCGTTCGACGTGGCGGAGGAACTCGAGCCCCAGGCCCTTGCCCTCGCTGGCGCCTTCGATGAGGCCCGGGACGTCGGCGATCGTGTAGCGCACATCGCCGGACTGGACCACACCGAGGTTCGGGTGAAGCGTCGTGAAGGGGTAGTCGGCGATCTTCGGCCGCGCGGCGGACATCGCCGCGATGAGGCTGGACTTCCCGGCGGAGGGGTATCCGACCAGGGCGACATCCGCGACCGTCTTCAGCTCGAGAAGGACATCGCCTTCCCAGCCGGGCGTACCGAGGAGCGCGAAGCCCGGGGCCTTCCGCTTCTGCGAGGCGAGCGCGGCGTTGCCGAGTCCCCCGCGTCCGCCGGGTGCGACGACGAACCGGATGCCGGGCTCGACGAGGTCGGCGAGCACGGTGCCGTCGACGTCCTTGACGATCGTGCCGACCGGAACGGGGAGTTCGAGCGTCTCGCCCAGCGCGCCGGAGCGGTTGTCGCCCATGCCGAACCCGCCGTTGCCGCCGGAGCGGTGCGGCGAGTGGTGGTAGGACAGCAGGGTCGTGGTCTGCGGGTCCGCCACGAGGACGATGTCGCCGCCGTTCCCGCCGTTGCCACCGTCGGGGCCGGCGAGCGGCTTGAACTTCTCGCGGCGAACGGAGACGCACCCGTTCCCGCCGTTCCCGGCACGCAGGTGCAGGGTCACTCGATCAACGAAGGTGACCATGTCAGCCTGCTTTCTGAAGAAAATGAAGCGAGGGGCGAGCCGAAGCCCGCCCCTCGCCGACAACTACGTGCGAACGCGGATTACTCCGCGCCGGCGACGATGTTGACGACCTTGCGGCCGCCCTTCGTGCCGAACTCGACGGCGCCGGCGGACAGCGCGAACAGCGTGTCATCGCCACCGCGGCCGACGTTCACGCCGGGGTGGAAGTGCGTGCCGCGCTGGCGGACGATGATCTCGCCGGCGAGGACGGACTGGCCGCCGAAGCGCTTGACGCCGAGGCGCTGAGCGTTCGAGTCGCGGCCGTTACGGGTGGAGCTTGCGCCCTTTTTGTGTGCCATCTTGAAGCGTCCCCTCTGGCCTTACTTGATGCCGGTGATCTTGACGCGGGTCAGGTCCTGACGGTGGCCCTGGCGCTTCTTGTAGCCGGTCTTGTTCTTGAACTTCTGGATCACGATCTTCGGACCGCGCTCCTCGCCGAGCACCTCAGCGGTGACGGTGACCTTGGCGAGCTTGTCGGCGTCGGTCGTCACGGCGTCGCCGTCGACGTGGAGGACAGCGGCCAGCTCGATGGTGTCACCGATCGAGGCCTTCTTCTGACGATCGAGGACGACGATCGTGCCGACCTCGACCTTCTCCTGCCGGCCGCCGGCGCGCACAACTGCGTAAACCACTTCACACCTGTTTCGTCTGGGGAGCGCTCGGGCTCCGTATTGTCTGGAGGGTCTCCGCCGGGCGGAGAAGTCCTGGTGCGGCAGCGGACCTCGTGCGAGACGACCGCGGGCCCTGCAAGAGCTACGCACCAAAGAGCAACTTTACCCGATAGAAGTCACATCGGCAAAAGCACTCCGAACCGTGTCGCGGCCCGCTCGTAGGATGCTGCCATGACGGTACTGATCGACGACCCTCGGTGGCCTGCACACGGGCGGCTGTGGGCCCATCTGATCAGCGATCACGACCTGGACGAACTGCATGCGTTCGCCGCGGCGAACAGCATCCCCCGCCGTGGATTCGACCGGGACCACTACGACGTGCCGGACGAGGCGCACGCGCGTCTGGTCGCCGCGGGCGCCCGCCATGTCGACGGACACACCCTGGTCCGGGCGCTCATCGCGTCCGGACTCAGGGTGACCGCCCGTCAACGACGGGAAGGCTGAGCTCAGGCCTCGTCGGGGTTGTGCACCACGGGCGTGCCGCTCAGGGCGGCCGTGCTGACCCGGCGACGCGCGCGTCCCTGGCCCGGAGCCTTGGGCTCGGGCAGGGCGCTCAGCACGGAGTCGAGAAGGATCTCCTTCTCGGTCCGAGGCTTGGCGCCGCCCGACTCGCTGCGCTTCTTGCGCTTACGGGGGCGTTCCTCGGCCGGCTCCTCCGCCGCGGCGGTAGCGACGGCCGAGCTGACGGCGGGAATCGGCGCCTCGGCCTCATCCTCGTGGTGGATGGTGGATGCGGCGATCTGCGCGAGCGCGGACTTCACACCCTCCGTGATGACGTGGGCGCCGGCGACGGGTCCCGCGGGCGGCTGCGGCGCGCGGTTGCGCCGGCCATTGTTGCCGCCGTTGCCGTTGCTGTTCCCGTTTCCGCTGGACGAGCCGTTGGAGCGGTGACGGACGACCGGGTCGTGGTGCACCACCACGCCGCGACCGGCGCAGACCTCGCAGGGCTCGCTGAACGTTTCGAGGAGCCCGAGGCCGAGCTTCTTCCGGGTCATCTGCACGAGGCCGAGCGAGGTGACCTCGGCGACCTGGTGCTTGGTCCGGTCGCGGCTCAGGCACTCGATGAGCCGGCGCAGCACGAGGTCACGGTTGGACTCGAGCACCATGTCGATGAAGTCGACGACGATGATGCCGCCGATGTCGCGCAGCCGCAGCTGGCGGACGATCTCCTCGGCCGCTTCCAGGTTGTTCTTGGTGACGGTCTCCTCCAGGTTGCCGCCGGAACCGACGAACTTCCCGGTGTTGACGTCGACGACCGTCATGGCCTCTGTGCGGTCGATCACGAGCGAACCACCGGAGGGCAGCCAGACCTTGCGGTCCAGGGCCTTCTCGATCTGCTCGGTGACCCGGAACGCGTCGAAGGGATCCTGCTCGCCCTCGTAGCGCTCGACGCGCTCCAGCAGGTCGGGGGCGACACCGGCGAGATAGCTCTCGATGGTCTCCTGCGCGTCCTCGCCCTGGATCAGCATCCGGGAGAAGTCCTCGTTGAACACGTCGCGCACGATCTTGACCAGCAGGTCGGGCTCGGAGTGCAGCAGCGCCGGCGCCTGGATCGACTGGATCTGGCGACTGATGTGCTCCCACTGGGCGGTGAGTCGCTGCACGTCGTTCGTCAGCTGTTCCTCGGTCGCGCCCTCCGCGGCGGTGCGGACGATGACGCCCGACGACTCGGGCAGCACCTCCTTGAGGATGCGCTTGAGGCGTGCCCGCTCGGTGTCGGGGAGCTTGCGCGAGATGCCGTTCATCGACCCGCCCGGCACATACACGAGGTAGCGGCCGGGCAGCGAGATCTGGCTGGTGAGGCGCGCACCCTTGTGACCCACCGGGTCCTTGGTGACCTGCACCAGCACCTTGTCGCCGCTCTTCAGGGCGAGTTCGATGCGGCGCGGCTGGTTGCCGGTCTCGACCGCGTCCCAGTCCACCTCGCCGGAGTACAGCACCGCGTTGCGGCCTCGGCCGATGTCGACGAAGGCCGCCTCCATGCTGGGCAGCACGTTCTGCACGCGGCCGAGGTACACGTTGCCGATGAGGGACGCGTCCTGGTTGCGGGCGACGTAGTGCTCGACGAGGACGTTGTCCTCGAGCACCGCGATTTGCACGCGGCCGTTCTTGGAGCGGACGACCATGACCCGGTCGACGGACTCGCGGCGGGCGAGGAACTCGGCCTCGGTCACGACGGGACGGCGACGCCCCGCATCCCGGCCGTCGCGACGACGCTGCTTCTTCGCCTCGAGCCGCGTGGAGCCCTTGATGCGCTGCGGCTCGGTGATGAGCTCGACCGTGCGCTGGCGGCTGCGGCCGGTGTCGGCCTGCTCGGTGGCAGGGCCCTCGGCGCGCTCTCCGCCGCGGCGACGGTTCCGGCGACGGGCGGTGCCGCTGGCGGGCTGCTCGTCCTCGTCTTCGTCCTGCTCGTCACGGAGCGCCGGCAGCGGCGGAACCTCGGGTGCGTAGAAGTGCAGCGTGGTGCTCACGGCGGAGACGAAGGTCTCCGGCAGCAGACCCAGCGACACGGCGGTCGGGGGGCCAGACGGCTCGTCGGGTGTGGCTTCCTCGACGACGGCCTCCGGTTCCGCGGGGGCATCGGTCGACTCGGCCGCGACGGCCTCGTCTGCAGCGTCGGCCTGTGGAGCGGCAGTCGCCTCGGGCGCTTCGCGCACCGGGGCCTCAACGGACTCCGGCTCCGCGGTGGCGGCCGCCGGCTCCGCGGACGGTGCGGCGTCGGCCGCATCCGGCGCCACGGGCTCGGGGCCTGCGGGCTGCTCGGCCACGACCTCGGGGGCCACCACGGGCTCCGGGGCGTCCGGCTGCGGCTCGGCGGATACCAGAACCTCGGGCTCTGCCACCTCGGCGGCCTCGCTCGCGGCGGGCTGCGTCAGCGTCGCATCTTCTGCGGCATCGTTTGCGTCATACGGATTTGCGTCATCGGACATCACCGGCGTACTCCCGGCCAGGCGACACCGCGCGTCGCCCGGCGAAATCTCGTGCGGCGCCGCACCTGCGGTGCCGCGAACTCACTCGGTCTGCAGTCGGCCTTGCGCTCGAACTGCGGGTGGGCGTTCATCGCCCTAAAGTCTGCGTCGATGCTCGCGCGGCGCGGCCGCAGCGATCATCACTGACCATTATCGCACTACCGGGAGGGTTTCCGCGCGCTCATCCACATTCGTGGGCGTTTCGCACGGCGCGGCCGGACCGAGACCACAGGCCCCGGTGCGATAATCCGAGCCATGCCCGATGCGCTGACCGACCGCCGCTCCCCCGTTTTCGCCGTGTGGCTGATCGTCGCCGGAGCCATCGGGTGGTGGGCTGCTTTCTCCCTGACGCTGGAGAAGTTCCACGCCCTCACGAACCCGGGCGAGGGCGCGTCGTGCGACTTCAGCGTGCTGGTGCAGTGCTCGGCGAACCTCGCCTCGCCTCAGGGCAGCGCGTTCGGCTTCCCCAATCCGTTGCTGGGCCTGGCCTGTTGGGTCGCGCCGATCGTCGTCGGCGTCGCGCTTCTCGCCGGCGCCCGGTTCGCCCGCTGGTTCTGGCTGCTGTTCTGGGCGGGGTTCGCGTTCGCGATCGTCTTCGTCGGCTGGCTCATTTCGCAGAGCATCTACGAGCTCGGCACTCTGTGCCCCTGGTGCCTCGTGACGTGGTCGGTGACGATCCCGTCCTTCTTCGCCGTAACCCTGCACGTTCTGCGGATCGGCGCTGTGCCCGTCTCGGAGCGCGTGCAGGACATCGCCGACACGCTGATGGGGTGGGTCCCGGTCATGACAGTGGCCGCCTACGCGATCATCGCGGTGCTCGCCCAGCTGCGCCTCGACGTGCTGGGTTCGCTGTTCTGACGACCCGAACCTCGTTTTCCACAGGCGCCCACGTGCCCGTCGTGCCGATCTCGCTACGGTGAGGCAAGGCACAAGGGGGGTCACCGATGACACTGGGCAGCGAGACACTGGCAGCACTGGAGGCGGCGCGGGCGCGCGTGATCGCCCAGACCGAGCGGGCGCGCATCGCCGCCCAGGATGCCGAACGCATGGCCGACGACGTCAGCACACTGACGCGGACGGTCACCTCCCCCGGCCGCGAGGTCACGGTCACGGCGCGGGCCGATGGCTCCGTCGACTGGATCGACCTCGCCGCCGCGGCGTTCGACACGGATGCGGGTGAGCTCTCCCGCATCCTGACCCGTACGGTGCGCGATGCCCAGCGTGCCGCCGCGGACACCGCCGTCGCCCGCATGGCGGAGTCACTCGGTGCCGACTCGCCCTTGGTCGCGGATGTCCGGTCCCAGGTCGCGGCGCAGTATGGCCCGGCCACCGGCACGGACCTCCGCTGAGCCATGGACCATCTGGAGGTCACCCCGGCGCGGCTGAAGACCGCTGCCGACGCGATCGAGAAGGCCGCCGCGGCCATCGATGACGAGGTTTCGGGCATCAGCACCGCCGCCGACGTGCTGCGGGCGCAGTGGTCCGGTGACGCGCAGGTCGCGTTCGACACCGCCCAGGAGCGCTTCACCGCGCTGATGGAGTCGCGGTCCGCACTGGTGCGGATGATCTGCACCGCCCTCGAACAGCTCGCCGTCGGATACTCGACGCTCGATCTGGAAGCCGCACGAGCACTGGGAGCATCCGCATGAGAACCACCCGCATCCTCGCCTCACTCGCCGTCGCGTTCCTCGGCACCGTGGCCTTCGCCGGGTGCTCGCAGACCCCGGCGGCCGACGACTCCTTCGAAGACACCATCCCCGCCGCGCTTCAGGCGTCGGACCTCGGAATCACGGAGGCGTTCGCCGACAAGGGCGTCGACGGGCTCACCACGCACATCATGGTCGGTGCGACGTTCGACCGGTCCGAGCTCAGCACCGCCGACGTGAAGAAGTTCGTCAGCCTCATCGTGGCGAACAACACCGTGTCGGTGAGATACCTCCTGCTGGTCCCGGAGGATCCGGACGGTGAAGAGATCGACATCGTTCCGCAGCTGGAGGAACTCGGCGCCGATCCGACCTACGGCACGTGGCTGCAGATCACCCTCGATGAAGCCGTCGCCATCGCCGAGGGGAAGACGCCGTGAGCGGCGCCGCAGCGAACCAGCACATCGAGCTGGACGGCGGCATCCTGGCCCGCCAGGTCTCCACGCTCCAGGATGCCGCGTCGACGTTCGACAGCGTCGCGGGCTCGGTCGACGGAAAACTGTCCGGGGACGCGTTCGGGGCACTCTGCCAGGGCCTCCTCGTTCCCGCCGTCAGCGCGCTCGCCTCACGCTCACGCGAACTCCTCGACGCGGCGCACACCCTGAGCGACCGGATGGCGACGGCGACGAATGCGGCGACCACGACCTTCGACACCCTCGAGAACGAAGCCGTCGACACCTTCTCGGCGGACGCCGGATGAGCGCCACGGCCATCTGCGGCGAGATCCGCGGCGGCGGATGGGCGGGGGCGCTCCCCACCAGCGGCCCGGGCGGTGACTCCTGTGCCGACATCCCCGGGATCGCGGGCGTCGTGATGAAATACGTCAAGCCGCTGCGGGACTGGTTCGACGACCTTCTGGGTGATTCCGCGCAGGTCGCGGGCTTCGCCAGCACGTGGGAGGACGCGGAACGGACGCTTCGGCAACTGCAGCCCGAACTCACCGCCGGCCGCGCCGCCCTCGCCGACTTGGACGGCCGTACCGTCCGGGCGCTGCGCGAACGATATGAGGACCTCCTCACGATCAGTCAGGACGCCAGCGAGTGGACCGGGGCCACCGCGGCGGCACTGCGGATGGCGTCACGGATCGTCGACGCCACCCGCTCGTTCATCTGCGACTTCCTGGTGCAGCTCTCGAAGCTCGCCGACGACATGTTCTCGTTCACCCTGAACCCGTTGAAGGCCGCGGGCCGGGTGAAAGACTTCGCGAAGTCGGCGTTCGAGTTCGTCGAGTCGGCCGGTCAGCTCGTACAGGACCTGCTCGACGCACTGTTCGCCCTGGCCTCCCTCATCCAGAAGCTCATGCCGATCGTGGCGGAGGGACTGGAGAAGCTCCGCGAGATCATCGCCCACATGGCGCCGATCGCCGGCGGTCTGCTCGGAGGTCTCCTGCTCGGACCCGCGGGTTTCATCGGCGGCACGCTCATCGGCGGCGCCATCGAGAACTTCCTGCAAGGCTCCGCAGACGTGGAGGAGCTCGACCCGGGAACGTTGACTGAGGACCAGCGCAAGGCCTGGGAGAAGTCCCAGGGGGTCACGGAACTCGATTCTCTGGCGGGCCTGGTCAGCGTCAACGGGACGACCGATGCCATGGGTGGCGCGGATGCCACCGTCATCGACGTGAAGAAGGTGGTGGCGGCCGACGGTACCGAACACTGGGTGGTGTCGCTGCCGTCGACCCAGGACTGGCAGCTTCCGGGCGAGACCGGCGCGATGAACGACCGCGACTCGAACATCGCGCTCATGCTCGACAACCCGCTACTGCGCACGGCGTACGAGCGGGCGGTGCTTGAGGCCATGCGGGACGCCGGTATCCCCGAGGGCGGCGATGTCGTTCTGACGGGGTTCAGCCAGGGCGGGATCATGGCCGCGAACCTGGCGAGCGACTCGTCGTTCCCCTACAACACGGTGGGGGTGGTGACGAACGGCTCTCCGATCGACACGTTCGACATCCCGACGCATATCCCGGTGTACGCCTTCCAGCATGCGAACGACGCCGTGCCGATGCTCGACGGCAGCGTCGTTGGAGGAAGCCCCTCGAACGTGCACCAGATCGTGCTGCCGCCCGAATCCGACCCGATCGCCGCGCATAACAACAACAACTACGTCACGTCGATCAAGAACTGGGAGCAGCAGTACATCCAGACGCACGGCTCGCCGCCGCCGGGATCGGAGCTGTTCGGCGGGGAGGTCGTCGATCACAGCGTCTTCACCGCATCCGAGGGCAAGCGCTGACCCCGCCTGACGCCGAAACTGCTTCTGCGCGCCGAGGCTGCGGAGTTACCCCGCTGTTTCGGCGCGCAGAAGCAGTCTCGCGGTCAGTGACTCAGGCGAACCAGATGCCGAGCTCGCGCGCGGCGGACTCGGGGCTGTCGCTGCCGTGCACCAGGTTCTGCTGCACCTTGAGGCCCCAGTCGCGACCGAAGTCGCCACGGATCGTGCCAGGGGCTGCGGTGGTCGGGTCGGTCGTCCCGGCGAGGGAGCGGAAGCCCTCGATGACGCGGTTGCCGGCGAGTCGGATCGCGACAGACGGGCCGGACATCATGAACTCCACCAGCGGCTCGTAGAACGGCTTGCCGGCGTGCTCTTCGTAGTGCTGCTCCAGGCGTGCGCGGTCGGGCTCGACCAGGCGGATGTCGACGAGGGCGTAGCCCTTCGCCTCGATACGGGCGAGGATCGCCCCGGTCAGGCCGCGGGCGACGCCGTCGGGCTTGACGAGGACGAGGGTTTCTTCGGTGGCCATGATGGTTCAGTCTCCGTTCGCGTCGGCGAGCTCTGCCGCCAGGTGGGCGTTCCGTCGGTCCAGGGCCGCCCCCTTGATGGTCGCATACGCCCAGATGCCGCCGAAAACGAGAACGACGATGACGATCGCGGGAACGAGCAGGGCGCCCGCCAGCAGCACGACCTGCAGCACCCACCCGGTGATGATTCCCCACCGCCAGCGGACGGTGCCGGATGCGGCGATCATGAGGAGCGCCAGCACGGATCCGCCGACGATGCCCCACCAGTCGGCGATGCCCTCGGGCAGCACGTTCAGCCCGTAGACGACGAGGCCCGCGAGGAAGACGATCACGGACTCGAAGACGAGCACGATCTGCGCCAGGGACTCCTGCGCACCCCGGGCCCGGCGCGGGCGCGGCTCACGGTCCTTTGCGCGGCTCATGCCTGCCACCCCGACTTCCAGTCCTCCTCGGCCGCGAGGGCGATCGCCTCGCCGGCGAGCACCACCGATCCGACGATGACCACGGCACGGCGGTCGGATGCGGCCGCCCACTCCCGCGCGGCCTCCGCCGCATCGGCGAGGCCGGGGTGCACCGTGACCGGCAGATCGGCGGCCTCGATCAGGTCGGCGACCGCGTCGGCGTCGCGAGCACGCTCGGAGCCCGGTGAGGTCGCGAAGAACACCGTGGCTGAGGGGACGAGTTCGGCGACGATCCCCGCTGCATCCTTGTCCTGCAGCACACCGAGGACGATCCCCCACTCGTCGAAGTCGAACGCTTCGCCGAGCGCCGCGACGAGCGCGTGCGCACCGTGGGGGTTGTGCGCGGCGTCCACGAGCACGGTCGGAGCGATGCCCACCAGCTGCAGTCGGCCGGGAGAGGTCGCCTCGGCGAAACCTTCGGCCACCACATCGGGCGCGAGGGTCTCCCCCGGGCGGCCGATGAGCGATTCCACGGCGGCCAGCGCCAGCGCCGCATTGCGGCCCTGGTGGGCGCCGTACTGCGGCAGATACTGCTCCGGGTAGGTGCCGCCGAGGCCGCGGATGTCGAGCATCTGGCCGCCGACGGCGAGCCGTTGCGCCTCGAGGCCGAACTGCACGCCTTCGACCGCGAGCGTCGCACCGGCGCGCTCTGCGGCGCGGGCGATGACCTGCGCGGCAGCCGGCTCCTGCGCGGCCGACACGACGGCGGCGTTCGGCTTGATGATGCCGGACTTCACGGTCGCGATCTCGGCGATCGTGCCGCCGAGCCTGTCGGCGTGGTCGAGCCCGATGGGGGCGATGACCGCGACGTCGCCGTCCGCGGTGTTCGTGGAGTCCCAGCTCCCGCCCATGCCGACCTCGATCACGGCGACGTCGATCGGAGCGTCCGCGAAGGCCACGAACGCCAGCACGGTCAACAGCTCGAAGAAGGTCAGCGGCGCGTCGCCGGCGGCGGCGAGCTCCGCATCCACCAGGTCGATGAACGGCAGGATCTCATCCCATGCGTCGGCGACGGCCTCATCCGCGATGGGCTCGCCGTCGATCATGATCCGCTCGGTGAACCGCTCCAGGTGCGGGCTCGTGAACAGGCCGGTGCGCAGCCCGTGGGCGCGCAGCAGGCTCTCGATCATGCGGGCGGTTGACGTCTTGCCGTTGGTGCCCGTGATGTGCACCACGCGGTAGGTGCGCTGCGGATCGTCGAGCATCTCCAGCACGCGGCGGGTACGTTCGACCCGCGGCTGCACCCACTGCTCACCCTGGCGGCTCAGCAGCTGGCTGTACACGCTGTCGGCGCGGTTACGGTCGCTCATGCGTTTCCTCCCATACGGCTGACGCCGACCGTGAAGTCGCCACGGTTGGCGAAGGTCCCGGCGGCGAAGACGCCCTCGTGCTCGGGGGCGGATGCGGCGTCGAATGTACTGCCGACGAGCACCTGCCCGTTGACGCTCGCGCTCAGCGCGAGGGTCTCGGTCGCCACCCCCGCGGTCTGGAACGCCGAGCGCACGGCATCCGCGTCCTCGAGGTCGGCGAAGGTGAGCGACAGCGCGATGCGGTCGCTCACCTCGAATCCGGCGGCCTTGCGGGTGTCCTGGATCGCGCGGACGATGTCGCGGGCGAGACCCTCCGCCTCCAGCTCGGGCGTGGTGGTGGTGTCGAGCAGGACGAAGCCGCCGCCGGCGAGAACGGCCAGCGCTTCACCCTCGGGGCGTCCGGTGGTCTCCAGCACCAACTCGTATTCGCCGGGCTCGAGCGGGATGCCGCCGGCGATGACGACGCCGTCGCTCTCTTGCCAATCACCGATGCGTGCGGCCTGGATCGCCTGCTGCACCTGCTTGCCCAGGCGCGGGCCGGCCGCGCGGGCGTTGACGGTGAGCCGGTGGGTGATGCCGTACTCGGATGCGGTGTGCTCGCCGAGGTCGGCTGTCTCCACCTCCTTCACGTTGAGCTCGTCCCGCAGGATGTCGTCGAACTGCGACAGCGCGGACGCATCCGGCACCACGACGGTCAGGAGCGGCAGTGGGAGGCGCACACGGCGGCCCTCGCGCTTGCGGAGCGCGTTGGCGACCGAGGACACCTCGCGGACCGCGTCCATGGCGGTGCGGATGTCGGCGGCGGGGGCGAAGGCATCCGCATCCGGCCAGTCCGTCAGGTGCACGCTCCGGCCGCCCGTGAGGCCCTGCCAGATCTGCTCGGAGACCAGCGGGATGAGGGGGGCGGCGACCCGGGCGAGCGTCTCGAGCACGGTGTAGAGCGTGTCGAACGCCTCGGTGGAGCGGGGGTCGTCGGTCACGCCTACCCAGAAGCGGTCCCGCGAGCGGCGGATGTACCAGTTGGTCAGCACCTCGGCGAAGTCGCGGAGGCGCGCGGCGGCCGTCGTGGAGTCGAGCACCTCGAGGTCGGCGGCGACGTCGCGGACGAGGTCGCCGGTGAGCGCGAGGATGTACCGGTCGAGCACGTCGGTCGAGTCGGTGCGCCAGGTGGCCTCATAGCCGTTCGAGGCGTTGGCGTAGGTCGCGAAGAAGTACCACGCGTTCCAGACCGGGAGCAGGAATTCCCGCACCCCCGCGCGGATGCCTTCCTCGGTCACGACGAGGTTTCCGCCGCGGAGCACCGAGCTCGACATCAGGAACCAGCGCATCGCGTCGGAGCCGTCGCGCTCGAACACCTCGCTGACGTCGGGGTAGTTGCGCAGCGACTTCGACATCTTCTGGCCGTCCGAGCCCAGCACGATGCCGTGGCAGGAGACGCCGGTGAACGCCGGCCGGTCGAACAGTGCGGTCGACAGGGCGTGCATGACGTAGAACCAGCCGCGGGTCTGCCCGATGTACTCGACGATGAAGTCGGCCGGCGAGTGCTCGTCGAACCATTCGCGGTTGTCGAACGGGTAGTGCACCTGCGCGTAGGGCATCGACCCGGAGTCGAACCAGACATCGAACACATCCTCGATGCGGCGCATCGTGGACCGGCCGCTCGGGTCGTCGGGATTCGGGCGGGTGAGGTCGTCGATGTACGGGCGGTGCAGGTCGACGTTGCCCTCGGGGTCGCGGGGCAGGCGGCCGAAGTCGCGCTCCATGTCCGCCAGCGACCCGTAGACGTCGACGCGCGGGAAGGCGGGGTTATCGCTCTTCCACACCGGGATGGGCGAGCCCCAGTAGCGATTGCGGCTGATGGACCAGTCGCGCGCACCCTCGAGCCACTTGCCGAACTGGCCGTGCTTGACGTTCTCGGGGGCCCACGTGATCTGCTCGTTGAGCTCGATCATCCGGTCCTTGAAGTCCGTGACGCGCACGAACCAGCTGGACACGGCCTTGTAGATGAGGGGGTTCCGGCAGCGCCAGCAGTGCGGGTAGGAGTGCTCGTAGCTCTGCAGCCGGAGCAGGCGTCCGTTCTGGCGGAGGATGCGGATGAGCGGGGTATTCGCATCCATCCACAGCTCGCCCGCGACATCGGTGACCGCCGGCAGGAACCGGCCGCCGTCATCGAGGCTGACGATGGTGGGGAGCCCGGCCGCATCCGCGACGCGCTTGTCGTCCTCACCGTAGGCGGGGGCCTGGTGGACGATGCCGGTGCCGTCGGTGGTGGTCACGTAGTCGTCGGCGAGGATGTGCCAGGCGTCCTGGGTGCCCCAGACGTCGGCATCGGCGTAGTAGTCGAACAGCCGGTCGTAGGCGACGCCCGCGAGCTCGGCGCCGGTGAGCTCCTGCTGCACGGCGGCGGCGGCCGCATCCGCGGACTCGTACCCGAGGTCCTTCGCGTAGCCCGAGAGCAGATCCCCGGCGAGCAGGTACCGGTGGGACGCCGCCTCGACGACGTCGTTCGCCGCACCGTCGGGCGTGTGGTGCAGATCCGCCGCGCCCGCAGGACCCGCGGGCAGCACGACATACCGGATGCCGGGACCCACGGCGAGCGCGAAGTTCGTCGGCAGCGTCCACGGCGTGGTGGTCCATGCGAGCGCACGCACTCCGGTGAGGCCGAGCGCCTCGGCCTTCGCGCCGACGAGCGGGAAGGTGACGGTCACCGAGGGGTCCTGGCGCATCTTGTAGACGTCGTCGTCCATGCGCAGCTCATGGCTCGACAGCGGCGTCTCGTCGCGCCAGCAGTAGGGCAGCACGCGGTAGCCCTCGTAGGCGAGCCCCTTGTCGTGCAGGCTCTTGAAGGCCCACAGCACCGACTCCATGTAGGTCGTGTCCAGGGTCTTGTAGCCGCGCTCGAAGTCGACCCAGCGCGCCTGACGGGTGACGTAGTCCTCCCAGTCGCGGGTGTACTCGAGCACCGACTCGCGCGCCTTCGCGTTGAAGGTCGCGACGCCCATGCGTTCGATCTCGTCCTTCTCGGTGATGCCGAGCTGCTTCATCGCCTCGAGCTCGGCGGGCAGGCCATGGGTATCCCAGCCGAAGACGCGGTCGACCTTCTTGCCGCGCATGGTCTGGAAGCGCGGGAACAAATCCTTCGCGTACCCGGTGAGCAGGTGGCCATAGTGCGGCAGGCCGTTGGCGAACGGGGGGCCGTCGTAGAACACCCACTCCGGCGCGCCCTCGCGCTGCTCGATCGAGGCGCGGAACGTGTCGTCGCGCTTCCAGAAGTCGAGGACGCTCTCCTCGATCACGGGGAAACGCGGACTCGGCGTTGGGGCCACGCGGCCAGAGGCTCCGGGCAGCGCGTCAGCGCTGTCGGGAGAGGCCGTGGGGACGGCGGCAGGGCCGAACGCGGACGGGCGGGGGTAGGTCATCGTCGCCTCACAGGGTGTCGTGGTCTGTCACGCCGGGACGATCCTCTCGGACCGCGGTACCACCCTGCTTGCCTGCGCTTCGCGCGGACCCCTCATCCTGCGGCTGTGACGGGCCTGGCCCGCTCGGTTCTACTGGGCTTTCGCCGTTCTTCCGAGAGCTCCCCGGTGATGGCCGGATCGGTGCTGGTCCCCCGATTCTACGCGCATCCTGGTGCCTCGGGTGTGGCCCCGCATCCCACCCCGGTCCTTCGTTCGGAGATCCGTTGCGAGAAGCCGCCTCAGGCGCCACGGGAGCGATTTTCGGACGGAATCTCCGAACGAGCGCACTCGTGTCACAGACGACCCCGGGTTTATGGACTCGTGCCAAGATGGATGCTCGTGACCACCGCCGCGCCTGCCGCCCCACCGTCCGCCACCTCGTCCCCCGCCCGCCGCGTCGCGTGGGCGTCGATGGTCGGCACCTCCCTCGAGTCGTTCGACTTCTACGTCTTCGCCTACTTCTCGGCGTTCTTCGTCGGCCCGCTGTTCTTCGAGCCGCTCGGCAGGGTCGGCGGATCGCTTGCGGCGTTCACGACCATCGCGGTCGCCTTCGTCGTCCGGCCGATCGGCGCGCTCCTGTTCGGGTACATGGGTGACCGGCTCGGCCGGCGGACGACCCTGCTGTGGACCGTCGGCATCATGGGGGTCGCGACCGGCCTCATCGGCGTCCTGCCCACCTACGCGCAGGTCGGATGGCTCGGCGCGGTCCTCCTCGTCCTCCTCCGCGTCGTGCAGGGCCTCTCGCTCGGCGGCGAGTGGGGCGGCTCGATCCTGCTGGCCACCGAGCACTCCGGCCGGGTCAAGCGCGCGTTCTACGCCGCGATCCCCCAGCTCGGCTCCCCCGTCGGCTCGATCCTGTCGGCCGTCGCGTTCATCGTGCTCGCACAGACCCTCCCTGCCGACCAGATGGCCGAGTGGGGCTGGCGCATCCCGTTCCTCCTCGCCCTGCCGCTGCTGCTCGTCTCGCTCTACCTGCGCTGGTCGATCGAGGAGACCCCCGTCTTCACCGGCCTCGTCGCCGCCCGCAAGCGCGACCGCATCCCCGTGCTGACCATGTTCCGGCAGCGTCCGGTGGCGATCGTCGTCGCCATCGGCGCGGCACTCCTCGGCATCGGCTCGTACTCGCTGATGAACACGTACACGATGAACTACGGCGCGAGCGTGCTCGGGTTCCCGTATATGCAGCTGCTCACCGCGGCCACGATCGGCGCGCTGCTACAGCTCGTCACGATCCCGCTGTTCGGCGTCTGGGCGTCGCGGATCGGTTCGGCGAAGGTCGTGGCCTGGGGCGCGCTCGGCACGCTCATCATCGCGTTCCCCATGTACCTGCTGCTGCAGTCGGCGACCTTCGGCGTCCTCGTCGCGATGATGGTGATCGGCGGCATCCTGCCGACCATGTCGTGGGCCGCGCTCGGCGGGCTCATGAACGACATGTTCCCGGATCACTTCCGCTACTCGGCGCTCTCCTTCGCCTACGCGATCGCGGCGACCATCAGCGGCTTCGTCCCCCTGGTCACCGGTGCGCTGGGTGTGGCCACGGCGCAGGCGTGGTGGCATCCGGGTCTTGTGCTCGCGATCCTCTCGGCGATCACGCTCGTCGCGTCGGTCGTGGCCGCCCGGATGCCGCAGGCACCCGAGTCCTCGGTCCTCGAGCCGGCCGTGCTCGAGACCGAGGATGCGGTCGCCTGACGCCCGCATCCGGCGGTCGGGTGCCCTCGCCCGCGGCTTCTCCGGTTCTCTCCGGGTCTTCTCCGGTCCCTCCCCGGGGTCGCGAGATTCGGGGATGTCGCCGGATTCGGAGGGTTCCGCCGCATCCCTTCCGGATCTCGTGACATCCCCGAGTCTCGCGACAGTCCGGCGGCGGCAGGATGGGCCTATGAGGATCGACACCGCTCGTCTCGTGATGGACGAGATGACGGATGCGGACCTCCCGGCGCTGCGGGCGATCCTGCAGGACCCGGCCGCGATGGTCGCCTACGAGGGTGCGTTCAGCGAGGCCGAGACGGCCGCGTGGCTGCGCCGGATGCGGCAGCGCTACGCGGACGACGGGTTCGGCCTCTGGGCGGTGCGGCGGAACGGCGAGATGATCGGCCAGTGCGGGATCACCCGCCAACCTATCGAGGACGACGAGGTGCTCGAGGTCGGCTACCTCTTTCGGCGGGATCAGTGGCACCGCGGTTTCGCGGTCGAAGCCGCGAAAGCGGCACGGGACTGGGCATTCGACACCCTGGACGCCCCGGCGGTGTGGGCGAAGATCCGTGACACGAACCTCGCATCCATGAACGTGGCGATCCGCCTCGGCATGACGGTGCGCCGCCGGTTCGTTACGCGGTACCGCGGCGTCGACATGCCGCATCTCGGCTTCGCGATCGATCGCGCGGCGTGGCAGGCCCGCGAGAGCTGAGCCGCCGAGCCTGCGTCACGGGATTCGGAGATGTCACCGGAATCGGAGGGTGCTGCCGCATCCGCTCCGAATTTCGCCACATCCCCGAATCTCGTGACCACCTCCGACCGGATGCGCGTCGACCTGCAGCCGACTCACGCCAGGTGTAGCCCCTGCGCGACCGCGCGCATGATGCGGTCCTGCACCTCGGGCCAGTGGTGGATGATCTGGACGTAGCTCACGCGGATGACGTGATACCCGAGCAGCATGAGCGCGGCATCATGGGCGATGTCCGCATCCCGCTGCGCGCCGACGTGATGGCCACCGTCGATCTGCACCACGAGTCTTTCCCCGAGGAGGAAGTCGACCCGGTGCCCGGCGATCCACGTCTGCGAGAAGATCGCGACCTTCAGCCACCGCAACCTCGTGCGAAAGAGAGTCTCGAGGCCCGAGTCCGCCCACGGCAAGGCCTGCTCAACCAGCTCCCGCATGCGCGCAGTGGACGAGAGCCGCAGCAACTCCGACTTGTCGATGAGGCGCTTATTGAAGGCCGACTCCATCACCGTGAGCGCGACTTCCGACGGCTGGCAGGCGACGAGAAGCGCGAGCATGTTCGCGACCGAGTCGAACAGCATCCCGAGGGGACGCGGAACGAGCGGCCTCGACCAGTGCACGACTGCACCGCCCGCGACCCGCACGCTCGCCCCGTGCGGTAGCGCTGCCACGTGAGGTGCGCCGTCCTCGAGTACCCACAGCCCGAGCCGTCGCGCCTGCGTGACACACGACACGACGACGTTCTCGCGCGCGGCGGCGAGAGCCAGCGGGTCCGCATCGGGCAGTGCCACCCACACCCGACGAACCCGAAGGAGCAGGCCCGCTGCGACGAGGGTGGCGATCGTCCGGTGCCGGTGGCCCAGCGCGATCAACTGCGCACCGCGCATGACTCCCCCAACGTCCCTCACTGCGGCCAGCACAGCGTACGCAGCATCCGTCATCACGAGTCGAGCCTGAGCCGGGCGCACCCATCGGATGAGGAACGGTCCGCAGCGGTGGACAACTCCGCGCCCCGGTCAGCCTGGGGAGGAAGGACACCGCACCGACCGCAGTCGCGAGATTCGGGGATGTGACCGGATTCGGAGCGATCCGGGCTTACTGACCCGAATCTCGTGACATCCCCGAATCTCGCAACGCAACGCGCGCGCGCACGCCAACGCGCGCGCCCC
>NZ_JAPLAI010000070.1:0-1075 GCF_026393345.1 Microbacterium sp.
CCCGCCGATCTCGGCGTTGAGCGGTGGACGTGACGATCACGCTGCGCACGTTACGAGTCCCCCGCAGTGGTGACACGTCCACGACGTGGTCGCCGCACAGACGGACGGTGAACATTCGGTGTTGCGGGGCGTGGTGCACCGGGTGCGCGCGTGGTTCTCGACCCTCGCAGCGGACGTCGAGACATCAGCGGGGGGCCGAAGATCGCGATGACGACCATGAACCCGACGGCGGAGGCCGCGATCACCCCGGGCAGGTACCCCGACGACGTCGGCAGCGTGACGGGGGACCCCGCCACGGTTGCGGGCCCGCTGGATCCCCCCAGAGTCGACAGATCCCCGTCCCCGCTGCCGGGTGCCGGGTCGTCGGTGGCGCCGGGGTTCGATCCGTCGGTCGTCCCGCCCGAGCTGCCGTTCGATCCGGAACTGACCGGGGTGACCGTGGCCGAAGCGCCGCCCGTGCCGGTCGCGCACTGGGTCGGCCCCTTCTTGTCGCAGGCCTGCGGCTGGGGCGCCGTGGTGGCCAGCTTGTTGCTGCCATCGGACGCGAACGTCGGGTTGTTGCACTTCGTGATGTCGACCGCGGTGGGATCACCACCCGGAATGCGCCGCACCTGGTCGAGCCCCGCCTGCACGAGGTTGATGGGGAGGGGAGAGTAGCCCAGCACGTCGGCCTGCTGTTGACCCTCACACAGGAAGTACCGGGCGAACGCGGCGAGGGTGAGGCCCTTGTTCTCGGTGAAGCCGTATTCCAGGGCCGTCGGAACGAGCATGTACGAGTAGGACGACAATGGATAGGTGCGCGGATCGGGGTTGCGATACACCCCCTCGAGCTGCTGGGTGAGGTAGTTGACCGAGTTCACGTCCTGATTGATCTTCGCGCCGAGCAGTGCGACCGCGACATTCGCCGCCGTGGGTTCCGTATAGAAGCCCGCGGCGTTGAGAATCTTGGCGACCGGTGCGTGCGAGTTGAGCGCGTAGGAGTATTCGACATAGGTGATCGCCCCGACGTACTGCGGCTGGGAGACGTACCCGGCGACGCCGTTCGAGCCGGACTGTCCCTTGAACCCGGTGATCG
>NZ_JAPLAI010000070.1:1106-1821 GCF_026393345.1 Microbacterium sp.
CGAGGAGAACTGTGCGGAGGTGCCGGAACCGTCCGATCGGACGACCGGCACGATGGCGATCGCGGGCAAGGAGAGCGACGGGTTGTCGGCGGCGATCGCGGCGTCGTTCCAGCGGGTGATCGCGCCGGTGAAGATGCGCGCGACGGTTTCTCCGCTAAGCCGCAGGTTGGTGACCTTCTTGCCGCCGATCACGAGGTTGTACATGAATGCCGTGCCCCCGGCGACGATCGGCATGTAGGCGAACTTCCGCGCGGGCGGCGGGTCGACACTGTCGCTGTTGGGCAGGGCGTACGGGATCTCGGAGGCCGCGAAGTCGTATCCGCCGTTGGGCTGACCGGACAGCTGGCGCCCGGCCGACGAACCCTGGGCGCTGTCCTCGATCTTCCACTGGTAGTTGTTGAACACATTGCGGACCCACTGCTGGATGGCGTTGGCCGACCAGGTGGAGCCGACTCCCGAGATCGGGTAGTACTCGGTCCCGACCGCGGATGGAGCGGCCGTCGCGGCGGTCGCCGACACCGCGGGCGCGGCCCCGAACGCGACCGCGCCGATCAGGAGTGCGACGACCCCGCGTCGCAGACGTCCGTGCATCATTCTGGCCTCCGTCGGATTCCGCTTAGGCGCCGCGCCAACGGCCCGGTGGGGGTGGTGACCCCGAGCTCGCGAGCTCGGAATCGGTACGCGTCGAGCCGCGACTGCGCATCGCGGCGACGCA
>NZ_JAPLAI010000027.1 GCF_026393345.1 Microbacterium sp.
CCGCCGTCACCAGCTTCGGTCTGCTCGCCAACGTCACGGTCGTGGTCGATCCGTTCCACATCGTTCGCCTCGCCAACGCCGCGGTGACGAAGTGCCGTCAGCGCATCCAGCAGGCGACGCTGGCACATCGCGGGTGGAAAGGCGATCCGCTCTACGGGATCCAGACCATCCTCCGCGCCGGCGCCGAGAACCTCACCGAGAAGCAGCGGGCACGGCTGGGCGCGGCGATCGAAGCCGCCCCTGCCCATGATGAGGTGTTCGCCGCGTGGCAGTGCGCGCAGCAGCTGCGCTCCGCCTATCAGCAGAAGGACCTCGCCGAAGGGCGGAAGATCGCAGAGAAGGTCGTGGAGTCGTTCCACACCTGCCCGATCCCCGAGATTGCACGCCTCGGCCGCACCCCCCGCCGGGGGAGCGACGCGTTCCTGGCCTACTTCACCACCAACCGGTCATCGAACGGCGGCACCGAGGCGGTGAACGGGATCATCGAGCTCCACCGCCGCCTCGCCCGCGGCTACCGAAACCGGCACAACTACCGCCTCCGCATGCTCCTCGCCGCCGGCGGCCTCACCCCATGACCCCCCACCGGAAGTCCGAAGAGCCGCCCGCGCTCATCGGCCCGACGTTCGGTCTGTCGCTGTGGGTGTGGCTGCTCACATGGTCGGTCGGCTACCTCTACCCGGTCCTGTTTCCGCCGACCTCCGGCATCCAGACCGCATGGACGACCGTCGTTCTGGCCGTGCCCGCCCTTCTCACCGGATGGTTGCTGTCGCGGTTGACCGCTGAGACGGTCCGGTTCATGTCGGCCTCTGCGTTTGCTCTGATCGTCTGGTTGTCCATCAACGTGGCCGCCGTGGTGACGGTGTGTGCCCTGACGATGAGCGGAGCATCGATGATCGAGTGGGATGCGCTGCCAGGCACGCTCGACATGGTGCATCCGGAATGGGTGTTCCTGCTGGCGTCCACCGCAGCGCATCTGTGCGCCAGCGCGCTCCTCTTCGTCGGCAGGGGACTGCGCTACTCTAGGACCGTCAAGGAGGGGGCTTCCAGATGACGAATGCCGCGCAGCGGCGCAAGGGCCGCGCCCGCAGTTTCGGTGTGAGCCTCGCTGTCGAGTTCCCTACGTACACCGAACTCGGTTCCGACGGGCTCGATCACATCGCCACCGTCGCCACCACGGCCGAAGACGCAGACGCGGTCACCGCGCTGCTGCTGAAGACCAGCGCGCGCGACGTCGCCAGCTTCGCCTGACCGATCCGGCGGGCAGGGGCGTTCAGCCGCGCTCGCTCCATCGACGGCCGGGGAGGCACGGCGTGTAGCAGGTTGCTACACTCATGCCATGAGCATCCCTGCCCGCATCGATGACCAACTGTTCGAGGCGGCACGCGCGGTCGGCGCGGTCGCGCATCGCAGTGCCGTGCAGCAGCTCCAGCACTGGGCACGCGTGGGTATGGAACTGGAAGCCTCGCCGAACGTCTCTGTCGCTCATGTCGAGCGCATCCTCGCCGGCTCTGCCGCGTACGATGACGCGCCCGAGACCGTGCAGGCGGCGGCTCGCGTGGCCTGGATGGAGCTCATCGACGGCGACACCGAGCAGCTCGACCTGCGGGCCGAAGCCGCCCGCGCCGGCGACGTCTGGATCGGCGCCGACGCCGAGGGAACCGTCGTGCGCCGCGACGCCGCATCCATGTCGTGAGCACGCCGGTCCTCGAACTCGTCGCCGGGCCGAACGGCGCGGGCAAGACCACGTTCGTCGACCGCATCCTCGAGCCGCGCACGTACCTCCCTTTCGTCAATGCCGACCGCATCGCCACCGAGCGGTGGCCGGGCGAGGAGGAGGAGCACGCCTACGCCGCGTCGGATGCAGCAGACCTCGCACGCCGCGAACTCATGGCCACCCGTACGTCGTTCATCTCCGAGACGGTCTTCAGCCATCCGAGCAAGCGCGACCTCGCGGTCGCAGCCACCGCGCAGGGCTACCTGGTGCACCTGCACGTGCTGATGTGCCCCGTCGAGGTGAGCGTCGCCCGCGTCGCCCAACGCGTGATCGAGGGCGGCCATTCGGTGCCTGAGCAGAAGATCCGCGAACGCCATGACCGGCTCTGGACCCTCGTGGCAAAGGCTCGCGCCACGGTGGAGTGGACCACGATCTACGACACCACCTCGGTGCCGTCATTCCGCCGCGTCGCGCGGTATCGACGCGGCACCCTCATCGAGTCGCGCGGGTGGCCCGCATGGACTCCGGCTCCCTTGCTCCCCACCGCCGCGTGAGGCGGGGCGGGGCGTTTCGTCTCGCTTCGCTCGCTCAACGACCGCGGGGCTCGCTCAACGACACCGAGGATTCGACGCTTGACGCGCCCCGGTCCGTGTCGGGATGATATCGAACCGTGCGGACCTCATGCGCCGGGGACCGTCGTCACCTGGTCTCCGAGCCATAGGTACACGTCGCTGCCGGAGTTGGCGATCGCCGCGGGAGAGTACGGCTCCGCCACGCCGGTGCACGCCCTGCCGACCACGAGACCCGAGCAGCCCTCCTGAGCGACGGCTGCGATGACAACGCCGTCGCGCACCGTGAGGGCGACCGCATCCGTCGCGACCGGTTGCCAGGCGCCGTCGGTCAGCTCGAACGCGGTGCCGTCACAGATGATCGCGACCGTGCTGCCGGCAGAACGCAGGCCCCACGCGGTGGGGCAGGGTGCGGCGACGGCACCGCGGGGCGTGATGACCGATGCCGGGTTCGCGGGGTCGACGTAGGTGGATGCGGCGAGCACGTCGGGGTAGGGCTCCCAGAACTCGCCGTAGGTGAAGGTGCGAAGCGCCTGCAGCTCGCACGTTGCGCCGACGCGGGCGACGATCTCCGCCTGGTCGCCGGCGAGCGGGTCGAGGGAGAGTACCTGCGCGATGCCCCGGTAGGTCGGCGTGACGTTCGTCCAGGTCGACCCGTCGTCGGTGGAACGCTCGATCACCGGCGCGGGTCCGCCGCACGCTCCGGCGGTCGCCCGCCACATCGCGCCGGTGCCGATCGCGAGGAGACGCTCGGCCGCACCGGGCGGCGCGACCGTCGGGGTCGGGGTCGGGGTGGGCGTCGGGGTCGGGGTCGGGGTCGCGGACTCGGATGCCGTGACGATCGGAGCCGGGTGGGCACTGCTGCTCAGCACCGCGTCGCCTCGCCCGCGCTCCAGGGCGAGCACGGCCAACACGATGACACCGACCGCGAGCACGGCGACGATGACGCCGGAGAGCCAACGACCTCGGTGAGAGGGACGGACGGGACCGGTGGGGCGATGTCTGGGCATGGCGCAGACTCCGTGCTTTCGGCGGTCAGGGGGACGGCATCCACCGTAGCGGGTGAGCGGTGTCGAGGGAGTTTCGTGTCGCTGTGCGCGCGGCGAGCGCGGCGTTTCGTCTCGCTTCGCTCGCTCAACGAACGTTCGCTCGCTCAACGAACGTTCGCTCGCTCAACGAACGTTCGCTCGCTCAGCGACCAGCGCTTCGATCGTTGAGCGAACGGGGAGCGGTGTTACGCGGCGTCGGGCTCCGTCGTCGCGCTGGGAGCTTCTTTTGCGCCGCGCTTCTTGTCCTTGCGGCTGGCGGAGGCGTTGTCGACCGGGGTGGCGTAGTCGCCGTACACGCCGTAGCCGTAGCCATACCCATAGCCGTACCCGTAGCCGTATGCGTCGGCGCCGCGGGTCGGAACCATGGACAGCACGACGCCGGCGACCTTCGCCTCGACGGTCTCCAGCGCCGTGAGTGCCGCGCTGAACTGTCCCGACGTGACGCGACCGGCGGCCGCAACGAGCAGAGCACCGGTGGTCTGCTTCGCGAGGATCGCTGCATCCGTCACCGGAAGAAGTGGCGGCGCATCGAGCAGGACGACGTCGAAGTCGGCCGCGATGGCTTCGAGCAGCTGGCCCATCTGGCGCGAGCCGAGCAGCTCGCTGGGGTTCGGCGGCACCTTGCCGGCCGGGAGCACGAACAGCGGGCGCTTGCCCCACGGGAGCATGACGTCGCCGACCTTCGCGCGACCGATGAGCACGTCCGTGAGACCCGCGCCGCCCTCGATGTTCAGGTACTCGGCGACCTTGGGCTTGCGCAGGTCGGTGTCGATGAGCGCGACGCGCTTGCCCGCATCCGCCAGCGCGATGGCGAGGTTGACCGTGGTCGTCGACTTGCCCTCGCTCGGGATGCTGGAGGTGACGACGAACGTGTGGCCGCCGTCCATCTCGACGAACTGCAGGTTCGTCCGGAGCACGCGGAACGCCTCGGACCGCGTGTTGTGCGGGTCGGCCTGCACGATGATCGGGCGCTCGGCCGCCTTCGGGTCGTAGGGGATCGTGCCGATGATCGGCCGATCGGTGAGCTGGTTGACGTCGCGGATCGTGCGGACCTTGGTGTCGAGCACGGTCCGCAGCACCGCGACGCCGATGCCCAGAGCCAGACCGACGAGCGCGCCGAGCGCGAGGTTCAGCGGCACGTTCGGGCTCACCGGGGTGGTGCTGGGTAGGGCGTCCTGCACGCGAGTGAGCTTCACCGGGCTGACGGCTGCGTCGTCGGTGGTCTCGATCTGCTCGACCGTGTCAGTGAGGCTCGCGGCCAACGCGTTGGCGATGTCGGCGGCGAGCACCGGGTCGGAGTTCTGCACGGAGATCGAGATGAGCGTCGTGTTCAGCGTGTTAGACACGCTGACGTTCCCGGCCAACTCTTCCGCCGTGGTCTCGAGGCCCAGCTCGGCGATCGCCTGATTCATCACGATCGGCTTGGTGACGAGGTTCACGTACGTCGTCACACGCTGCTGGGTGAACGTCGAGCCCTGGCTGAGTTCCTGCACGCTGTTCGCGCTCTGCGTCGACACGAAAACAGACGACTGAGACTCATACAACGGCGTACGCGTCAAGGAATATCCCGCCGCGGCGCCCAGGCCGACCAGGGTGATGACGACAATCACTAGCCAGTTCTTGCGCAGGACGCGAAGGTAATCGCTGAGCTCCATGACGCCTCTCAGGTCGGGGGTATCGAGTTCATCCTGCCATAGGGGGTGTTTCGGTTCGGTGAACGGCGGCGGCGCGGGACGAGCGGGATGTAATCGTGACTCGCGGCGTGTGTCGGGCAGCGCGCTCTGGCACCGAACAGGGACGGGCCCCGAGACCGTGGGAAAACTCCAGGGTCTCGGAGCCCAGATACCGTCTGGCGTGCTGCGCTCAGCCCGTGTAGGCGCCGGAGTTGACGGCGGCGATGGTCGCCGCGATCGTCACGATGGCGATGATGATGCCGATCACGGTCAGCACGATGCCGATGATCAGACCGACGAGCGCCGGCGTGTTCTTGTAGCCGGCCTTCTTCGACTGCGACAGCGCGATCGCCGAGATGATCAGGCCGATCACGTTGAAGAAGATCGCGACCACGAGCCCGACGATGCCGAGGGTCTTGCCGGGGTAGGTGACGCCAACGGGGGCCTGCTGTGTCATGGGGTCTACTTTCCTCGTTGGGACGCGCCGCGGTGCGCGCCACCCCCCAACCCTGGCAGAACCTGGGTGTCCGTGCCACTAAAAGTCGGGCGCAGCGCGCCCGGGTGTCAGCCGGCCGCCTTCTCGTAGGCGCGCATCGCCGCGTCCTGCGCATCGGCGAGGGCGTCCTCGACGGACTTGTCGCCGAGGAGGGCCGCGGTGATCGCATTCGTCAGCTCGGATTGGATCGTCTGGCCCGCGGGCGATGCACCGAACGTGGTGCCGTAATCCACGACCTCGTAGTACGTCTGGATCACCTGGTCGAAATCAGGGTTGTCGCTCGGCTTCACCCACGTGTCCCTGATCTTCTGGTCAGCCTCGGGAGAACCGGTGAACAGACCGGTGTTGATCCCGCCGTCCTTCTTCAGGGTGTTGCCGCGCGCCTCGGCGGCGGCCTGCCACGCATCCGCGGACGTGATGTCGGCCATCCACTCGCATGCGGCGGCGGGGTTCTTCGCACCGGCCGGGATGACGAAGGCCGTCCCGCCGGCGACGGCGAAGGGCTGCCCGCCTACCCCGCGGAAGGGGACCGCCTGCAACTCGATCTGGTCGAGGTACGGCGCCAGCACGTTGGGGTACCACTGAGGGTTCACCTGCGCGGCGACCTGGTCGGCGACGAACGGGTTGTCGTCGCCGAACGTGTCGAACGAATCCGAGAAGCTCTTGACCTTCGCGAAGCCGCCCTGGGCGTCTTCGATCTGCTTCAGCAGCTCGACGCCGGCGATGTTGGCGGGGTCATCGAGCGTCGGGGCGCCGTCCTCGTCCACCAGCGTGCCACCCTGGCTGAGGATCCACAGCTCGGCCTGACCGGTCGCCACCGGGTCGAACCCGAGCCGGGTGGGAACCCCGCCGGACTCCTGAAAGAGCGCCGCGACGGCCGCCAGCAGCTGGTCGGGCTTCGAGGTGTCGAACTGATCTGGGCTGATGCCTGCGGCGTTCAGGACCCGCATGTTCAGGAGGATTGCCGGCGGCTGGTAGAACTGCGGCGTCGCCCACACCCTCCCGTCGTAGCGCACGTCGTCGACCACGGACGGATACCAACGGCTGTCTGGGTCCACCTCCTGGGCCTGGAAGCACTCATCCAGCGGCACGATCAGCTCTTGCGCCGCGTACTGGGCGACGTACCGGCGATCCATCTGCACGACATCAGGCACATCGCCGCTCGCGAGCCGCGTGGTGAACTTCTGGGCATCGAACGCGGTCGCATCCAGCTCGATCGTCACGTCGTCGAGCTCGCCGGCGGCATAGTCCAGCCGTGCTTGGCCCACATCGTCGGCGTTGTCGAACGCCCACGCCGTGAGCGTGCCCGTCGCGTCGGCGGAGAAGTCGACATCGGATGCGGCGCCGCCGCCGCCGCATCCGGTCAGGGCGATGGCGGTGATCGCGCCGAGGCCGATCGCCGCACCTCCTCGTGTGCGCATGGGGTCCTCCTTGGGTGTGGTGTGGTTGTCAGCCCTTGCGTCCCTGTGTGGCAACGCCGTCGATGAAATGCCGCTGACCGAACGCGAACAGGATGAGCATCGGCAGCGTGACGATCAGGGCCGCGACCATCACGTACTGGTAGTCGCCATGCCCTCCGTTGGTGGGACTGTATTTCGTCATCGCGTAGGCGATGCCGAGCGGGGCGGTGAAGTCCTCCGGGGAACCGGCGTTCAGATAGATGAGCGCCGCCTGCAGGTTGTTCCAGCTCGCCTGGAACTCGAACAGGAACACGATCACGAACGACGGCACCGACAGCGGCATGGCGATCCGCCAGAACAGCGCCCACGAGCTTGCCCCGTCGAGGCGGGCGGCCTCGAACAGCTCACGGGGGAGGCCGAGGTAAAACTGTCGCTGCAGGAAGATGTAGAACGCTGATCCGAAGAGGTTCATCCCCCACAGCGGCGCCCAGGTGCCGAGCAGCCCCGTCTCCTTCCAGATCAGGTAGATCGGCACCATAGTCACGGCGCCGGGCAGCATCATGGTCGCGAGCACCAGGCCGAACAGCACCCCCCGCCCCGGGAAGCGGAAGTGAGCGAAACCGAACGCGACGATCGAGCTCGAGACCGCCACGGCGGTCGCCGCCAGCAGCGCGATGCCAACGCTGTTGCCGATCCAGGCCAGGAGCGGCAGCTGCTGCCACACGTCGGCGAAGTTCGACGGCTGCAGGGTTTTCGGGATCAGCCGGTTGTCGAAAACCTCGCCGCGCGGCTTGAGGCTCGCCGCGAGCAGCCACGCGAACGGGTACAGCAGGACGAGAGCCACCGCGATGCCGACGATCGAGAGCAGCATCCGGCCGATGACGGTCTGCGGGGGACGGATGCGGCGGCGCCGGGTGGCGGTCACGGCGACGGTGGCTTCCGGTCGCCCGGCGAGCGATGCGGCGGCGGGGACGGTGATCGCCATCAACGGTCCGCCTCGTAATAGACGAATCGGTTGCCGATCTTCACTTGGATGAGGGTGATCGCCATGATGATGACGAACAGCAGCCACGCCATGGCTGCGGCGAACCCGAAGTCGAACTGGCGAAACGCCTGCTGGAACAGGTAGATGGCATAGAAAAGGGCTGCATCCGGTGACGCGTTGCTCTGATCGCGCCAGAACAGGACGTAGGCCTGGTCGAACACCTGGAAGGCCGCGATGCTCAGCACGATGACGTTGAAGAAGACGGCGCCCGAGATCATCGGCAGCGTGATGGCAAAGAACCGGCGCACCGGCCCCGCGCCATCGAGGGAGGCGACCTCGTAGAGCTCCGCCGGTACGTTCTTGAGCGCGGCGAGGAAGATCACCATCGTGCCGCCGACCGTCCACAGCGTCATGAGGACGATGCTCGGCTTCACCCACGCCGGGTCGATCAGCCACTGCGGGCCCTCTATGCCGAAGATGCGGAGGAACTGGTTGATCGCGCCGGAGTTGCCGTTCAACAGCAGGAAGAACACCGCGCCCGTGGCGACGGCCGGCGTCATCTTCGGCAGATAGTAGATGGTTCGGAAGAACCCGGCGCCGCGCGACAGCCGGTGCAGCAGCATGGCGAGCGCCAGAGCGACGACGATCTCGAGCGGCACCGCCATGACCGCGTAGAAGAGGGTGTTCGCGAGGGCGAGGCCCACCTTCGGATCCTCGAACAACAGGGCATAGTTCGCGAAGCCGACGGGCTGCGCCCGGTTCGTGGCGAGGTTGTAGTCGCTGAACGAGATGACCAGGCTGTAGATCATGGCGCCGGCAGTGAAGATGAGGAATCCGACGATCCACGGCGCGATGAAGAGGTAGCCCGCCAGCGCCTCGCGTCTGTCATAGCGATCGCGGGCGGGCCTGGGCTTGCGCTCCTTGTCCGACCGTGCGTGCTGCCTCGCCCGCAGCGTGAGGGAGGACATGTCAGGCGCCGGGGCGGAGGACGACCTTCACGCAGCCGTCCGCCTTCTTCTGGAACGTCTCATAGAGTCCCGGCGCATCTTCCAGCGGTGCGTGGTGGGTGACGAAGTCGTCGATGCCGAGCGGATCCGTGTCGGCCTCCGCGAGCGGCAGTACGTCGTCGATCCAGTTTTTCACGTTGCACTGGCCCATCCGCAGCGCGATCTGCTTGTCGAACATCGTCTTCATCGGCAGGATGTCGGCGTCGCCGGCGTACACGCCGCTGAGCGACACAGTTCCGCCGCGGCGAACCATGTCGATGCCGGTGTAGAGCGCGGCGAGCCGATCGACGCCGGCCTTGTCCAGGATCGGGCGGGCAACCGCATCCGGCAGGTGACCGATCACCGTGTGCGCCGCGTGGATCATCGGTGTTCCGTGGGCCTCGAGGCCGACCGCATCCACCACCGAATCGGCACCGCGGCCCTCGGTGGCGTCCCGCATCCGCTCGACGACATCGACGTCGTCCCAGGTCTCGACGCCGTGGCGGGAGGCCATCTCGCGCCGCTCGGCCACCGGGTCGACGGCGATCACGCGATAGCCGAGATGCGCGCCGATGCGGGCGACGAACTGTCCGACCGGGCCGAGGCCCAGGACGCCGAGCGTGCCGCCGTCGGGCACCTGCGCATACTGCACGCCCTGCCACGCGGTGGGCAGGATGTCGCTGAGGAAGAGGTAGCGGTCATCGGGCAGCTCGGAACCGACTTTGATGGTGTTGTAGTCGGCGAGGGGCACCCGCAGCAGCTCCGCCTGGCCGCCCGGCACCTGGCCATAGAGCTTGGTGTAGCCGAAGAGTGAGGCTCCGCTGCCGTACTCGGTCACCTGCGTGGTCTCGCACTGCGACTGCAGGCCGTGGCGGCACATGAAGCAGGTGCCGCAGGCGATGTTGAAGGGAACGACCACGCGGTCGCCCACCCGCAGGTTCGTGATGCCCGCCCCGACGGCCTCGATGATGCCCATCGGCTCATGGCCGAGGATGTCGCCCTTGTCGAGGAACGGCCCGAGCAGTTCGTAGAGATGCAGGTCGGAGCCGCAGATCGCCGTGGACGTGATCCGCACGATCGCGTCGGTCGGCTGCTCGATCGTCGGGTCGGGCACGGTCTCGACCGTCACGTTGCGTCGTCCCTGCCAGGTCAGTGCCCGCATCCTGTGCTCCCTTGTTCCTCGGTGGTCAGGCAAGCGACGGTACGCCGCAGGCGGATGCGATCATGGATGCTTGACGTCACGCGCCCCGCGTGGCACAGGCCGGCGACCATAATTCAGGCTGAGGTGGTCTCCGGCGACCGTGGGCGCGCTTCCAGAGGCGATTCAGCCTGAATTATGACCCGCGCCGGGCGGCGGATGCGGCGACGCGCGCGGCTACGCCGCGGAGGCGGCGACGCGGAGGATGCGGACGACTTCGCCGAGCGCGGGCATCAGCTGCGTCGCCATCAGCTCGTAGGTCGCACGGCTGCGGCGATAGGGGTCGACGACGTCGTCTTCGATGGGGTCGGCGGGCGGATCGACCTCGCTGCGCAGCGCCGCCAGCTGGGCGAGGAGCGCCCGCAGGCGCGCCTCGGGGGCGGTGCCGGCCGCCTCCGCGGTCTCGTGCGCCTCCGTATCGGACAGGTTGAGCGACAGCCGGGCGAACTCGCGCACCGTGAACGTCGACCGCACCTGGGCGGGCGCCAACCCGACGATCTCGCGGCGGTGCTCGCGCGCCATCGCGAGGACCAGGTTCGGCGAGGCCAGGTGCGACTCGTTCAGCCAGCGCCCCCGGTGCGCCTCGACGGATGCGGGCGGGACGCCGTACTGGAGCGCCAGCTGCGCCGCATCCGGCTCCATGCGGGAGTCGATCATCGCGCGGACACCCGCGCTGTGCACGGTGAACCCGGGAAGCTCCGCCCGCAGCAGCACCTCGGCGAACGGCGAGCGGCAGATGTTGCCGGTGCAGACGGTGAGGATCTCGAGCATCACAGGCTTCCGGTCGGGCGGGCAGGAATCCTCAGCGTATCGGCGCGCGGAGCGCCGGGATTCGGGCCGGTGCGGGCGCCGGGCTGCGGTGCGCGCTCAGGCCGCGGCTGCGCGGCGCGCGCTCAGGCCGCGGGGGCGGCCGCGCTCGCCGCCGCGCCCTCCGGGCGACGCGCCGGACGCCCGCCGAGCGAGATCGCCGCGAGGAGCCCGGCGGCGAGGAAGCCGGCCGCGGTGAACGCCGAGATGCGGGTGCCGTCGGAGAAGGCGGCGGCTGCATCGTCGGCCGCATCCGCGGTCTGCGGATTCTCGGCGAGGCCGGCGATCGCACCGCCCGCGCTGTCGACGACGGCGGAGGTGATGGTGTCCACCTGCTCGGCGGGGAGGCCCCGGTCGGTGAGCCGGGCATCGAGGCCCGACGCGGTGGTGGTGAACAGGATGGTGCCGAGGATGGCGATGCCGAGCGCGGAACCGATCTGCCGCGAGGTGGACTGCATCCCCGACCCCTGGCCGGACATTTCGACCGGCACGTCGACGAGGATGACGCCGGTCAGCTGCGCGGTCGCGAGGCCCACGCCCATGCCGTAGACGAACAGCCCCGGCAGCAGTAGCCCCCAGGCGGTGTCGGGGCCGACGACGAAGCCGATCGCGGCGACGCCGACGATCTCGGCGACGAGACCCCAGCGGACAACGACCACGGGCCTGACCTTGCCGGAGAGGGCTCCCGCGACGCCGCTGGCGGCGAAGGATCCGATCGCGAGGGCCAGCAGCACGAGGCCGGTCTGCACCGCCTCGAAGCCGAGCACGAACTGCAGCCACAGCGGCAGCGCCAGGATGATGCCGAACTCGCCGAGCGAGACGACGACGGCGACGAGGTTGCCGTTCCGGAACGACGTGAGGGAGAACAGCGAGAAGTCGATGAGCGTCGGCCGTCCGGCGCGGGTGCGCCGGACGCCGCGGACGATGAACAGCGTCAACGCGATCGCCGCGATGAGGAACGCGACCGGGATGGGCGAGATGCTCCACGGCCAGGTCCAGTCGCCGAGCTTCAGGCCGTCCTCGGTGGTCCACCAGCCGTAGGTCCGGCCCTCGATGAGGCCGAAAACGAGAGTGGCGAAGAAGACGACCGACAGCGCGGAACCGATGATGTCGAGCCCGCCCGGTCGGAGCGCTTTCGACTCGGTGACCGTGAACAGCACGCCGGCGATGATGAGGATGCCGAGCGGGATGTTGATGCCGAACGCCCAGCGCCACGAGAACTCGGTGGTCAACCAGCCGCCGAGGAGCGGGCCGACCGCGGCCATTCCGCCGATGGTGGAACCCCAGACGGCGAACGCGATCCCGCGCTCGCGACCGGTGAACGTGGCGTTGATGAGCGACAGCGTCGTCGGCAGGATCATCGCGCCGCCGACGCCCTGGAGCACCCGCGAGAAGATCAGCAGTTCACCCGTGGGGGAGAAGGATGCGGCGACGGAGGCGAGCGCGAAGATCGTCACGCCGATGAGCAGCAGACGGCGGCGGCCCCAGCGGTCGGCGAAGACGCCGAACAACAGCAGCAGCGAGGCGAACACGAGGGTGTAGGCCTCCTGCACCCACTGCACCTGCGTGGAGGAGATGCCGAGCTCGTCGACGATGGACGGCACAGCCACGTTGACGATCGTCGAGTCGACGATGATCAGCGACACCGCGATGCTGATGAAGACGAGCGCGTACCAGCGCCGCCGAGGAGACGTCCCTGCCATGATCACTAGCTTATCTAGTAATTTGCTTTTCATGTCACCCGGGCCGTGTTCGTCGGCTGCGGGTGCTCTCGGTACCCTGGGCCGCGTGGACAACGACACCGGAGACACGCGCGCACATCCGACACCGACCGCGGAGCCGGACGTGGCTGTCGCGGGCGGAGTTGCCGGAGTCACGGCGCGGCAGCTCGATGACGACGACGAGCCCCGCGCTCGCGGTCACCGACCGCGCCGCCCCCGCGAGTGGCGCACCGGCGGCACCAGCGTGCAGCACTGGAACTGGCTGCTCGTCGGCTGGGCGGTCGTGGCGCTCGGCGCGGCGGTGCTCATCGCCACCGCATCCACCGAGTTCATCGGCGGCGTTGCCGGGGGCTGGATCGGGACCGTCGCGGTCTGGGTCGCCCTCGTCATCCCGGTGATCTTCGCCTACCGCGGGTCGATCCCTCGAGGTCTCCTGCGGTTCCGCCCGGTCGATGTGCTCTTCGGGCTCGTGATCGGCGTGGCGCTCCGGTTCGTCGCCGGCGCGCTGCAGGCGGCAGCAACCGGGTCCACGGTGTGGCCGACGTACATGACCGCGAACGGCGCGCTCCCCGGTGACTGGTGGTTCGGCGAGCTGATCGTGCCGGTCGTCATCGGTCCGCTGCTGGAAGAGTTCTTCTTCCACGGGTTCCTGCTGGTGCTGCTGTACACCGTCTTCCGTCGCCTCACCGATGTGCGGTGGGTCGCGGGCCTCGGATCGCTGCTGATCACGACCGGACTCTTCCTGCTCTTGCACCAGCTGGCCGGGTCGCTCGTCGCGACGTGGGACGGCGCCGCATCCGTCGGGCTCGTGGGGCTCCTCGGCGGCCTGCTGGTGCTCCTCACCGGCCGGATCTGGGGCGCCGTGCTCCTCCACGTCGCATTCAACGGAACCTACGTCCTGCTCGCCGTCGTCGGCACCCTGGTCGGGGTGGGCGGGGCGGGGACCGTCGGCCTGTCCTGAGCGCAGGCCGGGGGCACGTCACGGCGTCGGCTTGCCGCCGTTCGCACTCAGGGTCTCGCCGACCACGTAGCTCGACTCCGCGGAGGCGAGGAAGACGTACGCGGGCGCCATCTCGGCCGGCTGGCCCATGCGCCCGAGAGGGGTGTCCTCGCCGAATTCCGCGAGCTTCTCCGGCGGCTGACCATCGGTGACCTGCAGCACGGTCCACACCGGACCCGGCGCGACGGCGTTCACCCGGATGCCCTTCGGTGCCAGCTGCTGCGCCACCGCCTTGGTGAATCCGTTGATCGCCCACTTCGTGGCGGCGTAGTCGAGCAGCGTCGGCGAGGGACTGTACGCCTGGCTGGACGTGGTGTTGATGATGGTCGACCCCGGGCGCAGGTGCGGCACCGCGGCCTTGGTGAGCAGGAACGTCGCTCGCACGTTCACGTCGAACGTGTCCTGCCACTGGTCGTCGGGAAGGGTGGTGATGTCCTCGTTGAAGATCTGCTTGCCGCCGTTGTTCACCAGGATGTCGAGGCCGCCGAGCTGGTCCACCGCCCGATCGATGAGACCGCGGCAGTAGTCCGGGTCGGCGAGATCGCCCGGCAGCTGCACCGCCGCGACGCCCGCCTCGAGGATGAGGCCCGCGATGCGGTCCGCATCCTCCTGCTCCGCGGGCAGATACGCGATCGCGACATCCGCCCCCTCGCGAGCGAAGGCGATCGCGGTGGCGGCGCCGATGCCGGAGTCGCCGCCCGTGATGAGGGCCTTGCGTCCGGCGAGCCGGCCACTGCCGCGATACGTCTCCTCACCGAGGTCGGGCTTCGGCGTGAGCTTCGCGTCGAGACCGGGCTCGTCCTGATGCTGCGTGCTCGGCTCGATCTCGGCGTAGAGCGCGGTCGGGTCGGTGAACGTGTACTGGTCGCGTGTCATGGCGCATCCTTCCGTGGGGTGGATGCGTCCACTCTGCGCAATCGATTGCCCGCTGTCGCGGGGCTTGCATCCGGCGACCCGCACGGTTATCCGGCACGGACCGACGGTGGTTATCGGGTGACGACCGACGTCGAAAAGGATGCGGCCGGCTCGAACTCGTGCGTCAGCGCGATCATCGTGAGGGTGACGGCGAGCACGCCGACGAGGATCAGCGTCGCGTACGCCCACCACGGGTGCCCGCCGGGGCGTCGCGGCGGTCGGTTCGACACACGGCGGCGGCGGCGGCGGCCGGCGCGCACCGGAGGCGGCACGAGCGGTGCCGGGTACGGAGGAGTCATCGCATTCCTTCGGGTGAGGGACTATCGGCATGACGAGGCGAGGAAGTGGCGGCGGAGCCCCCGCCCCGCCGCCTGCGCCGCCCCAGGCCTTCGACTGTGGTGACGACCCCGAGGTTAGAACGAGTCCGCCCCGCTCGATCTGAGTGAAAACCACCTAAAGGGGTGGTTTCTCCGTCCCGCTTGCCGAGCGGCGTACGGGAGTGCCGTGACATCGCGGCTGAAGCCCGTCCGTGCTAGTCTGGACGTTTGGTACCCGACCACTGCGGCCGGGACAACGAACGTGAGCCCTCCACTGGCGTCTTTCGCGCAGGTAGTCCTTTGTGAGAAAGCACCCCGGAGCGGGATTCACGAACCTCTCCGTTCGAACAAGAAAGCAGCACTACTGTGACGCGCACTTTCACCCCCAAGGCTGGCGAGATCCAGCGCGACTGGCTGGTCATCGACGCGGCCGATGTCGTCCTCGGACGCCTCGCTTCGCACGCGGCGGTCCTCCTCCGCGGCAAGCACAAGGCCACCTTCGCCAACCACGTCGACACCGGTGACTTCGTCATCGTCATCAACGCCGAGAAGGTCGCCCTGACCGGCCAGAAGCTTCTGCAGAAGAAGGCCTACCGCCACTCCGGTTACCCGGGCGGCCTGCGGTCGGTCCCCTACGCCGAGCTTCTCGAGAAGAACCCGGTCCGCGCTGTGGAGAAGGCCATCCGTGGCATGCTCCCCAAGAACAGCCTGGGTGCCCAGCAGCTGACGAAGCTCAAGGTGTACGCCGGTGCCGAGCACCCGCACGCCGCGCAGCAGCCCAAGACGTACACCTTCGACCAGGTCGCCCAGTAAGCGCCGCTGAAGAATAAGGACACCCTCGTGGCGAAGATCTCCGACTCCATCGAAACCGACACCAACTACTCCACCGAGACCCCGGTCGACGAGACCGTCGTGGCCGCCGAGCGCCCCGTGCTCTCGGTGCCCGGCGCAGCCGTCGGCCGTCGCAAGCAGGCCATCGCCCGCGTGCGTCTGGTCCCCGGCACCGGCACCATCACGGTCAACGGCCGCACGTTCGAGGACTACTTCCCGAACAAGCTGCACCAGCAGCTGGTCACCGACCCCTTCACGGTGCTCAACCTCACCGACGCCTACGACGTCATCGCCCGCATCTCCGGCGGTGGCCCCTCGGGTCAGGCCGGCGCCCTGCGCCTCGGCATCGCCCGGTCGCTGAACGGCATCGACGAGGAGAACAACCGCCCGACCCTGAAGAAGGCCGGCTTCCTCTCCCGCGACGCTCGCGTCAAGGAGCGCAAGAAGGCTGGTCTCAAGAAGGCGCGTAAGGCTCCTCAGTACTCGAAGCGCTAAACCTTTGGCGCTCTTCGGCACCGATGGCGTGCGGGGGCTGGCCAACGGCCCCCTCACCGCCGACGTGGCGCTCACCCTGGCCCAGGCGACTGCTGTCGTCCTGGGCCAGGGTCGTACCGCGGAGGCGCGTCGCGCCGCCGGCAAACGACTCACCGCCGTGGTTGCGCGTGACCCGCGCATCTCCGGCGAGTTCCTCTCCGCCGCCGTCTCGGCAGGCCTGGCCTCGTCTGGCGTCGACGTGCTCGACGCGGGAGTGCTTCCCACTCCCGCCGCGGCATACCTGATCGCGGACATCGACGCCGACTTCGGCGTGATGGTCTCCGCATCCCACAATCCCGCTCCGGACAACGGCATCAAGATCTTCGCCCGCGGCGGAGTGAAGCTCCCGGACGTCGTGGAAGAGCGCATCGAGTTCGCGCTGGGCGGCCCGAAGCTCCAGCCCACCGGTGCAGAGGTCGGTCGCATCCGGCGCTTCGCCGATGCCGAGGACCGCTACGTCGTGCACCTGCTGCAGTCGCTGCCGCACCGACTCGACGGATTGCACGTGGTGCTCGACTGTGCGCACGGCGCCGCATCCGGGGTCTCGCCCGAGACGTTCCGTGATGCCGGTGCTCGCGTCACCGTCATCGGCGCCGACCCGGACGGCCTGAACATCAACGACGGTGTCGGCTCCACCCACCTCGACCACCTCGCGGTCGAGGTGCTGCGCCACGGCGCCGACCTCGGGATCGCTCACGACGGCGATGCCGACCGCTGCCTGGCCGTGGATGCGGGTGGCCATACCGTCGACGGCGATCAGATCATGGCGATCCTCGCGGTGGCCATGAAGGAACGCGGCGTGCTGCACGACGACACGCTCGTCGCCACCGTCATGAGCAACCTGGGCCTTCACCGGGCGATGGCCGATCACGGCATCCGGGTCGTGCAGACCGGCGTCGGCGACCGCTACGTGCTCGAGGAGATGAACGAGCACGGCTATTCGCTCGGCGGTGAGCAGTCGGGTCACGTGATCATGAGCCGCTTCGCCACGACCGGTGACGGCGTGCTCACCGGCCTCCACCTCATGGCCGAGATGGCCCGTCAGGGACGCTCGCTCGCGGATCTCGCCTCGATCATGACGGTGTACCCGCAGGTGCTCATCAACGTCCGCGACGTCGACCGTACGCGCGTCGCCGACCCCGAGCTCGCGATCGCGGTCGCCGCAGCCGAACAGGCCCTCGGTGACACCGGCCGCGTGCTGCTGCGCGCCAGCGGCACCGAGCCGCTCGTGCGCGTCATGGTCGAAGCCGCGGATGAGGCCGCCGCCCAGCGCATCGGTGAGCAGCTCGCCGATGTCGTACGGCAGCGCCTCGCGCTGTAGGTCTCCCACTTTCTGCAGAACATGTCCCACTTTCTGTCGTTTTGAGTGCTCCATAACGACAGAAAGTGGGACATGCTGCGTCGGTCAGCCGGCAGTCCGGCAGGGCCGCAGCAGTGGCGTCGGCGGCCGGCGGCCGGCGGGATGCGGCTCAGTCGGTGCGCTCGGTCATCTCCAGGATCATGGCGAGGAACGCGACCGCGGCGAGGTGCCACTCGACGGGACCGCCGTCGAGGCCCGGCCGGGTGATCGTCGCGTCGGCGTCGGCGGAGCCGACGAGGCGCCGGCTCACAATGCCCTCGACGACCGATGCGCCCGCCGTCGCGACGTGGCGGAGCGTGAATCCGGTGCGGGGGCGACGGCCGAGCGCCTCGAACGCGTGCCCGTACACGTCGGCCATCTCGGTGATGAACCGCGCCTCCGCGGCGTGCAGCGCGTTGTGGACGCGCTCGCGTCGTCCCGGCGGCAGACTCCGCACCGACACCGACAGGGCCATGTAGGTCTGCCACTCGGTCGAGACGGTCATATCCTCGACGTTCACGAGGATGACCCGGCGGATCACCTCGCGCAGCACCGCGTCCTGCCCAGCCGCATCCGGTCGGCCCGCCGCATCCATCAACCGATCGGCGTTCTCGACGAGGATCGATTTGGCCACCTCGACGGTCGGCGGTGAGTACCCCACCACGGCGGCCGGATCCGGCGCCCGGAGCGCCTGCACCATGAGCTCCGTGACGAGCTCCTCCTTGCCGCCGAATGCGGCGAACACCGAGCTGCGGGGCACGCCCACGCGACGGATCAGCTCCTCCATATTGAGGTGCTGCAGCCCGACCGCGAGGCCCCCAGAGGCGAGCAGATCCTCGCCGGCATCGAGGATGCGGCGTCGGAGTTCGGCGCGGGGGAGACGCCTCCGAGCCGAAGGGTCCTGATCAGCAGTCACGGTCGAGCATCCTCACTGGGTGAGATCGCATTGTTATGGACTGTGTGTCCAAAGTCTTGTCGGGAGGGTGGGGTCTGAATTAGGTTCGAGCTACCGGCGGAAGCGCGGATGCGGCATCGTCGCTGACGGCCACCTGTTGGGGGACGCCGGTACCTCGAAGTGTTCGGCGGGTGCCGCTGGGGGGCGGCGCCGCCGGGCATCGGGGTGCCCCATTCTATGTACGCTCACGCGATGTGGACAGGTGCAATCCGGCGTCCCCGACCGCCGATGGGGCACCCGGCGTCGCCGCGCCGCTACGATGGGCGCGTGAATCCCGTGCAGAGCCCCCCGCTCGCGCTGTCCCTGTACCGCGACATCGCTCGAGCGGACTGGGCCAGGCTCGCGGCCGGGATGGCGCAGCCCCTCACCGAGTCCGAGGTCGTGCAGCTGCGAGGAATCGGCGACCGGCTCGATCTGGCCGAGGTGCGCGAGGTGTACCTCCCGCTGTCGCGACTGCTGTCGCTGTACGCCAAGGCGACCCAGCGGCTCGGTGCGGATGAGAGCGCGTTCCTCGGCGACGAGGACACCACGACGCCCTTCGTCGTGGGCGTCGCCGGATCGGTCGCGGTGGGTAAGTCGACGATCGCGCGTCTGCTGCGCGAGCTCATGAGCCGCTGGCCCGACACGCCTCGCGTCGAGCTCGTGACCACCGACGGGTTCCTGTATCCGAACGCGGAGCTGGAGCGCCGGGGTCTCATGGACCGGAAGGGCTTCCCGGAGTCGTACGACCGCCGGGCGCTCGTCGAGTTCCTCACTGCGGTCAAATCGGGCGCGAAGGAAGTACGCGCGCCCTTCTACTCGCACATGCGGTACGACATCATCGCCGACGCGCACACGACGGTGCGCCGACCCGACGTCGTCATCGTCGAGGGTCTGAACGTGCTGCAGCCGGCACCGTCGCCGAACGACGTCGCGGTCAGCGAGCTGTTCGACTTCTCGATCTACGTGGATGCGGAACCCGCCCACATCCAGGAGTGGTACACCGAGCGCTTCCTCGCGCTTCGCCAGGCCGCGTTCAGCAACCCGACCTCGTTCTTCCAGGTGTTCGCGGACATCTCGGACGAGGAGGCGGTGCAGCGCGCGGCGTACTTCTGGAACGAGATCAACCTGCCGAACCTCGTCGAGAACGTGCTGCCGACCAAGCACCGCGCGACGCTCGTGCTGCAGAAGGGTCGCTCGCACGCGGTCGAGCGCGTGCTGCTGCGCAAGCTCTGAGGCGCGGTGGCCGGCGCGGCGTGTGCCGTGGCCGAGGACGCGGCCGCTCACGGCGGAGCGGCAGGCACCCCCGCGCTCGGAATTCGGGCTCCCCGTCGGGGTGGTGTCTGCCGCTCGGCGCATCGTTGTCCGGGGGGCGGAACGCGCTCACCGCAGCAGTATCCGTCGAGCGGCGTGTCCTCCCTGTCTCCCGACGAGCGGACCCGACGCCCGGGCCTTCCCCACGATGACCCTCGCGGAGTCGAATCCCCCACCCGACTCCGATCGGAGGATCCTGCTGCGGTGAGGGTCGCGTCCGTGTACCTCTCGACTCTCGATGCACGATCAGCATCCGCTCGGAACCGCAAGATCCACGCAAGGTCAGGTCAAGATCAGCGCAACGCATCCTCAAGATGGGTTCGCGGGAGTGAGCCGGTCGCCGTCCGCGACGAAGCGCTCGCCCGTATCCGCGCACGACCATTGTCCGGGCGAGTCCTCACGCAGCGGCCGGCCGGTACGCCCGACCCAGCCGATCCGCCGGGCCGGGACCCCCGCGACCAGAGCGTGCGCCGGGACGTCCTTCGTCACGACCGCGCCCGCCGCCACCAGCGCCCATGCACCGATCCGGACGGGCGCGACGCACACCGCACGAGCGCCGATCGACGCGCCCCGCTCCACCGTCACGCCGACCGCGTGCCAGTCGTCCGCGGACTTACGTGAGCCGTCGAGGTTCGCCGCGCGCGGGTATTCGTCGTTGGTGAACACCACCGCCGGGCCGACGAAAACGCCGTCGCCGAGGACCGCGGGCTCGTAGACGAGCGCATAGTTCTGCACCTTGCATGCGTCACCGAGCACCACGCCCGGGCCGATGTACGCCCCCCGCCCGATCGTGCAATCCGCGCCGACGCGGGCGCCGGCGCGCACCTGTGCGAGATGCCACACCAGGGTTCCGGGACCGAGCTCCACGTCGTCCTCGACATCGGCCGAGGCGTGGACGAACGGGGTGGTGTCGGTCATGGCGGTACCTCTCGCTGGGAGCGGGACACACCGGATGCGGTGGCATCCGGTGTGTCGGATTGTATTGTGCACGCTGCTCGTTTCTGGCTACACTGCCCGCGGGGACACCGGTTGTGAACGTCTGGGGAGGCGTACACAGCGGCGACGAGTGGGATCGTCCGTCGTACCGGTTTACGACTCGCACATTCCGGATACGGGGTGCGGGTGTCTGGGGACTGGGGCATGGGGACAGTGGGGACGGTCGTCGTTTCGACGGCAGCGGGACGGATGCGGCGCGGCGTGCGGCGTTCCCGCCTCGCGCTACTGGCCGTGGCGACCCTGGTGACGACGATCGCGGTGACCGCGGCCGCGCCCGCCGTGCGAGCGGACGACGGCAGCCCCTGCGGGGCGGACATCAATCCGATCGTGTGCGAGAACCAGCGTCCCGGCACCGATCCGGACGTCTGGGACATCACCGGAGCCGGCGACCCGTCCATCCAGGGCTTCGCGACCGACATCAGCGTGAACGCCGGCAGCCGGGTCGACTTCAAGGTCGACACGGACGCCGCCGATTACGACATCGAGATCTACCGCACCGGTTGGTATCAGGGGCTGGGCGCGCGCCGCATCGACCACGTGGAACCGTCCGTCGCCCTGCCGCAGGTGCAGAGCGAGTGCCTGTCGGACATCACGACCGAACTCTACGACTGCGGCACGTGGGACGTCTCCGCATCCTGGGACGTCCCGGCGGATGCGGTCTCCGGTGTCTACATCGCCCGCCTCGAACGCACCGACACCGGCGGCGCGAGCCACATCATCTTCATCGTCCGCCGGGACGGGAACACCTCGGACGTGCTCTTCCAGACCTCCGACCCCACCTGGCAGGCGTACAACACGTACGGCGGGTCCGACTTCTACCAGGGAGCGGCGAACGGCCGCGCCTACAAGATCAGCTACAACCGGCCCTTCGCGACCCGCGGCGGCGTCGAGGCGCGTGACTTCTATTTCAGCTCCGAGTACGCCACCGTGCGCTTCCTCGAACGCAACGGCTACGACGTCAGCTACCTCGCCGGCCTCGACACCGACCGCCGCGGTGAGGAGCTGCTCACGCACCGGGTCTTCCTCTCGGTCGGGCACGACGAGTACTGGTCCGGCGGCCAGCGTGCGAACATCGAGGCCGCCCGCGATGCGGGCGTGAACCTGCAGTTCCTCACCGGCAACGAGGGGTACTGGCGCACGCGGTACGAGCCGTCCACGGTCGGAGAGCAGGGCGAGGGCCGCACGCTCGTGTCGTACAAGGAGACCTGGGGCGATCGCGACCATCCGGGCGGGGGGAAGATCGACGACTCCACGAGCGAATGGACGGGAACCTGGCGGGATCCTCGGTTCGCCGACGCCGGCGACGGCGGGCACCTTCCGGAGAACTCCCTCACCGGCACGATGTACTTCGTCAACCACGACGATCTCGCGGTGACGGTGTCGTCGGACGAGGGCAAGCTCCGGCTGTGGCGCGGCACCGATCTGAGCAGTCTCGCCGCCGGCACCTTCGCCGAGCTCGCCGCGCACACGGTCGGATACGAGTCCAACGAAGACCGCGGCAACGGCTTCCGCCCCGAAGGCCTCATCCGCCTGTCGACGACCGTCGGACCCACCCCGCAATACCTCACGGACTACGGGAACACGGTCGTGGAAGGCACCACGACGCATCATGTGACGCTCTACCGCGCGCCCAGCGGCGCGCTCGTGTTCTCCGCGGCGAGCGTGCAGTGGGGGTGGGGGCTCGACGCCACGCACGACGGCAACGGGGCGCCCGCCGACCGTCGGATGCAGCAGGCGCAGGTGAATCTGCTCGCCGACATGGGCGCGCAACCCGGGTCGCTCATGAGCGCCCTCACCCC
>NZ_JAPLAI010000011.1 GCF_026393345.1 Microbacterium sp.
GTCGGAGATGTGCGCGAGCCAGACCATGTCGGCGTCGACGGACTTACCGTCGGTCTTGCCGCCGGCCATCCGCTCCTTGTACTTCCAGTGCGCGGCCACACCGTACTCGGCCTGCTGGTGCATCTCGTTGGTGCGGATCTGGATCTCCACCGTGCGGCCGCTGGGGCCGATGACGGTGGTGTGCAGCGACTGGTACAGGTTGAACTTGGGGGTGGCGATGTAGTCCTTGAACCGGCCGGGCAGCGGCGTCCAGCGGGCATGGATCGAGCCGAGCACGGCGTAGCAGTCGCGGACCGTGCCAACGATGACGCGGATGCCGATGAGGTCGTAGATGTCGTCGAACTCGCGGCCTCGCACGACCATCTTCTGGTACACGGAGTACAGCTGCTTGGGGCGGCCCACGACCCGGCCGCGGATGCGGAGCTCCCGCAGATCCGCCTCGACCGAGTCGATGACGTTCTGCACGTACTCCTCGCGCTGTGGCGTGCGCTGCTTGACGAGGCTTTCGATCTCGGCGTACAGCTTCGGGTGCAGCACGGCGAAGGACAGATCCTCCAGCTCGGACTTGATCGCCTGGATACCGAGGCGGTGCGCGAGCGGCGCGTAGATCTCGAGGGTCTCGGTGGCTTTCTTCGCGGCCTTCTCGGTCGGCACGAAGCCCCAGGTGCGGGCGTTGTGCAACCGGTCGGCGAGCTTGATCACGAGCACGCGGATGTCGCGCGACATCGCGACGATCATTTTCCGCACCGTCTCGGCCTGCGCGGCGTCGCCGTACTTCACCTTGTCGAGCTTGGTGACGCCGTCGACGAGCATCGCGACCTCGTCGCCGAACTCCGCGGTCAGCTCGGCGAGTTCGTAGCCGGTGTCCTCGACGGTGTCGTGCAGGAGTGCTGCGGCGATGGCCTTCGGGCCGAGGCCCAGATCGGCGAGGATCTGCGCGACCGCGAGCGGGTGCGTGATGTACGGCTCACCGCTTTGCCGCTTCTGGCCGCGGTGCGCCTTCTCGGCGACCGCGTACGCGCGCTCGATGATCGTGAGGTCGCCGCGCGGGTGGTGCGTGCGGACCGTGCGGATCAGCTGGTCGAGGTCGTCACGGCGGACCGCGCGGGTGAAGATCCGGGGAACCAGGCGCCGCAGACTCGACGACGGGGCGCCGGGAGGAGCGGTTTCGGTCATACGCCTGTCACCACCCTCTGCCGGATCGCTTCATCCTATGCCCCGTACGACGCACCGGTTCCCGCGTTCGCTCAGGCCGGAATCTGGGCCTTGGCCCGCGCCGCCAGCACCCGGTCGTCCCGCGTCCGCACCGACTTCTCGTTCTCGCGGAAGAGCGAGTACAGCGGAGCCGCGACGAACAGCGTCGAGTAGGCCGCCACGATGGTCCCGACGAAGATCGACAGCGAGATATCCGTCAGGGTCTGCGCGCCAAGCGCGAACGCCCCGATGAAGAGGATGGCGCCGGTCGGCAGAACGGCGACGATCGTCGTGTTGATCGAGCGGATCAGGGTCTGGTTCACCGCGAGGTTCACCGACTCACCGAACGTGCGCGCAGAGCTCTCGCCGTCGTCCCGGGTGTTCTCCCGAATCTTGTCGAAGACGACGGTGGTGTCGTAGAGCGAGTAGGCGAGCACGGTGAGGAAGCCGATCACGGCCGCCGGCGAGATCGGGAACCCGCACAGCGCGTACACGCCGACCGTGATGATGAGCACGTCGACAACGCCGATCATGGCGGCCGCAGACATCTTCCAGGTGCGGAAGTAGAGACCCAGGATGAGGAAGGTCAGCGCCAGGAAGATCGCGAGGCCCCACAGCGACTGCCGGGTGACATCGGCGCCCCAGACGGGCCCGATGAACGAGGCGGTGACCTCGTCGCTCTCGACGCCGTAGGTGTCGGCCAGCGCTCCGCGCACCGCCTGGGTGTCGTCGTTGCTCATCTGGTCGGTCTCGACGCGGACGCCGTCGGCACCGACGGTCGCGACCTTGACGGTGGCGCCCGGAACGATGGACTGCACGGCGTCGGTGGCGAGTGCCTGATCCGGGTTGCTGAGTCCGGAGACGGTGAACTGCGATCCGCCCGTGAATTCGATCGACAGCTGGATCGGCTTGACCAGCGGAACCAGCGCCGAGGCGACGACGAGGACCGCGGCGATGATGAACCAGACGCGACGACGCCCCACAAAGGGGAACGAGGTCTTGCCGGTGTAGAGGTCGTTACCGACCTGACCCATCGTGCGCATCAGTTGCCGGCCTCCTTCGTGTCGCGGGTGCCGGCATCGGATGCGGCGGCCTCAGCAGCCTTCCGTTCCGCGATGGTCTGCCGGCGGACCGCTTCGCCGCGGGAGCGAGAGGTGCGTCCGGGACGGGCAACGACCGGAGCCCGGAACTCCGCCCGACCGCGGTAGACCGCGCCGAGGGCGTTCGGGTCGAGACCGGAGAGCGGGTGACCGGAGCCGAAGAACCGGGTGCGGGCCAGCAGCTGCATCACCGGGTGGGTGAAGAGGATGAAGATGAGCACGTCGATCGCGGTGGTGAGACCCAGCGTGAACGCGAAGCCCTTCACCGTCGCATCCGCGAGGATGTAGAGCACCACGGCGGCGAGGATGTTGATCGACTTCGAGATGTAGATCGTGCGCTTGGCGCGACCCCAGCCGTCCTCGACCGCGCCGGTGATCGACTTGCCGTCACGCAGCTCGTCCCGGATTCGTTCGAAGTACACGATGAACGAGTCGGCGGTGAACCCGATCGTCACGATCAGACCCGCGACACCGGCGAGCGACAGGCGGAAGCCCATGCGCCAGCCGAGGATGCACAGCAGCAGGTAGGTGAGCACGCCCATCACCGCGAGCGACGCGATGATGACCGAACCGAGCGCGCGGTACACGAGGAGCGAGTACACGGCAACGAGCGCGAGGCCGATGAGGCCGGCGATGAGGCCGATCTGCAACTGCTGCGAGCCGAGGGTCGCCGAGATCGTGTCGGAGCTCTGCACGCTGAAGCTGAGCGGCAGCGCGCCGTACTTGAGCTGGTCGGCGAGCGTCTGCGCGGTCGTCTGCGAGAAGGAGCCGGTGATCTGGGGCTTGCCGTCGGTGATGATCGCGTTCATCGACGGGGCGGAGAGCACATTGCCGTCGAGCACGAAGGCGAACTGGTTCTGCGGCGAGGTCAGGCCGTACAGGCGCTGGCTGATCGCGGTGAACGCATCGGTGCCTTCAGAGTCGAAGACGATGTTGACGGCCCACTGGTTGTTCTGGCTGTTCAGGCCGGACGTGGCGTCCGAGATGGCCGAACCGTCGAGCTCGACCGGACCGAGGATGTACTTCGCCGTACCGTCCGCCTCACACGTGATGAGAGGCTCGTCGGCGGGCTCGGATGCCGGGTCGTTCGACGCATCCGCGCAGTCGTAGGCGAGGAACTTCGCATACAGCGCATCCGTGATCCACGCCGGGTCGCTACCGCTGGTGGGGCTGGCGGTGGGAGTGGAGTTCAGCGTCGGTTCCGGAGTCGGGTAGGGCGTCTCCGTGCCGTCGTCGCCGACGAAAGTGCCGGTCACTTCGCCCGAGGCGTAGATGACCGCACGCAGCTGCAGCTGCGCGGAGGCCTCGATGCGCTGACGGGTCTCCTCGTCGGCCTCACCGGGGATCTGCACCACGATGTTGCGGCCGCCCTCGGTGGTGACCGATGCCTCACCGACGCCGGAGGCGTCGATGCGCTGGCGGATGATCGTGACCGCCTGGTCCAGCTGGTCACTGGTGGGGTCGGTGCCGTCGGGCGTCTCCGCCCCCAGGATGATCTGCGTGCCGCCCTGCAGGTCGAGCGCCAGCTCGGGGATCCACGAGCTCTTCTGGAACACGTGCACGCCCAGGGCGTTCACCCCGAAGAGCACAGCGACGATCGCCAGCAGACCGATCAGTGCCCGCCAGGCATGGCGGACGGGGCTTGATGTCGCCACGGACACTCAGCTTTCTCGTGGAAGAGACGGGGCGAAATCAGGCGCTGGGCTTGGCCGGGTCTTCCGGCTCGTCCTTCGAGGCGGAGTAGCGCTTATCGTCGCTGATGGAGCTGACGTCACCGTCGGCGACGCCGGCGATGTACTCGGCCTCCGACGCCTCGGCCTCGATGAACTCGTCCTCGGTCACGACGCCCTCGGTGGGGTTCACGACGCGCAGGATCGCCTGGCTGTGGACCTTGATCTCCACACCCGGTGCGATCGCGACGACGGCCGGCTGGTCGAGATTCTCGGGGTCGAACTCGACGATGGTGCCGTACAGGCCGCCCTGCAACAGCACCTCGGCGCCGGGGACGGTCTCGCGGGCCTTCTGCTCCTGCTCGGCCTTGGCCTTCTGCGTGCGCCGACGCGAGCTCCAGAACATGAAGACCAGCAGCAGCACCAGCAGGATGATCAGGCCGTAATTGGCGAAGAAGTCGGCGAAGTCCATGGGGTGCGGGGCCTTTCGGGTGCGGCGCGCGTCAGAGCGCAGCCGGAAAAGTGAGTCGAGGCGAAAGCCTCCAGTGATTATAGGTCATCGAATCGGAATGCCCCGTCCGGATGCGGCACCCCGAGGTGGGCGTATGCCTCCGGCGTCGCGACGCGGCCGCGGGGCGTGCGCCCCATGAACCCGATCCGTACGAGATAGGGCTCCACGACCGATTCGATGGTGTCGGCTTCCTCCCCCACTGCCACCGACAGGGTGCCGAGGCCCACCGGGCCGCCACGGAAGCGACGAACGAGCATCTCGAGGACGGCGCGGTCCAGCCGATCGAGACCGATCCGGTCCACGTCGTACAACTCCAGCGCCGCATCCACCGATGCGATGTCGGCTTCGCGTCCGCGGACCAGCAGGAAGTCCCGCACCCGGCGCAGCAGCCGGTTGGCGATGCGGGGTGTACCGCGAGAACGGCGGGCGATCTCAGTCTGGGCCTCCGTCGGCAGGTCGACGCCGAGCATCACTGCCGAGCGGGCGATGACCTGCTGCAGTTCGTGCGGCTCGTAGTACTCCAGGTGGGCGGTGAATCCGAACCGGTCACGCAGCGGGTTCGGGAGGAGCCCGGAGCGCGTGGTCGCACCCACGAGCGTGAAGGGCGCGAGATCGAGCGGGATGCTCGTGGCCCCGGCGCCCTTGCCGACCATGATGTCGATCCGGAAGTCCTCCATCGCGAGGTACAGCATCTCTTCGGCGGAGCGCGCCATGCGGTGCACCTCGTCGACGAAGAGCACTTCGCCCGGGGTGAGGCTCGACAGCAGCGCGGCGAGGTCGCCCGCGTGCTGGATGGCGGGGCCGCTCGACATCCGCAGCGGCCTCCCGCTCTCGTGCGCGACGATCATCGCCAGGGTGGTTTTGCCGAGTCCGGGCGGGCCGGACAACAGGATGTGGTCGGGTGAGCGCTGCTGCATCCGCGCGGCGTCGAGCAACAGCTGCAGCTGACCGCGCACCTTCTGCTGGCCGACGAACTCGGACAGCGACTGCGGGCGCAGCGCCCCTTCGATCGCGAGTTCGGACTCGTCGACGGGCTCCGGGTCGCGCAGGTCATCCACGGCCGGCCTCCGCCCGTGCGGGTCCGAGGTGCGCGAGCGCGCGGCGCAGCAGACCGGAGACCGTGTGCTCGGCGACAGGCGCGTCCGCGGCGACGGCGGTGACCGCCTCGGCGGCCACGCGTTCGGGCCAGCCGAGTCCCACAAGCGCCTGGACGACCTGCGCGTCCAGCGTCGCGGTGGCGACCGGCGTGGTGCCGCCGGTGCTGACGGTGACGTCGAGCTTGCCGGCGAGCTGCACCACGATGAGCTTGGCCGTCTTCGGACCGATGCCCGACACCCGCCGGAACGGGGCGTCGTCTTCGGCGGTGACGGCCGCCGCGATCTGGGAGACGCTGAGCGAAGCCAGGACGCCGATCGCCGACTTGGGGCCGACGCCGGAGACGGCGACGAGCGCCGTGAACACGCCCAGCTCCTCGCGGGAGGGGAAGCCGACCAGCGACATGGCGTCCTCGCGGACGATGAGGTGCGTGTGCAGGTGCAGTTCGTCGCCCAGGTGCGCGCCGCGGGCGACGTCGGGGGTGACGGCCACGAGGTATCCGACGCCGGCGACGTCCAGCACGACGGAGTCGGGGCCGGTGTGCGCAACGGTGCCGCGCAGGGATGCGATCATGCTCCGAGCCTAACCGGGTTCGCAGATATGTTCGATCGACACGCTCAGCGTCGCACCGATCGTTCCGCATCCCGCCAGGCGCGCTGTGCGGGGGTCAGCGTCTCCACGCCGTCGGCCCGACCACTCGGTCCCGACCGCCATGCGTGACACAGGGCCAGCGCCAGCGCGTCCGCCGCATCCGCGGGCTGCGGCAGCTCGGCGAGGCGCAGGATGCGCGCCACCATGGTCTGCACCTGCAGCTTCTCGGCCGAGCCGTAGCCGGTGACCGCCGCCTTGACCTCGCTGGGGGTATGGGTGGCGGCGCTCATGCCGTGCTCGGCGGCGAGAAGGAGCGCGATGCCGCTCGCCTGCGCCGTGCCCATCACGGTGCTGCGGTTCTGCTGCGCGAACACCCGTTCCACGGCCATCACATGCGGCTCGTGGATGCGGATGGCGTCGCGGATGCCCGCGGCGATGGTCTTCAGCCGTTCGGCGATCGGGGCATCGGGTGCGGAGCGCACCACGCCCACGTAGACGAGGCTCGCGGAGCGGTCGGGACGCACATCCACGATGCCGACACCGCACCGGGTCAGGCCGGGGTCGATGCCGATCACGCGCAGCGGGGAGGTCACTCCCCCACGCTACGACCGCCCCGGACGACGGGAGCGCAGGCGCGCCCGCCGTCCGCGCGGGTCACTCGTCGTTCTCGAGCTCCGCCTGCACTTCGGGCGTCAGATCGAAGTTGCTGTAGACGTTCTGCACGTCGTCGCTGTCCTCGAGCGCGTCGATGATGCGGAAGATCTTCCGCGCGGTCTCCGCGTCGACCTCGACCTTGAGGTTCGGGACGAACTCGACGTCCGCCGACTCGTACTCGATCCCCGCGTCGACCAGCGCGCTGCGAACGGCGACCAGTTCGGAGGCCTCGGTGATGACCGCGAAGCCGTCGCCGTGCGGCTCGACCTCTTCCGCCCCCGCTTCGAGGGCCGCCATCATGACGTCGTCCTCGGTGGTGCCCTCGCTCGAGACGACCACGACGCCCTTGCGGGTGAAGTTGTACGCCACGCTGCCCGGGTCGGCAAGCGTGCCGCCGTTGCGGCTGAGCGCCGTGCGCACCTCGGCCGCGGCGCGGTTCTTGTTGTCGGTCAAACACTCGATCATGAGGGCGACACCGTTGGGTCCGTAGCCCTCGTACATGATCGAGGTGTACTCGACGGCCTCGCCGCCGATGCCCGCACCCCGCTTCACGGCGCGATCGATGTTGTCCTTGGGGACCGACGTCTTGCGTGCCTTCAGGACGGCGTCGAACAGTGTCGGGTTGCCGGCCATGTCCGCGCCGCCGAGCTTGGCCGCGACCTCGATGTTCTTGATGAGCTTGGCCCACGACTTGGCACGACGGGAGTCGATGACAGCCTTCTTGTGCTTGGTGGTGGCCCACTTGGAATGACCGGACATCGGCAGTGCCTCCTCGGTAGATCGCGGTCCAGTTTATGGGAGTCGCGGCATCGGCACACGTCCACCCTTGTCGCACCCCGGTGCCGGTGCGACACTGAGCGCATGTCAGAGCGCTCCCGCGCGCTCGATGCCGCGCACCGAGCCGCATCCGATTTCCTTGCCTCGCTACCCGATCGACCGGTGTGGCCGCGCGCGTCGCTGGACGATATGCGGGACACGTTCGGCGGCCCGCTGCCGGACGCGGGCGAAGATGCCGAGGCCGTCGTGACCCGACTCGCCACGGACGCCGACCCGGGTCTGGTCGCGATCCCCGGCGGCCGCTTCTTCGGGTTCGTGATCGGCGGCACCCTGCCTGCCGCCCTCGCCGCGGACTGGCTGGTGTCGGCGTGGGACCAGAATGCCGGATCGAGCACCATGACGACCGCCGCGGTCGCCCTGGAGCGGGTCGCTGGCGAATGGATCCTCGACCTGCTCGGCCTCCCCGCCACCGCCTCGGTCGGCTTCGTCACCGGGGCGCAGATGTCGAACTACGTGTGCCTGGCCGCGGCCCGTCGGGCGGTGCTGGAGCGGCTCGGCTGGGATCTGCTGCGCCGGGGCGCGCGCGAGGCGCCGCCCCTGACGATCGTCGTGGGCCGCCACCGGCACGGGTCGGTGGACCGGGCACTGCGCTTTCTCGGGATCGGCATCGACGAGATCACCGTGGTGGAGACGGACGGGGAGGGACGGATGCTGCCCGACGCCCTCCGCGCGACCCTCCGCACTATCGCTCCGGGTCACGCGATCGTCTGCCTGCAGGCGGGTGAGGTCCACACCGGCGCGTTCGATCGGTTCGCGCAGCTCATCCCGGTGGCTCGCGAGCACGGTGCCTGGGTACACGTGGACGGTGCGTTCGGTCTGTGGGCCGCCGCATCCCCCGGCCTTCGTCATCTGGTCGACGGCGCCGAGGGCGCGGACTCGTGGACCACGGATGCGCACAAGACGCTCAACGTCCCGTACGACTGCGGGATGGCTATCGTCCGGGATCCGGCGGATTCCGTCGCGATGTTCCGCGCCGGCGGCGACTACCTTATGTACGCGAGCCACGACCCGTGGGACGTGGGACCGGAGCTGTCCCGTCGTGCCCGCGGGGTGCCGGTGTGGGCGGCGCTGCGGAGCCTTGGCCGCACGGGGGTGTCCGAGCTCATCGGGCGGCTGCATGCGAACGCCGTGGACATGGCAGAGGGCCTCCGGCGGATCGACGGCGTCCGCGTCGTCAACGACGTCGACTACACGCAGGTGATGTTCCGGCTGCACGAGGACGAGGCGACCCGCGCTCTCGGCGAAGCGATCCTCCGCGATGGCACCGCCGCCCTCACCGGTGCGGAGTGGGACGGGCATGCGGTGCTCCGCTGCTCGATGTCGTCGTGGGTGACGGACAGCGACGACATCGCCCTGACCCTCACCGCGTTCGGGCGCCTCGTCAGCCGCGTACGGACTCCAGGAACAGTCGGTGGAAGCGGTACTCCCCGGTGACCTCCGGGTGGAACGAGGTGCCGAGCAGGTTCCCCTGACGCACCGCCACCACACGGCCGTCGGGGAGCGCGGCGAGCGGTTCGACCGCCGCACCCACCGTCTCCACCACAGGGGCGCGGATGAACACCGCGTGCACCGGCGGGGCGCCGAGCACGGGCACCTCGAGGTCGGTCTCGAACGAGTCGACCTGACTCCCGAAGGCATTCCGGCGCACCGTGACATCGAGCCCGCCGAAGCTCTGCTGCCCCGAGATGGCATCCGTGATCCGGTCGGCGAGGAGGATCAGCCCCGCGCAGGTGCCGTAGACCGGGAGCCCGCCGGCGATCGCATCCCGCAGCGGTTCCTGCATCCCGAACGCACGGGCGAGCTTGTCGATGACGCTCGACTCCCCGCCCGGGATCACGAGGCCATCGACCGCCGCGAGTTCCTCCGGCCGTCGGACGAGACTCACCTCGGCGCCGAGGGAGGTCAGCACCTGGGCGTGCTCGCGCACGTCGCCCTGCAGGGCGAGGACGCCGACGCGCCGCCGCCCTGCAGCGATGCCTGTGGTCTTACCAGCCACGTTCGGCGAGGCGGTGCGGCGCCGGCAGGTCGGCGACATTGATGCCGACCATGGCTTCGCCGAGGCCCCGGGACACTTCCGCGACCACCTTCGGGTCGTCGAAGAAGGTCGTGGCCTTCACGATCGCCGCAGCGCGCGCCGCCGGGTCGCCGCTCTTGAAGATGCCGGAGCCCACGAACACGCCGTCGGCGCCGAGCTGCATCATCATGGCCGCATCCGCGGGGGTCGCGACACCGCCGGCGACGAAGAGGACGACGGGGAGCGTGCCGGTCTCGGCGACCTCGGCGACGAGGTCGTAGGGCGCCTGCAGCTCCTTCGCGGCGACGAAGTGATGCGCCGGAGCGCTTCGCCGAGGTTCGTGGCACCGCAGACGAACGGCACCGTGAAGCCCCACTTGTCGATGTGGTTGACGTAGTCGGCGGGCGAGAGCACCTCGGACTCGTCGATGTAGTCGACACCGAGCTCCTGCAGGATCTGCGCCTCGACGAAGTGCCCGATGCGGGCCTTCGCCATGACGGGGATCGAGACGGCCTCGATGATGCTGTCGATCATGTCGGGGTCGCTCATGCGCGAGACGCCGCCCTGCGCCCGGATGTCGGCCGGCACGCGTTCGAGCGCCATGACGGCGACCGCTCCCGCATCCTCCGCGATCTTCGCCTGGTCGGCGGTGACGACGTCCATGATGACGCCGCCCTTGAGCATGTCTGCGAGACCGCGCTTGACGCGACCCGTACCTGTCGTGGACACGAGAACTCCCTCTCGGCGCACCCCTGGCGCCGTCATGGTTTGACCTATGCCAGAAAATACCATGGCCTGAGTTGTAATGTGGACTGCGTGAACAGCGGTGACGTGGACGAGGCGATCTCGGGCACCTCCGCCGCCGAGATCGCCGACAGTGTCCGCTCGCTCGTCGACAATGGGCGCCTCTCCGCCGGCGAACCGCTCCCTCCGGTGCGTGCGCTCGCCGACCGCCTCGGCGTGAACCGCAACACGGTGGTCGCCGCGTACCGGCTGCTCGGTCAGGCCGGCACCGTGGTCACGCTCGGGCGTGGCGGCACGCGCGTCGCCGCACCGGTGCCGCTTGCGGCCGAGGGCTACGCGCAGGACAGCGTGCTGCGCGACGTCGGAGACGGCAACCCCGATCCCTCCCTCATCCCTGATCTGTCCGCTGCCCTCACCTCCCTCGCGGGCCGGCCGGTGCTCTATGGCGAGCCCGTCATCGACCCCGAGCTGGAGCAGTGGGCGCGGGGCTGGGTCTCCCCCGATGTGCCCGATCCGGATGCGGTTCGCTTGACGATCACGGGTGGCGCGGTGGACGCGATGGAGCGGCTCCTCGCGCAGGCCCTGGTGCGCGACGACGCCGTGGCCCTCGAGGACCCGTGCTTCCTCTCCGCCATGCGCACGGTGCGGCTGGGTGGTTATCGCCCGGTGCCGATCCCGGTGGACGAGGAGGGCATGACCGTGGCGGGGCTCCGGACAGCCCTCGCCCAGGGGGTGCGGGCCGTCATCTGCACGCCGCGGGCCCAGAACCCGACGGGCGTCAGCCTCACCCAGAGGCGGGCGGCGGAACTGCGCGCGGTCCTCGCCGATCACCCGTACGTGCTCGTGATCGCGGACGACCACTATTCGCTCCTCACCCGTCGCCCGTACCACTCGATCATCGGGCCGGGTCATCGACGCTTTGCATTGATCCGTTCGGTGTCGAAGTTCCTGGGTCCCGACATGTGCCTCGCCGTGACCGCCACCGACCCGGAGACCGCCGACCGGTTGGCGATGCACTTCAGCCCCGGGAGCAGCTGGGTGAGCCACCTGCTGCAGCGGCTCACCGTGGCCCTCGTCACCGACCCCGAGGTGATGGCCGCGGTGGACCGCGCCGGTGAGCACTATCTGGCACGGAACACCGCCTTCGCCGAGCGTCTCACCGCCCACGGCGTCCCCTGCACGGCGGGCGACGGGCTCAGCCTCTGGGTCGATGTGGATGCGCCGTCGCGCGCCGTCGCCGAGCAGCTCATGCGCCGCGGCTGGCTCGCCCGCCCGGGCGACGAGTTCATCCTCGCCGACACCGGTGCCGCACGCCGCCTCCGTCTCACCGTCCACACCCTGTCGGATGCGGACGCCGACCGGCTGGCCGCCGATGTCGCCGCGGCCGTCCGTGCGACCGCATCCCGCTGACTCCGCCGCATCCTGTGCTCCGCCGCATCCCGTTGAAAGAAGGTCACCGCCCGTGAAGATCCTGTCGATCCAGTCCGCCGTCGCCTACGGCCACGTGGGCAACTCCGCCGCCGTCTTCCCGCTGCAGCGGATGGGTGTCGAGGTGCTCCCCGTCTACACGGTGAACTTCTCCAACCACACCGGCTACGGCGCGTGGCGCGGGCCACTGATCGCCCCGGACGACGTCCGCGACGTCATCACCGGCATCGAGGAGCGCGGCGTGTTCGGCGAGATCGACGTGATCCTCAGTGGCTACCAAGGTGGCGAGGGTATCGGCGATGTGATCCTGGATGCGGTGGCCCGCGTTAAGGCCGCGAACCCGTCTGCCGTCTATGCGTGCGACCCGGTGATGGGCAATGCGAAGTCCGGATGCTTCGTTGCCCCTGCGATCCCGGTGCTGCTGCGGGAGCGCGTGGTGCCGGCCGCCGACATCATCACCCCCAACCAGTTCGAGCTGGGCTTTCTCACCGACACCGAGCCCGCCGAGCTCGAGTCGACGCTCGCATCCGCCGACATCGCTCGCGCGATGGGCCCGCGCACCGTGCTGGTCACCAGTGTCGAGCGTCCCGACCGGCCCGAGGGCACGATCGAGATGATGGCCGTGAATGATGACGGCGCCTGGATCGTGCAGACCCCGCACATCCCGATGAAGGCGAACGGCTCCGGCGACGTCACCGCCGCTCTCTTCAGCGCGCACTACCGCGAGACCGGGAGCGCGGCGGACGCGCTCGCCCGCACGACCTCGAGCGTCTGGGATCTGCTCGATCTCACTCACTCGTCGGGCGAGCGGGAGCTGAAGCTGGTCGAAGCGCAGGAGTTCTACGCCCAGCCGCGGTTGCAGTTCGAGGTCACGCAGGTTCGCTGACCGCATCCGTCGCGGTTTCGCCCCGGCACACACCCCGCATCCGTGTCCCACTTTCTGCCGTTATGAGCACCCCAGAGCGGCAGAAAGTGGGACATATTCTGCAGAAAGTGGGACATGGTGACGGATGCAGCACGAAGCTGCTGCGCCGCAGCGACGGCAGCGAGAACAGCTACAGCTACAGCTACAGCTACAGCTACAGCTACAACCTCAGCCACAGCCACAGCCTGAGCTAGGTCTAGGCGGGCCAGCCGTCGGCGACGGCCTGCCGGACCTCGCCGAGCAACTGCGGCAGCGCCTTCGTCTTGGCGATGATGGGGAAGAAGTTAGCGTCAGTCGCCCACCGCGGCACGATGTGCTGGTGCAGGTGCGCGGCGACGCCGGCGCCGGCGACCTGGCCCTGGTTCATGCCGATGTTGAAGCCGTCACAGCGCGACACGGTGCGAAGCACCCGCATGGCGGTCTGCGTGAGCTCGGCGATCTCCGCGGTCTCCTCCGGCGTCGCCTCGTCGTACAACCCGATGTGCCGATACGGGCACACAAGCAGATGACCCGAGTTGTACGGGAACAGGTTCAGCAGCACGTACGCGGTGCGCCCCCGGTGCACGATGAGACCGTCCTCGTCGGACTTGCCCGGCGCGGCGCAGAACGGGCACTGCTCCACGAGCGGCTCGGGACCCGCGGCGATGTACGCCATCCGGTGCGGCGTCCACAGCCGTTGGAACTCGTCCGGAACCCCCGGCAGCTCGGCGGCAGACACCAGCCCCGCGATCTGCTCGGGGCTCACGTCCGCCGACTCGCTCATGCCAGGTCGTCCGCGGTGTTGACGAGGAGCTTCGCGGAAATCGCGCGATGGATGCGGTCGATCGCTTCGTCCACCGGGATGCCGTTGGTCTGCGTACCGTCACGGAATCGGAACGAGACGGTCCCGGCGGAGCGGTCCTGCTCCCCCGCGATCAGCTGCACCGGCACCTTCTGCGTCGTGTGCGTGCGGATCTTCTTCTGCATCCGGTCGGCGGAGTGGTCGACCTCGGCACGGACGCCGTCCGCACGGAGCCGCGTGATGATGTCATCGAGGTAGTCGCCGAATTCCTCGGCGACCGGGATGCCGACGACCTGCACCGGCGACAGCCACACCGGGAACGCGCCGGCGTAGTGCTCTAGCAGGATGGCGAAGAAACGCTCGATCGACCCGAACAGGGCGCGGTGGATCATGATCGGCCGGTGCTTCTCGCCATCCGGGCCGGTGAACTCGAGCTCGAACCGCTCGGGCAGGTTCACATCGACCTGGACGGTCGACAACTGCCACACGCGCCCGAGGGCGTCACGGGTCTTCAGGTCGATCTTGGGGCCGTAGAACGCGGCCTCACCCGGCACCTCGGTGAGCTTCAGACCACTGGCGACCGCGACATTCCGCAGCGCGTTCGTGGAGTACTCCCAGAACTCGTCCGAACCGATCCACTTCGACTTCTCGTCGTCGCGCAGCGACAGTTCGAGCTCGAAGTCGTTCAGCCCGAAGTCGCGGAGCATCGAGATGACGAACTCCAGGACGCGGGTCGCCTCGGTCTCCAGCTGGTCCGGGGTGACGAACAGGTGCGAGTCGTCCTGCGTGAAGCCGCGGACGCGGGTGAGACCGTGCAACGCGCCGGAGAGCTCGTTGCGGTAGACCGTGCCGTTCTCCGCCAGCCGCATCGGCAGGTCGCGGTAGCTGCGCGCCCGCTCCTTATAGATGAGGATGTGCATCGGGCAGTTCATCGGCTTCAGGTAGTAGTCGTGACCGGCCTTGGTGATCTCACCGTCCGCGTCTCGCTCTTCGTCCATGACGATCGGGGGGAACATGCCCTCCCGGTAGGTCACCAGGTGGTTCGACTGCAGGAACAGGTCTTCCTTGGCGATGTGCGGCGTGTACACGTAGGTGTACCCGTTCTCCACGTGGCGGCGACGGGCGTGCTGCTCCATCTCCATGCGGATGATGCCGCCCTTGGGGTGCCAGACGCTGAGGCCCGAGCCGATCTCATCCGGGAAGGAGAACAGGTCGAGCTCCTTGCCGAGCTTGCGGTGGTCTCGCTTCGCCGCTTCTTCCAGCCGCTGCTGGTAGGCACGCAGCTCATCCTTCGTCGGCCACGCGGTGCCGTAGATGCGCTGCAGCTGCGGGTACTTCTCGCTGCCGCGCCAGTAGGCGCCGGCGATGCGCTGGATGTCCCAGCCGTTGCCGATGAGGCGGGTGGTGGGCAGGTGCGGTCCGCGGCAGAGGTCCTTCCAGACCGTCTCGCCGTCCCGGTTGACGTTGTCGTAGATCGTCAGCTCGCCGGCGCCGACCTCGACGGACGCACCCTCGGCCGCTTCCTTGGTGCCGCCCTTCAGCCCGATGAGCTCGAGCTTGAACGGCTCGTCAGCGAGCTCGGCGCGTGCCTCGTCATCGGTGACGACGCGGCGGACGAAGCGCTGGTTCTCGCGAACGATGCGCTCCATCTCCTTCTTGATGGCCTTGACGTCTTCGGGGGTGAACGGGGTGTCGGTGCCGAAGTCGTAGTAGAAGCCGTCCGTGATGGGCGGGCCGATGCCGAGGTTCGTCTGCGGCTTGATGCGCTGCACCGCCTGCGCCATCACGTGCGCGGCGGAGTGACGGAGGATGCTGAGGCCGTCCGGGGAGTCGATCGTCACCGGTTGGACCGTGTCGGCATCCGTGACCGTGGTCGCGAGATCCTTCAGCTCACCGTTGACGCGCAGCGCGACGACGGAACGGTCGGGATAAAGGGCGAAGCCGTCGGTCGGATAGTCGACGTCGGCAGGGGTCACATCGGTCACAGGAACTCTCCAGAGGGTGGCTGCCATCAAGGCTACCGTTCCGCGCACGTCGGATCCCGCCGTCCGGGCCATGATGGTCTCTGTGAAGCTGGCCCTGATCGGTGGCGTGCTGCTGCTGGTCGGCGCCGCGGCGATGGCGTTCGGCATCCTTCCCCCCGCGGACGCGCTGACCATCGGCGAGCGGGTGTGGCCGATCCTGTTGTTCGTCGTGGCGATCACGATCGTGGCGGAGCTTGCGGCGGCGGCCGGTGTCTTCGACCTGGCCGGCGCACTGCTGGCGCGTCTGGCGCGCGGGCGCACGGTCGTCCTGTGGATGCTGGTGGTCGCTCTCGGCGTGATCGCGACGGCGTTCCTCTCGCTCGATACCACCGCCGTGCTCCTCACCCCGGTCGTGATCGCTGTCGCCCGCGCGAACAAACTGCCGCCGATGGTGTTCGCCTTCACCACCGTGTGGCTGGCGAACACCGCATCCCTGCTCCTGCCGGTCTCGAACCTCACGAACCTGCTGGCGATGCACCGCCTCGACCTTTCGCCCGGGGGCTTTCTCGCGCTCCTGGGCCCGTCCGCGGTGATCGCGATCGCGGTCACCGTGCTCCTGCTGTGGATCTCTCACCGCCGTGACCTCCGGGGACGGTATGTCCCCGTGCCGATCCCGCGCGCCGCGGACGCGCCACTCCTCGTCGCCACCGCTGTGATCGTTGTGGGGATGCTGCCGTTCCTGGTGTCGGGGCTCGAGCCGTGGATGCCGGCCGTGGTCGCGGCCGTGATGCTCCTCCTCCTGTTCGCGTGGCGGCACCCTCGGGCGCTGGGGCTCCGCCTGGTGCCGTGGAGCGTGCTCGTCTTCGCCGTCGGCCTCTTCCTCGCGGTCGGCGCCCTGGAGGCGACGGGAGCGTTGGATGCGGTCTCCGCCCTCGTCGGCGACGGGCCTGCCGGTCTCTGGCAGGCGGCGGGTCTCGGGCTCGTCGGCTCGAACGCCATCAACAACCTGCCGGCCTACCTCGCGCTGGAGCCGTCCGCATCCTCCCCCGCGCTCCTGGGCGCGCTGCTGATCGGTGTCAATGCGGGGCCCGTCATCGCTCCGTGGGGGTCGCTGGCGACGCTGCTGTGGCACGAGCGACTGCGCGCCGCGGGCGTGGACGTGTCGTGGCGACGGTTCGTGCTGTGGGGGCTGCTCCTCGGCCCGCTGTCCGTGGCGCTGTCCGTGCTGCCACTGCTGTGGCGCCTCTGAGGCCGCTCAGCGCAGTTCCAGCACCAGCCACAACACGAGGGTGGCGATCGGTGCCAGGAAGTCAAGGAAGAGGATCGGGCCGGCGTTGTTGATAGAGAAGTTGTGCTTCTTCACAATCTCGCGGATGTGGCCGACACCGGCGAGGACGAGGAAGACGAGCGCCGCGAGGATGGGGCCGAGCCAGGTGACCGGCGGGAACGCGGCCGCCATCACGATCGCGGCGATCCCGATGCCCAGATTGGCGGCACCGACTTCGAACTGGAACGGGCTCCCGGGTGCCCAGCCGATGGAGCGGGCGATAGCCGGCCCGAAGAAGAGGTGCGCGACGCCGCTGCCGAGGGCGGACGACCCCACCAGGAACAGCACCGCGTTCATGGTGGTCCACATGAGGAAGTCGGACGCCCCGCCCGCGATGAGCACCACCACCTCGGCGATGACGAAGAGGACGACCCCGCCGAATGGCAGCAGCCCCAGAAGAACCGATGGTTTCGTGGACGTGGTCGACGTGGACATGCGGCTCCCCCCGGATGGTGAGGGTGACACTAGCGAACAGCGAACCGATGCCGCTAGAGGCGCTTCAGGGCTTCGCGGCGCGAGAGCGGACTCAGCTGATGCGTCACGACATAACCGCGCACCCAGTCCGGATCGACCCGGCCGCACTCTCGGAGCGCCCAGCCGATGGCCTTCCGCACGAAGAACTCGGGGTCGTCGCGGTTCGGTTCAATGGCCTCGGCCAGAAGGTCCCGGTCGACGCGAATGCGGCGGCCGAGCTGGGACAGGATCGCGAGGCGCCGCATCCAGACGTCCTCGTCCGTGCTCCACGCCCGCACGAGATCCGCAGTCCGGGCCGGGAACCGGTCATGCAGCTCGGCCATCCGATGCGCGAGCTCGTCGGTGACGTCCCACCACCGCCCGGTACGCACCATGTGCTCGATATCGGCCACGAGATCCCAGCCGGGTTCGACCCGCCCGAGGAGCGCCATCGCCGCGTACCACTCCTCGCGATGGGTGGCCTCATCCCAGAGGATGCGGGACGCCGCCCGCCGCATCGCATCGTCCGCATTCGCGGCGGCGTTGATCGCGATCCGGCGCGACTCGGGCACCGCGACACCGAAGAACGGCAGCACCGACTTCATGTACGCCTGTTGTCCGGGGGCGCGCGCGGGGTCACCGGCAGCTCGCAGGGCCGCACGGATCCGCGCGACCAGCGTGTCGGTGGCGGTGCTCACCCGCCCAGCGTAGGACCGCGGTCGCCACGGCTGTCAGTGGCCTGAAGCTCGTCGGAGAAGGAGCACTGCCCCTCAGCGCTCACGCGCTCCGAGGGCCTCTTCGAGGTGCTCCAGGAGGTCGGCGATATCCGCGTACACGGCGACAGCACCCGCGTCCCGGAGCTCGTGCTCACCGCGTCCGCCGGTGAGCACCGCGACGGTGTCGACGCCGGCTCGGCGGGCGGCCTCGACGTCCCAGCGGGTGTCGCCCACCATGAGCGCTTCCCCCGCCTCGACCCCGGCCTTCGACAGGGCGACGGCGATCAGATCGGGTTCGGGCTTCGCGGTGTCGACATCACTCGAACTCGTGGCGTCGTCGATCAGGTCATCGGCATCGAGCACCCGGAGCAGGATGTCGAGTTCCTCCTGCGGTGCCGAACTCGCGAGCACCACCGCCACGCCGCGTTCGCGAAGCGCCGTGAAGAGTTCATGCACGTCCGCGAATCGGCGGAGCCGGTCCGCGGAGGCGGTGTAGTACTCCCCGTGCAGGTCCTTCGCCCGGGCGACAGCGTCACTGTCGGCGCGCTCGCCGAAGAGTCGCTCGAGCAATTTCGCGGAGTCCAGGCCGATGCCCTCGTGCACCCGCGCCGCCTGCGCAGTCTCTCCGGCCTCAGCGATTCCCCGCATCCAGGCGTCGACGTGGAGGTAGTTCGAGTCGACCAGCGTGCCGTCGATGTCGAACAGAACCGCTTTCACTCGGGATGTCTCACTCATGTCCGCCACGCTAGCCGTGGCGAGCATCCGGCCGCCGGGGGTTGCGGCCTGCGGCGGGAATGACATTTCTGCCCGGTGCGGCGGGGGCTGGTCCTAGGTCGTCCGGAGATACTGCCGCAGCTGCGCGACCACGAAAGCGTGATCGTCCGCCTGCGGCAAACCCGACACTCCGACGGTCCCCACGACCCCCACGCTCGCGATCGTGATGGGGAACACCCCGCCGTGTGCGGCGTACTCGCGCGGGTCGAGCCGGGCTGCCGTGTCGAAGTCCTTGCCGGTCGCTCGGAACGACAGACCGACCCCGAACGAGGAGCGAGCGTAGCGGCGAGCGACGCGCGTCTTGCGATCGAGCCAGCCGTCGTTGTCGGCGCTCGACCCCGGCAGCGCGGTGTGGAACACCCGCGCCTCCCCCAGAGTCACGCCGATGACGATCGGCAGCTCCTCCCCCTGTGCCGCTCGGCGCATCTGCGTGCCGAGCAGCCACGCGTCCTCGAGCCCGAACCTCTCGAACACGATGTCGCGCTCCTCGGCGGTCACGCGGGCGAGAGTCTGTGCGGCGTCGTCGGTCATGCGACGAGGGTAGCCCGCGTCTGCGCCGGGTGCGTCGGATGAGGTGGACGCTCCACGTGGCACGAACGGCTGCTCGACCGGCGGGATCCCGCGCGAAGCGCGACGCGAGGACTCACCGCCTGGAGAAACAGAAAACCCCCGGTAAACCGGGGGTTTCAGGTGGTGCGCGATACTGGGATCGAACCAGTGACCTCTTCCGTGTCAGGGAAGCGCGCTACCGCTGCGCCAATCGCGCCTAAAAGGCTTTTCAGTTGTTGAGTGGAGGTGGCGACGGGATTCGAACCCGTGTAAACGGCTTTGCAGGCCGGTGCCTAGCCGCTCGGCCACGCCACCGTGTGTGGTTCGACCCACGTGTCGTGTTCCCTAAGAAACTCGCACTCGAGCGGATGACGAGACTCGAACTCGCGACCCCAACCTTGGCAAGGTTGTGCGCTACCAACTGCGCTACATCCGCATGTCTTCCCGATCGCTCGGGGCAACAGATAAGACTTTAGCTGAGATTTGGGAACGCGCAAAACCGACGGCGCCCGCGCGTGTCCGCGCCCTCAGGGGCCGTTCGTGTTCGGATGCTGCCGCCTCATCCGGTATGCTCGTTTCTCGGCCCTGGTGGTCATTGGGCGATTGGCGCAGTTGGTAGCGCGCTTCCTTCACACGGAAGAGGTCGTCGGTTCGAGTCCGGCATCGCCCACCATGAAACCCCCGAGATTCTCGGGGGTTTTCGACTCTTGGCCGCTTCGCAAGACGGCATCTCACGCCGGGTAGGACGCGATCCGCTCTACCGTGAACACCAGCGGATGCTGCGACACATCGCGTGCGCCGCCCGGCAGCTCGAAGACATCGAGCATGAGCTGCACCGGGTAGTCGATGCGCTGGGCCACGGTCTTCACCCACCTGCCGTCGATGAAGAAGCGGAGCCGCTCCGCCGACCACTTGACTGCATAGTCGTGCATCGTGGTCAGGTCGCCCGTCACCCGGATCTTCTCGAAGTCAGTGTGCAGCCGTGGGTCGTGGTGCGCCTTCACACCGACGCCGACCCATCCGCCGCTGTCGTCGATGTCGGCCCCGAATATCTCCGCGACGCAGATCTCGCCGGACTCCCCCGGATGCTCCTCGAAGCCGATCGGCCAGAGCGCGACCATGGCCGCAGGACGACGGATGGCGGCGATACGTGCCGTGAGCACGCCGTGCGGGAGGAGCCAGCCCCGCCGCGTGGGTTGCTCTTCCCGCACGCGCAGGCCCTCCCGGAACCGATGCTGACCGATCGGTGAACCCACGGGACCGCTGAACTGCCCTGTCTGCAGGTGCGAGACCCGGACGCCGGGATCCCACCGGTGCAGGGTGACATCGACCATGGGTCGAAACTCTCACGCACCCCCGACACCGGGCCGGCGTCAGCGGCGCGGCTCCCCCGCCAGCCCGGCGAGCATGACATCCAGCAGCAGCGCACGGTCCGCGGGGCTCCCGAGCCTCACGGCGTGCTCCACGCCGCACACCAGATGGTGCACCTGGAGCACCGTGATGTCGGAGCGGATGACGCCTTCGCGCTGTGCGCGGGCGAGCGTGCCGGCGAATGCGGCGAAGATCTCCGCGCTCAGGGCCCGGTTCTCCTCGTTGCCCTGGGTCGCGGCGGTCAGAACGGTCTGCAGGCCACCGTTCTCGAGCTGCAGGGCGAGCGCCTCCGACAGGAAGGTGCGGATCGCCGACGCGGCGTCGGGATCCTCGCCCGCGCGCTCGGCGACCTCTCGGAGACGTCGCAGCGTGTCCAGGCTCAGCGCGCCCACCAGCGCCTCCACGGTCGGGAAGTGACGGTAGACGGTGCCGACCCCCACTCCGGCCTCGCGAGCAACCTCGTTCAGCCGCAGCGACCGGACGTCGCAACCGCTGGCGGCCGCGAGGATCCGCTCACGGCTTCGGACCGCATCCGCACGAGCAGCAGGAGTCATGCGAGCATCCTACGCCTAAACGGATGTGGTATCCGCTTGGGGTGTACGTTAAACGGATAGCTCATCCACTTCACCTTTGGAGGACCCATGTCCTGGGACCCGTTGCACCTTCCCGACCTCCGCGGCCGCACCTACGCCGTCACCGGCGCGACCGCCGGGATCGGCTACTTCGCCGCAGAGCAGCTGGCGACCGCGGGCGCACACGTCGTGCTCGTCGGTCGCAGTCCCGCCAAGCTCGAGGCGGCCCGGGCGGCCCTCGCTACCCACGCCCCGGAAGGCAGTTCGGAGACGGTGCTGATGGATCTCGCCGACCTTGCCAGCGTCCACCGCGGCGCAGCGGAGCTCGCCGGGATGCCGCGCCTGGACGGCATCCTGCTGAACGGCGGAGCGATGGACACCCGGGGCGGGAAACTCTCCGCCGACGGTCATCCTCTGCTGCTGGCGACCCATGTGCTCGCCCATCTCGCCCTGGTGACCGATGTGCTGCCGGTCCTCGCCGCGACCGGGACTCCGGACGACCCCGCACGCATCGTCCACACCTCGACCGGATTCGTGCGGCGCTTCCCGCAGCGGGTGGACGACGTCCTGGCCGTGCCGCGCGTCACGGTCGTGGCCTACACGAAGGCGAAGACCCTCACCGAGGTCGCCGCGTACGAACTCGATCGCCGGCTCCGAGCGGAAGGGACGCCGGTGATCTCGCTCCTCTCGCGTCCGGGAGTGGGGGTGGATGCCAAGACGCCGCGGCGGCCAGGAATCCATGACGAGACCACTCCTCATCGCCGGAACCCGTACACGCCGTGGGCGCAGGGGAAGGACACCGCGGCGTGGTCGGCAGTCCGGGCGTTGACCGATCCGTCCGCGCACGGCGGGGACTACTTCGCCCCCACCGGAGCGCTGCGGGGCGACCCAGTGCGCGATCACGAACGCTCGGCCGCCGCATCCCTCTCCCCCGCCGAGTCGGCGCGGGTGTGGGACGAGCTCTCCCGCCTGGCGGGGATCCGGGCAGCCGTATGAGCGATCCTCAGCCGACCCGCCAGCCGTACCGCCGTCCAAGCTCCGCGGCCACCGTGGCATAACGCGTCCGGTCGAGCGCGGCCGCCTCGCGCCGCATCCCGCCCTCGTGCACGAGGTAGAGCTGGTCGAGGTCGACCCATGACGGACGCCCCGCGGCGTCCCAGGTGCCGGACCCGATCGGCAGGAACTCTCGGTCTCCGTCGTGCGATCGGCTCGTCAGCTTCACCGCATACGCGCGGTGGGCGTCATGCCGGGCGATGACGAGCACCGGCCGGTCCTTGCCCCGGCCGTCGCGCTCGACATAGGGCACCCACGTCCACACGATCTCGCCCGCATCCGGGGACCCGTCCTGGTGCGGCGCGTAGGCGAGGGTCAGGCCGCGGATGCGGTGCGGGTCGACCTCGACCGTGGCGACGGCGTCCCGGGGCGCCGCCGTGAGAGTCGACCGCGCCTTCCGGGAGAAGGGGGCGAGCAGGCGGCGAAGAAGCGAGGGCACGCCGACACCCTAATCGCCAGGGCTCCCACGCATCCCACTCTCGGTGCGGCCCACGCCCCCCGCAGGTGCGGCCGACCCCGCATCCGCCGTCACGAGATTCGGAGATGCCCCGAGATTCGGAGGAGTTCGGCCACAGTGCTCCGAATCCGACAGCATCCCCGAATCTCGCGACGTGCACATGAGCCACCGCGAGTGCGGTGGTACGGGATGCGGCGCACCGGGCATGCGACAGGGGCGCCGCGCGATGCGCGACGCCCCTGAAGTGCTGTGTTGCGGGAGATCAGACCTGCTCGGCGAGCGAGTAGCCCTCTTCGCCGTGGACGGTGGTGTCCACGCCGGCGAGCTCGTCCTCGTTCTTGATCCGGAAGCCGATGGTCTTCTCGATCGCGAAGCCGATGATCCAGGCGACGACGAAGGAGTAGATCAGGACACCGAAGGCGGCGATCGCCTGCAGCACCAGCTGCTCGACACCGCCACCGAGGAAGAGGCCGGTCTCCGTGGCGAAGAAGCCGAGGAACAGGGTGCCGATGAGACCACCGACGAGGTGCACGCCGACAACGTCGAGCGAGTCGTCGTAGCCGAGCTTCCACTTGAGCTCGACGGCGAGGGCGCAGACGGCACCGGTGATGACACCGAGCAGGAGCGACCAGCCGGGGGTCAGGTTGGCGCACGACGGGGTGATCGCGACGAGACCGGCGACGGCACCGGATGCGGCGCCGACGGACGTGGCCTTGCCGTCCTTCAGCTTCTCGATGACCAGCCAACCGATGATGGCCGCAGCGGTCGCGCCGAGCGTGTTGACGATGATGAGGCCGACCGAGGAGTCCTCGGTGCCCAGCAGGCCGAACGTGCCCTCGGCGCCGGCGTTGAAGCCGAACCAGCCGAACCACAGGATCGAGGCGCCGAGCATGACGAGCGGCACATTGTGGGGCTTGGTGATGCCCTTCTGGAAGCCGATGCGCTTGCCGAGGACGAGCGCCAGGGCGAGAGCGGCGGCACCGGCGTTGATGTGCACCGCGGTACCACCGGCGTAGTCGATGACGCTGGTGGAGAAGCCGAAGGTGTCACCGAGGCTCATGATCCAGCCGCCACCCCAGACCCATGCGGCGACCGGGAAGTAGACGAGGGTGACCCAGACACCCGCGAAGATCATCCACGCGCCGAACTTGGCACGGTCCGCGATGGCGCCGGAGATCAGGGCGACGGTGATGATCGCGAAGGTGGCGCCGTAGGTGGCACCGACCAGGGTGTCGCTGTCCGCGCCGCCGAGGCCGAAGTCGCTGAAGGGGTTACCGGCGAAGGCCCAGGGGGTCTCGACCGCGCTCATGTTGAAGCCGTAGAGGATCCAGAGGACGCTCACGAGCCCCAGAGCGCCGAAGCTCATCATCATCATGCTGATGACGCTCTTGGCCTTGACGAGTCCGCCGTAGAAGAACGCCACGCCCGGCGTCATGAAAAGCACCAGGGCCGTCGCAGCGACGGACCAGGCGAGATTTCCCGCATCCATAAGATTCCTCATCCATGTGTCGTGTTACTCAGTGACCCATAGCGGCCGCGTATGACGGGCGGTGCATTCGGGTGAGGTCAGTTTCCCGACTCGGGGTTTCCACGGGTAGTCGGGGTGTGTTTCTCGGGTGTTACAGCCGAGGGCGCGAGGTAAACATCAGGTTTCGCGGCACCGTGAAGGCGCTAGCGAAACCCTTGGTCAGGAGTGCGTGAGCGCGATGAGTCGCGATATGGCGCGCAGATACTTCTTGCGGTAGCCGCCGGCGAGCATCTCGTCGCTGAACACACGGTCCAGGGTGATACCGGTCGCGCGGATCGGGATCTGCGCGTCATACGCGCGGTCGACGAACGCAACCAGTCGGAGCGCCGCGGACTGGTCGGTGAGCACCGACACGTCGCGCAGCCCGATGACCTGAACGTCGTCGAGCAGTCGGATGTAGCGGGACGGGTGGACGCGCGACAGGTGCTGTACCAGCGCGTCGAGCGCGTCGTCGGAGACGACCTCGTGCGTGGCGGCGTCGGCAATCGCAGCGGCGTACTCGTCGTCGGTGAGCACGGCGGCATGCCCGTCGAACGCCCGCTGCCGGTAATCGACGCCGTCGATGCGGAGCGTCTCGAAGCTGGCCGACATGGCGCTGATCTCGCGCAGGAAGTCCTGCGCGGCGAACCGGCCCTCCCCCAGCGCGTTCGGCGGGGTGTTCGAGGTGGCCGCGAGCTTGGTGCCGGAGGCGACGAGTTCACCGAGCAGCCGTGTCATGACCATCGTGTCGCCCGGGTCATCGAGCTCGAACTCGTCGATGCACAGCAGATCGGAACCCCGGAACAGCTCGACGGTCTGCTTGTAGCCCAAGGCCCCCACGAGCGCGGTGTACTCGATGAAGGATCCGAAGTATTTCCGGCGTGCGGGCATGCCGTGGTAGATCGACGCGAGGAGGTGCGTCTTGCCGACGCCGAACCCGCCATCGAGGTAGACGCCGGGCTTGCGCTCGGGCAGCTTCGGTGCGCGCTTGAAGAAGCCGCGCTTCTCGGTCGCCGCCGGCGCCACACCGGAGAACGCGATCAGTGCGTCTTTGGTGTCCTGCTGCGATGGGTATGCGGCATCCGCGCGGTATGACTCGAAAGTGGCGCCGGTGAACTGCGGCGGCGGAACGAGCGCGGCCACCATCTCGGCGCCGGAAACCTGGGGCTGCCGGTCCGTCAGGTGCACGATGCCGGGGGTGGTCGCAGTCATACGGAGCAGTCCTGTGTCACATGTTTACGGAATGGATGCGTCGCCCACCGGTTGAATCTAGGGTCGATGCGGACGGTCCCACCCTAGCCGTCACGCACCCGTCACCGATCCGAGGAGCATCATGGCCGTCGAGCCCGACAGCACGTCCGAGAAGTTCGCCGCCTACGCCCACCCCGACCGGTTGGTGACCACCGAGTGGCTCGCCGAGCGCCTGGGACAGCCCGGCCTCGTTGTCGTCGAATCGGACGAGGATGTGCTCCTTTACGAGACCGGGCACATCCCCGGCGCCGTCAAGGTCGACTGGCACACCGAGCTCAACGACCCGGTCGTGCGCGATTACGTGGACGGCGAGGGCTTCGCGGCCCTGCTCAGCCGCAAGGGCATCTCCCGCGACGACACCATCGTCATCTACGGCGACAAGAACAACTGGTGGGCCGCCTACGCGCTGTGGGTGTTCTCGCTCTTCGGTCACGACGACGTGCGCCTGCTCGACGGCGGGCGCGACCGCTGGATCGCCGAGGGACGCGAACTCACGACGGATGCCACCACCCGCGAGGCGACCGAGTACCCGGTCGTGGAGCGCGACGACAGCGTGCTGCGCGCCTACCGCGAGGACGTGCTGGCTCACCTCGGCAATCCGCTCATCGACGTGCGCTCCCCCGAGGAGTACAGCGGGGCACGGACCACGGCACCCGCCTATCCCGAGGAGGGCGCCCTGCGCGCCGGTCACATCCCGTCGGCGCAGAGCGTGCCGTGGGCGCGAGCGGTCGCCGAAGACGGCACCTTCAAGTCTCGCGAGGAGCTCGACGCGATCTACCGCGGCGAGGCCGGTCTCGCCGACGGTGACGCCGTCGTGGCGTACTGCCGCATCGGTGAGCGCTCCAGCCACACCTGGTTCGTGCTGCAGCATCTGCTCGGCTTCGAGAACGTCCGCAACTACGACGGCTCCTGGACCGAATGGGGCAGCTCCGTGCGCGTCCCGATCGTGACCGGCGCCGAACCGGGCGAGGTCCCCGCCCGCTGATCCCGCGGGCGCGGGGCGTGGAAGGATGGAGGGGATGACCGACATCCTGCTTCCCGACACACTCGCCGAGATCCGTGACGAGTTCCTGGAACTCGACGAGCCCGAACGCCTGCAGCTGCTGCTGGAGTTCTCCCGCGAGCTGCCCGAGATGCCCGCCGTCTACGCGGACAGCCCGGAAGCGTGCGAGCGGGTCGCGGAGTGCCAGTCGCCGGTGTTCATCGTGCTCGAGGTCGACGGTGCCGGCATCGTCACGATGCACGCCTCCGCCCCGCCCGAGTCGCCCACGACCCGTGGCTTCGCCAGCATCCTCGTCCAGGGCCTGTCCGGTCTCACCGCCGACGAGGTCCTCGCGGTTCCCGACGACTTCCCGCAAAGCATCGGGCTCACCCGCGCGGTGTCGCCGCTGCGCATCGCCGGCATGACCGGGATGCTGCTGCGCGCGAAGCGTCAGGTGCGCACGAAGCGCCCCTGACCTTCGACGCCCCGCGCTCGCCCAGCCGAGCCCACACCGCGCTGGCCGCTGGCTGCTCACCGCTCACTGAGCGGAGCCCATCCCCCGGTGCATGTCCCATTTTCTGCCGCTATAGGTGCACCAAAGCGGCAGATTTCGGGACATGTTCTGCCGAAAACGGGACATGCTGGCGGGGGTACCCGTGAACGATCAGGCGTCGGTGGTGGCGGGGACGATGCCGGTGCGCGCGAGCCAGCCGCGGATATCCGCGTTCCAGCGGTTCTGGTCGTAGTTCCACAGCTTGGTGTGCCGCGCGCCCGTGAACACGTCAAGCTGCACGAGGTCGGGACGCGCGTCTGCCAGGGCGTGTGACGCATCCGAGGGCACGAATCCGTCGTCGTCCGAGTGCAGGATGAGCACCGGCACCTTCAGTTCGTCGGCGCGAGCCACGACGTCGAGGTCGTCGAACGGGATCGGCGCCCCGGCACCCGTGAACGCGGTGCCCCAGGCGGAGCCCAGCGTCTCGAGCGCGAGGTTCGTGATCGGATGCGGCAGCCGCATCTGCTGCGCCTGGTAGTCGAGCACCACGCGCCAGTCGACGACCGGCGAGTCGAGGATGATGCCGTCGATGCGATCCCGGTGCGCGGAGCGGAGTGCCAGCTGGAGGCAGATCGCGCCGCCCATGGACCACCCCATCAGCAGGATGCGTTTCGCTCCGGCACGACGGGCGAACCCGATGGCCGCATCCACGTCCCGCCATTCGGTGGCGCCCAGGGCGTAGGTGCCGTTACGGCTCCGGGGCGCTTCGCCGTCGTTGCGGTACGACACGAGCATGGTCGGGAAGCCGAGGGAGTGCAGCAGCGGCACGGCGCGGAGGCACTCCGCCCGGGTCGTCCCGCGCCCGTGCACCTGGATGCACCAGGTGTCGGATTCCCCGGGGAAGACCCAGGCGGGGCACGGACCCACCGCGGAGCCGATCAGTTGCGAGGTGTACGGCAGGTGCAGCTGCTCCGGCCGGTCGTAGTACCAACCGCTGAAGGCGGCATCGGCGGAGAGCCGGGACTGCGCACCGATCTCCGTGAGGAGCTTCCGGGTCACCGAGGTGGCGTCCTGCGAGAGGACACTGCCGAGCTTGACGTAGTCCTCGGTGCCGCGGGTGAACAGACCGTAGCGACCGGGCAGCTCGGTGTCCGGGGTGCGCGACAGGGTGATCGTCTGCGCGGCCGTGTCGAGGGCGAGGATGCGGGTGTCCGCCCGCCGGGCGGCGGGCGTCACCACGAGGCGTGCGACGCGGACAGCGGCGCCGCCGCACGCGGCACCGACGAGACCGAGGGCTGCGGACAGACCGACGATCGCGGTCCGTAGACCGGTGCGGAACGCGGGGGATGCGCCGAAACCGGCGGCGCGCCTGGGGGCCATCATCGAGGCATCACTCTAGTCTGTCGCCGTGGCAATCCACCGTCCTGAACCGGCGCAGACGTTCGCAGACGCCGTCGAGGCGGTCTCGGCGACGCGTTTCCGTGCCGACCTCCTCGTGCGGGAGATCCCCGCGCCCGTAGGCCTCGCACCCGAGGCATACGCTCTCGCCGCCGACGTCCGCCCCGAACCGGGCGTCGAGGACTCCCCCTACGGCACGGGTCGGTTCGTGCTGCTGCACGACGACACCCACCCCGACGCGTGGGATGGCCCCTGGCGCATCGTCTGCTTCGCGCAGGCGCCGCTCGAGACCGACATCGGCACGGATCCCCTCATGGCGGACGTGACCTGGTCGTGGCTCGTCGACGCGCTCGCCTCCCGCGGTGCGGGGTTCCACTCGATCTCCGGCACCGCCACGAAGACTCTCTCCAAGGGCTTCGGCGGGCTGGCGGCCGAAGGCGACGGAGCACAGGTGGAATTGCGGGCCTCCTGGTCCCCGACCGATGATGTCGGTGCGCACGTCGAAGCCTGGGCGGAACTGGTCTGCATGTTGGCGGGGCTCCCACCCGGGTCGGAGGACGCCCCCTTGCTGCGGGCGCACGGAAGGAACTTGTGAGCGGTTATACGGTCATCGACGACGAAGAGGCGTTTGTCGCCGCGATGGCAACCCTGGCGGGCGGGTCCGGCCCGTTCGCGGTCGACGTGGAACGGGCCTCCGGATTCCGCTACTCGCAACGGGCCTATCTGGTGCAGATCTGGCGCGAAGGCGCCGGCGTGCTCCTCATCGACCCGCCGGCGCTCACCGACGTCGACCGGCTGCAGCCGATCCTTGCGGAGGACGAATGGATCCTCCACGCCGCCAGCCAGGACTTGCCGTCGCTGCGTGAATTGGGACTCGAGCCGCCTCGGATCTTCGACACCGAGCTCGCCGCGCGACTGCTCGGCCATGACCGGGTCGGGCTCGGTGCGGTCGTCGAACGCACGCTCGGCATCACTCTGGCCAAGGAGCATTCGGCGGCGGACTGGTCCACCCGGCCTCTCCCCCAGTCCTGGCTCGAATACGCCGCCCTGGATGTCGTGCATCTGCGTGCGGTCCGTGACGTCCTGGTGGCGGAGCTCGCCGAGCAGGGCAAGACGGTGCTGGCGGCCGAGGAGTTCCAGGCGGTCATCGATCGGCCGAGCAAACCGCTGCGGACCGATCCGTGGCGACGTCTCACCGGACTGAATTCCCTCCGGGGGCGCCGCGCGTACGCGATCGCCCGTGAGCTGTGGAACGCCCGCGAGGAGCTCGCCCAGTCCACCGATACCGCGCCCGGGCGTCTGGTGCCCGACCGCTCGCTCGTCGCCGCGGTGGCCGCGAACCCGGCGACCAAACGGGATCTCTCCGCACTGAAGGCCTTCAATGGCCGCGCGAGCCGGAGCGAACTCGACCGCTGGTGGGCGGCGATCGAACGCGGCCGGGCGACCGAGGATCTACCACCCGAGCGGGTCCCGAGTGACACACTGCCGCCGCCCCGTGCCTGGGTGGACCGCAATCCCGAAGCGGATGCGCGGCTGAAGGCCGCTCGCCCCGTGGTGGAGGAGCGCGCCGCATCCTTGCACATGCCCACGGAGAACCTGCTGACGCCCGAGATCCTGCGGCGGCTGGCCTGGTCGCCGCCGCAACCGATCACCGCCGTGACGATCTCGATCGCCCTCGCCGAAGCCGGCGCCCGCGGCTGGCAGATACTCGAAACCTCACAGCTGATCGCGGATGCCTTTGTCGATTCCGTGCAAACGGTCGAGAGCCGTCCGGAAGCCGCTTCGTAGATTCGACCCAACCGATTCCGGGCGCCTGCACCCGCTTCCTAGGCTGAGGGAAACCTAACCTTGGAGGCAGAGTGGCCGAGATTTCGGACGTCTTCTTCGTCGATGGCATGCGCACCCCGTTCGGGCGCGCCGGCGAAAAGGGCATGTACTGGAACACGCGCGCCGACGATCTGGTGGTCAAGGCCATCATCGGCGTGATGGAGCGGAACCCGCAGGTTCCCGGTGACCGTGTCGACGACGTGGCGATCGCCGCGACGTCGCAGACGGGCGATCAGGGCCTGACGCTGGGTCGCTCCGCGGCGATCCTCGCCGGATTGCCGATGACCGTTCCCGGATTCGCGATCGACCGTATGTGCGCCGGCGCGATGACGAGCGTGACCACCATGGCCGGTTCCATCGGCGTGGGCATGTACGACGTGGCCCTCGCCGGCGGCGTCGAACACATGGGACACCACCCCATCGGCGGCAACGCCGACCCCAACCCCCGCTTCGTGGCCGAGAAGATGGTCGACCCGGGCGCCCTGAACATGGGCGTGACGGCCGAGCGCATCTTCGACCGGTTCCCGCACCTCACCAAGGAGCGCAGCGACCGGTTCGGGATGCTGAGCCAGCACAAGGTTCAGGCGGCATACGACGCCGGCAAGATCCAGCCCGACCTGGTGCCCGTCGCCATCAAGGACGCGAGCGGAGCCTGGGGCCTCGCCACCGAGGACGAGGGTCGGCGCCCGCAGACGACCATGGAAGACCTCGCGGCGCGCAAGACGCCGTTCCGTCCCCACGGCCGTGTCACCGCCGGCACCTCCTCCCCTCTCACCGACGGCGCCACCATGGGCCTGCTGGCCAGCGGCCGCGCGGTGAAGGATCTGGGCCTCGCGCCCAAGATGCGCCTCGTCTCGTTCGCGTTCGCGGGCGTCCAGCCGGAGATCATGGGCATCGGCCCGATCCCGGCCACCGAGAAGGCACTGAAGAAGGCCGGGCTCACGATCAACGACATCGGGCTGTTCGAGCTGAACGAGGCGTTCGCCATCCAGGTGATCTCGCTCCTCGACCACTTCGGCATCGCCGACGACGACCCACGCGTCAACCCGTGGGGTGGTGCGATCGCGTTCGGGCACCCGCTCGCCGCATCGGGTGTGCGCCTCATGATCCAGCTCGCCGCGCAGTTCAAGGAACGTCCGGACGTCCGGTACGGTCTGACCGCGATGTGCGTGGGTCTCGGGCAGGGTGGCTCCGTCATCTGGGAGAACCCGTATTTCGACGGCAAGAAGCGGAAGTAAGGCGGCCATGACGAACTACGACGACATCGATTTCTCGTCCCTCGACGCGTTCGCCGACGACGAGGTCGTCACGCACTCCCCCGTGCGCGACGTTCGCCTGCCCTCCGGCAAGGTCCTCGCTCTCATCACGCTCGACAACGGACGCGACCACACCCGACCGAACACCCTGGGTCCGGCCACGCTGAAGGAGCTCGGTGAGACGCTCGCGGGTCTCAAGGCGCGCGCCGCGGCCGGCGAGATCCAGGCGGTCGGCATCACCGGCAAGCAGTACATCCTGGCCGCCGGCGCCGATCTGTCGGATGTATCCCGCCTCCCCTCGAAGGATGCGGCGAAGCTCATCGCGCAGCTCGGCCACAAGGTGCTCGGTTCGCTGTCCGAGCTCGGCGTGCCCTCCTTCGCCTTCGTGAACGGGCTCGCGCTCGGCGGCGGCGTGGAGATCGCGCTGAACTCCACCTACCGCACGGTGGACGCCTCCGCCGCGGCGATCGCGCTCCCCGAGGTGTTCCTCGGCCTCATCCCGGGATGGGGCGGTGCGTACCTGCTGCCGAACCTCATCGGTATCGAGAACGCCCTCGAGGTCGTCATCTCGAACCCGCTGAAGCAGAACCGCACGCTGAAGCCCCGCCAGGCGTACGAGCTGGGCATGTTCGATGCGATCTTCACCCCCGCGAACTTCCTCGAGGAGTCGCTGCTGTGGGCGGACGGCGTCCTCGGCGGCAGCGTCAAGGTGGTGCGCAAGAACGAGCCGGGCAAGGTGGAGCGGCTGACCAAGTGGCCGATCGCCATCAAGGTCGCCCGGAACATGCTGGAAAGCCGCATCGGCACCGTTCCCCGTTCGCCGTACCTTGCGCTGGAGCTGCTGGAGAAGGCGAAGAGCGGCACGAAGGCCGAAGGCTTCGCTCGCGAGGACGAGGCGCTCAGCGAGCTCATCGTCGGCGACCAGTTCGCCGCATCCATGTACGCCTTCGATCTCGTGCAAAAGCGCGCCAAGCGCCCGGTCGGGGCCCCCGACAAGTCGCTGGCGAAGAAGGTCACCAAGGTCGGCATCATCGGCGCCGGTCTCATGGCCAGCCAGTTCGCGCTGCTGTTCGTCCGGAAGCTCCAAGTGCCGGTGCTCATCACCGACCTCGACCAGGCGCGCGTCGACAAGGGCCTGGCGTACATCCACGAAGAGATCGGCAAGCTCGAGGCCAAGGGTCGCCTCGACGGCGACGCCGCCAACCGGCTCCGTGCCCTCATCCACGGCACGACCGACAAGAGCGAGTACGCGGACTGCGACTTCGTCATCGAGGCCGTGTTCGAAGAGGTCGGCGTCAAGCAGCAGGTGTTCGCGGAGATCGAGCCGATCATCGCCCCGGACGCGATCCTCGCCACCAACACCTCGTCGCTGTCGGTCGAGGAGATCGGTGCGAAGCTCGCTCACCCGGAGCGCCTGGTCGGTTTCCACTTCTTCAACCCGGTCGCGGTCATGCCGCTGATCGAGATCGTGAAGACCCCGACGACCGACGAGCAGTCGCTCGCCACCGCGTTCGTGGTGGCGCGTGGACTCGGCAAGAACGCCGTGCTCACCGCGGACGCGCCCGGATTCGTGGTCAACCGGCTGCTGGCGAAGGTCATGGGCGAGGCCGCTCGTGCCGTGTACGAGGGCACTCCCCTCCTCACGGTCGAGAAGGCGTTCGCGCCGCTCGGTCTGCCGATGACACCATTCCAGCTGATCGATCTGGTCGGCTGGAAGGTGGCTGCGCACGTGCAGGACACCATGGCTCACGCCTTCCCCGACCGGTTCTTCGCGTCGGAGAACTTCCACGAGCTCGCGGAACTCCCGCAGGTCGTCGAGAAGGACAAGAGCGGCAAGGTCACGGGCTGGAGCAAGGCTGCGCAGAAGGTGCTCAAGACCGACAAGAAGCCGGTCTCCGAGGACGAGATCCTCCGCCGCGTGCAGGAGGGGCTCGCCCAGGAGATCAAGATCATGCTCGACGAGGGCGTTGTCCCCGAGGTACAGGACATCGACCTCTGCCTCATCCTCGGTGCGGGGTGGCCGTTCATCGACGGTGGGGCGACGCCCTACCTGGATCGGTCCGGCGCGTCCGAGCGCGTGTTCGGCGGTACGTTCCACACTCCGCCGGTGCGCGGCATCGGCGCCTAACGGACACCGTTCGCGCAGCGGCCCCGGGCTTCGGCTCGGGGCCGCTGCCGTGTTCGCGCCCTGGCCGGATAGGCTCGCAGGATGCCCGAGCCGCTGCCACCGATCATCGTCGTAAACGCGGCCTCCAGTGCGGGCGGCACGACCATCGCCCGGAAACTGCAGAACGTCCTTCCCGATGTCCGTCTGCTGCTCGGCGTGGATGCCTTCCTAGACGCGCTCCCCGATTGGGCGGTGCGCGATGACGTCGGTATCCGCTTCGCCGCGGACGGCGGCATCGAAGTCGCCCCCGACTACCACGCCCGTGAGGACGCCTGGTACCGGATGCTGGCCGATCTCGCCCGCAACGGACAGCCCTTAGTGCTCGACGAGGTCATGCTCAACGGCGGCGCCGGGCAGGAGCGGCTACGGGGGCTGTTCGCGGATGTGTCCTCGTTCTGGGTCGGTGTCCGATGCGATCCGGACGTCGCCGAAGCCCGCGAGGCAAAGCGACCCGATCGCGTCACCGGGATGGCACGGGACCAGTTTGAGCGCGTGCACGCGGGCGTCGGCTACGACGTCGTCGTGGACGGCGGGACTGACACGCCGGACGACGCGGTGGATGAGATCCTGACGGCGCTCCTCCGCAATGGGTGACGCTCCGGCGGCCCTCCCCGCGTGCTGACCGTCGCGGGCCGCTCCGGGTCGGGCGCGCCCGTCAGTCGCTGCGCTCGTGCCGATCCGCGGTGACGTCCTGCGCATCCGCGGCCCACACCTGCTGTTCGGTCTGGCGGGCCACCGGGATGCGGGTGCCCAGCACCTGCGCCACCACGTCCTGCGCGATCTTGGCCGGGGTGAGCCCGGCGTCGGCCAGGATCTGCTCCCGTGAGGCATGGTCGATGAACGCATCCGGCACGCCCAGCTCGTCCACCGCGGTGTCGACGCCGGCCTCACGCAGCACCTGGCGGATGCGGGTGCCGATGCCCCCGACGCGGATACCGTCCTCGATCGTGATGACGAGCCGGTGGGTCGCGGCGAGGTCGACGAGCGAACGTGCGACCGGGATGACCCAGCGCGGGTCGATCACGGTGGCACCAATGCCCTGATCACGCAGCCGCGCCGCCACGTCCATCGCCACGTGCGCCATGGAACCGATGCCGACGATGAGCACGTCCTGCGCGTCCGAACGGGCGAGGACGTCCACACCGTCTGCGAGCCGCTCGACGGCGGGCAGGGGCGCCGCGACACTGCCCTTGGGGTAGCGGACCACGGTGGGGGCGTCGGCGACGGCCACCGCTTCACGCAGCTCCTCCTGCAGACGCTCGGCGTCTCGGGGTGCGGCGATACGGATACCCGGCACGATCTGCAGCATCGCGAGGTCCCAGATGCCGTGGTGGCTCGGGCCGTCCGGCCCGGTGACCCCGGAGCGGTCGAGCACGAACGTCACCCCGGCACGGTGCAGAGCCACGTCCATCAGCATCTGGTCGAAAGCGCGGTTCATGAACGTGGCGTAGACGGCGACCACGGGATGCAGGCCGCCGTAGGCGAGTCCCGCGGCTGAGGTGACCGCGTGCTGCTCAGCGATGCCGACGTCATACACCCGGTCGGGGTGACGCTCGGCGAACGGCAGCAGACCCGTGGGCCGGAGCATGGCGGCGGTGATGGCGATGACGTCGTCACGCTCGTCTCCGATCCGCACGAGCTCCTGCGCGAACACGTCCGTCCATGCGGTGCCGGCGGCCCCGCCCAGGGTCTCCCCCGTGATCGGGTCGATCTTGCCGACGGCGTGGAACTGATCCGCCTCGTCGTCGATGGCGGGCTGGTAGCCGCGGCCCTTCTCGGTGATGACGTGCACGATGACCGGGGCGCCGTAGTTCTTCGCCAGCTGTAGCGATTCGGTGAGGGCGCGGATGTCGTGTCCGTCGATCGGTCCCAGATACTTGATGTCGAGGTTGGAGTACAGCGCCTCGTTATTGGTGAGTCGCGACAGGAACCCGTGCGTGCCGCCGCGCACACCGCGATAGAGCGCGCGTGCCGCCGGTCCGAGTTTCGCGGAGATGCTGCGGGAGCTGTGGTGCAGGTTCCGGTAGGTCTCGGCGGTGCGCACCTTGTTGAGGAACCGTGCCATGCCACCGATGGTCGGGGCGTAGGAGCGGCCGTTGTCGTTGACGACGATGACGAGGTTCCGGTCGTTGTCGTCGGAGATGTTGTTGAGCGCCTCCCACGTCATCCCGCCGGTGAGCGAGCCGTCGCCGACGAGAGCGACCACGTGGCGGTCGCGGCGACCGGTGCGGGCGAAGGCGCGGGAGATGCCGTCGGCCCAGCTCAGGGAGCTCGAGGCGTGCGAGGACTCGACGATGTCGTGCGGGCTCTCCGAACGCTGCGGGTAACCCGCGAGTCCGCCGCGGGAGCGCAGCTGGCTGAAATCGCGCCGCCCGGTGAGGATCTTGTGCACGTAGGACTGGTGCCCGGTATCGAAGATGAAGGGATCCTGCGGGGACTCGAACACCCGGTGCATCGCGATCGTGAGTTCCACGACGCCGAGGTTCGGGCCGAGGTGACCTCCGGTGCGTGACACGTTCTCGATGAGGAACGCCCGGATCTCGCTGGCCAGCTGCTCGAGCTGGGCGACGCTCAGGGCGTCCAGATCACGGGGGTCCGAGACGGAGTCGAGGATCGACATCGCTCTCCTTTCCGCCGGTTCGGGGGACATCGACGAGGATGTCCGTCCGATCCAGTGTAGTTCGCAGCATCCGCCCCGACGGTCGCCGGTGGATGCAGGAACCCCCGGCATCCAAAGGCAGGATGCCGGGGGTCCGCTCTGCCGGGATCGCTCAGACGAGCGAGCGCAGCACGTACTGCAGGATGCCGCCGTTGCGGTAGTAGTCGGCTTCACCGGGGGTGTCGATGCGGACGACCGCGTCGAACTCGATGGTCTGCTTGCCCTCCGCGGAGAACTCGCTCGGCTCGGCGACGACACGCACCGTCTTGGGCGTCACGCCCTCGTTGAGCTGCTCGAGGCCCGTGATCGAGACGATCTCGGTGCCGTCCAGGCCCAGGCTCTTCCACGATTCGCCGGCGGGGAACTGCAGCGGCACAACGCCCATGCCGATGAGGTTCGAGCGGTGGATGCGTTCGAAGCTCTCGGTGATGACGGCCTTGACGCCCAGGAGGCTCGTGCCCTTGGCCGCCCAGTCACGGGACGAGCCGGAGCCGTACTCCTTGCCGCCGAAGACGACGAGCGGGGTGCCCTGGGCCTGGTAGTTCATGCAGGCGTCGTAGATGTACGACTGCGGACCACCGGGCTGCGTGAAGTCGCGGGTGTAGCCACCCTCGACGATCTTGCCGTCGTTGACGGCGGAGACCAGCTCGTTCTTCAGGCGGATGTTCGCGAAGGTGCCGCGGATCATGACCTCGTGGTTACCGCGGCGCGAGCCGTAGGAGTTGAAGTCCTTCTGCGCGACGCCGTGCTCGATGAGGTACTGCGAGGCCGGGGTGCCGGCCTTGATGTTTCCCGCCGGGCTGATGTGGTCGGTCGTGACCGAGTCGCCCAGCGTCGCCATCACGCGCGCACCGGTGATGTCGGTGACCGGGGTGAGGTCCATCGACATGCCCTCGAAGTAGGGAGCCTTGCGGACGTACGTCGAGTCCTGGTCCCACTCGAAGATCGGGCCGGTGGGCGTCGGCAGGGTCTGCCAGCGCTCGTCGCCGTCGAAGACCGTGGCGTACTGCTTGATGAACTGCTCACGGGAGATCGAGGAGTCGATGATCTCCTGCACCTCATCGGTGGCGGGCCAGATGTCCTTCAGGAAGACGTCGTTGCCGCTGCCGTCCTTGCCCAGCGCGTCGGTCTCGAAGTCGAAGTTCATCGAACCGGCCAGCGCGTACGCGACCACCAGCGGCGGCGACGCCAGGTAGTTCATCTTGACGTCGGGGCTGATGCGACCCTCGAAGTTGCGGTTACCCGACAGCACCGCGGTGACGGCGAGGTCGTTGTCGTTGACGGCCTGCGAGACCTCGTCGATCAGCGGACCGGAGTTGCCGATGCAGATCGTGCAGCCGTAGCCGACGGTGTAGAACCCGAGGCCCTCGAGATCCTTGTCGAGGCCGGACTTCTCGTAGTAGTCGGTGACGACCTTGGAGCCGGGGCCGAGAGTGGTCTTGACCCACGGCTTCTGCTTCAGACCCTTTTCGCGTGCCTTCCGGGCCAGCAGTCCCGCGGCGATCATGACCGAGGGGTTCGACGTGTTGGTGCAGGACGTGATGGCCGCGAGGGTGACCGCACCGTTGTCGAGCAGGTAGGGCGAGCCCTCGGGGGGCGTGACCTTGACCGGGTTGGAAGCCGGGTGGGCGGAGCCGCTGAACAGCAGCGCGGACTCGGCGTGCTCGTCCTCGTGCTGGTGGGAGACACCGTCGTGGGACACGGTCTCGTGCTCGACGCCGGGCGCGTTGCCCGGGTCGGATGCGGGGAAAGTACCCTCGACCTCGACCGAGTCCTCCTCGGTCAGGCTGGCGTAGTTCAGGATGTCCTTCTGGAACTGCCCCTTCGCCTCGGAGAGCAGGATGCGGTCCTGGGGACGCTTCGGACCGGCGATCGAGGGGACGACCGTCGACAGATCGAGCTCGATGTATTCGCTGAAGACGGGCTCGACGTCTGCGTTGTGCCAGAGCGTCTGCTCCTTGGCGTACGCCTCGACGAGCGCGACGGTCTGCTCGTCGCGACCGGTGAGACGCAGATAGTCCAGCGTCACGTCGTCGATCGGGAAGATCGCGGCCGTTGAACCGAACTCGGGGCTCATGTTGCCGATGGTGGCGCGGTTGGCGAGCGGCACGGACGCGACGCCCTGGCCATAGAACTCGACGAACTTGCCGACCACGCCGTGCTTGCGCAGCATCTCGGTGATCGTGAGGACCACGTCGGTTGCGGTGACGCCGGCGGGGATCTCACCGGTGAGCTTGAAGCCCACGACGCGCGGGATCAGCATCGAAACGGGCTGGCCGAGCATAGCGGCCTCGGCCTCGATGCCGCCGACGCCCCAGCCGAGCACGCCCAGGCCGTTGACCATGGTGGTGTGCGAGTCAGTGCCGACGCAGGTGTCGGGGTACGCCCGGAGCACGCCGCCGACCTCGCGGTCGTAGATCACCTTGGCGAGGTGCTCGATGTTCACCTGGTGCACGATGCCGGTTCCCGGCGGGACGACCTTGAAGTCATCGAAGGCCGTCTGGCCCCAGCGCAGGAACTGGTACCGCTCGCCGTTGCGCTCGTACTCGATCTCGACGTTACGCTCGAGGGCGTTCTCCGTGCCGAAGAGGTCGGCGATCACGGAGTGGTCGATGACCATCTCGGCGGGCGAGAGCGGGTTGATCTTGTTGGGGTTACCGCCGAGGGCGGTCACCGCCTCGCGCATGGTGGCGAGGTCCACGATGCAGGGCACGCCGGTGAAGTCCTGCATCACCACACGGGCCGGCGTGAACTGGATCTCGGTGTCCGGGTCGGCGTTCGGATCCCACGAGCCGAGTGCCTGGATCTGCTCCTTGGTGACGTTGGCGCCGTCCTCGGTGCGGAGCAGGTTCTCCAGCAGCACCTTCAGGCTGAAGGGCAACTTCTCGTAGCCCTCCACCGCGTCGATGCGGAAGATCTCATAGTCGGTGCTGCCGACCGTCAGGGTGCGCTTGGCACCGAAGCTGTCTACCGTCGACACGATCGTCTCCTTCGTCGGCGAGGACGGGCGTTTCACCCGTCCCGATTTCCCCATCATCCCTCCCCTCCACGGTGGGAGGCTAGGAAGGCGTGCCTTACTGCAGGCCGGGGAAATTTATCTTGATGTCAAGATAAATGTATCACTCGCCAACGGACGCGGAGGGGTCCGGCGCATCCGCATCCACCCGTGCATAGAGCGAACGCGATGCCAGCCAGGTGACCGCGACCAACGGGGCGAACAGCGGCAGCCCCATGGCGATCTTGGATGCGCCCAGGAGTGCGACCTCCCCCGCGGCGTAGAGCGGCAGCTGCACGACGAGGCGGAGCGCGAACAGACCCGCCCAGGCGAGGGACAGCCAGCCGAACACCCGACGCTTGCGCCGGTCCTTCCGCCACGCCACCCCGTCGTTCATGAGCCACCCGACGGCAAGGCCGATGAGCGGCCAGCCGATCAGCGCCGAGACGAGGAACACCGTGCCGTAGGCGCCGTTGGTCACGAAACCGAGGACGAAGTTGTCCTGGCCGCGCCCGGTCCACAGCGCCAGGGCGGCCGCGGCGGCCGCGGCGATCAGACCGCCGAATGCTGCGGTGACGGGCGTCCGGGAGATGAGGCGGACGACAGTGAACACTGCCGCGAGACCCACCGAGAGCCCGAGGGACAGCCACAGGTCTCCCTGCCCGGTGTCGGGATCGATCGTGATGGTGAAGACGATGACGAAGACGAGACTCGGCAGCACCGACTCGAGGACGCCGCGCCACCCGCCCATCGCTCGCCACACCACATGACCCGCGGATGTCTGCGCGGCCGGATCGAGGCCGGCGCGGAGCGCGGCGGCCCCGAGAGCCTGACCGAGAACCTCGGATGCGGGCGGAGGCGTGAGATCGGGTCGCTCCGGCTCCGCCGGGCGCTCGTCGGTCACGCGGTACCCGGCGTGGCGGGCATCTTCAGCGGGATGAGGTCGCGCGGCGGCATCGGTGTCGTGCCCCGTACCACCACCAGGGATCGGAAGAGGTCCTCGATCTGCGCCGCGGCCTCGACATCGCTGGTCGCCGCTCCCCCGATCACGCCCCGCAGGAACCAGCGGGGTCCGTCGACGCCGACGAACCGGGCGAGCCGCATCCCGGGCGTGCCGTCCTGGCCCGCCGCGACGGGCACTTCGGCGAGGAGTTCGGGCCCGAGGGGGCCTGAACGCTCCTCGACACGGCCGCCCTGCTGACGCACCTGCTGGCGGATCTGCTCCCGCGTCTCGTCCCACAGGCCCGTGGACCGCGGTGCGGCGAAGGCCTGCACCTGCAGCGTGGAGCCGGCGTAGTCGAGCCCCACGGCGACGATGCGCTTGGTCTGCTCCTCTACCTCGAGGCGGAGGTTCAGTCCCTCTCGGGGCAGCACCTTGACCGCACCCAGGTCGATGTAGGGGCGGACCGGATTCACCTCGCTCTCGTCGAACGGGCCGTCGACGGCGCGCGTGTCGGGAGCGGACTTCGAGGCGGGGATCGATGCATCCGTCATGCGCGGGTGCCTCCATTCGTGGCGTAGCCGGTGGAGCCGAAGCCGCCTTCGCCACGCGTGCTCTCAGGGAGGACCTCGACCGGAACGAAGCGTACCGGGGGAACAGCCATCACGATGAGCTGTGCGATGCGGTCACCGACGGCGACGTCGTACGCCTCGGACAGGTCGGTGTTCAGCAGCGAGACCTTGATCTCGCCGCGGTAACCCGCATCCACGGTCCCCGGGGAGTTCACCACGGTGATGCCATGCTTGGCGGCCAGACCGCTGCGCGGCACCACGAACGCGACATACCCGTCGGGCAGGGCGATCCGCACGCCCGTGCCGATCAGGGCGCGATGCCCGGGCTCGAGTCGCACGGCCTCCGCGGCGATGAGATCTGCACCCGCATCGCCCGGATGGGCGAAGACTGGAGCAGCGGACGCGATAATGGGGACATCCACGCTTTCCGTCACCCATCGAGGGTAATGCAGAACATGAACCCCAGCGCCCGCCCCTATCGCGAACGCCTCGCACCCTCTCTGTGGATGCTGGTGGCGGCCGCTGTCTGTGCCCCGATGGCGGTGCTGGTGCTGGCACCGGCAGGAGCAGTGATCGCGTTGATCGTGGGCGTCGTCGTCGCCGCCGTCATCGTGACCGCGATGGTCGCGACCGCACCGGTGGTGTCGGTCAACGGCTCGACGCTTCGAGCGGGGCGCGCGCACATCGATGTTTCGCTGCTCGGGGATCCCACGGCACTCACCGGTGCGGACGCAAGGGATGCGCGTGGACCGAAGTTGTCGGCTCGCGCCTGGCACCTGCTTCGTGGGGGAATCGACGGGCTGGTGGTCGTCCCGGTCATCGACCAGGACGACCCGACTCCGGCGTGGGTGATCTCCACGCGCACGCCGGATCGTCTTGCGGCGGCTGTCCGCCGCGCTCAACTCAGGCCGAGCACTCCGCGCAGATAGGGCCGAAGGACTCTTCGTGGTCCAGCTGCGAACGGTGCTTCACGAGGAAGCAGCTGACGCAGGTGAACTCGTCTTCCTGCGCCGGGAGCACGACAACGTCGAGCTCCAGGTCGGAGAGGTCGGCACCGGGCAGTTCGAAGCCTGCAGGGTTGTCCGCGTCCTCGACGTCGACCGACCCCGAGAGCTTGTCGGGGACGCGCTCCTTGAGCGCCTCGATCGACTCGCTGTCGTCCTCGGTCTTGCGGGGGGCGTCGTAATCCGTTGCCATTCGTCCGTGTCTCTTATTTCTTCGGGTGGAGCGCACCGCCTCGGGGCGGGCGGCCATAGTTTGCATGACGGCCTCGCATTTAGCAAATGCGACTACTGCGTGCGATCCGACCGACAAGACCGAAACCCGCGGCGCGCCCCGAATATTCCCCGAGTCGGCGGGGGCGTGTGTGAGCATGGGCGTACACCGCAGATCGGAGGCGCGTCTCGCATGGAACAGCTGAGAGTGATCGGCACGGAAGATGGCGCACTGGTCCTGGCCACACAGGGCGGTGATCGCTATACCCTGCCGGTCGATGACGTGTTGCGCGCAGAACTTCGGCGTGTGCGCCGCGATCGTGAGAGCGCGCCGGTCACAGCGAAGCCCAGCCCGCGCGAAGTGCAGGCCCAGATCCGCGGCGGATTGTCAGCGGAAGAGGTCGCCCAGCTCCTCGGTGCGAGCGTCGAGGACGTCCGCCGCTATGAGGTCCCGGTGCTCGCGGAGCGAGAGTTCATCGTCGGCCAAGCGCTGTCGGTTCCCGTTCTCATGGGCGCGGACTTCGACGATTCGCCGTCCACGACGTTCGGCACCGCGGTGCGCGCAAAGCTCGATGAGGCCGGCGCCACGGGTGAACGGTGGACGAGCTGGAAGGATGCGTCGGGCTGGATCGTCAAGCTGACGTTCGTCGCCGGCGAGGTCGAGCGGGACGCACGCTGGTCGTTCGATCCCCGGCGCAGCACCCTCTCCCCCCTCAACGCGGACGCCACCCAGCTGTCGCGCCAGGGGTCACTGCCGGACGGACTCATCCCGCGGCTCCGTGCTCTCGACGCCCCCGGCTTCAAGGACGACACCCGCTTCGACAGCGGTGCCTTCGGCGCTCGCGGGTCCATGGAACCCGTCACCGATCCCGCACGTCATACGGCGCAGGATGCGGCCATCAAGCGCGCCCCGGATGCCCCGGTGACCTCGCCGGAGACCGCCGACCTGCTGGAGGCGCTCCGTCGCCGCCGGGGTCAGCGCACACCCGCGCCCACGGGCGAGGCCGAGGACCGGAAGATGGCGCCTGTCGCACTGTTCGATACACCGGAGCCCGGCGACACCGAGCCCGCTCCCGAGCCGAGCGGCTCGCGTCCGGATGCGGCAGAGCCCTCCCGGCGCAAGGGTCGAACCTCGATGCCGTCGTGGGACGAGATCGTCTTCGGCGCCCGCACCGACGAGAGCTGATCAGCGAGCGAAGGCACCGAGCCGGATGAACGGGACCGCAGTCTCCTCATCGGTCAGCGAACCGTGCTGTCCCACCATGCGGCGCGGGGAGGTGTCTGCCACGCGGTCGTCGTAGTAGGCGTACCGCCCCCTCGCCGCCACGAGCACGTCGCCGATGCGGGCACGCACCGCATCCGCGACCACCGGGCCAAACACGCCCGCATCGATCGCCTCGTCGCGCGCCATCACCCAGGCGCGCGACGACTCGTCGAGCCAGGCGGTGTGCAACGCGCCGGCGGCCCCCGGCTCGGCGTACAGGTGCAGCATCCTGGGCTCCCCGCCGACGTCCTGCAGTCCCGCGGTCAGCGGCCCGTCGCCGAACAGCACCTGACGGTGGGCGGGCACGTCGACCATGCCGTGATCCGCGGTGACGATCACGCCCACCTCACTGCCCGCCGCCTCGTGCAGCCGACGCGCCCCGGCGTCGAGCGCTTCCAGCGCGAACGCCCACTCGTCCGATTCCGCCCCACGCCGATGGCCGACCGTGTCGAGCTCGGGGGCATACAGGTACGTGAGCGAGCCGGGCGTCGTGCGCGCGATATGCGCAGCCAGGTCGATGCGGTCGTCGAGGGATGCGACGCCGTGGATCTCTGCGCCGCGGAGCGTGGCGCGGGTGAAACCGGAATCCGCGTACTCCGGCTTCGACACCGCGAAGCACGGGCGGCCCTGAGCCGCGTCCGCCGCGAACAGCGGCTCGGCGCGCTGCCAGGTCATCGGATCGAGCGAGCCGTCGTCCCACCCGTTGAGCTGGTTGACCACCTCGCCGGTCTCGGGCACCCGGGCGCGGTATCCCACGACCCCGTGCTCGCCGGGCCACGTGGCAGTGAGCAGCGACGTCAGTGCCGCCGCCGTCGTACTGGGGAAGACCGTGCGGGCGACGTCACGGCGGGCCATCGCCGCGGCGAGGAAACGGCCGTGCGCGCGGCGGGCCGAGAGGTTCCGTGCGCCGAGGCCGTCGACGACGAACACGATGCCCGATCGGGCGGGCGGCAGTTCGGAGGATGTCCCGCCCAGAGCGTCGCGGACGATCGGCACGACGTCGGTGAGGCTCCGGGCATCGGCGGGCTGCGCCGGTAGGCTGAGAGACATCGGGGCCAGTCTGGCACACACGTCGACGGCCGCCACCGACCCGAGGTCTTCCTGCCCATGACACCCACGCGTTCCGTCCCGTCCCCCGCGCCCGAAGGCCGCATCGAGGACATCGACCTGTCCACCGAGATGCAGGGCTCGTTCCTCGAGTACGCCTACTCGGTGTTCTATTCGCGCGCCCTCCCCGACGCCCGCGACGGGTTGAAGCCCGTGCAGCGCCGCATCCTGTACCAGATGGCGGAGATGGGGCTTCGTCCCGACCGCGGCCACGTGAAAAGTGCGCGCGTCGTCGGCGAGGTGATGGGAAAGCTGCACCCGCACGGTGACGCGCCCATCTACGACGCCCTCGTGCGTCTCGCGCAGCCGTTCTCGCTCCGCGTCCCGCTCGTGGATGGGCACGGCAACTTCGGCTCGCTCGACGACGGTCCGGCCGCGCCCCGCTACACCGAGGCCCGGCTCGCTCCCCCGGCGCTCGCGCTGACCGAGAACCTCGACGAGGACGTCGTCGACTTCATCCCGAACTACGACGGCCAGTTCCAGCAGCCCGAGGTGCTCCCGGCCGCGTTCCCGAACCTGCTCGTCAACGGCACCACCGGCATCGCCGTCGGCATGGCCACGAACATGGCACCGCACAACCTCATCGAGGTCGTCGGCGCCGCCACGCACCTGCTCGAGAATCCGGACGCGACGCTCGAAGAGCTGATGGAGTTCATCCCCGGCCCTGACCTGCCCTCCGGGGGCATCATCGTGAGCCTCGACGGCATCAAAGACGCGTACGCCACCGGCCGCGGCTCGTTCAAGACCCGGGCGAAGACGTCGATCGAGCAGCTCGGCCCGCGCAAGACCGGCATCATCATCACCGAGCTGCCGTACTCCGTCGGTCCGGAACGCGTCATCGAGAAGATCAAGGATGCGGTCGGCTCGAAGAAGCTGACCGGCATCTCGGACGTCACCGACCTGACCGATCGCAATCACGGCCTCCGCATGGTCATCGGGGTGAAGACGGGCTTCGACCCCGCCGCCGTGCTGGAGCAGCTGTTCCGCCTCACCCCGCTCGAGGACTCGTTCGGCATCAACAACGTCGCCCTCGTCGCGGGCCAGCCGCAGACCCTCGGGCTGAAGGAGCTGCTGCGCGTCTACGTCGACCACCGCATCGAGGTCGTTACCCGGCGCAGCCGTTTCCGGCTCGGTAAGCGCAAGGACCGGCTGCACCTGGTTGAGGGTCTGCTCATCGCGATCCTCGACATCGACGAGGTCATCCAGGTGATCCGCACCTCGGACGACTCCGAGCAGGCCCGCACCCGGTTGATGGACGTCTTCGACCTGTCGCATCTGCAGGCCGAGTACATCCTCGAGCTGCGGCTGCGCCGCCTCACCAAGTTCTCCCGCGTCGAGCTCGAAGCCGAGCAGGACGCGCTGAAGGCCGAGATCGCGGCGCTCGAGGAGCTCCTCGGCAGCGAGATGCTGCTGCACGCACAGGTGGCACGCGAGTTGGATGCGGTCGCGGAGGCCTACGGCACCCCGCGCCGCACCGTGCTCCTCGACGGTCCGGTGGCGTCACGTTCGCGCAGCGTTCGCGCGGCCGCGGACCTGCAGCTGGCCGACGACCCGTGCCGGGTGTTCCTCTCTGCCACGGGTCGCATGGTGCGTGCGGCGCTCCGTGCCGGTGCGGACGACAGCGATCCCGCCGGCATCCTCGCCCCCACCCGTCGCGCGAAGCACGATGCGGTCCGAAGCGTCGCCGACACCACGGTGCGCGGCGAGCTCGGCGCGGTGACCAGCACCGGGCGCATCATCCGCTTCTCCCCCGTCGACCTGCCCTCCGTGCCGGGCAACTCGGTGCAGCTGGCCGCCGGAACCCGGGCAGACCAGTACCTGGGCCTCAGCGGCTCGGAGCACGTCGTCGCGATCGTGCCGCTGGTCGATGAGCCGGTGATCGCGCTCGGCACCGTCCAGGGTGTCGTAAAGCGCGTCGCTGCGAGCGAACTCCCTGCCAACAAGCACGACGTCGAGATCATCTCGCTGAAGCCCGGTGACCGGGTCATCGGCGCGGCGCCCGCACCCGACGGCACCGAGCTGGTGTTCGTCACGACCGATGCGCAACTGCTGCGGTTCGACGCCGCATCCGTCCGCCCCCAGGGACGCTCCGCGGCGGGAATGGGCGGCATCCGCCTCAACGCCGGTGCCGCCGTGGTGTCGTTCGGCGTCGTGGACCCGGAGCAGGAGAACGTCGTGGTCACCGTCGCCGGGTCGACGCAGGCGCTCGTCGGGGCCGACCCGGGCTCGGCGAAGGTGTCGCCGCTGTCCGAGTTCCCCGCGAAGGGCCGTGCCACCGGCGGGGTGCGCGCGCAGCGCTTCCTGAAGGGCGAGGATCAGATTTCGCTGGCCTGGGTCGGTGCGGATCCCCGCGCGGTGGGCACCGACGGCGCGGTGCGTCAGCTCCCCGAGACCGGTGCGAAGCGCGACACCTCCGGACAGCCGCTGGATGCCGTGATCGGCGCCATCGGCACCGCGATCGCCTGAGCAACGCGCGAGACCACATCCGTTGCGCGAGACCACATCCGATCCGATGTGGTTTCGGTGGATGGATGTGGTCTCGGCGGGGCGCGTCGGCGACGTTTCGGTCGCCGACCGCGGGTCAGGCGTCGATACGCTCGCGCGCGAGGCTGTCGCTCGATGACACGATGAAATCGCGGCGCGGGGCGACTTCGTTGCCCATGAGCAGCTCGAACACGGATGCGGCCGCCTCCGCGTCCTGCACCCGCACACGCCGCAGGGTCCGCCCGGCGCGATCCATCGTCGTCACGGCCAGCTGCTCGGCATCCATCTCACCAAGTCCCTTGTAGCGCTGCACCGGCTCCTGCCACTTCCTGCCGGACTTGGTGAGCTTCGCCAGCAGCTGGTGCAGCTCCTGCTCGCTGTACGTGTAGATCGTCTCGTTCGGCTTGCTGCCCGGGTTGATCACCACGACCCGGTGGAGCGGCGGGACGGCCGCGTACACGCGTCCTTCTTCGACGAGCGGCCGCATGTAGCGGAAGAACAGCGTGAGCAGCAGCGTCCGGATGTGCGCGCCGTCGACGTCGGCGTCGCTCATCATGATGATCTTGCCGTAGCGCGCCGTGTCGATGTCGAACGAGCGGCCGGAGCCGGCGCCGATGACCTGGATGATCGAGGCGCACTCGGCGTTGGAGAGCATGTCGCTCACCGACGCCTTCTGCACGTTCAGGATCTTGCCGCGGATCGGTAGCAACGCCTGGTACTCGCTGTTGCGGGCGAGCTTCGCGGTGCCGAGCGCAGAGTCACCCTCCACGATGAACAGCTCGGAGTCGTTGACGTCGTTGGAACGGCAATCGACGAGCTTCGCCGGCAGCGACGACGACTCCAGCGCGTTCTTGCGGCGCTGCGTCTCTTTGTGGCTGCGCGCCGAGATGCGCGCCTTCATCTCCGAGACGACCTTGTCCAGCAGCAGTGCCGTCTGCGCCTTGTCGTCGCGCTTGGCAGACGAGAACCGGGCTGCCAGCTCCTTCGTCACGACCGAGGCGACGATCTGCTTGACCGCGGGGGTGCCGAGCACCTCCTTGGTCTGACCCTCGAACTGCGGTTCCGAGAGGCGCACGGTGAGCACCGCGGACATGCCGGCGAGGATGTCGTCCTTGTCGAGCTTGTCGTTGCCGACCTTGAGTCGGCGTGCGTTCTGCTCGACCTGGGTGCGCAGCACCTTCATGAGCCCCTGCTCGAAACCTTGCTGATGCGTGCCGCCCTTGGGCGTCGCGATGATGTTGACGTACGACCGGCACACGGTCTCGTAGCCGGTGCCCCAGCGGAGGGCCACATCGACGTGGCATTCGCGTTCCACGTCCGTCGGGATCATTGCGCCGGTGGGCTGGAGCACGGGCACCGTTTCGGTGAACGTGCCGGTGCCGGTCAGTCGCCAGGTGTCGGTGATGGCGGTGTCGGGGGCGAGGAACTCCACGTACTCCGAGATGCCGCCGTCATAGCGGTACACCGACTCGACGCTCTCCTCGCCGCGCTCGTCGCGGACGACGATCTCGAGACCCGGCACCAGGAACGCGGTCTGGCGCACCCGCTGCACCAGTTCGTCCGAGGTGAACGACGCATCCTTCGTGAAGATCTGCCGGTCGGCCCAGTACCGGATGCGGGTGCCCGTGACACCCTTCTTGGCCTTGCCGACCACGCGCAGCTCGCTGCGATCGCGGAACGGGGTGAAGGGGGAATCTGGGCGTGGCTCGCCCGAGTCGGCGAACAGCCCCGGCTCACCGCGGTGGAACGACATGGCCCAGGTCTTGCCGCCGCGGTCGACCTCGACGTCAAGTCGCTCGGACAGTGCGTTCACGACGGACGCGCCGACACCGTGCAGACCACCGGATGCGGCGTACGAGCCGCCGCCGAATTTGCCACCCGCGTGCAGCTTGGTGAACACGACCTCGACACCGGACAGGCCGGTGCGCGGTTCGATGTCGACAGGGATGCCGCGCGCCTGGTCGCGCACCTCGACGCTGCCGTCGCGGTACAGCACGACGTCGATGCGGTTGCCGTGGCCACCGAGCGCCTCGTCGACGCTGTTGTCGATGATCTCCCAGAGGCAGTGCATGAGGCCGCGGGAGTCGGTGGAGCCGATATACATACCGGGGCGCTTGCGAACGGCCTCGAGCCCCTCCAGGACCTGCAGATGGTGGGCGGAATATTCGGCTGTCACAATCCTCAAGCGTATCCGGGGCCTCCCCCACGACGGCGCACAGACACGGGCCGGTCGGGGTCGGATACGCGCACAGCGAAATGCCGGTGGATGGCGGCATTCTGCCCAGGTGCGCGTGGTTGTATGTCGTGACACGCACCGAACGCACCTTGAGGGAGGTCCAGCGATGAACATGACATCGACATCCGGCGAGCAGGCCGTTCTCGACTACCGTCTCAGCGCCGCGGACCGCTGCGACTCGTGCGGCGCGCAGGCGTACATCGCCGCGGAAGTGAACGGCAGTGAGCTGCTGTTCTGCGCACACCACGGACGCAAGTACGAAGAGAAGCTGCGCGCTGTCGCCACCAGCTGGCACGACGAGACCGCGCGCCTCGTCGACGCGAACTGACCTCCGGGCGACACCGGGACCGGTGACCGCGGCGGCCTAGACTGTCGGGGTCCCCGATCCCCACCCCGGAGCACGTATGCCCTCTCTCGGTCTCGCCCCTCGTCTGCGCTATCTCGTCGGACGCGCCCGTCGCATCGACGTCGGCTCACTGATGGAGCGCGCCAAGACCGCGGCGACCCTGCACCACCGCAACACCGCGGTCATCGCGGCAGACATGCTCGTCCAGGCAGGCTTCCGCAACGTCGGATTCCAGGACTACGCCGACTACGACTTCGCCATCCTCAGTCGCGCCGAGCGTGCGACGTACATGACACACCCGGTGTCGAACCAGCTGTCGCAGAAGTACGACGACCCGGCGTACCGCCCGCAGTTCCACGACAAGATCGCGTTCAACCGCGTCTTCGCCGACCACCTGCATCGCGCCTGGCTCATCGTGACCCCCGACAACGCCGACGAGGTGCGCGCCTTCGTCTCCGGCCAGGGCACCGTCGTCGCCAAGGAGCCGGTCGGCCAGGCCGGGACGGGCGTACACCGGTACCGCGCCGAGGAGATCGATGACTGGGATGCGTTCCATCGCGGTCTCGTGGAGCGCGGCGAGCTGCTGCTCGAGGAGGTCATCGTGCAGCATCCGGACCTCGCCGCGGTCTGCCCCGGCACGGTGAACACCACCCGCGTGACCGCGTTCTTCGACGGCACGCGAACGCACATCCTCGCGGTCGCCCAGAAGTTCGGACGCGGCGCGGTGAGCGACCAGATGACCTATGGCGGGTTCTACTCGATGCTCGACGACACCGGTCACTCCGTCGGCAAGGGGTACGACTCGCACGACAACATCCACGAATTTCACCCGGAGTCCGGGGTGAAGATCGCCGACTTCCAGCTGCCGATGTACGACAAGGTCGTCGCGTTCGTCGACCGGGTCGCGCGCGTCGTGCCGCAGATCCAGTACGTCGGCTGGGACATCGTGGTGACGCCGAACGGCCCGGTGCTCGTCGAGGGCAACTGGGCGGCCGGCGTGTACGAGAACAAGCCCACTGCGACCGGCATCCGCACCGGCCACAAGCCCCGTTACCGCGCTGCCATCGGGTTCTGACCCGGCCGGACACGCACGAAGCCCCCGCACCGGATGACCGGGCGGGGGCTGTCGTCTTCGTAACGGCTCAGGCGGGACGCACGACACCGAGTGGCGTCGACTGGTGACCCTGACCGAGCGGATTGTCCTTGAGGATCGCGACGAGGCGCTTCTCCCCCGCCTTGTCGAGGGTCGAACCGAGAATGTTGCCACCTAGGTCGTTGATGTCGACCACGGCCACCTCAACGCCCGCGGGGAGCAGGCTCTGCAGGTGACGGGCGACCTCGGTGGGTCGCTCCGGGCCGAGCACGACGGCCTTGTTGTACGGCGGGATCGTGCCGCTGGTCGGGCCGTCGATGGCGCGGGCCTTGTCACCGGCGATGCGGTAGAAGTCGCCCTTGCGACCGAACGCCTTCGTCACAGCGGACACGGCGGCAGCGAGCAGGATGCGGGGCGTCCCGCACTCGCGCAGCGCCATCTCCATCGTCTCGGGCATGCCGAGACCGATGCCGTGCGGGGTGCGGGTGACGTACTTCGAGAGGAACAGCGCCAGCTTCCGCGGCGCAATGTCCTCCACCAGGTACGAGCGACCCTGCGTGATCGCGACGATCTTCTCGGTCACGAACAGCAGGTCACCCGGCTGCACCACGGGGGCGGCGTACTCGGTCACGAAGGGGTCGAGCTCATCGCCCGGAAGCACCACGCGGGTGCGGATCGGGATCCGCATGTAGCGCGCGCCGTCGGTTTCGACGGTGAGCGCTTTGCCCTCGTTCGCCTCCGGCGTGCCGGCCTCGCTCACTCGAGGTAGTCCCGCAGCGACTGCGACCGCGAGGGGTGGCGAAGCTTCGCCATGGTCTTCGACTCGATCTGGCGGATGCGCTCGCGTGTCACGCCGAACGTGTCGCCGATCTGGTCGAGGGTCTTGGGCTGTCCGTCTCCGAGGCCGAAGCGCATCCGGATGACGCCCGCCTCGCGCTCGCTGAGCGAGTCGAGGAGCGATTCCAGCTGACGCTGCAGCATGGTGAAGCCGACGGCGTCGGCAGGAACGACCGCCTCAGTGTCCTCGATGAGGTCACCGAACTCGCTGTCGCCGTCTTCACCGAGGGGCGTGTGCAGCGAGATGGGCTCGCGCCCGTACTTCTGCACCTCGATGACCTTCTCCGGGGTCATGTCGAGTTCGCGGCTCAGCTCTTCGGGCGTGGGCTCGCGGCCCAGGTCCTGCAGCATCTGCCGCTGCACGCGGGCAAGCTTGTTGATGACCTCGACCATGTGGACGGGGATGCGGATGGTGCGCGCCTGGTCGGCCATGGCGCGCGTGATCGCCTGGCGGATCCACCACGTCGCGTAGGTCGAGAACTTGAAGCCCTTGGTGTAGTCGAACTTCTCGACCGCACGGATGAGGCCGAGGTTCCCCTCCTGGATGAGGTCGAGGAACTGCATGCCGCGGCCGGTGTAGCGCTTGGCGAGCGAGACGACGAGGCGGAGGTTGGCACCGAGCAGGTGGCTCTTGGCGCGCTGGCCGTCGCGGGCGACCCACTGCAGGTCGAGTCCCATCTGGCTGGACTTCTCGGCCGCCGACATCTTCGACAGCTTCTCTTCGGCGAACAGGCCCGCCTCGATCCGCATGGCGAGCTCGACCTCTTCGGCCGCGTTCAGCAGCGGAACCTTACCGATCTGCTTCAGGTAGTCCTTGACCGGGTCGGCTGTCGCGCCGGTGATCTGGGTCGAGTAGACGGGGACGTCGTCCTCGTCGTTGGACGAGATGACGATGGCGCCGGTCGGAAGCGGCTCGGAGAACTTGGGCTTCGTGTTCTCGTCGTCGTCATCGTCGTCGTCGGCTGCCTTCGCCTTGTCCTTGGCCGGAGCGGCCGAGTCATCGGCGTCGTCAACGACGACCTCGTCGACGATGACCTCATCGTCGATCTCGGCGTCGTCCTCGAAGTCGTCATCGCCCTTCACGGGCTTCTTGGTGCTCTTCTTCGCCGGAGCGGCCTTCTTGGCCGTCGCGGCCTTCGTGGTCGCGGCCTTGGTCGTCGTGGCGCGCTTCGCAGGAGCCTTCTTCGGCGCAGCGGCGGCCACCGCCTCTTCGACCACGGCCTCCGCCGGAGCGGTATCGGTCGCGGTGCGCGAGCGGTTGTCGGTCTTCGTGCTCGGAGTCACGGTTCGCCTTTCACCGGGTGTGTGTGCCGCGATCGATCTCGGACACTAGTAAGACCCTTGTCAAGTCCGCAGCGAGCGGATCGCTGCGAGTGACAATGGGTCGGTCCTCTATTGTCGCATACGCGGACGGAGATCTTGTCGACCCCGCAGAGGGCACAACATCCGAGCCCGATCGGGCATTCCCTCAGGCCAGCGGACCGGGACGCTCCTCGTCACCGTGTCCGCGGTTCGCCAGGAACCGCTCCAGTTCGGCGGCGATCTCGTCGGCGCTGGGAAGGTCGGCCTCGTGCAGCAGCGCGGTCGCCTGTGTGGAGCCCGCCATGTAGGAGTCGTATCGCTCCTCGAGACCATGCAGCATCCGCTCCAGCTCATCGCTTGCGGCGATCTGCTCCGACACCTTGCCGAGGAACTCCTCGTTGTCATCGCGCAGGGAGTCGATACCGAACACGAGTCCGGTGCCGGCGGTGATGCTGTCAAGCGCCGCGATTGCCGCGCCCGGGTACTCGGTGTCGCCGAGGTAGTGCGGGATGAGGAGCACGAATCCCGCCACGGCGACGCCCGCCTCGGCCAGGCGGTACTCCAGGAGATGACCGGCGGTGGCGGGCACCTGCGTGTGCGGCTTCCACACCGAGTGGTCCTCGGCGAGCGAGGTCCGGTTCCCCGACACCGTGGCGCCGAGCGGGCGGGTGTGCGGCACCGGCATGCCGATGGCGTGCACCCAGGTGACCGATGAGACCGCCGCGGACTGCACGAACTCCGCCACCGAGGCGACGAAGCTGTCCCAGGCGAAGTCCGGCTCGTAGCCGGCGAGGACGAGAAACGGCTGGCCGAGAGCGTCACGGGTGAGAGTGAGCTCTAACCGCGGCGGGCGGTAATCGGTGAGGTGGTCGCTCTCGAAGGAGATGAGGGGACGACGTGCGCGGTAGTCGAGCAGCACGTCGTTCTCGTAACGGCGCACCATGGCGTGGGTCAGCTCGTCCCGCAGGTAGGAGACCGTCTGCGAGACAGCGGAACCCGCATCCGTGAATCCCGTCAGCAGGACCACCAGCGGGAGACCCGCAGGCACGACCGGCGCCGGCTCCGCGGGCTCGAACACGGGGATGTCGAAGGGCATACCACCATGCTACGAGGCGCACGCATACCTGCGGGCGGTTCGCAGGCTCGGCCTACGATGGGGGGATGCCGTATCCCGCGCTGTCCGTGACCGATTCCGACCTGCGCACCACCGGTGCCGATGCCGCCCTCCTGGTGATCCCGCCGCCGGCGGATCCGTTCTATGAGGACAAGACCTGGTCGGGCCTGGGCGCCCTGCTCGGCCGCGTCGGGTTCTCCGGCGCCGTAGGCTCCTACCTCCGGGTCGACGCCCCCGACGTCTTCGACGGCCCGCTCGCGGTCGTCGGATCCGGCAGCGACGCGGATGCGGCGGCCCTTCGCACCGCGGCGGGCTCCGGCATCCGACAGCTCACCGGCTTCGAGACGGTCGCGATCCTCGCCCCCGTGGCTCCCGACGCGGCGCCCGCGCTGCTGGAGGGCGCAGGCCTCGGCGGCTACCGGTTCGAGGGATACAAGCGCAGCGGGCCCGCGGGCCGCGCGTCGCGCGTGGTCGTGGTGGCGCCGCAGGCCTCCGCCGCCGATGCCACCGCCGCCGAGGTCGTCGCCTCCGCCGTGGCGCTGGTGAAGGACCTCACCTCGATCCCCGCCGAATGGCTCGGCCCGGACGACCTCGCCCGTCGCGCGGTCGCCGAAGTCGCCGACAGGTCACCGTCCTCGACGAGGTCGCGATGGCCGAACAGGGCTTCGGCGGCATCCTGGGCGTCGGTCAGGGATCCGATCGCCCGCCGCGCTTCGTGCGGCTCGACTACCGCCCGGCGGGCGCCGCGCGCCGCGTCGCCCTTGTGGGCAAGGGCATCACCTTCGACACCGGCGGGCTGTCGCTGAAGCCCGCCGCCTCGATGGTCGGCATGAAGGACGACATGTGCGGCGCCGCGGTGGTGCTCGCGGTGCTCCGAGCCGCCGCCCAGCTGGAACTGCCGGTCGGCGTGACCGCCTACCTCTGCATCTCGGACAACATGCCGTCGGGACGCGCGACCCGCCCGGGCGATGTGCTCCGGATGCTGGACGGCACCACCGTCGAGGTGTTGAACACGGACGCCGAGGGCCGCCTCGTGCTCGCGGACGGGCTCGTCGCCGCGAGCCGCGAGCAGCCGGACCTCATCGTCGACGTCGCCACCCTCACCGGCGCCATCATCACCGCGCTCGGCACCCGGCTCACCGGCGTCATGGGTGCGGACGACGCGGTCGCCGCCTACCTCGACGCCGCCGAGCGAGCCGGTGAGCCCTCGTGGCGACTGCCCCTGCCGGAGTACATGGAGGACGAGCTCGACTCCCCCATCGCCGACCTCGTGAACGCGAAGATCGGCGACCCTGCCGCCGGCTCGCTGTTCGCCGGCCTCTTCCTGCAGCGCTTCGTCGGCCGCGCGTCGGACGCGGACGACGCGCCTCGCATCCCGTGGGTGCACCTTGATATCGCCGGGTCCGGATGGCACAAGGGCGGCGCCTACGGATTCACCGAGAAGGGTGCCACCGGGGCCTCGGTCCGCGCGCTCATCGAGCTCCTCCGCGGGCAGGCCTGACATGGCAACCGACATCATCGTCCTCGGCGGCGGCAGCGCCGGGTACGCCGCCGCCCTCCGCGCCGCCGAACTCGGCAAGCAGGTCGTCCTGATCGAGCGCGACAAGGTGGGCGGCACGTGCCTCCACCGCGGTTGCGTGCCCACCAAGGCGCTGCTGCACGTCGCCGAGGTCGTCGACACCGTCGGCGAGGCCGCATCCGTCGGCGTGCGCGCGACCCTCGAGAGCGTTGACGTCGAGGCGATGCAGGCGTTCCGCCGCGGGATCGTCGCGAAGAAGCACAAGGGCCTCGAGGGGCTCCTCGCCGCCCGCAAGATCACCGTCGTCGTCGGCGACGGCCGGCTGGAGCAGCCGGGACGCGTCCGGGTCGGCGACGAGGTGTTCGAGGCACCCGACGTCATCGTGGCGACCGGCGCCCGCACGCGCGACCTGCCCGGCGTGACGACAGGTGGCCGCGTGCTCACCAGCGAGACCGCACTGGAGCTCGACGAGATCCCGGCCCGCGTCGTCGTGCTCGGCGGCGGCGTCATCGGCGTCGAGTTCGCCAGCATGTGGCGCTCGCTCGGCGCCGACGTCACGGTCGTCGAGGCGCTGCCGAGCCTCGTGCCGAACGAGGACGAGACGCTGCGGAAGGGCCTCGAGCGTGCGTTCCGCAAGCGCGGCATCATCGCCCGCATCGGCACACGGGTCGCGTCGGTGGCACAGACGGACACCGAGGTGACCGTCACTCTCGAGGATGACTCGGTCCTCACCGCCGACTACGTCCTCGTCGCGATCGGTCGCGTGCCCGCGATCGACGGGATCGGACTAGAGGAGGCCGGCGTCGGCGTCGAGCGGGGCTTCGTCGTCGTCGACGAGCAGCTGCGGACCGCCGCGCCCGGGGTGTGGGCGGTCGGCGACATCGTCGCCGGTCCGCAGCTCGCACACCGTGGTTTCCAGCACGGCATCTTCGTCGCGGAGCAGATCGCCGGCACGAACCCGACTGCGGTCCCCGACGAGAACGTCCCCCGCATCACGTATTCGCAGCCCGAGCTCGCCGCCGTCGGCCTCACCAAGGCGCAGGCCGAGGAGCGATTCGGGGCGGATGCGGTGGCGGTCGTCGACTACAACCTGGCCGGGAACGCGCGCAGCGAGATCCTCGGCACCGCCGGGAGCGTCCGTGTCGTCCGCCGTGTCGACGGGCCCGTCGTGGGCGTCCACATGATCGGTTCCCGCGTCGGGGAACTCATCACGGAGGCCCAGCTCATCATCGGATGGGAGGCGCATCCCGAGGACGTGAAGCCGTTCCTCCACGCGCACCCGACCCAGAGCGAAGCACTCGGCGAGGCGCTTCTGGCCCTCGCCGGGTCGCCGTTGCACACGCTCTGACCTGCACAGATCACTAAGCTAGACAGACATCGTTTTAGAAGGAGCAAATGCCATGAGCACTTCCGTGGTCCTCCCCGCTCTCGGCGAGAGCGTCACCGAGGGAACGGTCACCCGCTGGCTCAAGAACGTCGGCGACACCGTCGCGGTGGACGAGGGCCTGCTCGAGATCTCGACCGACAAGGTTGACACCGAGATCCCCTCGCCGGTCGCCGGCGTCATCGAGGAGATCCTCGTGCAGGAAGACGAGACGGTGGAAGTCGGTGCGATCCTCGTGAAGATCGGCGACGGCTCTGGCGCCGCCTCCGAGCCTGCCGCGCCCGCCGAGGAGCCCGCCGCCGCCGCGGAGGCTCCGGCCGAGCCCGAGCCCGAGGCCGCCCCCGAGCCCGAGCCCGCTCCTGCGCCTGCCGCTCCCGCTCCCTCCGCATCCGGTGGCCACGAGATCGTGCTTCCCGAGCTCGGTGAGAGCGTCACCGAGGGCACCGTGACCCGCTGGCTCAAGCAGGTCGGTGACGAGGTCGCCGTCGACGAGCCGATCCTCGAGATCTCGACCGACAAGGTCGACACCGAGATCCCGTCGCCCATCGCCGGCGTGCTGCAGGCGATCCTGGTGCAGGAAGACGAGACCGTCGAGGTCGGCGCCGCGCTCGCCCGGATCGGCGATGCCGCGCCCGCCGCGGCCGAGGCAGCCCCCGAAGCGCCCTCCACGGAGAAGCCTGTCGAGGTCGAGCAGGCCGAGGCGCAGTCCGCCCCGGCGACGGCCGCACCGGCTGCTGCTCCTTCGCCTGCCGCGACGCCCGCACCCGCTGCCGCTCCTGCGCCTGCTACGCCCGCCACTCCCGCCCCCAGCGCGTCTGCTCCTGCCGCAGCGCCGGCAGACGCGGACGACGACGGCCCCACCTACGTCACGCCCCTGGTTCGCCGCCTCGCGCAGCAGCAGGGCGTCGACCTCGCGACGGTGAAGGGCTCCGGCGTCGGCGGTCGCATCCGCAAGGAGGACGTGCTGAAGGCGGCCGAAGCCGCATCCGCTCCGGCCGCATCCGCTGCTCCCGCCGAAGCCGCCACACCCGCCGCGCCCACGCTCGAGGTCTCGCCGCTGCGCGGCACGACCCAGCCGATGTCTCGACTGCGGAAGGTGCTGGCCGAGCGTGCCGTCGCCTCCATGCAGCAGACCGCGCAGCTGACCACGGTCGTCGAGGTCGACGTCACCAAGCTCGCGAACTACCGCGACCAGGTGAAGGGCGATTTCCTCGCCAAGACCGGCGACAAGCTGTCGTTCCTGCCGTTCTTCGCCCTCGCTGCCGCAGAAGCCCTGAAGGCGTACCCGGTGATCAACTCCACCGTCGACGGCGATCAGATCGTCTACCCGGCCTCGGAGAACCTGTCCATCGCGGTCGACACCGAGCGTGGCCTGCTCACGCCGGTCGTCCGTGATGCGGGTGACAAGACCATCGCGCAGATCGCTCACGAGATCGCCGATCTCGCCGCCCGGACGCGGTCGAACAAGCTGAAGCCGGACGAGCTCGCCGGTGGCACCTTCACACTGACCAACACGGGTTCGCGCGGCGCGCTGTTCGACACCCCGGTGGTCTTCCTGCCGCAGTCCGCCATCCTCGGCACCGGCATCGTGTACAAGCGCCCCGGCGTGGTGACGGTCGATGGCAAGGACGCGATCTCGATTCGCTCCTACGTGTACCTCGCGCTGTCGTACGACCACCGTGTCGTCGACGGTGCGGATGCGGCCCGCTTCCTGTCCGCCGTCAAGGCGCGTCTGGAAGCCGCGGACTTCGCCGGTTCCCTCGGCGCCTGACGCATCCGATCACGGCTGGTCCGCGACGTCATAGACGTCGCGGACCAGCCATTTTCCGTCTCGGGCGACGATGAGAACGATCTGACCTGCCGCGTCGGCATCGACACGGACCACCGCGATGCCGCCGAGATCATCGATGAGCGTCGCCTGCGCATCGACCGCGTCGACGGCGGGACCGGCAGGGAAGGTCTTCGCCGGATCTTCCACCAGCCCCGCGCGGCAGGAGGCGTCGTTCCCGCAGGCGCGCAGCCCGGACATCAGTGTCATGGCCACCGCGGCGAGATCGTCGCCGGCGGTGGCCGCCACACCCGATGGGGCCGCATCATCCGCCGACTCCCCGGTCGCCTCCGGTTCGGCGGCTTCGCCCGGCCGGGCCGGGCTGGGCGAAGCAGAGACGGCGACCTGTTGCGGCGCCGGCGACCGCTCCGGCCACGTGAGGCCTACCCCGAGGACGATCATCGCCGCGACCGCCGCGGTGCCGATCACCAGGGGCCGCCGGCGTAGCCGTGAGCGCCGAACCATCCGCCACAGCCCGGTGCCCGCATCGGACATGCGTTCTCGCGCGCCTCGGGCGCGGACCCGGGCGGGCCGGGATGTCGGCGCGCCGGATGCGGATGCGGCGCCGCGTCTCCGGTCCCGGCGCGACGATCCCGGTGCGTCCGGTCGGGCCCGCACCGCGCTCGCACGACCGAGGGTGAACACCCGCTCTTCCCACCCGGTGAGCGGAAGCGGGTCCGAGTCCTCCAGCTCCGCGGCGAGCTGATCGAAGAGCGGCTGATCGTCGCCTATGCCGAGGGCCCGGAGCAGGTCCGCAGCGGCGGGACGAATCGGCTGCGCTCCCGCGACCGGGACGAACAGCGGACGACCCTCCGGGCTCAACCACCATTGCCCGGTCATCTCCGGATCTGCCGCAGCGATGCCGCGGAGCATGCTGATCGCCAGCGTGATCGCGCCGCCGATCCCCTCGACCGGGACGGGGAGCGCCGGGAGGGCGACCGGCGGCATGAGCACCAGGTGGCCCGTCGGCGTGCGGAAGACCTCCGTCGGCCGGGCGAGGTGGTCGGCCGGCGCCCCGAACGCGCCGGATGGCAGCAGTTCCGCATCCACGAGCAGTGCCGTGGTCTCCCCGACGCGGACCATCCCCGCCGGCCAGGGCGCGGCAGGCGGGCCGACGTGCCGCAGGATTTGCGGCACACCGGCGGCCAGCGGGTCGACCGGGGCAGCATCCATCACTCCGTCAGGCTGCGTCGCCGTGCGCCGGATGCGGGGACGGGCGGCCGCATCCGTGCACGATCGACATCCCGTCACCGACTGGGGAGGAGAGGTGGGCGCCGCGCCGGTAGGCTGGAGGTATGGCCCGCAGCACGACCCCGGAGAAGCGTCCTGGCTTCTTCTCTCAGCTCAAGACCCTCTTCCGATTCACGAAGGAGGAGTACAGCTGGCTGCCCTGGCTGCTGGCGGGCATCCTCGTCGTCGGCGTCGCCCTCGGCGTCGCGGTGGGATCGTTCATCCCGCCCTTCGCCATCTGGAGCATCATCCTCTGGGGCGTCACCGGCCTGCTGGTCGGTGTGCTTGCCGCCCTCATGACCATGACGCGGCTGTCGACCACCGCGATGTACCGCAAGATCGACGGCATGCCCGGCGCCGCGGGTCACGTGCTGAGCACCTCCCTCGGACGCAACTGGCAGTCGAGCGAGATGCCCGTCGGTGTGAACCCGCGCACGCAGGAAGCGGTCTACCGCGCCATCGGCCGCGGCGGCGTCGTCGTCGTCGGCGAAGGCGCCCGCGGACGTCTGACCCGCCTGGTCGCCGACGAGCGGTCCAAGGTCACCCGCGTCGCCTCCGGTGTCCCCGTGACCGTCATCTACGTCGGACACGGCGAAGACGAGGTCGAGATCAGCCAGCTCGCGAAGACCATCAAGAAGCTGCCGAAGGCCATCGACCGCACCACCATGGCGGCCGTCATCAAGCGCGTCGAGTCGGTCTCGCAGTCGCTGTCGTCGCTGCCGATCCCGAAGGGCATCGACCCCACCAAGGTTCGCGCGCCGCGACCCCGCTGAGCCGAGTCTCCCCCGGACTCGCCGCGGGTCAGCCGCGGATGAGGACGGTTCCTGCGGCCTTGTCGTGCAGGCCCCGCTGATCCGCGTCCCAGATCACCGCCGGGATCACCAGCACCAGCAGGACGGTGCGGACGATGGGGCGCCACAGGCCCACCCAGGCACCGTCGACGCGCACCAGGCGGAGGCCCAGGATGCGGTGGCCCGGGCTCCCGCCCAGCAGCGGCAGGAACACGACCTGGACGATCGCGAAGATCGCCATCGTCGCCCAGCTGTCGTACGAGAAGAACGCGATCGAGATGATCGTCGCGCAGGCCCAGTCGATCGCCAGCGCCCCGAGACGGCGCCCGACCCGGGCGACACTCCCCCGTCCGGTGTTCGGAAGACCCAGTCGTTCGCCGGGATAGCTGGATTCTGCGGGGGTTTCGGGCACGGAGTCAGCCTAAACCGGCACGCGTAACATGCCGGAAACATAAGAGACACCGCCGGGCAATGCCCCCCGGATACGGTCGAGGGAGCCCGCCCTGGCGGGCGGAATTCCCGAATGCCCTACCTCTGGAGTCTCCATGTTCAGTGATTCATCCGAGGTGCTCAAGTTCATCAAGGACGAGGACGTCAAGTTCCTCGACATCCGGTTCACGGATCTGCCTGGTGTCCAGCAGCACTTCAACATCCCCGCATCGACTGTCGACGAAGAGTTCTTCACCGTCGGCCAGTTGTTCGACGGTTCCTCCATCCGGGGATTCGCGAACATCCACGAGTCGGACATGCAGCTGATTCCGGACGTGTCGACGGCGTACGTCGACCAGTTCCGCGAGGCGAAGACCCTCGTGATGATCTTCGACATCTACAACCCGCGCAACGGCGAGATCTACCACAAGGACCCGCGTCAGGTCGCCAAGAAGGCCGAGAAGTACCTGGCCTCCACCGGCATCGCCGACACCGCGTTCTTCGCCCCCGAGGCCGAGTTCTACATCTTCGACGACGTCCGCTACGAGGTCACGCAGAACTCGAGCTTCTACAAGGTCGACTCCGAAGAGGGCGCCTGGAACACGGGTCGTGAAGAAGAGGGCGGCAACCTCGCCAACAAGACCCCGTACAAGGGTGGCTACTTCCCGGTCAGCCCGGTCGACAAGACCGCCGACCTGCGCGACGACATCACGCTCAACCTGATCGAGTCCGGGTTCATCCTCGAGCGCTCGCACCACGAGGTCGGCACCGGTGGTCAGCAGGAGATCAACTACCGCTTCGACACCATGGTCCACGCGGCGGACGACATCCTGAAGTTCAAGTACATCGTCAAGAACACGGCCGACCAGTGGGGCAAGGTCGCGACCTTCATGCCCAAGCCGCTCTTCGGCGACAATGGCTCGGGCATGCACTGCCACCAGTCACTTTGGAAGAACGGCGAACCTCTATTCTACGACGAGCGTGGTTACGGAGGCCTATCCGACACAGCGCGCTGGTACATCGGTGGCCTGCTGCATCATGCACCGTCGCTGCTGGCATTCACCAACCCGACGGTCAATAGCTACCACCGTCTGGTGCCTGGCTTTGAGGCGCCCGTGAATCTGGTCTACTCAGCCCGCAACCGCTCCGCTTGCATCCGAATCCCCGTAACCGGGAATTCGCCCAAGGCCAAGCGCATTGAGTTCCGCGTGCCGGATCCGTCCAGCAATCCTTATTTGGCCTTCTCCGCCCAGTTGATGGCTGGTCTGGACGGCATAAAGAACCGGATCGAGCCACACGCACCCGTCGACAAGGATCTCTACGAGTTGCCGCCCGACGAGATGGCGAACATCCCTCAGGTGCCCGGCTCCCTGCCTGCCGTCCTTGACGCTCTCGAGGCCGATAGCGAATACCTGCAGGCTGGCGGGGTCTTCCCAGCCGACCTGATCGAGACGTGGATCGACTACAAGCGCACCAATGAGATTGATCCCATCCGGTTGCGTCCGCATCCGCACGAATTCGAGCTCTATTACGACATCTAGTTCCCTTCGTTCAGCAATCCCACAGGTTCCCTTTCGCGTCGATTCGCCTCGCGCCCAAGGGGAAGGGGGGCGGGTCATTTCGGTGGCCCGCCCCCCTTTTTAACTGACCTGGAATCGTCAAGGTATTCCCCCGATGACAAGTCGGCGGTTGGCTGGGGGATGATCTGATTATGAACCGGCGAACCATCGGTTGGATGCTAGTCGCAGTACAGGCGCTGATGCTTGTGGTTCTCCTCATCCTGCCCTTGCGGCCATGCACTCCCCCGTGGCTTGTCGTCGGAGGCCTGCTGTTCATCGGCGGGGTGGCGATCGGGATTCTCGCCCTCCGGCAACTCGGGCCAGCCCTCACCCCCACGCCAGTGCCGAAACCGGCAGCCGATCTGCAGACCGAGGGTATCTACCACTGGGCTCGGCACCCGATCTATTCAAGCGTCATGGTGCTCACCCTTGGTCTGGTCGTGGCCGCCGGTTCCGCATGGAGCCTATGTTGGTGGGTACTGCTGGTCTGTTTCTTTGCCATCAAATCCCGCTGGGAGGACACCCTCCTAGCCGAAGGTCACGGCCAGGCTTGGCTTGATTGGGCGGAGAAGACCGGGCCCTTCTTCCCGCACCTCCCCCGAGCCATCACCAGAGGACTGCTCATCACTCTCACGGTCATCGTATGGAGCTCATCCTTCTGGACAGGTTTCACTTTCCAGCAGACCTACGCAGAATCCGATGGCGAGCCCAAGGAGGTGATTATCGCCACGTGGATGAGAGACAACAATATGGGCCCCGTGGTGGCCCAACTTGAGAATCTCTACTACACCTACATCAACACTCCGCAAATCGGCGGACAACCGACTGTCTCAGCTGACCTGACAGCCGAGGATTCTGCCGGTGTCGAACCTATGCAGCCTGTGCCCAGTGCCTCTGCGCAGGCAACTGTTGCACCTGAGGTTAAGCACCTCGACCCCCCGCCACCGATCATCTCCCCGGTCAGCATGCCAGAGCCAAAGGAGGGGCTGTGGCAGCCGGTCGGCAGCCATGTTGCTGGAATCCCTGCCATCTATGTCACCCGAGTCCGCGCCGATGACGTCCACACCAGTTATTTCGCCTCTGCTATGTGGATCGACACTACCCTCGCAACCGCCATGTTTATCCCGGGTTATCAGGAACCCGGTGGGCCAAACCCCTTTGATGGAGCACTGCCCAAGGAGGACTGGCCCATTGTGCTGGCGAACTTCAACGGGGCATTTCGTCTTGCCGACACTATGGCGGGGTACTATTACGGAGGGGAGATGGTCAAGCCGCTGGTAAACGGCAAGGCGAGTACGGTTATATACAAGGACGGCAGCATCAAAATCGGCAAATGGGGCCACGGTCTCCAGATGAGTGATCAGGTGCAGTCCGTACGTCAGAATCTGAATCTCATCGTCGACAAGGGTGAGTCCAAGGTCTCGAGTGCGACCGACAATGTCGTCTGGGGGGCGACCACCGACAAGGAGAGTCTCGCCTGGCGATCTGCTATCGGCCAACGATCTGATGGCAGCATTGTCTATGTTGGATCCCCGTATCTCTCAGCAGCTGGCCTAGCCAACACCCTCGTTGGCGCCGGTGTTCAGGAGGCGATGGTTCTCGACATGAACAACTGGTGGACGGCTGGTTTCTACTTCCGACATCGCAAGGATGGATCCCCTCTTTGCCGTAAACTTGAACCCTCCATCGCCGAAAGCTGCGATCGGTTTCTACTGCCCTACAAAAGGGATAGCTACCAATTCCTCGCGAATCAGCCGGTCTCACCGTAGAACAATCTTTCAACGACGAGTCGAGCCCGTCGAGTCACTCGCCGGTAGTCCTCAATCAGACGATGGGAATCGGTGGTTGGGTAGCCGAGCACATAACCGACCGCCATAAGCTCGCGTGATTCGGTGGGAAGCACGTCAGATGCTCGTCCTCGCACCAGCATGATGGCATTACGCACTGAGGTGGCAAGACGCCACGCATCGCGCAGTTGCATGGCATCGGAGCTTTCGATATACCCTAATGTCTCTGCCGCTGCGAGTGCATTAAGGGTTGATGTGGTCCTCAACTCTCGGTGGATGTGACCATGCTGCATCTGCAGCAGTTGCACCGCCCATTCAACATCACTGAGGCCACCGCGACCGAGTTTGGTGTGCAAGGTCACATCCGCACCACGTGGCAGCCTCTCGGCCTCCATTCTTGCCTTCAGTCGGCGGATCTCCCGCACCTGCTCATTGGGAACACCCAATGCGGGATAGCGCAGTGGATCAATGAGCTTGGTGAACTGCCTCCCCAATTCAGCATCACCAGCCACCGGCTGGGCACGAAGCAGCGCCTGAGCTTCCCAGGGAGACGACCACCGACCATAGTAGGCCTCATAGGAGGATAAAGAACGGACGAGAGGGCCCTGCCTGCCCTCAGGCCTGAGATCGGCATCTACGTCCACCGGTGGGTCATTCGAGGGTGTCATCAGGAGTCGGCGAAATTCATTTGCCACCGCAAACGCTGCTGAGTTGGCCTCGGTCTCATCCGCGCCAGCAGCCGGGTCGTAGACAAACATTACGTCGACATCACTTCCGAGACCTAGTTCGTGACCGCCGAAGCGGCCC
>NZ_JAPLAI010000005.1 GCF_026393345.1 Microbacterium sp.
GCCCTCCGCGAGACCCACCAGGTGCACGTGCTCCCATTCCAGGCCCTTTGCGGCGTGCAGTGTCGCGAAGGTGATCGTCGCACGAGCGGGCTCGTGGTGGTCCTTCGCCCGCGCCATCAACCGGTCGGTGAAGATGCGCAGCGTCGTATCGGCCGGCATCTCCTCGGCGAGGGCGAGGACCGCGCGTCGCGCCTCCCACGCGTCACGCAGCGCGCCACCCGCGGGCGGCGGCTCATCGGTGAGTCCGAGGGAGCGCAGCACGTCGCGGACGCTGTCGTGGAACGTGCTCTCCAGGGGTGCCACGGATGCCGCGCGCAGCGCCATGACGGCCTGCCGCACCTCCGGCTGGTCGAAGAACCGCGTGCCGCCGAGCACGGTGACCGCGATCCCCGCGGCGGCGAACGCCGTGGTGAGTTCCGCAGACTGGGCATGCGCCCGGTAGAGCACAGCGATGGAGCGGGGGTCGACGCCCGCATCCAGCTGTGCGCGGACGGCGGCGGCGACGCCCGTCGCCTCGTGCGCGTCGTCGTCGTAGCGGACGAGGGTCGGCAGCGGCGCGTCGATGCCGCGCTCGCCGCGCAGCTCCAGGGCGCCGGGGCGACCCCGCATGAGCGCGTTCGCGACCCGGAGCACCGGCTGGGCGCTCCGGTAGTTCTGCTCCAGCCGGATCACCTGCGCGTCCGGGTAGCGCCGTTCGAAGCCGAGCAGGAGCGTGGCATCGGCGCCGGCGAAGGTGTACACCGTCTGGTTCGCATCGCCGACGACGCACAGGTCGCGTCGGTCGCCGAGCCACAGCTCCAGCAGCCGGTGCTGCAACGGCGAGACGTCCTGGAACTCGTCCACGGTGAAGTGCCGGTACTGCTCGCGCACCTCCTGCGCGACCCGCGGCTCGGCCTCGATCATGCCGGCGCAGGCGAGCAGCACGTCCTCGAAGTCGATCTGGTGGCGCTCGTCCTTGACGCGTTCGTACGCCTGATGCAGGTCGTGCACCGCGCTGATGCTGAGATCCCCCACTCCGGTGGGCCGGGCACGGGCGTAGTCGTCGGCGCTTCGGAGGGTGACCTTGCGCCACTCGATCCCGGAGGCGACGTCCCGGAGGGTCGTGGCATCGACCCGCAGCTTCAGCTCACTGGCCGCCTGGCCGAGCAGGCGCACCTTGCTGTCCACGATGCGGGGGGCGGCCGAACCAGCCACGATCGGCCAGAAGTGGTTGAGCTGGGCGAGGGCCGCAGCGTGGAACGTGCGAGCCGACACGCCCTCCACCCCGAGTGCGCGCAGGCGCCCGCGCATCTCGCCCGCCGCCTTCGCGGTGAAGGTGACCGCCATCACCCGGCCCGGGGAGTACGCCCCCGTCGCGACGCCGTGGGCGATGCGCCGGGTGATGACGCGGGTCTTGCCCGTGCCGGCCCCCGCCAGCACGCACACCGGCCCGCGGAGGGTGGTCACGGCCGAGCGCTGCGCGTCGTCCAGGCCCTCGAAGACGGGGTCGGTCATGGCCGCTCGCCGAGCCACTGCACGATGAGCCGATGGGCGATCGACACGGGTCCAGGCAGAGTGATCTCGCCGTGACCCGCCAGCGCGTCGGCGATCTGGGCGCGGCTGAACCAACGCACCTCGGCGATCTCCTCCCCGTCCGCCTCCGCCTCGTCGGGGTCGGAGGCGACGGCGCGGAACCCGAGCATGAGGGACCGCGGGTACGGCCAGGGTTGTGAGCCCTGGTAGAGCGGGGCCGCCACGTGGACGCCCGCCTCTTCGGCTACCTCGCGCTGCACGGCGGACTCGAGCGACTCCCCCGCCTCGGCGAAACCGGCGAAGCAGGAGTAGCGCCCCTGCGGCCACGCGGCGTTCGAGCCGAGAAGCAGCCGGTCGCCGGCCGCGTCGGTCACCGCCACGATGACGGCCGGATCGGTGCGCGGGAAGTGCTGGCGCCCGCAGGACGGGCAGTGGCGGGACCAGCCGGCCTGGGCGAGCTCGGTCTCGGCGCCGCACGCGGGACAGAAGCGGGAGTCGCGCAGCCACCGGGCGACGCTCACGGCCAGGACGGCCCACTCGGCATCGACGGGGTCGAGGTCTGCCCCGGCGAGCCGGAGCGAGGACCAGGCGAGCTCCGGCAGCGCGTCGTCGCCCACCGCGGCGAGCAGCACGGGAGCGCCCTCGGGGGTACGGCCGAGGAACGCCCATGACGCGCCGGCGGGGATCTCCGCGACGGGCAGGAAACGGAGCGCCCCGGTCCCGTCGGTCGGCACGGCGTCGCGCCGGGCGGCGACCACGACCGCGGCGGGGTCCGCGAGCGCGGCCGTGAGCAGGCCGGGGACGTCGCGTTCGGCGCCACGACGGTCGATCGCGGAGAGCCGCGATGCCGGGGCGGAAGAGGCGGAAGCGCTCACCGATACCTCCTCGACGGGCGTGGCGCGGGCGGCCTGACAGGGCCGCCGACCTACCCTAAGGGCATGTCACGATCCCCGCTCACTCTAGCCGCGGCGGCGACCGCAGCCGTGCCGGACGCCGACGTCGTGCGGACACGTCGGCTCGGCGGCACCGGCGACGGCCGTTTCGATGCGGCGGCGGTGGAGCTCGCCGACGGTCGTGTCCTCGTCGTGCGCGCGGCCACCGACCCGGACGCCGACCGGGAGCTCCGGGACGAGCTGCGGGTGCTGGAGGCATTGACCGCCGGCATCCGTTCCCTGCTGCCCTTCCAGGTGCCGCACGTGCACGGTCGGGCTGTTCTCTCCGACGCCACCGCCGGGGTGGTCGACTTCCTCGACGGGTATCGGGTGCCGACCGCGGAGCTCCCCCCGGGGGGCGTTTCGGGGGCCATCGGACGCGCCATCGCGGCGGTCCACGATCTTCCGGTGTCGGTCGTCCGCGCCGAGGGGCTGCCGGTGCGCAGCCCCGACCGTGAGCGGGTGGACCTGTCCCGCATCGTCGACCGGGCGGAGGCGGCCGGGCATGTCGGCGCGGCACTCCGGGACCGGTGGCGCGGGGCGATCGACGACGACGCGCTGTGGCGGTTCGAGCCGACGGTGGTGCTCGGCGGCACGGAGGCGGAGCGCTTCGTCTTCATCGACGACGAGGAAGGTCCGGTCCTGCACGGCGTCCTCGGCTGGGGCGGCCTATCGGTGGGCGACCCGGCGGTCGATCTCACCTGGCTCGCCACGGCGCCGGATGCTGCTGCCTCGGTGCTGGACGCCTATCTGCAGGCCACACACCGCGCGGGTGACCCGCTGCTGGCCGAACGCGCCCGCCTGTACGCCGAACTGGACTTCGCCCGGTGGCTCCTGCATGGCCTGGACGAGGGCGACACCGCCGTCGTCGACGATGCCGCGCAGATGCTCCAGACCCTCGAGACGTCGACCCGCGGCACGGACCTGCTCCCCCGCGCGGATGGCGACGTGGCCGCCGCGGTGGACCTGCTCGATCGCGTCCCGATGCGCCCCGACTCCGGGGTCGACACCTCGATGCAGACGGATGCGTACGATCCGGCGATGCTGTCCTCTTATCTCTCCGACGAGGAACAGCGCTCGATGGCCGACAGCGGCACCGTGCCCACCCTCCCAGTGGATCTGTCCGAGTGGACGGCGATGGCGACGGGCGAACAGGCACCGCTCCGCGCCGACGCCCCGGCACAGACGCACGACCCCGAGTCGTCCGGCGATGCCGGTACCGACGATGCGGACGACGCGGCCGCCGACATCGGTTACGCCGAGGAGGCGAGCCGGGCGTCGGAGTCGGCGCTGCGCCGCTGGAGCGACACCGGCGACGTCATGCGCGGATGACGAGCCCCTCTGCCACGTAGAACAGCGCGACGTCGATGCGGTCGAGCGCGACCCCGTGTCGCTGGTTGTACGCCTGCCGGTAGAGATCCAGCTGCACCAACCGCTCGGCGCGCTCCGCCGCGGTGCGGGGACTACGGCCCGTCTTCCAGTCCACGATCTCGAACCGGTCGCCGCGGGCGTACACGGCGTCGAGCTTGCAGATGACGACGTGCTCCCGGCCATCGAGACCGGTGTGGCGGAAGTCGATCTCCGTCTCCACCTCGATCGGTTGCAACGGCCCCCACTCGGACGCTTCGAAGGTCCGCTGCAGGCGCTCGAGCGCCGCCGCGTCGTCCTCGCCGACGCTCACCTGGTCGAGCCCGGGACCCGGGTCGTCGTCCCACAGCGCGTCATCGAGCGAGGCGTGGCCGGGCCCCACGCCGGAGCGTTCCTCCACCCAGGTGTGGAAAAGCGTCCCCACCCGCGTCTGGCGGTAGGGCCGTTCCGGCAGCGGGCGGGCACGGCGGGCGACCGCATCGTCGTAGTCGGCGACGAAGTCCTTGAACTGGGATGCGGGGATGCGGGTGGGCGCGGTGCCGACGGCAGCGGTCCGCAACGCCGCCCGCTCCGCCAGCAGCAGCGCGAGGTCCCGGTCCGGTTCCACGGGGGGACGCTCGGCCGCAGCGCGGACCGCCGCAGCCGCCGCCTCGACCGTGCCGCGACGGGCGCCCAGCGGATCCAGCGGCCACTCCAGCATCCGGCGCTGCCCGTCGAACGGGTTCTCGCCCGGATCGTCCTCGGGCAGGGCGATGCGCAGTGCCTCGGCCATCTCGACGAGGAAGCGACTCGGCCGCCGCGGACTCTTGCCGCCGGCCCAGGGTGACGCGCTCAACAGCAGCCGGTCACGGGCGCGGGTGACTGCGACGTAGGCGAGCCGCCGGTCTTCCTCGCAGGCCCGGTCGCGGTTCTGCGTGACGAAGTCCTGGATGGCGGCCATCAGCTCCTGCTGCGTCTCGGCCGCTTCCCAGTCGAGCACCGGGAGCCAGTCGGCGTCGCCACGGAAGGCCGAGGGAAGCACCCCGAAGGCGAGCCAGCCCTTGCTGTCGCGCGGTGCGGTCGGCAGTTCGTCCTCCACCATGCGGACGACCGCCACCGCATCCCATTCCAGCCCCTTCGAGCCATGGATGGTGAGCAGCTGCACCACGTCGTCCTCGGGCGGCTCGGTGCGCGGGGCGAACTCGTCGAGCTTCTCGGCGTGGTCGAGCCACGCGAGCAGGCTCGCCAGCGTGCCGCGTTCATCGGCGGCGAGGAACGCGTGCACTTCGTCGAGGAACGCGCGCAGCTGCGCCGAGGCGATGCGGGCGGGGCCGCGGGTCTCGTTGGCGGCCAGCTCGATATCCAGGCGCAGTTCGGCCTCGACCAGCCGGATGAGCTCCGGGATCGCGAGACCCGATGCGCGGCGCAGGCCCCCGAGGACGGCGGCGGCGTCCCGCAGACGCGCGAGGCCCTCGGGGGTGAACTCGGGGAGCGACGCACTGTCGCCGGCCCGGCGCAGCAGCGCCTTCGTCGCCCTGACCGGTACGGCGGGCGAGGCGGGAGAGCGCACCGAGGTCGGCAAGTCCGATCGACCACCGGGGACCGGCGAGCAGGCGGATGAGCGCCGATCCCGCATCCGGGTCGGAGATCACGCGCAGGGCGCTCATCACATCGACCACCTCGGGGGTGGACAGAAGCCCGCCGAGGCCCAGGATGCGGTGCGGGATGCCGCGGCGACCGAGGGCGTCGGCGAACCGGACCATGTGTTTCTTGCTGCGGAAGAGCACGGCGCCCGTGGTCGCCTCGCCCGCGCGGGAGCGCTCGGTCCGCACCTGCGCGAACCAGTCGGCGACGCGCGCGGCCTCCGCATCCACGTCCGCGGCGACGACGATGTCGACCTGTCCGGCCGGGGCGCCGGGGCGCGCCCGGAGCGCCCCGACGTCGACCGGGGCGGTCCGGGCGAGCGGTTCGAGCACGGCGTTCGCGGCCACGAGGACCCGGTCGGCGTTCCGCCAACTCGTCAGCAGCGAGAAGCTGCCGTGGCGGCCGCCGGGCGCGAACACGCGGGAGAAGTCGCCGAGGTTCCCGGCGCTCGCGCCGCGCCAGCCGTAGATCGACTGGTGCGGGTCGCCCACGGCCATCACGGTGGTGTCGGCGAAGACCTCGGCGAGCAGGTCCGTCTGCACCACCGAGGTGTCCTGGTACTCGTCGAGCAGCACCACGCGGTAGCGGTCGCGGAGGTCCGCCGCGACGGCCGGGTCGGCGCGAACGGCCTGCAGCGCGCCCGCCACCTGATCGGAGAAGTCGAGGACGGATAGGCGCTGCTTGCGGGCGGCGTACTCGCGGGCGAGCGTCGCCAGCAACGGCAGCCCCGCCAGGCGATCGGCCGCGGTGGCGACGTCCTTGTAGACGACCGTGCGGCGGTTCTCGCTCGGCCGGTCCCTCACCTGCTGGAAGCGCTCCGCGAAGGCGGAGAGCGCATCGAGGTCGGCGAGATTGTCGACGGCGTCGCGGGCGATCCGCAACGCCGCGTCGACCAGGGTGCGCACCGACTCGGGGCGCTGCTCGAGCCGCGGATCGTCGGATTCCAGCACGACCCGGCGCATGAGCAGCCAGGCCGCGGACTCCGAGAGCACCGCAGCCTCCGGGTCGCGCCCCAGCCGCACCGCGTTCTCCCGCACGATCGCGTCGGCGAACCCGTTGTAGGTGGCGATGGTGGGGCGGTCGAGAAGTTCCTCCGCCGCAGGTGTCGCGGGCGCGCCGCCCGGGTGACGGCGCGCGAGGGCGTCGAGAGCGCGGAGCCGGGTCTGTTCGTCGCCCGCCCGCTCGGCCTGCCCGAAGACCTCGAGCGCGCCTTGCGCATACAGGTCGTCGAGCACCGGGATGAGGCCGGCCCGTTCGATGTCCGCGAGCCGGGCGAGGCGCCGACGCACCCGTTCGGATAGCTCGCCGGCGGCCTTGCGGGTGAAGGTGAGCCCCAGTACCTCGTCGCGGCGCACCAGGCCGTTGGCGACGAGCCACACCACCCGCCCCGCCATCGTCTCGGTCTTGCCGCTGCCGGCGCCGGCGACCACGAGGGCGGGCGCCAGGGGGGATTCGATGACCGCGGCCTGCTCGGCGGTGGGCGGGAACTGTCCGAGCGCGGCGGCGAGCGCCTGCGCCGACACGAGCGGCGTCGTGCGAGCCGGCGCCGTCCCGAGGTCGACGGTCACGAGGCGCTCACCGCGCCGATCGTGTGGATGCGGCACACGCCGAACGAGAACTCGTCCCGGCAGTGCGCCTCGATGGGCGCCAGGAACCGGGTGCCGCGCATGACGGCCACGCTCCCCCGCACCCGCTCCAGGAATTCCTCGGTGCGTTCCGGGTCGAACGGGGCCTGCGCGGGCGCTGCGTACTCCACCTTGGTGGAGGTCGGATGCAGCACGAGCAGCTTCGCGCCGCCCGCGGGCAGCCCTGCAGTCTCCGTGAGCGCCCCCGAGGCGTGGGCGAGCTGGTAGGCGGCGAGCTGCGGGTGGTCGGCGACCTTCGCATCGGTCTGCGGTTCGTGGCGTCCGGTCTTCATGTCGACGATCACGACCTTCCCCTCGCCGGTCAGTTCCACCCGGTCGATGTAGCCGCTGAGCAGCGCCTGACCATCGACGTCCTCCCCCAGATCGACCGGCACCTCGAAGTGGGGCTCCGCGCCGAGGAGCCGTCCGCCGGCGGCCTCGACGTCGCGCAGGTAGCGGTGGAGGCGTCGCACCAGGTCGCGCGCGCGGGTGCGCTCCGCCCGCTCCCGCCAGGCGGAATCGAACTCCAGTTCGCCCCAGCGCTGCTCCACGGCCGCCCACAACTGCTCCTCGGTGCCGGCCGCCTCGGTCTCGAGCGCGAAGTGGATGAGCGTGCCGATGCCGGCGGTAGTGCTGCCGGGGTCGCCGCCGAGGTCGCCGATGACCCAGTTCAGCTGACACTCCTCGATGTCGTGGATGCGGGAGGGCGACACCCGTACCGGCTCGCGGGCCGGGTCGTGCAGGGGCGCGGTCGAGCTGGGTCCCCGGCCGCCGTACCAGTCCTCCGGTGCGGCTCCCGGCACACCGGCCGCCGCGAGCACGGCGAGCTGACCGGCGGCGTGGGCGCGGACGGTCGCGGGAGCGCGGCCCTCGGTGAGGGTGCGGCGGTGCTGGGCGACGAGGCCGCGCAGCGAGAGGGGATGTTCCGCCGGCGGCGCGCCGGGCGGCGGCAGCAGTTCGAAGAACGGGCTCGGTCCGGTGTCGTCGTCGTCGACGGCGGTCACCACGAGGCGGGCGCGGGCGCGCGAGACGGAGCGCGCGAACAGGCGGAGCTCGTCGTGCAGCACGCCGCGCCGCCGGTCGCCGACCGCGGGGCCGATGGCGGGGTCGATCGCGGTCTCCGCCAGCCGCCAGGTGTCGAGCAGGCCTCCGCGCAGGCGCGTGTTCGGCCACACACCGTCCTGGACGCCCGCCACCACGACGGTGTCGAACTCGGCACCCACGGCGCCCGCCGGGGTCATCACGCGCACGCGGGGGCGCGGCGCCTCCGCCTCGAGCCGGTCTTCGGCGACGTCGCTGTCGAGAACGCTACGCAGGAACGCGACCGGTTCGGCATCCACCGCGCGTTCGCCGTACCGCTTCGCCGCCTGGAACAGCGCGACCACGGCGTCGAGGTCCCGGTCAGCCTGCGCGGCGAGGGGACCGGTGCCGCGGGCCGCCTGCGCCCAGGCGCGCTGGTTACCGCTCCGCTCCCAGGCGGTCCACAGCAGCTCGTGTGCCGTGGCACCCGCCGCGTGCTGTTCGCGAAGCGTCCGGAGCGTGTGAGCGAGGCGGGCCGCGATCCGCCCCTCCCGCGTGTCGAGCAGGTCGAGCTCGAGCGGGTGGGCCAGGGCCGAGGCGACGAGCTCGGCCGAGGTCGCGCGCTCCTCGGGGGCCGCCCGGCGCAGCGCCCCCCGCAGGCGCCGCTGTTCGATCGGGTCGAGCCCGGCCGCGCTCAGCAGCTCGGCCGGGTCGGCGTCGCTCCGCGGCTCGAGCGCGACCAGCACGATCGTGACGAGG
>NZ_JAPLAI010000056.1 GCF_026393345.1 Microbacterium sp.
CAGGCCGCTGACCAGACAGGGTCGGCGCGTCAGAGAGCGGTGTAGGAATCCGCCATTTCCCGTGGAATCCTGAGTCCGGGACCACCGCCAACTAGCGTGGAATCCCTGGGGTTATCCGCCATCTCGAGCGGGAACCTACACCCGAGACCCCTGCGGGCCGCCCGCGTACGCGTCTCCCGCGCGTGCCACGTCTCCCTCTATCGTGGTGACATGCGAGAGGTTCCCTCACGCGGGCTGCGGCTCGCACTGGCCGTGGTCGCCTGGTTCAGTCTGCTTTCCGCGGTCGCCGGCATGGTGGGCCTCACACTCGGGGGTGGAATGGGCCTGCCGGTGGAGTGGATCGAGGGCAGCCCCTTCGATTCGTACGTCTGGCCCGGGATCATCCTCGGCGTGGTCGTGGGCGGCGTGCAGGTCCTCGCTCTCGTCGCCCAGTTCCGGCGGTTCCGGCTGGCATGGGGGATGCACGCCGCCGCCGGGCTGACCATGATGAGCTGGATCTTCGTCGAGATCGCCATCCTGCTCGTCTGGTCGCCGCTGCACGGGATCTTCTTCGTCGCCGGGCTCGTGCAGACGATCCTCGCCGTCCTCGCCCTCGGTGCCTGGCCGCATCCGTTCTTCGCGCGGACGACGGCCGGCCCCGCGCGGGGAAGCCGCCGAGCGGGCGACCGGTCGTCACACTCGGCGGCTTCGGACTGACACGTCAGAACGCGCTGGCACCCGCCTCCGCGACGCTGTGGTCCTGATCGCCGGAACCACCGCTGACGCCCACGGCGCCGACGACGACGCCGTCGCGCGACAGCGGGATGCCGCCGGCGAAGATCGCGACCTTGCCGCCGTTGGTGGCGTGGATGCCGAAGAACTGCTGGTTCGGCTGCGAGTTCTCACCGAGGTCTTTCGTCGAGATGTCGAAGGCCCGAGAGGTCCACGCCTTGTTGATCGAGATGTTGACGCTGCCGATCCACGCCCCGTCCTGCCGGGCGTGCGCGACGAGGTTGCCACCGGCGTCCACGACGGCAATGTTCATGGGTTGGCCGATCTCGTCGGCGCGCTTCTCGGCGGCGGCGATGACACGGCGGGCGTCTTCCAGAGTGACGGACATGGTGTTCCTTCCTGTTGGGGTCACGCGGCGATGTAGCCGTTGGGGTTGAGGACGTACTTGCGAGCAGCGCCCTGATCGAACTCGGCGTACCCGCGCGGGGCGTCGTCGAGCGGAATGGGAGTGGCGTTCACCGCCTTCGCGATCTGCACCCGGTCATGCAGGATCGCCATCATCAGCTGGCGGTTGTACCGCATCACCGGACACTGACCGGTCGCGAACGACAGCGACTTCGCCCAGCCGAGGCCGAGGCGGAGCGACAGCGACCCGTGCCGGGCGGCCTCGTCGACGCCGCCCGGGTCGCCCGTGACGTAGAGGCCCGGGATGCCGAGCGCACCGCCGGCGGCGGTGAGGTCCATGAGCGAATTGAGCACCGTCGCTGGGGCCTCGTGCGATGCATCGGCGCCGTGCCCGCGAGCCTCGAAGCCGACCGCATCCACCGCCGCATCCACCTCGGGGACGCCGAGGATCTGGTCGATCTGATCCTTCGGGTCGCCCTTTGACACGTCCACCGTCTCGAAGCCGTTGGCGCGCACCTGTGCGAGGCGATCCTCGTTGAGGTCGCCGACGATGACGACCGCCGCGCCCAGTAGTTGCGCACCCACGGCCGCCGCGACGCCCACCGGCCCCGCTCCCGCTATGTACACGGTCGAACCGGGACGGACCCCCGCGGTGTAGGCGCCGTGGAACCCCGTCGGGAAGATGTCGGACAGCATGGTGAGGTCGAGGATCTTCTCCAGCGCCTGATCGCGGTCGGGGAATTTCAACAGGTTCCAGTCCGCGTAGGGGACGAGGACGAACTCGGCCTGGCCGCCGACCCAGCCGCCCATGTCGACGTACCCGTACGCCGAACCCGGGCGATCCGGGTTCACGTTCAGGCAGATCCCGGTCTTGCCCTCCTTGCAATTGCGGCAGCGACCGCACGCGATGTTGAACGGCACCGAGACGATGTCGCCGACCTTGATGAACTCCACGTCCGGTCCCACCTCGATGACTTCGCCGGTGATCTCGTGACCGAGCACGAGCCCGGCCGGGGCGGTCGTGCGCCCCCGCACCATGTGCTGATCGGAGCCGCAGATGTTGGTGCTGACCGTTCGCAGGATCGCCCCGTGCGGCACCTTCCGGCCGACATTCGCCGGATTGACGCCGGGGCCGTCCTTGAGTTCGAACTCCGGATAGGGAGTATCGACGACCTCGACCTCACCGGGTCCCTTGTACACGACCGCTCTATTCCCGGGCATCGTCGCCCTCCTGTTCTGCGGGCGCTTCGTCCGCAGGACAGAGGTTCCTCCTTCCCGGCCCGGGGCACCACCCCCTTTCCGTCGACTCGGCAGTGCGGCAGTCGCGGGAGTACCCTCGGCGCCATGGCGCGCGACGAGCCGAGGGGCGAGACACTCCGCATCGAGATCTTCCCGGCCGACCTGGACGCCACGGTGCGCTTCTACACCCGCGTCCTCGGGTTCGACCTGGTGCGCGACGAACGCACGTCGGACGTCCCCTACGTCGCGCTACGGCGGGGAGAAGTGCATGTCGGGGCGGCATGGCGCGACGCCCGCGACATGCGCGGCCGGCGCCCGCCGCTGGGCGTGGAACTGGTCCTGGAGACCGATGACCTCCTCGGTGCGCGACAGCGGGTCGTCGACGCCGGCTGGCCACTGGAGGAGGACCTCACCGAGCGGCCGTGGGGGCTGCGCGATGTCCGCATCCTGGACCCCAGCGGGTACTACTGGCGACTCACCGACCGAGCGAGCTGAGCTCTCGTACGGCTGTCAAGGCCCGCTCGGGGGCGCCGCATGCCTCTTAGGGTTGCCGGATGACCAGCGAGAAGACCGTCGACGAGCAAGCCCCCACCGAGCTGCGGCGCGGGATCTCCGGACCCCTGCTCTTCGCCTTCATCCTCGGTGACGTGCTGGGCGCCGGCATCTACGCGCTCATGGGGGTCCTCGCGGGTGAGGTCGGCGGGATGCTGTGGGCACCCCTCGTCGTCGCCCTCCTGCTGGCGCTCCTCACCGCCGGGTCGTACGCGGAACTCGTCACCAAGTATCCGAAGGCGGGCGGCGCCGCGGTGTTCGCGGAGCGGGCGTTCCGAAGTCCCCTGGTCTCGTTCCTGGTCGGCTTCTGCATGCTCGCGGCCGGCGTCGTCAGCGCCGCCGGGCTCGCGCTCGCGTTCGCCGGCGACTACTTCGCCACCTTCATCGACGTGCCCCCGATCCCGGTCGCGATGGCGTTCCTCGTGCTGGTCGGTGCGTTGAACGCCCGCGGCATCCGGGAATCCATGGGCGCCAACTTCGTGATGACCGCGATCGAGCTGAGCGGCCTGGTCATCGTCATCGCCGTGGTCTCGGTCATGTTCGCCAGCGGCGGCGGCGAACTCTCCCGCGTCGGGCAGCTGCCGGAGGGGTCGGGGCTCGCCACCGCCGTGCTCGGGGGTGCCATCATCGCCTACTACTCCTTCGTCGGGTTCGAGACGTCCGCCAACGTGATCGAAGAGGTCACGCACCCGCGCAAGGTCTACCCCCGTGCCCTGTTCGGCGCCCTGCTCACCGCAGGTGTCGTCTACGTCCTGGTGGGGCTCGCGAGCGCGATCGCCCTGCCGGCCTCGGAACTCGAGGACTCCAGCGGCCCCCTCCTCGCCGTCGTCGAGGCGAGCGGCGTCGCCATCCCGTCGTGGCTGTTCAGCCTCATCGCCCTCGTCGCGGTGGCCAACGGCGCCCTGCTCACCATGATCATGTCGAGCCGTCTCGCCTACGGCATGGCGCAGCAGGGGCTGCTGCCCGAGGTGCTGTCCAAGGTTCTGCCGAAGCGCCGCACGCCCTGGGTCGCGATCATCGCCACGACGGTGGTGGCGATGCTGCTCACCCTCGTCGGCGATCTCGGCACGCTGGCGGAGACTGTCGTGCTGCTGCTTCTCATCGTGTTCCTCAGCGCGAACGTCTCGGTGCTGGTGCTGCGGCGCGACCACGTCGAGAACGACCACTTCCGGGTGTGGACGTTCGTGCCGGTCCTCGGCATCGCCTCCTGCATCCTGCTGCTCACCCAGCAGCGGCCGATCGTGTGGCTCTTCGCCGCCATCCTCGTTGCGGTGGGCGCCGTGCTCTTCTTCATCGCCCGCTGGGGCAGACGACGCAGCGACGCGCGCAAAGCCTGACCGCGCCCGTCCTCGGCGTTCACTCGGGCAGCCTCGATACACTGCCCTGTGCCCTCCGAGACCGCCGATACCCCCGCCGTCCGGTCGATCTCACCCGAAGACCTCGCCACCGCGCTGCGCGTGCTGGAGGAGGCGGAGCAGCTCGACCGTGAGTCGGCCGACTACGTCGCGCTGAAGCGCGCCACCGGCAAGCTGTACAAGGCGGTCAAGCAAGATGGCCGTCGCGCGAAGCGTCAGCGCATCGCGGAGGCCGACCGTGCGGTCGTCGCGGCGACCGCGACCGGGGCACCCGACCGGATCGACGACGAGACCCGCGGCATCCCGCTGGCGGCACGCGTCGCGGCGCCGATCGCGGGGGAGCTCCTGAAGCCCCGCGCCTGCTACATCTGCAAAGAGCAGTACACGATCGTCGACGCGTTCTACCACCAGCTCTGCCCGGACTGCGCGGCGATGAGCCACGAGAAGCGCGATGCCCGCACCGACCTGACGGGCCGCCGCGCTCTGCTCACCGGCGGCCGCGCGAAGATCGGCATGTACATTGCGCTGCGCCTGCTCCGTGATGGCGCGCACACCACCATCACCACCCGTTTTCCCCGGGATGCGGTGCGGCGCTTCGCTGCCCTCCCCGACGCGGCGGACTGGCTGCACCGGCTGAAGGTCGTCGGCATCGATCTGCGCGACCCCGCCCAGGTGATCGCCCTCGCCGACGCCGTTGCCGCCGACGGGCCCCTCGACATCCTGATCAACAACGCCGCGCAGACCGTCCGCCGGTCGGCGGGCGCGTACAAGCCGCTGGTGGATGCGGAGCTCGCTCCGCTGCCGGACGGGCCGCTGCCGGAGCTGCTCACTTTCGGCCACACCAACGACGCGCATCCCCTCGCGCTGGCGCAGTCGGTGTCGGCGCACCCGATCCTCGCCGCCGCCGCCCGGACCGCCGACGAGCTGACGGCGGAGGCGATGACGGCGGGGTCGTCGTCGCTCGAACGGCTGGCCGCCGGAACCGCCATCGACGCGGGCGGGCTGCTCCCGGACGAGCTGCACATCAACAGCTGGACCCAGCACGTGGATCAGGTCGACCCGCTCGAGATGCTCGAGGTGCAGCTGGCGAACACCACCGCACCCTTCCTGCTCGTCAGCCGGTTGCGGGCCTCGCTCGCCGCATCCCCCTTCCCGCGCACGTACATCGTGAACGTGTCGGCGATGGAGGGCGTGTTCGGGCGCGGCTACAAGGGCCCGGGGCACCCGCACACCAACATGGCCAAGTCGGCGCTGAACATGCTGACCCGCACCAGCGCCCGCGAGATGTTCGAGACCGACGGCATCCTCATGACCGCCGTCGACACCGGCTGGATCACCGACGAGCGCCCGCACTTCACGAAGGTGCGGCTGGCAGAGGAGGGGTTCCACGCCCCGCTCGACCTCGTCGACGGCGCCGCACGCGTCTACGACCCCATCGTGCGTGGCGAGGCCGGTGAGGACCTCTTCGGCGTCTTCCTCAAGGACTACCGCCGCAGCTCCTGGTGACCCGGCCGCGGCGTCACCCCTGCGGGACCAAGACGGAGCGCGGCACGGGCAAGATGGGTGTCGTCACCGCCGACCTCGAGGAGCCGTATGTCTGAGACCACCGAACCCGCCCCGACCCCGGCGACACCCCTTGGGATCGAATCCGTCGACCCGGACTTGCGCCCCGCGCTCGCGAAGCTCCCCACCCTCGACAACTCCCGCCGCATCGTCCGTCTGCTCGGACGGTTCGGGGCGCGCCGGCTTCTCCGCGCCTATCGGGTGCCCGGCGTCACCGTGGAGTGGCGGCGGGACGGGCCGCTCTGGGTGCGGATCTACCGGCCGCGCCAGCCCGGCGGGGGAGGATTCCTGTGGATCCACGGCGGCGGCTTGGTGATCGGCTCGGCCAAGCAGGATGACCGCCTGTGCGCTGAGACCGCCGCGGAGCTCGGGGTCACGGTGGTCTCGGTCGAGTACCGTCTGGCTCCCGAATCGCCCTTCCCCGCGGCGCTGGACGACGCGCTCGCCGCCTGGCACTGGATGCGCCGGCACGCCACGGACCTTTCCATCGACCCGGACCGCATCGCCCTGGGCGGGGAGAGCGCCGGTGCCGGGATCGCGGCCGCGCTCGCTCAGCGCCTGCGCGACGAGGGCGGCCCGCAGCCGGTCGCGCAATGGCTCTTCGCGCCGATGCTGGACGACCGGACGGCGGCGCGGCGCGACCTGGACGCGGTGGACCACCCGGTGTGGAACAACGTCGCCAACCGGTTCGGCTGGACCTCGTATCTCGGTGCGGCGCCCGGGGCGGCACCGGTGCCGACTTACGCGGTGCCCGCTCGCGTCGAGGATCTCGCGGGCCTGCCGCCCGCGTGGCTGTGCGTCGGCGACATCGAGCTCTTCCACGACGAGGTCGCCGACTACGCGGGTCGCCTGGCGGCGGCGGGGGTCCCCGTCGTGCTCGATGTCGTGCCGGGTGGTGCGCACGGTTTCGAGAACTGGGCCGCCGGCACTGCGCTCGCTAAAGCCCTCACCGCCCGTGCCCGCGCGTGGCTCGCGGACCAGGGTCTCGCGGGGCAGGGCCTCGCGCGCTGACGCCGAAGACCGCTCAGACCGCGGCGTCGTGGAGGCGGTAACCGGCCTCCTCGATCGCGGCGCGTGCCGCATCCGGGTCCAGGGCGGTGGGGCCGTCGACGTGCACGCGTGACACGCCCCCGGCGACGAGGTCGACGCTCACCGAGGAAACCTCGGGCAGGGCGCTGAGCTCCTGGGTCACGGCGGTCACGCAGTGCGCGCAGGTCATGCCGTCCACGAGCAGCTCGACGCCGGTCGCCGACACGGCGGTGTCGCGAGACGCGGGGGTGGGAATGCTATCATGGCCGCCGCTGTCATGGCCGCCGCAGACGCACGCGCCGCCGTCGCACCCGCATCCGCTTGCCGCATCCCGCCGGCCGAATTCGATCCGCTGAATACCCATGGTGGTTCCCTCCGAGTCAGCCACGATACCCCTCCTGGGTATCGCTGAGGGCCTCCGCCCGCGCCCGCGCGCAGCGAATCCGCAGGACCGCCGGAACTAGACTGGGGGTATCCCGTCTTTCGTCCAGGAATCCGCCGTGTCCCACGCTCCCGCCGCCCGCGCCTTCGAGGTGCGCCACGTCCAGCTCGGTCGTGCCCTTTTCGCCGCCATCGCCGCGCTCATGGTCACCTTCTCGACGGACCACTCCGCGGTGCTCGGTCTCTCCGTCTTCAGCGGTTTCGCGATCGCCACGGGACTCGTGCTGCTGCTCGGTGCGTGGCTCGCGTACCCCACCGGCCGCCGTGCGCTGCCGGTGGTCCTGGGCCTGGTGTCGCTGATCGCCGGCATGATCGGCGGGCTGCCTCCGCTGCGCACCACGACCATGTTCTTCGTCCTCGTCATCTCGTGGGCGTTGCTCACCGGGCTCATCGAGGGCATCGCCGGATGGCGCGCGCTGCGCCGCTCGGCGAAGTCCAGCGTCGCCCGCGCGGAGGCGCGCGACGTGCTGACGGTCGGCATCGCTGGCGTCGTGCTCGGCCTCGGAACCCTCGTGGTCCCCGCCCGGTACGCCCTGAATTACTACATCGAAGAAGCGGGGCAGAGCTTCACGCTCACCGGCATCGCGATCGCGGTCGGACTGTTCGGCGCCTACGGCGCGATCGTCGCCGTGTACCTCGGCATCGCGGCGTTCTCGCCGCGGCGCGAGGACGCGGACGCCGTTCCTGCCCCGATCGAGGACGGTCGCTCATGAACGATAAGCCCAGTCGCCGCGAACTGATGCGGCCGGTGCAGCTGCTGGGGCTCGCCTTCGGCGCGGCCCTGTTCGCGGGCATCGTCACGCTCGTCTCCATGGGGGCGTTCCAGGCCCACCCGGCCGCCGACATCCAGCGCGCGATCGTCGCAGGTCTCGTCGTCGCAGGCATCACCTTCATCGTGGTGCTCGTCGGGATTTCGCTCCTCATGCTCGCGATCGACCCCGCCGAGATCGCCAAGACGGTGGACCGCCCGGTGCTGCTCGACCCGCCCGCGAAGGACGAGCCCGACGACCGCGCGGACGGCGGCACTCCCGCATCCCGCTGAGCTGCACGGCCGCCGGTGCCTGCCGTTCCTGCACATAACTCAGGCAGAACCGCGCGGACGGCCCGGGTCGACGGCCGGAACGGCGGATTTGCCTGAATTCTGGACGCCGACGACCCGGCACCGTGCGGACCCGCACGGCGGACCCGCACTGCGGCCACCCGCATCCGCTGAATGCACATAATTCAGGCAGAACCGCACCTACGGCCCCGATCGGCGGCCGGAACGGCGGATCTGCCTGAATTGTGAACGCCCGGGCTCCGGGGGTCGACTCGGGGCTGGCTCAGGCGTCGGTGACGAGGCTCTCGGCCAGACCGGTGTAGGTCGCGGGGGTGAGCGCCAGCAGGCGCTCCTTCGCCGCGTCACCGATCTCCAGGCCCGAGACGAACTCGGCGAGCTCGGCGGCGCCGACGCGACGGCCGCGGGTGAGCTCCTTCAGCAGCGCGTACGGGTCGGTGATGGTCGAGCGCCCCGCGACGACCTCGGCGCGGACGACCGTCTGGATCGCCTCGGCCAGCACCTCCCAGTTGCCGTCGAGATCGGCCAGCAGCACCGGACGCGACAGTGAGATCTCGCTGAGCCCGCGCAGCAGGTTGTCGAACGCCAGCAGCGAGTGCCCGAACGCGACGCCGATGTTGCGCTGCGTCGTCGAGTCGGTGAGGTCGCGCTGCATCCGTGAGGTGACGAGCGTCGAGGCGAGGGTGGCGAACAGGCCGCCGGCGATCTCGAGGTTCGCCTCGGCGTTCTCGAACCGGATTGGGTTGATCTTGTGCGGCATGGTCGACGAACCGGTCGCGCCCGCCACCGGGATCTGCGCGAAGTAGCCGAGCGAGATGTACGTCCAGATGTCGGTCGCGAGGTTGTGCAGGATGCCGCCGGCGTGACGCGCGCGGTCGTACAGCTCCACCTGCCAGTCGTGCGACTCGATCTGCGTCGTCAGCTCGTTGAACCCGAGGCCCATGCCCTCGATGAACGCGCGAGAGATCTCCGGCCAGTCGAGGTCCGGGTCGGCGGCGAGGTGCGCCGACCAGGTGCCGGTGGCGCCGGAGAACTTCGCGAGGAAGTCGGACGCGGCGACCTGCCCGACGACGCGCTCGAGGCGTGCCGCGAAGACGGCGAGCTCCTTGCCCATGGTCGTGGGGGTCGCCGGCTGGCCGTGCGTGCGGGAGAGCATCGCCGCATCGCGGTGCTCGTGCGCGAGCTCGCGCAGCCGGGCGATCACGGCGTGAAGCTTCGGCAGCCACACCTCGAGCACCGCGCGCTTCACGGTGAGCGCATACGCGGCGGAGTTGATGTCCTCGCTGGTGCAGGCGAAGTGGGTGAGCTCGGCGATGGCGTCCAGCCCCAGCTCGGCGAGCCGGTCACGCACCAGGTACTCGACGGCCTTCACGTCGTGACGGGTGATGGCCTCGCGCTCGGCCAGCCAATCGATCTCGGCCTGACCGAAGTCGCGGTACAGCGCGCGCAGGCGCTCCTGGTCCGCATCCGCCAGCGGGGTCGAGCCGAACACCCTGCGGTCGGTGAGCGCGATGAGCCACTCCACCTCGACCTCGACGCGAGCACGGTTGAGTCCCGCCTCGGAGAGGAAGGCGCCGAGGTCGGACACCGCGGCGCGGTAGCGACCGTCGAGGGGGCTGAGCGGCTGCACGGGAAAGGAGGTCACGGTTCTCCGGGGGGATGCGGCCACCACCGCGGCCTAGACGGCCGAGCGGATAGCGGGTTCCAGTTGCCGGAAGAGCGCCCGGCTCGCGTTCTCGATCATACCGAGCACCTCGTCGAACATCTCGGGCCCCGCGTAGTACGGGTCGGGAACGTCGAGCTCGTCCCGCGCATCGGGGTCGAACGTCCGCAGCAGCACGACCTTGCCGGCATCGGACTCCGTGGGCGCCCACTCCCGCAGCACCCGCTCGTGTGAGCGGTCGAGTGCGACGATGAGGTCGCTCTCGGCGAAGTCCGACAACTCGAACTGCCGTGCGCGATGCCCCGACCCGTCGTAGCCATGGCCGGAGAGGGAGGCGAGCGTCCGCTGGTCGGCCCGCTCACCCACGTGCCAGTCACCGGTGGCGGCGCTCTTCACGGCGACGCGGTCGCCGAGGCCGACGGATTCGGCGAACCACCGGAACACGATCTCCGCCATCGGTGAGCGGCAGATGTTGCCCGTGCACACGAAAACGACGCGGAACGGTGCGGATGCGGTCACCCGGCCATTCTCCGCCCGCGCCACCTGTTCTGCACAGCCCGAGCCGCGGACCGCGGCGTCCACCGGTCACGCCGGGTCGCCGCTGCCCATGCGGTGGGCGGCGCACGCTCGGAGCATGATCCCGTTCGCCGATCCCGCGACCGCCCTGTTCGCCGTCGACGCGGCGCGCGGCGCGCTCCGCGACGCCGAGGAACGCCTCCGCCTGACGCGTGCCCGCGTGGCGGCGCTCGACGGTCGGTCGGGCTGGGTGTCGCCCGCCGCGACCGCGTTCCGGGTGGCGTTGTCGGAGTGGGGCGACGCGATCACCGCGCACGAGCAGCTCATCGCGGATCTCGACACCCACCTGGCGACGGTGCGGGCGGGGCTGCTGGGCGGCACGCGATGAGCGACGATCTCGCCATCTCCTCCGGCGGGGCCATCGCCGTCGACGCCGACGATCTTCGGCAGGCGGCCGACGACCTCGCCGGCATCCGCGGTCTGCTCGAGGAGGCGGTGGACGATGTCGACCGCGCCCGACGCTTCCTCGGAATGGCGGTGTCGGGCCTCCACGACGCGCAGCTGCAGGCGCTGCGCGTGCGGGCGGCGCTGGAGCAGCAGGGTCCGGAGGCCGACCGGCTCGTGACTGCGCTCCGCACCGCCGCGGCTGCGTACGACCTCATCGAACTGCGGGTCGAGCGGGATGCCGCGCTCGCCCGGGGCGGTCGCACCGCGGCCGATTACCTCGATGCCCGCATCGCGGCGCTGTCGGCGGAGTACCCGGAGGCGGTCGACCTCGCGGGCGACGCGGTGACCGCGCAGCAGCACACCGGCGACCCGGCGCTGACCCAGCTCGTCCTCCTCGCCGCCATGATGCCGGTGCTCTTCAACGTCGCCTGGCTCGCGGCGGCGATCGCGGGCGTCCGCGCCACCGGCCTCGGCCGGATCCCCCGGGATCCGCAGACCCCGCTCCGCGTGCCCGCCCCGCCGATGACCACGGTGCCGCCGTCGGGGCCGGCGATCACCACACCGCCTGACACGCTCGCGGCGGCGGTCGGCCGCATCCCGAGCGGCGGCGAGGCGCGGGTGCGGGTGGAGCGGTACGACCTGCCCGACGGCACCCGCGCCTTCGCCGTCTACGTCACCGGCACGCAGGCGTTCCTCGACCGCCTCGAGTGGATGAACATGCCGGCGAACGTGCAGCTGTTCACCCGGCAGGATGCGGCGTCCCTCGCGGCGGTGCGGGCGGCGCTGGAGGCCGCGGGTGCACGGCCCGGCGATTCGCTGTTCGCCTTCGGGCACTCGCAGGGAGGCATGATCGTCGACGCGCTCGCCGCGGAGGGCACCTATCGCACCGAGGTGCTGGGCACCGTCGGTTCGCCGACCTCGTACGACGCGCCGCCCGACACCCTCAGTGTCGAGCTGCGACACCACGACGATCCGGTCGCCGCGCTCGCCGACGGGGGTCACCCGCAGCAGGTCGGCGCGGCGGGCAGCTTCGTCGCCGAACGCACCGCCGACCCGGCCGTGGGCCCGCAGGACCTCACGCTCGCCGCGCATCAGCTCGACACCTACCTCGAGACGGCGGCGCTCGTCGACGACTCGGGGGACCCGCGGGTGGACCGGCTGCAGGATCGGCTCGGGGTGCTCGCCACCGCGACCCGGGTGACAGTGACCGAATACGCGCCGACCACCCCGCCGACGGCGGTGCCCGCGCCGACGCCGCAGGAGTTTCCGGTGCCGGAGCTGACCGGTGAGGTCAGTCGCGATCGCGGCGGGGCCGCAGGATGATGCCGAAGATCCAGTTGATGAGGGTGATGATGAGCGCCGCGACCACGCCCCACCAGAAGTCCTCGACGCGCAGTCCCCAGCTCCACAGCTGCGTGATCCACGCCGTCAGCCACAGCAGGAAACCGTTGACCACGAGGGAGAACAGCCCGAGCGTGAGGATATAGAGCGGGAAGGTGAGCACCTTCACCACGGTGCCGACGATCGTGTTGATGACGGCGAAGATGGCCGCCACCGCCAGCAACGACAGCACCAGCTGCAGTGTCTCCCCCGGCGCGAAGGGGATGATGCTCACACCCAGGGGGATCAGCGTCACCACCCAGATCGCGAAGGCGTTGACGACGATCCGGATGACCAAGCGCATGCCGTCAGTGTGGCACGGGCACCGCGGCACCGCATCCGGATCCGGGGCGGCTCCTAGACTCGACGGGTGACCGAGCCGATTCCCGTCCGCATCCGCCCCGAAATCGCGGCCCTGCCCCCCTATAGGCAAGGCAAGCAAGCCGGCGCCGATGCGTACAAGCTGTCGAGCAACGAGAACCCCTTCGACCCGCTGCCCCACGTGATCGCCGCGATGCAGGCGCAGGTCGGCGCGAACCGCTACCCCGACGCCACCGCCTCCCGCCTCCGCGGGCGCCTGGCCGAACGGTACGGCGTCACCCCCGACGAGGTGCATGTGGCGGCCGGCAGCGTGTCGATCCTGTACCAGCTCGTGCAGGCGGCCGCGGGCCCCGGCGACGAGGTCGTGTACGCCTGGCGGTCGTTCGAGGCGTACCCCGGCCTCGCCGTCGTCGCCGGCGCCGACCGGGTCGAGGTGCCGCTGACCGCCGACGGTCGTCACGACCTGGCGGCGATGGCCGCAGCCGTCACCGACCGCACCCGCGTCGTCATCGTCTGCAGCCCGAACAACCCCACCGGTCCCGTGGTGACGCAGGCCGAATTCGATGAGTTCGTGGCGCTCGTCCCCACGGACGTGCTGATCGTGCTCGACGAGGCGTACGCGGAGTTCGTCACCCGCGAGGACGCCGTCGACGGCCTGCGCGACCTCGGCGTCATTCGCCCGAACATCGTGGCGCTTCGCACGTTCTCGAAGGCGTACGGCCTGGCGGGCCTGCGGATTGGATACGCGATCGGGCACCGGCGGGTGCTGGATGCGGCCCGCGCGACCGCGATCCCGCTCTCGGTCACCGCCCAGGCCGAGGACGCCGCACTCGCGAGCCTCGACGCCGAGGACGAGCTCCTCGACCGGGTGCGCACGATCGCCGACCGCCGCGACCGGCTCGCTGCGGCCCTCCGGGAGGGCGGCTGGCAGGTGCCGGACGCGCAGGGGAACTTCGTCTGGCTGGCCACCGGGGAGCAGACCCTGGATGCGGCGGCGACGTTCGAGGCCGCCGGGATCATCGTCCGCCCCTTCGCCGGGGAAGGGCTGCGGATCTCGGTCGGCGAAGAGGAGTCTGTAGAGAAGGTCACACGGATCGCCGCATCCATTGTCGAGACCCTTCCGGAGAGGCACTCGGGACGGCGGCTACGGTGGGAAACGTGACCTCCGCCGACACGGTGAACCTCGTCCCCACCGATGACCCGGATCTTGTCCGGGTTCTCGCCGCCGACGGCTCCTTCGCCCCCACGCCGGCCGCCGAGCCGTACCTCGACCTGATCGACGCGCTTCCCGACGCCGATCTCGAGACCTTCTACCGCGACATGGCGGTGATCCGGGCCTTCGACCGCCAGGCCACCAACCTGCAGCGGCAGGGACATCTCGCGCTGTGGCCGCCGAGCCTCGGCCAGGAGGCCGCACAGGTCGGCTCCGCCCGCGCCGCGCGGGCGCAGGACCACATCTTCCCGTCGTACCGCGAGCACGCGGTGTGCCGCATCCGTGGCGTCGACCTGCTCGACATCATCCGCGTGATGCGCGGCCTCACGCACGGCGGATGGAATCCGTACGACCCGAAGAACGGCAACACCCACATCTACACGCTGGTCCTCGGCTCGCAGACTTTGCACGCCACGGGCCTTGCGATGGGCCTCACCTTCGACGGCAAGAGCGGCACCGGCGACGCCGAGCGCGACGAGGCCGTCATCGTCTATTACGGTGACGGGGCGTCCAGCCAGGGCGACGTGCACGAGTCGATGGTCTTCGCCGCGAGCTTCCAGACCCCCGAGGTCTTCTTCCTGCAGAACAACCAGTGGGCCATCTCGGTGCCGGTGCGCACCCAGTCGCCCGCGCCGTTGCACCTCCGGGCGGCCGGCTACGGCATGCCAAGCATCCAGGTCGACGGCAACGACGTCCTCGCCAGCTACGCCGTCACGCGGCGGGCGCTGGACGAGGCACGGGCCGGACACGGGCCCCGCGCCATCGAAGCGATGACGTACCGGATGGGCGCACACACCACGAGCGATGACCCCACCAAGTACCGCACCGGTGACGAGGAATCGGCGTGGGCGAAGCGTGACCCGCTCGCGCGCATGCGGGCGTACCTGCTCTCCCGCGGGGCGAGCGAGGAGTTCTTCGCCGGCGTCGACGAGGAGGCCGCCGCCTACGCCGATGACATCCGAGTCCGCACGGTGGCGCTCGGCGGCATCCCCGCCGACGGCATCTTCACGCACGTGTACAGCGAACCGCATCCCCTGATGGAGCAGCAGCGCCAGTGGCTGGCCGACTACGAGGCATCCTTCGGGGAGGGCCAGGCATGACCGACACCACCACCATGCCGATGAGCAAGGCCCTGAACGCGGGCCTGCGCGCGGCCATGCAGCGCGACGACCACGTGCTCCTCATGGGTGAGGACATCGGTCCGCTCGGCGGCGTGTTCCGCATCACCGAGGGTCTGCAGGCCGAGTTCGGCGACCGCCGCGTCATCGACACCCCGCTGGCCGAATCCGGCATCATCGGCACCGCCATCGGCCTGGCCATGGGCGGGTTCCGCCCCGTGTGCGAGATCCAGTTCGACGGCTTCGTGTACCCCGGGTTCGACCAGATCACGAGCCAGCTCGCGAAGATCACCAACCGCCATGAGGGCGCCATGCGCATGCCCGTCGTGATCCGCATCCCCTACGGCGGCCACATCGGCGCGATCGAGCACCACCAGGAGAGCCCCGAGGCGTACTTCACGCACACCCCGGGCCTGCGGGTCGTGAGCCCCTCGACGCCGAACGACGCGTACTGGATGATCCAGGACGCCATCCTCTCCGACGACCCGGTCATCTTCCTCGAGCCCAAGAGCCGGTACTGGCCCAAGGGTGAGGTCGATCTCACGTCGCAGGCGCTGCCGCTGCACGCGTCGCGTGTCGTCCGCCGCGGCACCGACGTCACCCTCGTCGGGCACGGCGCCATGGTCGCGACCCTGCTGCAGGCCGCCGCGCTCGCCGAGTCCGAGGGCGTCTCGGCCGAGGTCGTGGACCTCCGTTCCCTCTCCCCCGTCGACTACGGCCCGATCCTCGAGTCGGTGCGGCGCACCGGTCGCATGGTCTATGCGCAGGAGGCGCCGGGGTTCACCTCGCTCGGCTCCGAGATCGCGGCGACCGTCGCCGAGCAGGCGTTCTACGCGCTCGAGGCGCCCGTGCTGCGGGTGTCGGGGTTCGACGCACCCTTCCCGCCCGCGAAGCTCGAGGGCACCTACCTCCCCGATCCCGACCGCATCCTCGAGGCCGTCGACCGGGCCCTGGCGTACTGACCCACCTCCCCGACCCCTCACCGGGAACGGCGAAAGGACCACGATGAGCAGCCAGACCTTCCACCTGCCCGACGTCGGCGAAGGCCTCACCGAGGCCGAGATCGTGCAGTGGCACGTCGCCGCGGGCGACACCGTCGCGGTCAACGACGTGCTGGTCGAGATCGAGACGGCGAAATCGCTCGTCGAGCTGCCGTCGCCGTTCGCCGGCACCGTCGGCGATCTGCTGGTGCCGGAGGGGACCACGGTCGAGGTCGGCGCCGCGATCATCACCATCACGGATGCGGCCGCCACCCCCGTCGATGCGCCGCTGCCGACGGATCACCCGACGGCGACGCACGACGGCTCCGGGTCGGTGCTCGTCGGGTACGGCTCGGCCGGCGACGTCACCTCCCGCCGCCGGAAGCCCGCGCAGCGTCCCGCAGTCGCCGCGGCCGGCGTCGTGGCGAAGCCCCCGATCCGCAAGCTCGCCCGCGATCTCGGCGTCGACCTGTCGGCCGTGACGCCGTCCGGCGAGGGCGGCGAGGTCACACGCGACGACGTCATCAAGCACGCCTCACAGGCCTCCGTGTTCCGCAACATCGAGACCCCGGAGTGGCCCGAGGTGCGCGAGGAGCGCATCCCCGTCGCACCGGAGGTCGCCGCATCCGCCGTCGCGCCCCCGATCCAGTCCGCATCCACGTCTCCTCGCGTCGCCCCCGCCCCCGCCGGCGACCGGGAGGAGGCCATCCCGGTGAAGGGCGTCCGCAAGGCCACCTCGAGCGCCATGGTGCGCTCCGCCTACACCGCCCCGCACGTGTCGGTGTGGACCGACGTCGACGCCACCCGCACCATGGAGCTCGTCAAGCGGCTGAAAGCGTCGCCGGACTTCGCCGACGTGAAGGTGTCTCCCCTGCTCATCATGGCGCGGGCTGTGATCTGGGCGGTGCGACGCACTCCGATGATCAATGCGTCGTGGATCGACTTGGAAGACGGCAGCGCCGAGATCCGGGTGCGACACTTCGTCAATCTCGGCATCGCTGCTGCAACGCCTCGCGGTCTACTCGTGCCGAACATCAAGGACGCGCAGAATCTCAACATGCACGGGCTTGCGTCGGCGCTGCAGAACCTGACGGTCACCGCCCGCGAGGGCAAGACCACCCCCGCCGACCAGCAGGGCGGCACCATCACCATCACGAACATCGGCGTGTTCGGGATGGACGCGGGGACCCCCATCATCAACCCCGGCGAATCCGGGATCATTGCCATGGGCGCCATCCGGCAGAAGCCGTGGGTCATTGATGGCGAGGTGCGCCCCCGGTGGGTGACGACGGTCTCCGGCTCGTTCGATCACCGTGTCATCGACGGCGACGGCGTGAGCCGCTTCGTCGCCGACGTGGCCTCGGTGCTCGAGGAGCCCGCGCTCCTGCTCGACTGAGAGCGGGTCCGTTGTGGGACGGCGAGGAGCGCCGCATCCGATTTGAGAACGATTCTCATTAACCATAGAGTGGGGTCATGCCCCCGATCCGTCGTCTCGTCGTCGTCCCCGCGCTCGCCGCTGCCCTGACCCTCGCCGGCTGCGCTGCGAGCCCCTCCGCATCCGACGACGGCACGTTCACGATCGTCACCTCCACCACGGTGTACGCGCAGATCGCCGAGGAGATCGCGGGGGATGCGGCCACCGTCACCCCGATCGTCGACTCCGCGAGCCGGGATCCGCACGAGTACGAGGCCACCGCGACCGACCAGCTCACCGTCGCTTCGGCCGACCTGATCGTCGTCAACGGCGGCGGCTACGACACGTTCGTGGACACCCTCGTCGACGCCACCGGCTCGACGGCGCCGGTCATCGTCGCGGTCGACTCCTCGCCGGCCTGGATCGAGGCCTCGGGCGGTGACCACGATGGCGCCGACGAGCACGACCACGCCATCAACGAACACGTCTGGTACGACCCGGAGGCCATGCGTGCCCTCGCCGCGGCGATCGCCGACGAGCTCGGCACGCTGCTGCCCGCCGACGCCGACGCGTTCGACAGCAACCTCGCCGACTTCGCCGCCGGGCTGGACGAGCTCGACGCGGGGCTCGCCGACATCGCCGCGGCCCACACCGGCGCCGAGGTCTTCGCCACCGAGCCCGTCGCCGGCTACCTCCTCGCCGCCGCGGGCCTCGACGATGTCACGCCCGCAGACTTCAGCGAAGCCGTGGAGGAGGGCCAGGACGTCCCGCCCGCCACCCTCCTCGACGTGCTGTCCCTCCTCGGCGACGGCCGGCTGAGCGTCGTCGTCGCTAATGCGCAGACCGGCGGCGCGGAGACCACGGCCGTCATCGATGCGGCGACGGATGCGGGGATTTCGGTCCTGGAGTTCACGGAAACGCTCCCGGACGGTCAGACTTACCTGCAGTGGATGCAGCAGAACGTCACCGACCTCGCCGAGGCACTGACGCCGTGACCGCCGGCGACAGTCCCTTGCGCATCACGTCCGCCGCGCTCAAACGCGACGGACGTGAGCTGTGGAGCGGCCTCGACCTGGACGTGAAACCGGGCGAGATGATCGCGGTGCTCGGCCCGAGCGGGGCCGGCAAGACCACCCTGCTGCGCGCCATCCTGGGCCTCGACCGGCTCAGCTCCGGTCGCATCGAAGCGCTCGGCCAGCCCGTCCGCCGGGCCGGAAATCGTCGCATCGGCTACATCCCGCAGCAGCGACCGCTGCCCCGGCACACGTCGCTGCGCGGCCGCGATCTCGTCTCGCTGGGTGTCGAGGGGCACCGGTTCGGTCTGCCCTTCCCCCGCCGTGGCGACCGCGAACGCGTGGACGCGCTCATCGACGCCGTCGGCGCCGGCTCCTTCGCCGACCGCCCGGTCGGGGTGCTCTCCGGCGGCGAGCAGCAGCGGCTGCGGGTCGGGCAGGCACTCGCCGACGACCCCGGGCTGCTGCTGTGCGACGAGCCGCTGACGAGCCTCGACCTCGCCAACCAGCAGGCCGTCGTCTCCCTCATCGACCGCCACCGGCGCGAACGGGGCGCCGGGGTACTGCTGGTCACGCACGACATCAATCCGGTGCTCGGCAAGGTGGACCGCATCCTCTACCTGGCCGGCGGCCGGTTCACGCTCGGCACCCCGGACGAGGTGCTCACCTCTCGCACCCTCACCGAGCTGTACGGCGCTCCCGTCTTCGTCCTGCGTGCGGGCGACCGGCTCGTTGTCGTCGGGGCGCCGGATGCGGCCGAAACCCACCATCACCACGCGCACGAGCATCCGGAGGCCGGGCTGTGAACTGGTCCGACGTCGGGGACGCCCTGTTCGGCGGGGTGGCGCAGTACGGCGCGATCCTCGCCCTGGTCCAGAACTCGGTGTGGGCGGGTGCGGTGCTCGGCATCGTCGGCGGACTCATCGGCGTCTTCGTCATCCAGCGCGACATGTCCTTCGCGGTGCACGGCATCAGCGAGCTGTCCTTCGCCGGGGCGGCGGCGGCGCTCCTCCTCGGCGTCGACGTCGTCACCGGCTCACTGATCGGCTCGCTCCTCGCCGCCGTCCTCATCGGCTGGCTCGGCGCCCGCGCCCGCGACCGGAACTCCATCATCGGGGTGCTCATGCCGTTCGGCCTCGGCCTCGGCATCCTCTTCCTGTCGCTCTACAGCGGCCGGAGCGCCAACCGGTTCAGCCTGCTCACCGGCCAGATCGTGTCGGTGCAGAGCGGTCAGCTGGGCGTGCTGATCGTGCTGTCCGCCGTGGTCCTCGTGGGCCTGCTGCTCATCTGGCGCCCGCTGCGCTTCGACTCGCTCGACCCGCAGTCCGCCGCCGCGCGCGGGGTTCCGAGCCGGTGGGTATCGCTCGGGTTCATGCTGCTGCTCGGGCTCGTCGTCGCCGTCGCCGTGCACATCATCGGTGCACTGCTCGTGATGGCGCTGCTCGTCACCCCCGCGGCCGCCGCGATGCGCGTCGCCACCGGACCGCTCGCGGTCCCCGTGCTCGCGGCCGTGTTCGGCGTCGTCTCCGCGGTGGGCGGGATCCTTCTCGCCGTCGCGGGCACGCTGCCCGTGAGCCCGTACATCACCACGGTGTCGTTCGTGATCTACCTGGTGTGCCGCGCGATCGGCGCGCGCCGCGACCGGGTGGCGGTGACCGAGTGATGCGCCAGGGCGACGCATTTCCCTGCCGCCGCTCAGAGGGTCGTCGGTAGACTCGGCGCCATGGCTCAGCGCAACACCTGGCAGCGCGAGCGCGTCCGTGAAGAGCTGAACGACGCGCGTGGGTTCCTCAGCGCGCAAGAACTGCACGCCCGGCTCCGCGAGGCCGACACCGGCATCGGGCTTGCCACCGTGTACCGGGCGCTGGCGACTCTCGCCGCCGACGGTGCCGCCGATTCACTGCAGAGCCCGGAGGGCGAGAGCCTCTACCGCGCGTGTGTCAGTACCGGTCACCACCACCACCTCATCTGCCGGTCCTGCGGCCTCGCCGTTGAGATCGAGGCGTCCGAGGTGGAGCAGTGGGCGCAGCGCACCGCGGCTCGGCACGGGTTCAGCCGGGCCGAGCATGTGGTGGACATCTTCGGCCTGTGCGCGGCGTGTGCCAAGGCTGCGGATGCCGAGCGTGTCGACGCGTAGCCCGTTCGTCCCGAAGACCGCGAAGGTGCCCGTCCGCGGGGCGGGGGCCGTGGCCGGCCTGGGTGTGGGCGTGGCGGCGATCGCCGTGCTCGTCGTCATCGACGTGTTCGCGCCGCAGCTGCTGCCGGGGTCGGTCCCGTCGCGCCTGCAGGACGGCCTGACGCTCGCCCTCAGCGTTCTGATCGAATCGATGCCGTTCGTCGCCCTCGGGGTGGGGCTGTCGATCCTCGTGCAGGTCTGGGTGCCCGCAGGCGTCCTGGAGCGATGGATGCCGCGGCGCGCGTGGGCGCGGCGCGCGGTGCTGTCGCTCCTCGGCATGGTCATCCCGGTGTGCGAATGCGGGAACGTGCCGTTCGCGCGCGGCCTGCTGCTGCGCGGCTTCACCGTGTCCGAGACGCTCACGTTCCTGATCGCCGCGCCGATCGTGAATCCGATCGTGATCATCACGACGCATCAGGCGTTCGGGTTCTCCGACGGCGTGCTCGTCGCGCGACTCCTCGGCGGGTTCGCGGTCGCGAACCTCCTCGGCTGGCTGTACAGCCGGCATCCGTCGCCCGACGCGCTGCTGACCGACCGCTTCCGCGCCACCTGCGAGATCGTCGGTGCCGAGACCGGCGGCCGTGGCCGGCGGAGCCTCGCGCAACTGGTCGTGGAATTCCGCGCGGTGATGCCGGCGCTCGTCATCGGATCGGCGCTCGCCGGCGCCGTGCAGGTGCTCGTCCCCCGCGACGCGCTGCTCGCGATCGGTTCGAACCCGCTGCTGTCGATCGTGGCGATGATGGCGCTGGCGATGGTCGTGTCGATCTGCTCGAACGTGGATGCGTTCTTCGCGCTGTCCTTCGCCGCCACCTTCACCCCCGGGTCGCTCGTGGCGTTCCTCGTCACCGGGCCGCTCGTCGACGTGAAGATGATCGCGCTGCTGCGGACCACCTTCACCACCCGCACCCTCGTCGGGATCGTCGCGGTCGTGCTGGTGTTCGCGTTCGCGCTGGGAACGGTGGTGAACCGGCTCGGCGTGGGGCTCGCCGCGAGCCTTTCCGTCGTGACCCTGGGCCTTGCCGCCACCGGCCGGATCGGCCTGTACATCAACCCGGACTCCGCGTGGTTCGCGGTCGGTATGGCCGTGCTGACGCTCGTCGGTGCCGCGGCCAGCTTCGTCCTCCCGCTCGGCGCTGAGGACGACCACGGACATGACCATGACCGTGCCTCCTCGCGTGCGAGGGGAGCCGGGCTCGGGCGCGCAGCGACGGTCGCGGGGGGTGTCCTCGCCACCGCCCTGGTCCTCGGGATGCTCGTCCTGCCGCCGGCATCCCTGTCGGCCGAGCTCGCGGCATCGCGCGACGCCGGCACCGCGCCGTTGTTCGCCGGGGCGGACACCGTCGCGCTGGCGACGCAGGGCGACACGTCCGCGTTCGGCGTGGGCGACTGGGCGAGCGTGTTCGCCACCGCGACCGACCCGGGGTCGTTCGACGGCGAGGCGGTCACCCTCACCGGGTTCGTGGGGCCGGGCGACGCCGACGGGTTCGCCCTCACCCGCCTCGTCATCACCCACTGCGTGATCGACGCACAGGCCGCCGCGGTGCCGGTCGCGGGCGCCGAGACCTCGTTCGCCGCGGGGCAATGGGTCACCGTGGCCGGGACCGTTCACACCGCACCCGGTGGCGGACTCGAGATCCTCGCGTCGGAGATCACCCCGGTCGACGAACCGGCGGAGCCGTATGAGTACTGACCGTCCGTCGCGCCGTTCCCACCGCGACAGCCGGCGTCGCCGCGGCTACCTGGGCGCGTTCGCCCTGGTCCTCGGCGGTCTCGTCGTCGTCGGCGCGGGCGCGGGGGCCGCGGTCGCGCTGCAGGGCCCCCGCGTCACGGCGGAGCAGTTCGATCCGCAGGCGGCTATCACCGCATCCGGGTCCCGCCTGATCCTGACCACGAGCCAGGCGCTCGCCGACATCGATCCGTCGCAGGTCACCGTCAGCCCCGATATCGAGACCACCGTCGCGACGTCCGGCCGGGCGATCGGCCTCCGGTTCGCTCTGCCGCTCTACGACGACACCACCTACACCGTCACGATCACGGGGGTCACCGGTGTCGGCGGCGGACCCGCCGCGACCATCACGCGCACATTCCACACGCCCACGCTCGAGGTGTTCATGCTGAGCCGCGGGGACGACGAGGACACCATCTACCGCACGGGACTCACCGGCACCGAGGCGGAGCCGGTGTTCACCCACACGCACATCGAGGACTTCCGCGCGACCGCCTCCGCGCTGGTCGTCTCGGTCCGCACGGACGACGACCTCCCCGCGCTCATCGTCACCGATCTCGCCGGCGAGGATGCGCGGGACCTCCCGCTCCCGGGCGACGGCACCGGGACGGTCGCCGAGCTGCAGAGCGCGGACCGCGGCGACGTCATCGGCTACACCTACACCGACGCGGACATGTCGGCCGACGGGGCCCAGGCCAGCGTCCTGTACACCGCCTCGGTGAAGCGGGCGGATGCGGACGCCGCGCCGACGCCGATCCGAGTGGGGGAGGATGCGGTCAGCGCCGCGTCTTGGCGATTCGTGCCCGACACCGACCGCATCCTGGTGCTGAGCTTCGAAGGGCGACTACTGCTCGCCCCGCCGGACGGCAGCGATGTCGTCGACCTCGGCGACGCGGCCGGCATCCAGGGCATCGCGCGCGGGTCCGCTACGGCGGTCATCCAGCGCGTCGACGGCCTCTATGAGGTGGATCTGTCGGACGGCACCGCAGAGCCGCTCGTCACGGCCGACGGGATCGACGGCTACCTCGGTCGCGTCGCGCCGCTCCCGGGTGGCACCACGCTGCAGCAGTTCACCTCGAACGACCAGACCGCGGTCTACCGGGTCGATGCCGACGGCGCCGCCCGCGCCGTCTTCCAGGCGGCGGGCACGGACGCCCTGCTGCAGACCTGCGTGTCGCCGTCGGGGCGCTACGGCGCGTTCCTCGTGCAGCCGGATGCGGCCGATAACCCGTACCGCACCGGATACGACCTGCCGGTGCCGGCATCCGTCGACACGCACGTGATCGACCTCGACGACGGCTCGACGGTGTCGGTGCTCGCAGCCTTCGCCATCTCGTGGTGTCAGGGGCCGGTGTCGTGACGGCGCTCCGACCCGCGACCCGCGACGCGCTGAGCGACCTGCCGCTGCACGTCGCGCCGCGACTGTTGGGCGGGCATCTGGTCACGGTCGTCGACGGCGACGAGGTCGCGCTGCGGATCACCGAGGTCGAGGCCTATCACGGGCAGGGGACTGGGGATATCCCCGACCCCGGCTCGCACGCCCGGATGGGACCCACCGCCCGGAACGCCACGATGTGGGGGGAGTCCGGGCACCTGTACGTCTACCTGAGCCACGGCATCCACTCCTGCGTAAACGTGGTCAGCGGGCCCGTCGGCGTCGCGGGTGGGATTCTGCTGCGCGGCGGTGAGGTGATCGAGGGGCAGGAGGCGGCGACCCGCCGCCGCCTCGCCCGCCGGGGTGTCGTCCGCGCGCCGCGAGACCTCGCCCGCGGGCCCGGGCGACTCGGCGACGCCGTGGGCCTCCGGCATCCCGTGCACGACGGCATCGACGCGGTCACGGGCGCCGAGCAGGCCGGAGCGGTGGCGCGGCTGCTGCTGCCGGTCGCCCCCCTCGCGGCCTACGCGAGCGGACCGCGCGTCGGCGTCGCGGGAGTTGCGGGCACCTCGGCGTTCCCGTGGCGGTTCTGGATCCCGGGTGACCCGACCGTGTCGCCGTTTCGTCCCGGCCGCGGAGCCGTCGAGGCCTGAGCCCGCAGGCCCCCGCCGAGACCACATCCGATCGCCGAGACCACATCCGATCGAATGTGGTCTCGCGGAACGGATGTGGTCTCGGCGATAGACGGGGTGCCGTCAGTCCTGCATCACCAGACGCTCCACGGCAGTGGTGACCCACGCACGGTAAGCGGCCTCCGACCAGCCGGACTCGATCACGAGCTGTGTGTGACCTTCGGGGGAGATGAGGAACGAGAAGGCGCTCGCCAGCTCGTCGTCCGGACGGGTGCTGTGGCACACGCCCTTCTCGCGCAGCATCGCGATGCCCGCGAGCATGTCCTGGCGCCGGCTCACCTGCAGCAGCTCCAGCCGCTTCGCCACCTCCGCATCACCCGATGCCGCATCCAGCACGCGGGGCCAGAGCCGGGCCACCCGGGCGTTGGCGGACGCGATGAAATCGACGAGGTACGGCAGGAACTCCGGCCCGGGCATGGCGGCGGCCTGCTCGCCGAACTCCCGGGCGTGCAGCGGCCCCTCGCCCTCGGCGCCGGAGAACGCGTGATCGAACGCGGCGAGCAGCAGCGCCGCCTTCGGCCCGTGCTGCTTGACCGTCTCCAGCGACACCCCCGCCGCGGTCGCGATGCGGGCCAGCGACGCGCCGGAGTATCCCTGCTCGCCGAAGACGAGGACGGCGGCGTCCAGGATGCGGCGGCGGGTGTCGGCGGCTTGCGCTTCGCGCAACGGAGAAACGTAGGGAGACACTTATTGACTTTCCTCTAGGGGTAGTGAATACTTCAGGAGTTCTTTCAACATCCTAACAGTCAGGCCTCCGATGCTTTCCGTCCTCATCTGCACCACCCCGGTTCACGGTCATGTCGCGCCCACGCTCGCCGTCGCCCGGAACCTCGCCGCGGCCGGCCACGACGTCCGGGTGCTCACCGGTGCGCGGTATCGCGACGCCGTCGAAAACGCTGGCGCCCGCTGGATCCCGCTCCCCGCGGAGGCCGACTACGACGACCGCGCCATGGATGCGGCCTTCCCCGGCCGCGTCGGGCTGACCGGGGTTGCCGCCGCCCGCTGGGATCTGCAGCACATCTTCCTCGAGCCGGCCCCGGCGCAGCTCCGCGCGGTCGATGAACAGCTGCGCGCCCAGCACACCGACGTCGTGCTCGCCGAGAGCATGTTCCTCGGCGGGATGCTGCTGCTGTGCCGACCCGCCGGCGAACGGCCGCCGGTGGTGAACCTCGGCATCGTGCCGTTGGGCCTGCGTAGCCGGGACACCGCGCCCTTCGCGCTGGGGATTCCGCCACTGCCCGGACCCGTCGGCCGCGCCCGCAATGCCTTCCTGTCGTGGACAACCGAGCGGTTCGTGTTCAGCGAGCTGCAGCGCACGGGCGAGCGGATGGTGCGGGAGATCGTGGGCTCCGAGCTGCGGGAGGCCGTGATGAACTATCCCGCACTGGCCGACGCCGTGGTGCAGTTCAGTGTTCCCGAGTTCGAGTACCCCCGCAGCGATCTGAGGACGCCGGTGCACTTCGTGGGGCCGGTCTCACTCGCCGATGCCTCCACGACGGCCCTGCCCGAGTGGTGGGACGAGATCGAGCAGGAGACCCGCCCGATCGTCCACGTCACCCAGGGCACCGTCGCGAACGCGCACCTCGAGGATCTCGTCCTCCCGACGCTCGAGGCGCTCGCCGACCGAGACGTGCTCGTCGTGGCCACCGCCGGCGGCCGCGACCTTCCCGCTGGCTCGCTGCCGGCGAACGCGCGGATCGCGAGCTTCCTGCCGTACGACCGGCTCTTCCCGCGGCTCAGCGCGCTCGTCACCAACGGCGGGTACGGCGGCGTCCACTACGCCCTCGCTCACGGCGTGCCCATCCTCGCCACCGGCAACACCGAGGACAAGGCGGAGGTCGCCGCCCGGGTGGCCTGGAGCGGTGCCGGGCTGCGCCTGCAGCCGCGCCGCGGGCGCCTCGCCCCCGCGCCGCTGCGCCGCGCCGTCGACCGCCTCTTGGCCGAGCCGTCGTTCGCACAGCACGCCCGGCGGATCGGCGACGCCATCGCCGCGGCGCCCGGCCCCGCCGGCGTCGACCGTGTGCTCCGCGACCTCGCCGGCTCCTCGGTCCGCTGACGCCGCAGGGTCTGGCGCGCGCCTTCGCTGCGGCACCCTCGACGCATCCGTCGTGTGCCCACCCCTCCCTCCCTTCCCCCCTCGCCCAGAAAGAACTCGTGATGACCGCGCACGACCCCGCATCCACCCCCGACGCCGGCATCCTCCCCGGCGATCACCTGGAACGCCTCCGCACCCGGGTGACCGGCACCGTGGTGCTACCCGGCGACCCCGACTGGGACGACGCCCGCCGGGCGTGGCAGCTGCTGGCCGACCAGCATCCGGCCGCCGTGGTGTACGCCGCCACCGAGCAGGACGTCGTCGCCACCGTGGCGACCGCACGGAAGCTCGGGCTCAGCGTCGCACCGCAGGGCACCGGCCACGCCGCCACCGCGATCCCGTCGCTGCGGGACACGATCCTGCTGCGCACACGTGCCCTCGACACGATCGAGATCAACCCGGAGACCGAGCGCGCCCGCGTCGGCGCCGGCGCCGTGTGGTCGCAGGTCGTGGGCGCGGCAGCGGAGCACGGCCTCGCCGCCGTCGCGGGGATGGCGCCCTCGGTCGGCGTCACCGGCTTCACCCTCGGCGGCGGCGTCGGCTGGCTGGCGCGGTCGCACGGCCTGGCGGCGAACAGCATCCGCGCCCTCGACGTGGTCGACGCGCACGGTCGATCGCTGCACGTGGACGCCGCACGGCACGCCGATCTGTTCTGGGCCGCACGGGGCGGTGTCGCGCCGGTGGTCGTGACCGGGCTCGAGCTGCAGCTGTATCCGATCGACGAGATCGTCGCGGGGGGCCTGATGTGGCCGCTCGAGCGGGCGCCGGAGATCGCGCACGCCTGGCGGGACTGGGCGCAGACGCTGCCGGACGGTGTCACCTCGCTCGTCCGGGTACTTCGCTATCCGCCCATCCCCGAGATCCCGGAGTTTCTCCGCGGCCGGTCGTTCGTCGCGGTGGAGGCGGCAATCCAGGCCGATGCCGATGCCGCCGACAGCCTCCTACAGCCGCTGCGTGCGCTCGGCCCTGAGCTGGATTCCGTGCGCCCGATGTCGCCCGCCGACCTGGCCAGCGTGCACGGCGACCCCGACCAGCCGAGCCCCGCGTACGGCGAGAGTGTCGTGCTGAGCGAGCTCACCCCGGACGCGCTGGAGGCGTTCCTGGACGCGGCGCTCGCACCGTCGTCGACCTCGCTGCTCTCGATCGAGCTGCGACACCTCGGCGGGATGCTGACCCCCGGACGTACCGGCGGCGGCGCCGTCGCATCGATCGACGGCGCCGGTTTGGTCTACAGCGTCGGGATCGTGCCGTTCCCCGAGGCGCAGGGCCCCGTCCGCTCCGCGGCCGCGGCCGTGATCGAACGCCTCGCGCCGTACGCCGCGGACGCGGTCGTGAAGAACTTCACCGACACCCCCGAGGCCGCCACCGCACTGTACGGCGCCGCCGTCGAACGGCTCCGTGCGGTGGTGGCCGCATGGGACCCGGAACGTGTCATCCGCACCGGACACCCGCTGGACTGATCCGACCCATAACCCCTTCCCTCGGCCGTCCCCCCTGTCCTCCCCGAACGCACACCCGGCCCGCGCGGACAGCGCGTGGGCCGGGCGGTGCCCCCTGCCCGGAAAGCACCCGCTCATGTCACTTCTTCCCCTGTCCCGCCGTCTGCTCGCGTGGATCGCTGCGCCTCTCATCGCCGGCCTCGTGCTCGGCCTCGGCATCGCCGTGCTGCCCGGCGGGCCATTCACGCCCGCGGCACGTGCCGCGGAGAGCGCGGACTGCGCCTGCGAGCAGATCGGTCCGTTCGTCGCTCCCGATCCGGGTGTCGCCCCGGCGTATACGCGCCGCGCGGACAACCTCGCGACGTCGCCCTCGGGGGAGTACGAGATCGTCGTCGCACAGACCACCGGCACGATCTATCGCGCGGGTGACCGCAACCGGCCGCTGACGGTGCTGCCGATGAGCGGGACCGACCGCCGCTGGGGGTTCGGCCCCGACGAAGACCGGTTCCTCACCTGGACCCTGGGTGCGGGTCAGATGATCGCCTGGCAGCTGTACGACCTGAGCGGCTCCACCGGCAAGGTCATCGCGAGCGACTCAGGCGTCACGGCGTCGAGCATCAACTTCGCCTTCAGCGCGAACGGGGAACGACTGATCGTCGGCGCGGTGCAGGGAAACACCGAACAGCGCCTGTCCGTGTACTCCGCCCGCGCCGGGGGTCAGCCCCTGGTGACCGACAGCGCGCCCATCGTCTTTCCCGCATCCGACCCGGGTGGGATGGGCGGCGACTCGGGAGCGCCGTCCGCCGCGCGAAACGTCGAAGCGACGGTGCCGAAGAAAACGACGGACATCGAGATCACCTGGGATGAGCCGTACTACCAGGGCGACGGGGCCATCACGGGCTACCAGCTGCTCGTCGATCCCATCGCCCCCGAAGCCTCGCAGCGGGTGGACGTCGGAGCCCGCCACATCCGGCTCACCGGCTACACGCCGGGGGTGAAGTACACGTTCGAGCTGCGCATCGTGAACCGATGGGGGAAGAAGAGCGCGCCCGTGGAAGTGACCGCGAAGATTCCGCTCCCGAAGCCGCAACCCACGCCCACCCCCACTCCGACTCGGCCCGGCCTCGCTGCGACGGACGAGCCGGCGGACGAGCCGGCGGACGGCACGGATCCCGGCACCGAGAGAGATGAGCCGGGTGACACGGGCCAGACGCCGCCCCCGAGCACGCCGCCGTTGAGCACGCGGCCATCCGAGTCCCCCTCGGGCGCTCCGTCCGCGACTCCGTCGGACGAAACGCCTGCCCCGAGCACGCCGCCGACGGGGGAGCCGGTGCCCGACGCCACCGCACCTGAGGCCACCGTGCCCGAACGTGCGGCGGCAGGCACCGAGCCGGCCGACCGCACCGCATCGGTCCCCGAACCCACATCGGCCACGCGCCTCAGCATCGCGTCGGCCCTCAGCCGCACCTCCGGAACCGTGCGCTCGGCGGCGGCTGCCGACACCGGCGCCACCTCCGGGTGGGGTTTCAGCCCGGATGCGCGATTCCTGCTGATCGCCGACAGCGACGGCACCCGCCCCCGCGTGAAGATGTTCGACCTCGATTCCGGCAAGAAGACCCCGACCTTCACGACCTCCATCACCGAACCGAGCGCGCAGTGGTGGTTCAGTCCCTGCGGTGGCGTCTTGGGCATCCTGCAGCTGTCGCCCACCTTCAGCGGCTCGTACACGTTGACCGACAACGTGACCGGAAAGAGAGTCGCCGACGCGACCCGGCAGGCGAAGGCGAGCTACGGATTCTCCGTCGAGTCGGAGGGGGGCAGCATCCGGTACGTCACCTGGGCGGACGGAAAGGGCCGCGCACTGGCAACCGTCGCCGACTGCGGTGACCCGGTGCCGCCGCCCCCGCCGCCGCCCGCCGCCCCGACCGCGCTGGCGGCCACGGCAGCGATCGGCCGCGCGGTCGTGTCGTGGCAGCACCCCGCGACCGACCTGGATGCGTTCGAAATCACGCCGATCCACAACGGTGTGGCCCTCGCGCCGGTCACCGTCGACGGACGCCAGCGCACCGCCGTCGTCGGATCCGGCTCCGTACCGCTGACCTCCGGCAGCTATCGGTTCCGGGTGGCGGCCATCGATGACGAGCAGCGCAGCACGGACTCCACGCCATCCGCGGCCGTGATCGTCCGTTCCGGCGACGTCTGCGAGGCCGGCTGGACGACCGGCGCCGCCGAAGGGACGGCGCGGGGCGACGCGACCGCCGACGGCACGCGCGCATCCTTCACGTACACCGTCGCCGGGCGGACCGTCACCTTCCGCACCGCCACCGGGGCCGCGAGCGTCCTCGACGCCGGCTGGTGGAGCTCGACGTCGTATCCGGCCGGCACCGCCTCCCGGGTGGCGTCGGTCACGTACCCGAACTGGGGGGATTACCTGGCGTCCGTGACATCCACCGCTGCGGACGGCTCCGTCTCGATAGCGACTGCGGTGATCCACGTCGCACCGAAGAACCCGCCCGCCAACGACGCGTTCGCGAAGGCGACGGAACTGACCGGTACCGCCGGCACGTTCGACGCCGAGACGCGGTGGAGCACCTGCGAGCCGGGCGAGCCCGGCGGCGACCCCGCGAAACTCACGCAGTGGTTCGTCTACCAGGCGCCGGACGAGGGCGCGCTGCTGATCAGCGACCCCTTCTCGCAGGTCAACGCCTACCTCGGCGACACCCTGGCGACGCTGGAACCCGCCGGGGAGCGCCACACGAAGTACCCCTACTCGAGGATCCAGATTCTCGTGGACAAGGGTGACACCATCGCGCTGCAGGTGATCGGGTACGCCGGATCATCGGATCCGCTGGGTTTCACCGGGGCATGGCGCTTCTCAAGCCGGCCGGGGAACGACGACATCGCGGCCGCGACATCGCTCGATCCGACCGCCGACGCGATGCTGACCGGCGACCTGGGTGCCGCGGGCGTGCAGCCGGGTGAGCCGGATGCGTGCGGGGAGTGCGGCTCACCCACCGCGCAATCGGTCTGGTACCGGTGGACGGGCGGCTCGGATGCCTACCTGTGGTTCCGGACGTACGGGGGCACGTCGACGATCGACCTGTTCACCGCCGATCCGGACGGTGACTTCGGGATCGCACCGGTGGATGCCATCGTCAAGCCCAAGCTCGGGTATGCGGGACTGCGGCAGGAGCGCGGCCAGGAGTATTACCTGCGCGTGAGCCGTGACGAGTCGGACATCGCGCTCGTCTGGGACTCCACCTACCGGGTCGCCGTGCAGACCGCGCCGGAGAACGATCTGCTTCGTGACGCCGTCACCATCCGGGGAGCCGCCGGCGAGATCGCCGGGAACAGCCTGGGCGGGTACATCGAGGCGATCCCGCCGCAGCCCTCCGGCGCCGAATTCCGTTCCAGCATGGTCTGGTACGAGTGGACCGCCCCGGCCGACGGTCTCGTGAGCTTCACGGTGGATGCGGAGACCGACGAGATCGCCCGGCCCGAGGCGCTCGTCTTCCTGCCCGGCCCGGACGGCGCGGACCCGATTCTGCACGCGCCGGCCGTCCTCCCGAAACCCGAGACGTGGCGGAGCCCCCGCACGACCTTCGATGCCGAAAAGGGGCAGCGATACCTCGTCGCGGTCACCGGTATCTGGACCACGGCGTACTCCGGTATGACCGAGGGTGACTTCCTCCTGCGCTGGGGCGTCCCGACGACGCCCGGAGCGCCGGCGGACGTCGAGGCCTCAACCGCCGGCAGGCAGGGCGCGATCGACCTCGGGTGGGACCGGCCCGACGACGGCGGTGCAGACATCACCGGGTACCGCGTGACGGCGGAACCCGCCCTCCCGGAGGGCGCAGTCGTCCAGGTGAACGCCACTGAGCTCTCCGCACGGGTGTTCGGGCTGACCCCCGGCGTGGAGTACGAACTGCGCGTCGCCGCCGTGAACGTAATGGGGACCGGGGCGGCGGGCACGGTGACCGCCCAGCGTCCGGCCGGCGGCCTCACCCTCGACCCGCTGACCGTCAGCGTGCAGCCGGGCGCAACACTGGATGCGCAGTTGGTCGCCCGCGGCGGTACTGCGCCGTACACGTTCAGTGCATCCGCGACGGGACCGTGGATCACACTCGATCCCGCCACCGGGCGACTCTCGGGTGCCGCCCCGGCGGAGGAGGGCATCGTGCGGTTCGTCGCCACGGTCAGGGATGCGGACGGCTTCGAGTCGCGCCGCGAGGTCGCGGTGCAGGTCGACGCCGACGAGGCGGAGCCCACTCCGATCGAGGTGGAGATGCCGGAGGTGCCGGCGGGCGGCTGGTACGCCGACGACACGACCGTGGTCCTCACCGCGCCGGACCCGGATGCGGAGACCCCCGTCGCGCACTCCTCGCGCGGCGCCGCGCTTGCCGCCGAATCCGCCGCCACCGTCCATTGGCGCACCGATGGCGCACAGGCGGACGAAGGCTCTGCCGCCGGGCGAGCAGAGGTGACGATCAGGGCGGAGGGCGAGACGACACTGGCGTTCTGGGTGGATGACCCGGGGACCGCACGCACGATCACGATCCGCATCGACCGCGCCGCGCCGACGGTGACGATCGCCTCGCCCGCCGAGGGTGCGCTGTATTCCGCGGATGCGATCCCTGCACCCACGTTCACCTGCAGCGATCCGCTGTCGGGTGTCGCCTCCTGCGAGGTCGTCCCCGCGCCGCTCCGCGCGCTGCAGGGGGTTGTCACGCCCGAGGTGCGGCAGCTCGCGGTCCGTGCGACAGACCATGCCGGCAACACCGTCATCGTCACCCGCACCTACCGCGTCACCGATGCCGTGACGGCACCTCCCACGGGGCGGCCGCTGCTCGACCCGTCGCCGGGCGTGCGCGATACGTCGCACCCGGTCGTGGCCAGCACCGGGGCAGATCCCGTTATCCCCTCCGTTCTCGGCATCCTCGCGCTGCTGGTGGGGGTGGCCCTCGTCCGCGGTCGGCGACACGTCGGCCCGCGCTGACTCCCGCCCGGCACCCTGCCGAGACCACATCCGTTCGCCGAGACCCCATCGAAACGGATGTGGTCTCGCGCGGGGGATATGGTCTCGGCGGAGTGGGGTGGTCACCGTCAGGGCCAACCGACGGTGACCGCCGTCAAGGCCGACACGCCGTCCGTGCTAAACTCGTCGTTTGTCTGCGCGCACTCCTGCGTGTAGTTCGTACCCGCTTCTCCATCAGGTCGGAAACGACCGGGTGATCCGCGGGTGCAGACAAGGGATCTTGGGTGAAGCCGTCCGGTTTCACGGTACAGAAGGAGACATCACCATGGCAGCAGTGTGCCAGGTGACTGGAGCGGTTCCCGGCTTCGGTCACGCAATCTCGCACTCGCACCGTCGGACGAAGCGCCGCTTCGACCCGAACGTGCAGAAGAAGACCTATTTCGTTCCGTCGCTGGGCCGCAACATCAAGCTCAACGTGTCGGCGAAGGGCATCAAGGTCATTGACGCCCGCGGCATCGAGTCGGTCGTCAAGGACCTCCTCGCGAAGGGTGTGAAGCTCTAATGGCGAAGAAGGCCCAGGACGTTCGTCCGATCATCAAGCTGCGTTCGACCGCCGGCTCGGGGTACACCTACGTGACGCGCAAGAACCGCCGCAACAACCCCGACCGCATCGTGCTGAAGAAGTACGACCCGGTCGTCCGTAAGCACGTCGAATTCCGAGAGGAGCGCTGATCCCATGGCTAAGAAGAGCAAGATCGCGCGCAACGAGCAGCGCAAGGTGATCGTCGAGCGCTACGCCGCCAAGCGCGCCGAGCTGAAGAAGGCCCTCGTCTCCCCGACGTCGACCGACGAAGAGCGCGAAGCCGCCCGCCTGGGGCTGCAGAAGCTCCCCCGCAACGCATCGCCCATCCGTGTGCGTTCGCGCGACGTCATCGACGGCCGCCCCCGCGGTGTCCTCACGAAGTTCGGCATCTCGCGTGTCCGCTTCCGTGACATGGCACACCGCGGCGAGCTGCCCGGTGTCACCAAGTCCAGCTGGTGAGCTGACCACAGCATCCATCGATTGGCCGGGATCCCGTTCGGGGCCCCGGCCTTTCGCTTGCCCCCGAAGCGCCCCTCCGTGCTGCATGTCCCATTTTCTGTCGGTATGACCGGCTTAGAGCGGCAGAAAGTGGGACATGTTCTGCAGAAAGTGGGACATGCGCGGCGGCGGGAGAGGTGAGGCGACCGCGGCCGGAAGGCCGTTTCGGGACCGGATGCGGGTGAAACCGGGGTGACACGCCGTCACAGTGTGCGCGAAATGCCCCAAAATCCGCGGAATCACGCGGATCGCCGGTATATTCGAGCGCGGTCGACCCGACCAACCGGGAGTCCGCTTCCGGAACCACGTCAAGAAAAGGCGGCTCTCGCCGTCTGGAGGACATCCACATGGCCGACAAGTCCATCACCAAGACCGAGCTCGTCGCGAGCATCGCCAGCGCCACGGGTCAGAGCCAGTCCGCCGTGTCGAGCGTGCTCGACTCCCTCTTCACCACGGTCTCCGAGGCCGTCGCCAAGGGCAGCAAGGTCTCGATCCCCGGCTGGATCGCCTTCGAGCAGGTCGACACCGCCGCCCGCACCGGCCGCAACCCGCAGACCGGCGCCGAGATCGCCATCCCCGCGGGCAAGCGCGTCAAGGTGACCGCGGGTTCGAAGCTGAAGGCCGCCGTCAAGTAACGACGCCACGAACGCCGTCGTCAGACGGATGGGGGGACGCCGAGAGGCGTCCCCCTTTGTCATGCGCGCTTAGGCTGGAGGGGTGACCCCGATGCGCATCGCGGGCCCCGTGATCCTCGTGGTCACGGCGCTCGCCGCCCTGATCGCGGCGCTCGCCTACGGCGGGGGCGCCGCGCCGTTGGCGCTTGCCGATGCCGGGCCGGTGGTCCGGTGGGGTCTGCCGATCGCCACGCTCCTGGTGAACCTCTCCGCCGCGGTCATGGTCGGCTCCCTCGTCACCACGCTGTTCGCGCTGCGTCAGGGTGACCGAGCGTTCGACGCCGCGCTGGACACCGCATCCATCGCCGCGGCCGCGTTCACCGTCGCCGCGGCCGTCACCGGCTTCTTCACCTTCGTGAACGTGATGAACGCCAGCCCCAGTGCGGACGCCCTCTTCGGCCAGCAGCTCGGCCGGTTCCTGCTCGAGACCGAACTCGGCCGCACCTGGCTGATCACGACCGTGGCCGGTGCCACCCTCACCGTGCTCACCTTCGCCGTCCGGTCCTGGACCGCGACCCTCATCGTCGCGGTTCTCGCGCTCGCGAGCCTCGTCCCCATGGGAACGCAGGGTCACTCCGGGGAGCTGTCCAGCCACAACATGGCGACCGTGTCGCTCGTGCTGCACATCCTGGCTGCGGCGGTGTGGCTCGGCGGCGTCATCCTCATGGTCATCATCCGCCCGCTGCTCGGGCGCATCGAGCTGGTCGACGCGCTCCGCCGCTACTCCAGCATTGCCCTGCTCGCCTTCGTGGTCGTGGCGATCTCCGGCACGGTGCGCGCCGCCGTCGCCGTGGTCACCTGGGAGAACCTCCTCAGCCCCTACGGCGCGATTCTCGCGGTCAAGGTCGTCGCTCTCCTCGGCCTCGGGGTGCTGGGCGCCTGGTACCGCACCCGACTCATCCGGGCGATGGCGACGAAGGATGCCGCATCCCGCCGGTTCTGGGGACTCATCGGGCTCGAACTCGCGCTCATGGGCATCGCCAGCGGCGCCGCAGCCGCGCTCGCCCGCACCCCCACGCCGGCCGGAGAGGTCGTCGCGAACGTCAGCGACCCCGCGACCTTCCTCACCAACTCCCCGGTGCCCCCCGAGCTCGTGGGGCTCCGCTGGTTCACGGAGTGGGACGTCGACCTGCTGTGGGCGTTCGTCGTCGCGTTCGGGCTCTTCTTCTACCTCGCCGGGGTCCGCCGGCTCCGCCGCCGCGGCGACTCCTGGCCGCTCTATCGCACCGTGCTGTGGGTCCTCGGCATGCTGCTGCTGCTGTGGGTCACCTGCGGCCCGGTGAACGCCTACCAGGACTACCTGTTCAGCGTGCACATGCTCGGCCACATGCTGCTGACCATGGGCATCCCGCTGCTCCTCGTGCCCGGGTCTCCCATCACGCTGGCGCTCCGTGCGATCCGCAAGCGCACCGACGGCACCCGCGGTGCGCGGGAGTGGATCATGTGGGCGGTGCACACCCCGTTCGCGAAGGTCGTCACCCACCCGGTGTTCGCCGCAGGCATGTTCGTGGGCTCGCTCTGGCTGTTCTACTACAGCGACCTGTTCCGGTGGTCCCTCTACGACCACCTGGGTCACGAGTGGATGACGGTCCACTTCCTCATCACCGGGTACCTGTTCGTGCTCAGCCTCATCGGCATCGACCCCATCCCGTTCCGCTTCCCCTACGCGATGCGGCTCGTGACGCTCGTCGCCGTGATCGCGATGCACGCGTTCTTCGGTATCGCCATCATGATGCAGACCGGCCTGTTCGTCTCCGAATGGTTCGGCTCGATGGGGCGCACCTGGGGCGCGACTCCGCTCGAGGACCAGTACGTCGGCGGCGGGATCGCGTGGAGCATCGGCGAGATCCCGAGCGTCATCCTCGGCATCACGGTCGCGATCCAATGGAGTCGCAACGACGACCGTGCGCAGCGCCGCAGCGACCGGCATGCCGATCGCACCGGGGACGCCGAGCTCGAGGCGTACAACGCGCGACTGGCGCAGCTGGCCGAGCGGGACGCCCGCGTCCCCCGCTGAACTCAGCCCGCCTGGGCGCCGCCGATGCGGATCGACGCGGTGCCGTCGTCGAGCACCTCGATGGTGCCGTTCACGAGGAACGGGACGTCCTCGGACACGTCGCGGTACGCACCGCTGGCGATGGACCGCACCCCGACCTCGATGTGCGCGACGGCCCCGGTGTCCGGGATCCGCCAGCCGGCACCGTCGGCGACCAGGGTGACCAGCGGCTGCTGCACGATCGACCAGGTCGGCAGCTTCTCGACGCGGTTGTTCACGACGTAGCCGAACGGGCACCCGGTGGGCTGCAGCACCTCCTGGGTCGCGCACGCGGTGAGGAACTCCTCCACCCGCTGCTGCACCAGGTCGGTGAACTCGACCGTTGGCCGTGCGTCCACCTCGACCGGGACGCTGCGCATCGGGGCGTTCGAGATGACCGCGACGCCGTCCGCTTCGGCCATGGCGGTGTCGACCGAGACAGCGTAGATGCCGGGGGAGAAGACGAGGAGCGGGAGGGATGCGGACGGGTCGGCGTCGACGCCGTCTACCGAAACCTGCCGCTTGTCCACCACGAAGTCGTTGACCGCGAAGACCATCGACCCCGTCACCTGGAGTTCCACGACCGCCAGCGGGCTCTGCGAGAACCGCCAGGCGGGGGCCACCCCGATCACGCCGTCCGAGCGCACCCGGAAGTCGACGTCGCCGTCATGGCCGCCGGCGACGAAGTGCACCCCGACGACGACATCCTCGCCGTCGACGGTCTCCGAGGTGATGCGGGCGTCGCGGAGGTTACCGAGCGCGGCGCGGCGCAGCAACGCATCGGATGCGGTGGGCGGCAGTCCCGCCGCCTCGAGCTCGGCGGAATCCAGGGCGACGCCGGGTAGGGCCAGGGCGTCGGCCGCGCGCCCGTCCTCGAGCAGCGACAGGTACCGCTGCACGAACGCCGACGGGCTGTAGAACTCCCGGTAGAGGGCGCCCGCCCCGGCCAGCAGGGCGCCGACCAGCAGAACGCCCACGAGCGCGAGCAGCGTGAGATCCCGCGCCACCCGCGGCCGCTTCCCCTGGCGCTCTCCCACCTGCACAGTCTAGGAAGGCTGGCGGGCAGAATCGGGTACGCGCTCCTGTGGACAGACGCGGTTCGTCACAGCGGGGCGCGGGAGCGTCGGCCCACGGCATCCTGCCGCCTACCATGGAGCAGGTGAACACCGTCGCGCTGTCTGCCGAACAGGAGGCGCTGTTCCGTCTCATCGAGGACACCCGCGAGCACGTGTTCATCACCGGGCGCGCCGGCACCGGCAAGTCCACGCTGCTGCAGCACCTGTCGTGGAACACGAGCAAGCAGATCGCCGTGTGCGCGCCGACCGGGGTCGCCGCGCTGAACGTGGAGGGACAGACGATCCACTCCCTGTTCCGGCTCCCGATCGGACTCATCGCGGGCAGCGACATCGAGCAGAACGACGCCACCCGCAAGATCCTGAACGCCATCGACACGCTCGTGATCGACGAGGTGTCGATGGTCTCCGCCGACCTCATGGACGGCATGGACCGGGCGCTGCGACAGGCGCGTGGCAAACGCGGCGAGCCGTTCGGCGGGGTGCAGGTGGTCATGTTCGGCGACCCGTACCAGCTCGCCCCGGTCCCGCCCCGAGGCGACGAGCTGCGGTACATGCGCGACCACTACCGCTCGTCGTGGTTCTTCGATGCACACGTGTGGGCGGGGGAGGAAAGCGGTGACGGGCTCGTCGACCTCGGCCGGCACGGCGCGCAGCTGCGGATCGTGGAGCTGCGCCACATCCACCGTCAGGCCGACGACGGGTTCAAGGCGCTGCTGAACGCGGTCCGCCACGGCCAGGTCACAGCCGACATGGCCAAGATCCTCAACGACACCGGCGCGCGCCGGCCGCCAGAGCAGGGCGCTGACGACCCGCCCATCATCACGCTCGCCACCCGGAACGACATCGTCAACACGATCAACCGGCGCCACCATCAACGGCGACTTCGGGCGGGGGGAGGCGGCTTTCCCCGCCGACGCGCAGCTGCAGCTGAAGGTGGGGGCGCAGGTCATGTTCCTCCGCAACGACGTGCAGCCGTTCGGTGAGGGCCCGCGCTGGGTCAACGGCACCATCGGCACCGTCACCCGCATCACCGGCGGCAGCGTGCGCGTCGAGGTCGACGGGGTACAGCACGACGTGGAGCCCGCCGTGTGGGAGAGGTTCCGCTACGCGTACGACCCCGCATCCCGAAAGCTCAGTCGCGACATCGTGGCGGAGTTCACGCAGTTCCCGCTCCGGCTGGCCTGGGCGGTCACGATCCACAAGTCGCAGGGAAAGACGTACGACCGCGCCATCATCGACCTCGGCTCCGGGGCGTTCGCGGCGGGCCAGACCTATGTCGCACTGTCCCGGCTGACATCGCTCGACGGGCTCTACCTGTCGCGGCCGCTGCGTCCGAGCGACGTGCGCGTCGACCCGGATGTGCAGCGGTTCATGCGAGACGCCCGCGCCGCCGCATCCTGACCCCTGTCACGTAGGGGATGCGGTCGCTCAGGCGACCTGGGATTCCTTCGCGCGGGCGAGATCTTCGAACAGCTCCGTGTTGAATCGATAGGCGAGGAGCACCTCGTCGATCACGCGCTCCTGCTCGTCCTGCGCCCACGGGGTGGCATCGAGCTGCTCGCGGTAGGTGTCCTTGAACGCCTTCGGGTCGGCGATGTCGTTGAAGAGGTAGAACCCGATGCCGTTGGTGTCGAAGCCGAAGCGACGCGCCATGAGCTTGCCGATGAACTGGCCGCCCGACAGGTCGCCGAGGTAGCGGGTGTAGTGGTGCGCCACGAATCCGCCCGGCCAGGTCGCGCCGACCTGGTTGATCCGGTCCACGTACCGCTGCGTGGTCGGCAGCGGCTCGATGCGCTCGCGCCAGTCCGGACCGAGGAGGAACTCGAGGTCGGCCTCCAGCGCGGGCAGCCGCGTCAAGCGGTCGGAGATGAATCCGGCGGCGATCGGGTCGGCTTTCATCCGCGCCGCCGTCGACTCGAGGGCCTCGTAGATGAACCAGTGCTGGGCGACCAGCGCGACGTAGTCGTCACGAGTCCCCTCGCCCTTCATCAGGTCGGACATGAATCCGGCGCTCTCGCTGCCCGAGTGGGCGCCCGCGGAACGCTCGCGTAGGGCGCTGGAGAAAGGGATCGGCTCGCTCATGCGGCCCATCATACCTTCAGGTAAGCAGAACCTAACAACCTCGGTGTCGAACAATGTCGACGCGGACCCCGCGGGTCAGTGGGGGCGCGGTTCGACGCCCAATCGCGCGCAGGCCGCGTCGTACAGCGCGACGATCTCGCGACGCACCTCACGACGCTCGGTGATGGCGCCCCCCGGCCACGGCACGTGCAGCTCGTTCTCGCCGCCGCCGGCGCTCGTGACCAGCCAGGTGCCCCCGTCGCCGTCGAACCCGGTCATCACCGAGCCGAGCACATCCGCGTCGGGACCGAACGCGCGAGCGATCAGCAGGTTGTCCTCGGGGTGGTCGGAATTCATGTGCCCGAGCACACCGGCCAGAGCGTCGTCGTCGAAAAGATGCGGCATGTGTCCAGGCTAGGACCATCGTGATGGTGCTGTGATCTGCGTGTGTTTGAATGCTGAAGCACGACGACCGGGGGTGACCATGCTGTTCCGCTCCGCAGTGCGACGATCGGTTGCGGCGGCCCTCGGCTTCGCACTCGTGCTCGCTGCGGCCACTGCCTGCGCTCCCGAGCGCCATGTGGCCGTCGACCTGCCCGAACAGGTGGATGCGGCCTTCCCGGACGCGGTGCAGACGCAGCTGGCGGCCGCCGTCGACAACGCCATGGCCGCGACCGGTTCCACCGGGGCGATCGTCGGGGTGTGGGCGCCGTGGAGCGGCTCCTGGGTCGCGGGCGTCGGCGACGCTGAGGTCGACGAGGCGTTCCGCGTCGCCGAGGTGACCCGGCCCATGACCTGCGATGTGCTGTACCAACTTGCCGAGTCGAAGACCGTCTCCCTGGACGACCCGGTGACCGACTACGTCGCGAGCATCGCCGGGCTCCCGGACCAGATCACACTCGGCTCGCTCTGCGACGGCACCAGCGGACTGGGGTCCTACCAGGCGCGACTCGGCCTCGACTTCCTGAACACCCCCGAACGCCAGTGGAACCCGAACGAGCTCGCCGCCTACGGCATCGGCAGCCGCGACGACAGCCTGATCGGCACCACCTACCGCGACTCCGATGCCGCCTACGTGCTGCTGGGCCTCGCCCTGGAGAAGGCGACGGGAAGATCCGCCGCCGAGCTCCTCGCCGATGACGTCTTCGGGCCGCTCGGCATGGAGGCCACCAGCCTGCCGTCGGATGCCGCGGCAGCCCCGGGCGACTCGGCGCTCACCGGACTGCTGTCGCGTCCGGGTGCCGACGGGGTCCTGAACTGTGCGGAGCCCACGGACGTCACCGTCCTCTCCGCCAGCATGGGGTACACCAACAGCGGTGTCGTCTCGACCATCGGTGACCTCGCGACCTATGTGCGTGCGCTCGCCACGGATGCGCTGGTGCCGGAGGATGCGGGACGTTTCGCCGACCCGATGCCGGTCGGTCTCGACCAGCCCTCCTGGTTCACCTTCGCGGGCGGCGCCTTCCAGGCGGGCTCCCTCATCGGCCAGTTCGGTTCGGCTCCGGGGTATCTCACGGCGGCATTCGCCGACCCGACGACGGGGCTCACGGTCGCCGTCGTGCTCAACAACTCCGCCGCATCGGAGAACGTCGGTGCGTACCTGGCGTGGGAGCTGGCGGCGATCGCATCCAAGGCTCCCGCCGCATCCGGTCAGACGGCACCCGCCGCCGGCCTCCCCTGGACGGCGCAGAACTACCACGACGCCATCACCGCACTCGCCGTCTGCCCCCTTCCCGCGTCGTGAGCGGAGGCGTGGGCCGCACGCCCGCGATCGGCCTGGTCCTGGTCGGCCTCGCCTGCCAAGAGGTCGGCGCCTCGATCGCGGTGCTCCTGTTCCCGCAGGCCGGGCCCCTGGGCATGGTCATGATGCGGTTGTTCTTCGCCGCGGTGGTGCTGCTGCTGATCGCGCGGCCGTCGCTGCGCGGTCGGTCGGTGCGGGCCTGGCGGTCGGTGGTCTGGTTCGGTGTCGTGCTCGCCGTCATGAACGGCCTGTTCTACCTCGCCCTGGAACGACTGCCGCTCGGTGTGACCGTCACGATCGAGGTGCTCGGGCCGCTGGTGCTGTCGATCGTCGCCGCCCGCCGTGCGGCCGCGTGGCTCTGGGCACTGCTGGCGTTCGCGGGTGTCGTCGCCCTCGGTGGCGGCGGCTGGGACCGGCTCGACTTCTGGGGTGTGCTCTTCGCGCTCGGCGCCGCCGCCAGCTGGGCGCTCTACATCCTGGCGTCTGCGGAGACCGGGCGGCAGACCCGGGGCCTTGACGGTCTCGCGCTGGCCATGTCGGTGGGCGCGCTGCTGTCGCTGCCCTTCGGATGGGTGGATGCGGGCACCGCGCTGCTGCGGCCCGAGATCCTCGCGCTCGGCTTCGCGGTGGCGATGCTGTCGTCGATGGTGCCGTACGCCCTCGAGCTCATTGCGCTGCGCCGGGTCACCGCATCCGTCTTCGGGATTCTTATGACGCTCGGCCCCGCCACGGCCTCGCTCGCCGGGTTCCTGCTCCTCGGGCAGGGCCTGAACGTGCTGGAGATCTTCGGCATCGTGCTGGTCATCGCCGCGAGCATGGGCGCCGTGCTCACGGCGCCGAAGCCGGTGTCGCCGAGCACGGGCGCGCCGGACGACCCCTTCGGCGAACCCGTCGCGTGACCGCGGCACGGTGGCGATCGGATGCGGTCAGGCCGCACCGGGCGGCACGCACGGACCGGATGCGGTCAGCCCGCGAGGATGGTCGACACCAGGTGGTGGGCCACCGGCGCGTCGACCTGCAGCACCACCCTGGTGCGGACGCCCTCGTGGTCGCGGGCGCCGAGCCGCTGGCCGCGAAGATCCACGATGGTCTGGCCGCGTCCGGGACCCCAGGACGTGTCGACCGTGACCGGCACCCGCGGAGCGACCGTGGGCGTCACCCCGCTCGCCGCGATCACCGCGGCGAGCGGGTCGTGCAGCGCGGATGAGCGCTCGCCGTAGGTGGGCAGATAGAAGTCGAAGTAGTGGTCGAGGATCTCGCCGATCGCCCGGACGAACGGCCGCTCCGAGGCCAGCAGCATCCCGCGCTGCTCCTCGGTGAGCACGTGCTCCATGGTGACGTCCAGGGGGACGAGGGTCACGTCCCAGTCCGCGGCGAGGAGCGCGGCGGCGCCCTGGGGGTCGTTGTACACGTTCGCCTCGGCGACGGGGGTGATGTTCCCCGCAGCCAGCGCCGCGCCGCCCATCGTCACGACCGCCGCGACCCGGCTCGGCAGGGCCGGATCGGCCTCGAGGGCGTGGGCGAGGTTCGTCATCGGCCCGATCGTGACCACCCGCAGGTTCCCGGCGTACTCGTGCGACAGGTCGAGCAGCAGCTGTGCGGCACCTCGGGGGTCGGGTTCCGTTGCGGCGCGCGGCACCTCGACCCCGCCGATGCCGTTCTCGCCGTGCACGTGCGGGGCGCCGCCGTCATAGGGGTGGTCGATGTGGTCGTGCGCGCCGACGGCGACCGGAATGTGACTGTGCCCCGCGAGCGCGAGCAGGTCGAGGGTGTTGCGTGCTCCCTGCGCTGCCGTCGTGTTGCCGCTGACCGTGCCGACACCGACGAGTTCGATCGCCGGGGATGCGAGGAGGTAGGCCAGGGCGACGCTGTCGTCGACACCGGTGTCGCAGTCGAGGTAAACGGGCATGCGGTCGCTCATGGAGGCTCCTGTCGGGTGGGAGCGGACCACGATGTCCGCGCGGGGGCACCTTCGGTTATACCCGCTCCGTGTTGCGCGCTCGTCACACGGCGGCGGGGCGGACGCGTGGTGGAATGGACGCATGCCCGAACCCCTCGGCCCCCTCTGCGTGGTGGGCAGCATCAACATCGACGTGACCGCATCCGTCGCCCGGCTTCCCGGAGCGGGGGAGACGGTGCTCGGTGGCGCGCTCCGACGGGATGCGGGCGGCAAGGGCGCGAATCAGGCTGTCGCGGCGGCACGGCTCGGCGGACGGGTGCGCATGATCGGCGCGGTCGGCGATGACGACGACGGACGCGCGATGCTGCAGAACCTGCAGGACGCCGGCGTCGACGCCGCGGAGGTCTGGCTCGGCGAGAACCCCACCGGCACCGCGTTGATCACGGTCGACGAGACCGGCGAGAACCAGATCGTCGTCTGCCCGGGCGCGAACGACGACGTCACGGTGGATGGGGTCGCCTTCGCCGCGGACGAGGCCGTGCTCGCGCAGCTGGAGATCCCGGATGCGACCGTGGCGGCGCTCGCGACGGTGCCCGGGTACCTCGCGGTCAATGCCGCACCCGCCCGCCCGCTTCCGCCCGAGGTCGTCGCGCGCGCAGACCTGATCATCGTCAACGAGACCGAGTACGCCCAGTTACCCGAACTCGCGAGTGCCCGCCGGGTTGCCGTGACCTACGGGGCGGCGGGCGCTGCCCTGTTCGAGCAGGGACGCGAGGTGGCGCGGGCGGCGGCACCGCGCGTGCACGCGGTGAGCGCGGTCGGCGCAGGAGACGCGTTCTGTGCCGCGCTCACGCTCGCCCTCCACGCCGGTTGGGATGCGGAGCGGGCGCTCCGCGCGGCGTGTGCCGTCGGTGCGGATGCCGTCACGCGCCTCGGCGCGCAGCCACCGCTCCGCCCTCTCGACCAGTACGCCTGAGCTGCGCATAACTCAGGCAATTCTGCGTGCACTGCGTCCGGTGAGACGGTGTGCGACGGTTCTGCCTGAATTATGCGCACCCGTTCGGGTCAGACGGGGTCGCCGATGCGCTCGAGCGCGTCCACCACGAGCCCCCAGAAACGGTCGGTGTCGACCCCGGTGGCGGCGAAGGTGCGGCAGTCCGCCGGTGCGGGGCCGCGGCGGTCTGCGAGCGTCATCCCCAGCGTGTGGGTGCCGGTGAGCTCCACGGTGAGCGGCACCCGCTCCGCGGGCACGATCGCCGCGTCGATCACGCGGGCGACGGCCACCGGATCGTGGACGGGCGGATGCGGGAAGCCCTGCGTTTCGAGATAGCTACGGCCGAAGAAGTCGAGCAATTCCACGACGAACCGGGCGGGCGCGGTCCCCACGGCCGCGATCCGTTCGACCACGTCCGGGGTGGCGAGCGCCTGGTGCGTGGCGTCGAGCCCCACCATGACGACGGTCCATCCGGCGGTGAACACGATGTGCGCGGACTCCGGGTCGATGAGGATGTTGAACTCGGCCGCCGCGGTCCAGTTGCCGCCGGCGGTCCCCCCGCCCATCAGCACGACCTCGTGCACCCGGTCGACGATGTCGGGGGCGAGACGGACCGCGAGCGCGAGGTTCGTCAGCGCTCCGGTTGCGACGAGGGTGATTTCGCCGGGGGCGTGGGAGCGGGCCGTGTCGATGATGACGTCCACGCCGTGCCGCGGGTCTGCGATCAGGCGCGGTGCCGGGAGCACGGGACCGTCGAGCCCGGACTCGCCGTGGGTCTCGACGGCCGTCTCCGGCGTGCGCACGAGCGGCCGGTCGCAGCCCGCCGCGATCGGCACATCCCTGAGCCCTGCGACGGTCGCGACGGCCAGCGCGTTGCGGGTGACCTTCTCGAGGGTCTGGTTGCCGGCGACGGTCGTCACCGCGACCAGATCGATATCGGGGTTGCCTGCGGCGAGGAAGAGCGCGATGGCATCGTCGTGGCCGGGGTCGCAGTCGAGGAGGATGGTGGTGGGCACCTCGGAAGTTTACGGACCGTCCGACGCTCCGTCGGGGTCAGCCTTCGCGCACGCGCTCCGCATGGTCTGCGGCGCTGCGGCGCGCGGCGGACATCCGGTCTGCGGCGTCGAAAAGGTCCGGCGATGCCGTGGCGCCGTGCCGCTCGATGAGGGCCAGGTCGCCGCGCAGGTTGATGAGAGCTCCGCCGAGGCCTGCGGCGAGCGACTCCGCGGCCACTCCGAGGTCGGCCTCGACCGCCGCGACGGTCCGCTCCGCCGTCTCGTCGAGCAGTGTCACGAGCGCGATCCCGGTGTCGCCGAGACGGACGGACGTGCGGGCGGCGGCGTCCCCGGCGTCTCGGGCGGCCTCATCGCGGTGGGGGTCGTCGCGGGGACGCGCGAGGGCGGCTCCGAGGTTCGCGGATGCGGTGGCATCCGCCTGCTCATCCTCCAGCGCTGCAGCACGCAACGCGCTCGCGCGCGAGAGCAGCGCGTCGTCGGCGTCGCTGTATCGGAGCACCATCTCCAGCAGCGCTGCGCCGGTGGCGAGCAAGACGCCCGCCGCCGATCCCCCACCCGGTGCGCCGTCCTTCTGCGCGAGCCGGTCGAGCCAGTCGCGCAGCGGGGCGGCCACCGAGGCTCGTTCTTCCGCATCCATGCCGTCCATTCACCCGAGCGCTGACGGGTCTGTCAACCCGCGCCGCGGAGGCCGTGCGGCGCGGTAGGGCGCACCGGCCCCACGTAGGATGGGCCGAACGCGCGCCGCGCGTCGAGGAGGATGCCGTGGCCACGGACCGGAAGACCTGGGTGCTCGTCGACGGCGAGAACATCGACGCGACCCTTGGCAGCTCGATCCTCGGTCGGCGACCGCAGCCGGACGAGCGGCCCCGGTGGGACCGCATCCTCACGTTCTTCGCCGACGCCTGGAACCAGGACGTGCAGGGGCTGTTCTTCCTCAACGCCTCGACGAACCTGCCCATGCCGTTCGTGCAGGCCCTGCTGGCGATCGGCTTCCGGCCCGTGCCGGTGTCGGGGGATGCGGACGAGAAGGTCGTCGACATCGCGATCCAGCGCACGCTCCAGGCGCTGACGGCGTACCAGGACGACGTCGTGCTGGTCAGTCACGATGGCGATTTCGTCGATGACATCGGCGCGCTCGCCGACGGGTCGCGGCGGCTCGGCGTGCTCGCGTTCGAGGAGTTCCGCAACGCCGCGTTCGCACAGATCCCCGGGGTGCGCTTCTTCGACCTCGAGTTCGACGCGGGTGCGTTCGATGCGCGGTTGCCACGCGTGCGCATCATCCCGATCGACGAGTTCGACCCGCTGCAGTTCCTGCGCTGACCGCGCCGGGCGGCCTCTTCGGCGGCCCGAAATACGGAAAATCGGCGTCTGGAGTTGGCGAGACGCCGCCGGAACCGGGATGCTGGAAGCGCTCCCGTGTGCCGTCGTCGCACCGGTGAGCCGCGCCCGCCACGCGCCAACGGTCCGCCGCGTGGGCCACTCCTCTCCCCTTCTGGATTCTGTCGTGCCGTTCCTGACCCTGTTCCTGCTTGCCATCGGTGTGTCCGCCGACGCCTTCGCCGTCGCCCTCGGGCGCGGCCTCTCCCTCCGGAGCGGGGTGGTGCGCAACGGCCTCATCCTGGCCCTGGCGTTCGGCGTCGCCCAGGCCGTCATGCCCCTCCTCGGCTGGCTACTGGGTACCGCGTTCGCCGAGGTCATCGCCCCGTTCGACCACTGGATCGCCTTCGCCCTGCTCTTCCTCGTCGGCGCCAAGATGCTGTGGGAGGCGCTCACTCCCGACGGCGACGACGCCCCCGATAGCGAGGACCGGTTCACGGTCCGCGAGATCCTGGTGCTCGCCCTCGCGACGAGCATCGACGCGCTCGTCGTCGGGGTCAGCCTCACCTTCTGGGACGTGTCGATCTGGGTCGCGATCGCGGTGATCGGTCTCGTCACGGTCGTGTTCTCCCTCGCGGCGGTGCTGCTCGGCCACCGCATCGGCACCCGCTTCCGCCGACCGGCGGAGATCGTGGGCGGCATCGTGCTGATCGGGATCGGCGTCAGCATCCTGGTGAAGCACCTCACCGCCTGACCGGAGCCCGGCGTACCGTGGAGGGATGCCGTCCACCGTGCGCCGCCTGCAGGATCTGACCATCGAAGACCACCTCATCGAGGTGCCGCTCGTCTGGGGGGACGCCTCCGACGCCCGCACCATCGACGTGCACGCCGCCGTCGTGTCGCGGGAGGGCGGCGAGGACCTGCCGTTCCTCACCTTCCTCCAGGGCGGTCCCGGCAACGAGGCGCCCACCCCGTTCCACCAGCCCACGGCGCCGGGATGGCTGGATGCGGCGCTCGCCCACTACCGCGTCGTGCTGCTCGACCAGCGCGGCACGGGAAAGTCGACTCCGGTATCCGACAGCATCCTCGACCGGATGCCGGCCGTCGAGGTTGCCGAATACCTCACGCACCTGCGGGCGGACAGCATCGTGCGCGACGCCGAGGCGATGCGCGAGCACCTGGGGGCCGAGACCTGGAGCACGCTCGGGCAGTCGTTCGGCGGGTTCACGACCCTCGCCTACCTGACCACGGACGCCGCGTCCCTCGACGACGTCTACATCACCGGCGGTCTCAGCGCGGTCGGTCGTCACCCGGACGATGTCTACGCGCTCTGCTACGACAAGATGCGCGTCATGACGGAGCGGTACTACCGCCGGTTCCCGGAGCACCGTGATGCCATGCGGCGGCTCGTCGACCTGGCGGATGCGGGCAGGATCGTGCTGCCGAGTGGCGAGGTCGTATCGCGGTCTCGGATGCGGTCCGTCGGGTCGCTCCTCGGTGGCGACAATGGCTGGCAGACGCTGTGGTCGATCCTCGATGCCGATCCGAGCACGAACGCGTTCCGTTATGACCTCGCCGGTGCCATGCCGTTCGGCGGCCGCAACCCGCTGTACTACGTGTTCCACGAGTCGAGCTACGCCGACGGCTTCGCGACGAACTGGTCGGCAGAGCGCACCGAGCCCGACGACTTCCGCGAGGACGTGACCCTGTTCACCGGCGAGCACGTGCGCCGCGAATGGTCGGAGACCGTCCCCGCCTTCCAGCCGTGGGCTGAGGTCACCGACCTGCTCGCCGTGCAGGACTGGCCGTCGCTCTACAGCGCCGATCGCATCCGTGAGGCCGATCCGACAGGTGCCGCCGCCGTGTACGTCAACGACGTCTACGTGCCGCTGGAGTTCTCGCTCGAGACCGCTGCGCTCATGCCCGGGGTGCAGACGTGGGTCACCAGCGAGCACGAGCACTCGGGCCTCCGGACGGGCGACGTGCTGCCGCGCCTCATCGACCTGGCACAGCACCGCCGGGTGCGCTGACCGGCCTTGAGGCCGGCGCTTCGCAGGCCTACCCTGTCCGCATGTGCCGCAACATCGTGCCGCTCCACAACTTCGACCCCGCCGCGACCGACGCGGAATGCCACGACGCCGCCGTCCAGTTCGTGCGGAAGATCTCCGGCATGAACAAACCGTCGCGGGCCAACCAGCAGGTGTTCGACCGCGCGGTCGCCGAGATCGAGCAGGCGACCCGGCACCTCATCGACGACCTCGTCACGACCGCACCGCCGAAGATCCGCGAGGCAGAGGCGGCGAAGCGTCAGGCCCGCTCGGCCGACCGCTACGAGGCGATCCGCATCTACCAGCAGCAGAAGCGCGCGGTCCGCACCGCCTCCTGACTCCGACGTCAGCTCAGCGCGCGCGCACCCACACCGTCGTCGCCCCCGGCAGCTCGCCGTCCGGCAGCGGGCCGCTTGCGAGGAGGACCTCGCCTGCGGGAAGCGGGACCGGGGCGTCACCGAAGTTCGTGACGGTGCGCCACCCTCCGGGCCGGGTGAACGACAGCACGGATGCCGGTGCGTCATCCCACGCGAGTTCCTCGGCCGTCTGCAGCTCGCGGCGCAGCCGGAGCGCCTCGCGGTAGAGGGTGAGTGTCGACGCGGGGTCGTCTTCCTCCGCCTCGACGGAGAGATCCGCGAACCAGGCAGGCTGCGGCAGGTGCGCGCCGTCGTCACCGAAGCCGAACGAGGAGCCGGTCCGGGTCCACGGCAGAGGCACGCGGCATCCGTCGCGCCCGAGGCCGTCGAAGCTCCACTCCGGCTGTCCGACCGACCGGAGGTAGGCGGGGTCCTGCCGCGCCTCCGCTGGCAGGTCGCCCACTTCGAAGAGCCCGAGTTCCTCACCCTGATAGAGGTACGCCGACCCGGGTAGCGCCAGGAGGAACAGGGTGGCGGCTCGGGCTCGACGGAGTCCCAGGTCGAGGTCCACGGCGTCGGCGGGGGCGCCGGCGAGGATCCATTCGGTTCCCTGTTTCACCTCGGTGCGCCCGTGGAGCGGCGGGAGGCCATATCGGGTGGCGTGCCGCACGGAGTCGTGGTTCGACAGCACCCACGTCGATGACGATCCCGACACGGCCGACTGCGCGAGGTTGTCGGTGACGACGGCGCGGAACTGCGCGGCGTCGAAGTCGGCCGTCAGCAGGTCGAAGTTGAACGCCTGGCCGAGGCTCGTCGGTGCGGCGTAGCGGGCGCGGCGTTCGGGAGTGGCGACCCACGCCTCGGCGACGGCCGTCCGCGGCGGGTCGTAGGAGTCGAACACCGTCCGCCACTCGGCGTAGACGTCGTGCACCTCGTCGCGGTCGTACAGCGGATGCGTCCCGGATGCGGCATCCATGGCCTCGAGCTCCGCTTGGGTGGGCAGCGGGTCGGGCAGGTCTTTGACGAGCATGTGCGCCACGTCGATGCGGAACCCGTCGACGCCCCGGTCGGACCAGAAGCGCAGGGTGCGGAGGAAATCGTCGCGCACCTCCCGGCTGTCCCAGTTGAAGTCGGGCTGCTCCGGCGCGAACGAGTGCAGGTACCACTGCCCGTCCTCGACGCGCTCCCAGGCCGGCCCGCCGAAGACCGAGGTCCAGTCGGCGGGCGGCAGCTCACCGTGCTCCCCGCGCCCGTCGCGGAAGATGTACCGCTCCCGAGCGGCGCTCCCGCGGCCGGCTGCGAGCGCCTCCTGGAACCACGGATGCTGATCGGAGGAGTGGTTCGGCACGATGTCGACGATGACGCGGATGCCGGCGCCGTGAAGCGCGGTGATCATCTCGTCGAACTCGGCGAGGGTGCCGATGCGCGGGTCGACGTTCCGGTAGTCGGCGACGTCGTACCCACCGTCCGCGAGCGCTGAGGGGTAGAACGGGCTCAGCCACACCGCATCCACCCCGAGGTGCCGCAGGTACGGCACGCGTGAGGTGATGCCGCGGAGGTCGCCGATGCCGTCGGCGTTGGCATCCGCAAACGACCGGGGGTAGATCTGGTAGACGGTGGCCTGACGCCACCAGGTGGACGAGGGGGCGAGAACGGATTCGGTCGTCAACAATCAGCCTTTCAGGGCACCCTGGGTCACGCCCTCCATCACCCATCGCTGGGTGAAGAGGTACGCGATGATGGCCGGCGCCATCGCCATGAGATACGAGGCGAAGGCGACGTTGTATTCGCTGCTGAACTGCGTCTGGAAGAGGTTCTGACGCACCGGCAGGGTCTGCAGGTTCGCGTCGGAGATGATCAGTGACGGCATCATGAAGTCGTTCCAGGCATAGAGGAACGCAAAGATGCCGACCGTGGCGCTCATCGGCGCGAGCAGCGGGAAGATGAGCCGCCAGAACACCTGCCAGGTGGAGGCGCCGTCGATGCGTGCGCTCTCCTCCAGCTCGATCGGGATGGAGCGGAGGAACGCTGTGAACAGCAGGATGCTGAAGCTCAGCTGGAACATGGTCGCCAGGAGAATCACGCCCAGCGGGTTGTCGAGCCCGACGCGTCCGGTGAGCTGGATCTGTGGCAGGGCGACGACCGGGAACGGGATGAACATCGCCGCGAGCAGGTAGAAGAACGACCAGCGGAAGAAGCGACGGTCCCAGTTGCGCACGATCGCGAACGAGGCGAGGGCGGCGAGCAGGATCGTGAAGATCACCGTTCCCGCCGTCACGATGAACGACATCGCGAACCCGACCGGGAACTTCGTGAGCTGCCAGGCATCGATGAACCCCTGGATGCTGAACGGCATCGGCAGGGCGAAGGCATTGCCGTCGACGGATTGCCCCGCGGTCTTCAGCGACATCGAGATCGTGACGTACAACGGCAGCAGGATGGTCACCGCGCACAGGAACAGGATGATCGTCGTCGACCAGTTCACGCGCTCGACGGTGCCCCTGCTCCGCTTGCCGGAGCGCGGAACGACGATGGCCCGGGTGCTGTCCGAGGTAGCGGTCTGCGTTGTCATCAGAGGGCGCTCCTTCCGCGTGTGACCGAGAGTTGCAGGATGGCGATGACGACGGTGACGATGAAGAACAGCGTCGCCGTGGCCATCTGGTAGGCGTAGTCGCCGGTCTGGAATCCGCGGATGATCGTCATCGCGATGCTGCGGGTCGCCGTTCCCGGGCCGCCGTTCGTCAGACCCACGATGATGTCGTAGGCGTTCAGGAAGTTCTTGAAGCCGAGGATGACGTTGATCACGACGTAGCCGGCCACGAGCGGCAGGGTGATGCGCAGCAGCTGCTGCCGGGGCGAGGCGCCGTCGATCGACGCCGCCTCGTACACGTCTCCCGGTACCGACAGCAGGCCCGCGATGTAGATGAGCAGCGCACCGGGGATCGACTGCCATGCCGTGACGACGACGATCCCGATCCACGCCAGGTCCGGGTTCGCGAGGATGCTCTCCTGCAGGAACGGGATGCCGAGGGCGGAGCCGGCGGCGGGGAGGGCGTTCTGGAAGAGGTACTGGAAGACGTAGGCGATGATGATGCCCGAAATCACCATCGGGATGACGAAGATGGCCCGCAGGCCCGCTTTCACCCGGATGCGGGAGGTGAGCCCCACCGCGAGGAGGAAGGCGATGACGTTCACGAGGATGACGGTGACGAGCGAGAAGCCGAACGTGAACAGGAAGCTCGACAGGATCGCCGGATCGCTGAAGACGGCGATGTAGTTGGTGAAGCCGATGAACTCCCACTCGCCGAGGCCGATGGAGTCGGTGAAGCTGAAGAAGATGCCGATCACCCCAGGCAGGGTGATCGCCAGGGTGAGCAGGATCAGCGGGGGCAGCAGGAACGCGTAGTAGATCGGCTCGACCTTGCCGCCCCGGCGCACCGGTGCGTCGCTGCCGGTCACGATCGTCGACGTGGTGGTCATCGTCCCGCCTCCTCACTGCCGACCGCGGGTTGGCGGAACGCCAGTCGCGCCCAGTCGGCGTCCATGGTGCGCAGCACGTCGGTCGCGTCTTGGCCGAGGACGAGTGCCTGCGAATAGTTCTCGGTCGGGATGGCCCGGGGGTTCAGGACGCCCGGGCCCTGGTAAACCGCGCCCTGCTCGTAATAGGCGACCATCCCCGCCACGCGGGGGTCGCTGGGGGCCTCGCCGGTCGTGGTCGGGACGAAGCCGAGCTGCGACTCGTTGTAGGCCTGGATCCGCTCCGGCTCGAACAGGAACTCGAGGAAGTCGAACGCGCCGTCGGGGTTCGCCGCCTCCTCGGGGATCATCGTGACGAGGTCCATGTTGACGCGCACCTTCAGGTCGGCGGGGTCCTCCGTCATCGGCAACGGGAACGTGCCGAGTTCCAGATCGGGCGAGGTCTTCGCGATCTCGCTGAACGCCCACGGGCCTTGGAGGAGCATGGCGCCCTCGCCCTTCGCGAAGGCGACGTTGCCGGCGTCGTATCCGCGGCTGCCGGCGCCCTGCTGGGTGTACTCCTTCGCCAGCAGTTGCATCTTCTCGACCGGCTCGAGGAAGTCCTTCTCGAACGACACCTTCGAACCCGGCCCGACGTCGTCCCCTTCCTCGGCGAGCTGTTCGTAGAACTCGAGCACGTCGATCGATCCCCCGACGGAGTAGTCGAACCAGCCCTGGTTCGCCGTCCACGCGTCGGCGAAGGTGGCGTAGAACGGCGCGATGCCGGCTGCCTTCAGCGCGTCGCACACCTCGATCAGTTCTGTCCAGGTCTGCGGCACCTCCAGACCCTGTTGCGCGAAGATCTCGGTGTTGTAGATGACCGATGCGCCCATCACCGAGTACGGCAGCGCGGTCGTGCGCCCTTCACAGACGCCGTACTGCTCGAGGAGGGGCTGCAGGTCGTCGCGGATCGTCGTCGCCGCATCCGTCTCCGACAGGTCTTTCAGCGCACATCGCTGTACGAAGCGTGCGACCTCCTGGTTGTAGTTCGCGAGCATGAGGTCGGGCGGGTTCCCCCGCACGAAGCTCGCCGAGATGACGTCGACACCCGACGTGTCCATCTCGACCTCGTACTCGTCCTGCGATGCGTTGTAGTCACTGACGACCTCACTCATGAAGTCGAGAGCCTCGCGCTTGCTGAACGTGAAGTGGACCCGCTCCGCGCCGGAGCCGGGGGCGCAGCCGACCAGTGTCGATGCGATCAGTGTGGCGCCGAGTCCGAGCGCCGCCAGGCGTACCGAACGTCTTCTCCGTGGAGACATCATCGTCCTTCCCGGGGGGTGGGATGGCAGTGAGGCGTTCCGCACATCCGTGTGCTGTGCCTCACTGTGGCCACACCCTAGGCGCGCGCGCGAACGAAGGTCAACGGCTTGCGGCGCCGCTGGAGGACGCCGCATCCGGACGCGGTCTGTGGAAAGTGGGACGTCAGTGGGCGGCGGCGTCACCGACGTCGAGCCGACTGCGTTTCGTCACCACCAGGGTGAGCGCGGCCGCACCCGCGAATGCTGCGGTGAGGAACGCCGCGATCGCCTCGTTCCCGAGCGACGCGGCACCGCCGGGCAGGAGCGCGTAGAGCGCCGACAGGATGCCGAGACCGACCGCGGTTCCGGTGCGCTGCGCCGCAGTGACCATCGCGCTGGCGACGCCGGCGTCGCGCCCCTCGGTCTGAGCGAACGACGCGTTCGCGTTCGGTCCGACGAACAGCCCCACGCCGATCCCGGTGACGAGCAGCGGGAGGAGCATGACGAGGAATGTGAGCGCCTCGGCGGGAAGAGCGATCACCAGCATCCCGACCGTGGCGAGTCCCAGTGTGATCATGGTGAGTCCCGCCGTGATCATGCGGGTGCCGTAGCGCTGCAGCAGCATGCGGTTGAACAGAGCCCCCACGACGCTGCCGATGGCGAACGGGCTGACGAGCAGGCCCGCCGAGAGCGCGTCGTGCCCGAGGGCCTCCTCCCAGAGGAGTGCGAGCACGAGGAACGATGAGGTGAAGCCGGCGAATCCGAGGAAGGTGCTCACGACCCCGATCGGGAGCGCCCGTTGCCGGAACAGCCGGAGCGGGACCACCGCGAAGCGATCCTGCCGGCCCCGCGCTCGGATCCACCCGCCGAAGCCGACGAGGAGCAGGATCCCGGCGACCAGCATGATCGTGGACGTCACCGAGAAGCCGCCGCCGAGCGAGAACGGCAGGATCGCGAGGCCCACGCCCGCGGTGAACAGCAGCATCCCGATCGGGTCGGAACCACGCGTGCCGATGGGGGCGGTGACCGGAAGCACGAAGATTGCGAGGATGACCGCGAGGATGCCGACCGGCACGTTCACGAGGAACGTGAGCCGCCATCCGATCTCGCCGCCGGAGTGGATGAGCAGACCGCCGAGGAGGGGACCGGCGGCGCTCGATGCGCCGAACACGGCGCCGAGGATCGCGAACGGGCGGGCGCGTTCCGGTCCTTTGTAGAGGAGCTGGATGAGGGCATTCACCGGGGTCATCGTGAGGCCCGCGCCGACGCCCGCCAGGATGCGTGCGAGCACGAGCTGCGTGGGATCGGGGGCGATGCCGCACCACAGGTTCGCGGCCGTGAACACGGCCACGCCGGTGACGAACACCTTCTTGTGACCGAACTGGTCGCCGAGCCGCCCGGCGGGCAGCAGCACGAGTGCGAAGGCCAGCGCGTACGCGGTGAGCACCAGCGACTGTTGAGTGGCGTCGGCGCCGATGCCGTCGCGGATCGCGGGCACCGCGAGGTTGACGCTCGTGACGCTCAGCAGGGTGAGCGCCGCGGGGATGAGCAGGACGGTCAGTGCGAGCCACCGCCGTTGCGGGGGCGCGGTGCGCGGGTCGGTCGGGCGAGCAAGGTGCGTGTCACTCATGGGATTCCTCCTTCGGGAGGGCCGTCGAGGCCGGGTCTTCCGGAAACCCACGACAGCCCGGCCGATTCATCGATCGGATGGTGGCTGCCATGGCGGGGAAGCTCCCGTGCCATGTAGTGGGTGGACCACCCGTATCCGTCCAAGCGCACCAGCAGGACGACCTCATGGCATTTCGGCAGCACGAGTCTAGGGGCAGTGCCGTCAGCTGGTCACGCAGGCCACATCGTCGCGGGTGGCTCCGGTCCATCCAGCACCGCCGGGATCTCCTGCAGGCGGTCGATCGTCGCGCGCATCGAGTCCGCGCCGAGGAGCTCGGCGAACTGTTCCTGCAGGATGCCGAGCCGGCGGCGGCCCTCATGGGCACCGGCCCTGCCGACATCCGTCACCTCGTACCAGATGACGCGCCCGTGGAAGGGATGGCGCAGGCGGGTGACCCAGCCGCGAGCCTCCAGCGCCGCCAATGCGGTCGACGCGGACTGCGGAGTGATGCGGAAGCGGCGGGCGAGATCCGAGCCCGACATGTGGCCCAGTTCGTCGAGATGGACGGCGATGCCGAGCTGCGTGATCGTCACGTCGAGGCCGTCGATCGCCTCGAGCAGGCGCCGCTGCACCGCCTGATTGGCCTGGAACAGCGCATACGGCAGACCATCTGTCCACCCGGGAACCGTCGTCATCCGACCATTGTCTCAGAACTGGAAAGTATTAGCGATTCGAACACTATTGAAGATGCCTTGCAATATGTTAGACAGCTGATACTCTCCGGACATCCGCGATGCGCGGAGTCCCGACGAAGAGGAGTAGCCGTGATGACGCTCGACGATGAGATCACCGCCGCAGGCGGCCCATTGGGCCTGCTGCGATCAGGGCGATCAGGTGCGTTCCCGTTCCCGATCCGTTCCGAGTTCACCAACTGGCGCGACGAACAGGAGGCGTGGCGGGCGTCCGCGGCGCTGATGGATCTGTCGCACCACATGCCCGACCTGACCCTCTCAGGCCCGGATGTGCACCGCCTGTTGTCAGATGTCGGCGCCAACTCGTTCCGCAGCTTCGGTGCGATGAAGGCGAAGCAACTGGTCGCGGTCGGGGCCGATGGCTCGATGATCGGCGACGCGATCCTGTTCGGGCTCGGTGACGAGCACGTTCGCGTGGTCGGCCGCCCACCCGCCCTGAACTGGATGCAGTTCCACGCCGAGAGGGGCGGTTACGACGTCGAGGTGCGGCGGGACGAGCGCACGGTGCAGAACCCCCGGGGGCGAGAACTGTACCGGCTGCAATTGCAGGGGCCGACGGCCGGTCCCATCTACGAAAAGGTGAACGGGGGACCCCTTCCCGATATCCCGTTCTTCCACATGGGGCGCCTGCGCATCGGCCGGCACGAGGCCACCGCGCTCAACCATCGGATGAGCGGGTTCCCGGGCTTCGAGTTCTTCGGCCCGTACGAGGAGTTCGAGAGTGTGCGCGACACCCTGCTCGAGGCGGGTGCGGAGTTCGGACTGCGCGAGGTCGGGGCTCGCGCGTACGCGTCCGTCGCGACCGAGTCCGGCTGGATCGCGAACACCGTGCCGGCGTTCTATTCCTCACCGGAGACACGCGCCTACCGGCAGTGGCAGTCGTCTCGCTCGTTCGACGCGAACCTTCAGGTCGGCGGATCCTTCGTCCCCGACCGGGTGGAGGACTACTACGTGACGCCGTGGGACCTCGGCTACGGTCACGTCCTGAAGTTCGACCATGACTTCATCGGCCGTGAGGCGCTCGAGGCGCGCAAGGACGAGCCGCATCGCCGGAAGGCCTGGATCAGGTGGGAATCGGGCGAGGGTGCCCGGATCGTTGCCAGTTACGAGGCGCCCGGCGCGCATCGATTCAAGTACCTCGAGATGCCTGCCGCGTTCTATGCCGGGGCGCAGTTCGACCGCATCGAGGATGCTGATGGCCGGCTGATCGGGCTCGCGATGCTGACGAGCTACACGTCGAACGTGCGCGGCTGGATCTCGCTCGGCATGATCGATGAGGCTGAGTGGCGCATCGGGCGTGAGGTGCGACTGGTCTGGGGCGAGCCGCACGGCGGAAGTGCCAACCCGCTGGTGGAACGCCACACTCAGACCGCTGTGCGCGCCACGATCATCGATCGTCCCTTCCCGGAGGGTACCGAAGGATCGGGCAACCGCTGAGGCCACTCTCGTGCCCTCGGTGGTCGTCAAAGAAGGAGGGGGCCACGATTCGGTGGCTCCCTCCTTCTCACGCGACGACGCGCTACCGGCTGTCCGTGGACCGGTAGGCCACCCGGGCGTAGTCGTCGTACGGCGCCGGGCGAACCGTCGCGGCGATCCGCGGGAAGTCGGGTATGCCTCCGGCGGAGTCCGGGCCGGGGTGTTCACCCCAGACGACCTCGACGCGGGTACCGGGTATCGCCTGCTCGGCTTCGACGAGGGAGAGCGCGAGCACCCGGTCCAGCGGAGCGATTCGCGCGGTCTGGAACGTGATCCCGACCAACTGCCCGCTCTGCTCGATGCGGTGGCGGCCATAGTCGTTGAGGAACGCACCCGACTCGCCCAGCACAGCTGCGACGTCGTCGGCGTCGAACTCCAGCGTCACCTTCCGCCGCGTCGCGGTCTCACGCGCGGCCGCGAGAGCGTCGCGGCCGATGAAGTCATGCTCGAGCGAGATGGAGCGCCCATAGCCGAACTCCCACGGGGAGGCGTAGTAGTCCTCGATCCGCTCCGAGAAGAAGCTGCCGTGCAGGGGGTTCTGGCCCTCATACCCGAAGACGTTGATCGATGACCGGTAGTCCGCCAGGCGCGGGTCCGCGTAGATCGCGGGCGTCGGTGCCGGGATCCATCCGGACTCGACCCCGTTCGTCGAGTACGCGAGAGCACCGACGAGTGCGACGCGGAGGTCGGCGCCGGCGTCGACCAGCGCGGCCTTGACCGCGTCGTGGTCGGCGTATGCCCCGATGAACTCATACCCTGCCTGTCCCGCCATCCCGTGACGAAGCGCGCGGAATCGCGCGCGCGCAAGTGACACGGGCGTCGAGTGGAAGAACCGGGTCGCCGGAAGGGGGCCCCCGAACGCGCGTTCGACCAACGCCAGTGCGGCTGGGCCCTGCACCTGGAGCCGGAACAGTCGGGGGTCTCCAGGGGTGAAGGAGCGATCCGGATCGATCTCCACCTCGACGTCGTACCCGCCGCGGGCGGCGTGGAACGCGACCCAGTTCTGCGCCGCAGGGACCCCGGACAACACGAACGACTCCTCGCCTTCCCGCAGCAGGATGCCGTCGGTGATGATGTTGCCGTCGTAGGCCACCGGGATGAACTGTTTCGCTTGCCCGATCGCGAAGGTCGACAGGTCGTTCGCGCTGACGTCGCCCAACAGGCGCAGGGCATCACGGCCCCGGAGGAACGTATCGCTCATGTGGTACGAGAGGTCTGCGATGGTGACGTCGGTGCGCCAGGCGCCCTGTTCCGCGGCCCAGCCGACGTACTCGTCATCGATGATCGGGGGCTTCCACGGGGCGCTGTCCAGTTTCCAGAGCATGCGAACGGGTGAACCTGCCTGTTCGACGCCCTGCTGAAGACTCACGAAATCCCATGCCATGTCGGGCTCCTTTGCCACTGGATGCGAACACCTGGACACGTTATTCAGGCGTATGAATAAGTGTAAGATGCCTGAATACAAATGGCGAGGACCGAAAGCGGGGACCGCCGATCGTCACGCGATGCAAGGGGGCCTCGCCATGGTCGTTGCGCCGGACCGGATTGCGGCGATGGATGCGGTGCGTGCACTGCTCGCCGCGTCCGGGGTCGATCCCGATGCGCCGATGCTCGCCGACACGCCGGCCCGTGTTGCGGCATCGCTCAGGGAGCTTTTCGCCGGCGTCGGCGAGGATGCGGCCGCTCCTCTGCGCCGGGGGGATGCGGTGCCGGAGGGCCTCGATATCGTCTGTCTGCGCGGCATCGAGTTCCGCTCGGTCTGTGCGCACCATCTCCTCCCCTTCTCCGGGACGGTCGATATCGCCTACCTGCCGGTCGCCAGGCTGGTCGGGATCGGCGCGATCGTCCGCACTCTCGAGATCCTGAGCACACGTCCCCAGATCCAGGAGCATCTCGCCGACGAGCTCGCGCAGGCGCTGCACAGCGGGATGGAGGCGGCGGGCGCGCTGGTCGTCTTCGAGGCGCGGCACTCGTGTGTTGCCGACCGGGGCCCGCGGGAGGCCGGTTCGGTCTTCACCACGGTCGCGTCGTCCGGCGTGTTGGGTGCGGACGGTCGGCGGCAGGATGCGATCGCCCTGCTGCGCCGGACGCGCGCCGGGTGATAAGTCGCGCCATCGAGAATGAATCAGACATCTGCATATGTTTCAGATGTTTGACAACCATGAGGTGATTCGCTACGGTCGATGGTGTCGGCTCGGGCCGAGTCCGGATGCACGTCACGCGGCGTGATCGTGCATCCCGGATCCTGTCCGAACCGCACTCGAATCGGTCCCTTCGGCCGAGGATCCGACGAGGTCGGGCTACGCCGCACACCTCGGAGTCGTCACATCGTCACCGCCTCCGGGGCAGTATCGCCAACTCGAAGGAGAGGACATGACGGTCGTAGACATCCAGCCACGCACGGGGCGTGCGGGCACGCTCACCGCAGACGAAGGCGTTCTCCTGGTGCAGGGCCCCGACGGGCCCGGCATCGTCGCCGCCATCTCACGCGTGCTGACGGCGCACGGCGCCAATATCATCTCGCTCGACCAGTACTCGGACGACCCGGACGGTGGACACTTCTTCCAGCGGACGGTCTTCCATCTGCAGGACCTTGCCGCGGCGCGGCCGGCACTCGAGGACGCGCTCGCTCTCGATCTCGGTGCGGACCGCGGCCTCGAGTGGAAGCTGACGGTGCGTGCTGTCGCCAAACGGGTCGCGATCCTGGCATCCACGTCCGACCACTGCCTCCTCGACCTGCTGTGGCGGCACCGGCACGGCGACATCCCGATGACCGTGCCGATGGTCATTTCCAACCACACCGCCGTTGCAGAGGACGTCCGCCAACTCGGCGTGCCGTTCTTCCATGTGCCGGCCGGCGATGCCGACAAGAGCGCCGCCGAGGCCAGGATCTTGGAACTGCTCCGAGGCAATGTGGATCTCGTCGTTCTCGCCCGGTACATGCAGATCCTGTCCGCCGACTTCCTTGCGCACGTCGGTGTGCCTGTGATCAACATCCACCACTCTTTCCTCCCCGCATTCATCGGCGCCGGTCCGTACCGCAAGGCGAAGGAGCGCGGCGTCAAGTTGATTGGCGCAACTGCCCACTACGTCACGGAGGACCTCGACGAGGGGCCCATCATCGAACAGGACGTGGTCCGGGTGACGCACGCGGACACTGCCGCCGACCTGCAACGGCGCGGCGCGGACGTAGAGCGCCTCGTGCTCGCGCGTGCGGTCACCTGGCACTGCCAGGACCGGGTCATGCGCAACGGGCGCGAGACCGTCATCTTCTGACCCGCCCTCCCGACACCAAGGAACCGACGACGATGTCATTACTGCAGCACCATTCGCTCGAGATGACCGGCAAAGACGTGCCCGAACTCGAGGAAGCGACGCCGCTAATTCCTGCGGGGACGCGGATCAACGTGACCTTCCTCAGCAGCGAGGACCTGACGACACGGCTTGAGGCAGCCACGGCGGTCAAAGCTGCAGGACTCATCCCCGTGCCGCACATCGCCGCCCGCCGACTCACCGGCGTGCGGGAGCTTCGGACCATCCTGGCGGCGCTGCGCGAAGCGGACGTGAGTGAACACGTCTTCGTCGTCGGCGGCGACCCGCAGCAGCCGATGGGTCCGTATGCCTCGGCGCTCGACGTCATCCGGACGGGGCTGCTGCCCGAGTACGGCGTGCGTGAGGTGAGTATCAGTGGCTACCCCGAGGGTCATCCGGACATCTCCGACGAGGAGCTGTGGTCCGCGCTGAAGGGAAAGGTCGCAGCCCTCGCGCAGCAGGGTCTCGGCGCCAGCGTCATCACCCAGTTCGGATTCGACGAGGCGCCGATCGTGAGCTGGATCGAGCACGTGCGTGCGCAGGGCATCGACGCCCCGATCAGGATCGGCGTGCCGGGCCCTGCCGGCGTCACGCGGCTCCTCGGCTTCGCGCGGCGCTTCGGTGTCGCCTCCAGCGCGGGGATCGTCAAGAAGTACGGCTTCTCCCTGACGAACCTCATCGGATCGGCAGGTCCGGACCGGCTGATCGGTGCGCTCACCGATGCCGTCGACCCGGCTCGACACGGCGAGGTCCTGTTGCACTTCTACACCTTCGGCGGAGTCGCGGCCACGGCGCGATGGATCCGCGAGTACACCACGGCTCCCGCGACCCCGCGCCGCCGCCACACCTTCACCACCCGGTGACCCGACCAACTCGACGACGAGAGGACCCATCATGAACGGACCTGACCTGCAGAGCGCGATCGACCGCGCCGGCTCCCCCATCCAGCTCCTCTGGACCCCTGATGCGGCGCCATGGACGGTGCCGATCGTGCAGCCCGAGTTCGCCGGCTGGGCTGCCGAGCAGGAGGCGTGGCGAACCGGCGTGGCGCTGTTCGACCTGTCGTTCCACATGTTCGACACCTTCTTCGAGGGGCCGGATGTCACGCGGCTCCTCAGCGAGGTCAGTGCCAACCAGTACCGGAACTTCGCCATTGGTCAGGCCAAGCAGTTCGTGCCGGTCGCCTATGACGGCAACATCATCGTCGACGGCATCCTGTTGCGCACCGGCGAGGAGGCCTACACCCTTACCGGGGTGCCCGCCGCTCAGAACTGGGTGAAGTACCACGCCCAGGCCGGCGGGTACGACGTCGAGTTCTCCACCGACCCGGACTCGTCGGTGCGCACCGACCGCGACCCGCAGCTCTTCCGATTCCAAGTGCAGGGCCCCCTGGCGATGGAGGTCGTCGAGCGAGCGCTCGGAGGCCCGGCGCCCGAGGTTGCGTTCTTCCACTCGTCCATCGTCGAGATCGCGGGGCGGCCCGTGCGCGCGCTGCGTCACGGCATGGCCGGCCAGGCCGGATTCGAGTTCATCGGCGACTTCGCCGACTACGGTGCGGTGAAGGACGCGATCCTGCAGGCAGGCGAGGGGTCGGGCCTCATGCAGGTCGGCGGAAAGGCGTACTTCACGAACGGTGTGGAAAGCGGCTGGATCCCGACGCCGACCCCCGCGATCTACACCGACGACAGGCTCGCCGACTATCGGCGTTCCCTGAGCGCGTTCTCGTACGAAGGGAAGAAGCCGCTGAACGGCAGCTTCTACTCCGACCGCATCGAGGACTACTACATCTCGCCGTGGGAACTCGGCTACGGCCGCTCGATCGCGCTCGACCACGAATTCATCGGTCGCGATGCCCTGGTGGCTGCACGGGACGACGTGCGTCGCACCAAGGTGACGCTCGAGTTCGACCGGGAAGACGTCCGCGCGGTGCTCGGTGACGACCTCGGCTATCTCAACAGCTACGGTCGCTACCGGATCGAGGATGCGAACGATCTCGTGGGGATGACGTTCTGGACCTCCCACATCGGTCCCGTAGGCACGGTCCTGTCGCTTGCGCTGGTCGACGCCGCATCGGCCGAGCCGGGTACACAGGTCGAGGTCGTCTGGGGCGAGCACCCCGGTCACGGCACTGCCGCCGACGCGGACCTCGGCTTCCGGCGGATCAGGGCCACCGTTCAGACCTCGCCGTACAACGAGTTCGCGCGCACGGCGTATCGCGCGAACGCCACGGCCTGACGAAGGCGGCGGCGGTGGCGCCCGAGAGCATCGCCGCCGCCGCGCTGTCGAGAGAGGAGGACCCATGACCGCGCAGAAACTCGATGGCGTCGCGACGGCGGCGGAGATCACCCGTGAGCTGACCGAGCGGGTGGCCGCGTTGAAGGCGCGTGGGGTGACGCCTGGGATCGCGACGGTGCTGGTGGGGGCGGATCCCGCTTCGCAGTTGTATGTGGGGATGAAGCACAAGCGGTCCGAGGCGATCGGGATGAATTCGATCCAGCGGGAGCTGCCGGCGGATGCCACGCAGGAGGAGGTGGAGGCGCTCATCGATGAGTTGAACGCCGACCCGACCTGCCACGGCTATATCGTGCAGTTGCCGTTGCCGAAGCATCTCGATACCGACCGGGTGTTGGAGCGGATCGATCCGGACAAGGATGCGGATGGTTTGCATCCGACGAATCTCGGTCGGTTGGTGTTGAACGTGAACACGCCGATCACGTCGCCGTTGCCGTGTACGCCGCGGGGTGTGATCGAGTTGCTGCAGCGGAACGGTTATGACCTGACGGGGAAGCATGTGGTGGTGGTGGGTCGGGGTGTGACGATCGGCCGGTCGATCGGGTTGCTGCTGACCCGTCGCGACATCAATGCGACGGTGACGCTCACTCATACCGGCACGGTGGATCTGCCGCGGTACCTGCGTGAGGCGGATGTCATCGTCGCCGCTGCGGGGGTGAAGCACCTCGTGACGGCGGAGAACGTGAGGCCCGGTGCTGCGGTGCTGGATGTGGGCGTGACTCGCGAGGACGACCCGGAGACGGGGAAGTCGAAGGTCTTCGGCGACGTCGCCCCGGATGTCGCGGAGGTCGCGGGGTGGCTGTCCCCGAACCCGGGCGGGGTCGGGCCCATGACCGTGGCACTGCTCATGACCAACGTCGTCGAGGCCGCCGAACGCGCCGCATCCGCCTGAGCCCGGCGCTCGCCTGTCGCGTGGCGATACGACTTCGCCTCATTCCACGTCGACGGATGAATCCGCGGGTCAGAGCTGCGCGCCGGAGACGGTGAACGTGTCGCACGCGGCCGCGCCGTCGGCGTAACCCACGTTGAACCAGCGCTGCCGCTGTTCGCTGGACCCGTGGGTCCAGCTTTCGGGGTTCACGATGCCGCCCGATTCCTGCTGGATGTGGTCGTCGCCCACCGCGGCGGCCGCGTTCAGCGCGTCATCGATCTGGGTGGGGGTGGGCGCTTGCAGGAACGGGGTCCCGGTCTCGTCGTCGGCCACGCTCATGCCCGCGACCCACGCACCGGCATAACAGTCCGCCTGCAGCTCGGTGCGCACACCGTTGCTGTCGGGGCCGGTGCCGTTGTCGGGATGCTGCTCGAAGACGCCGGTCAGCGCCTGGATGTGGTGCCCGTACTCATGGGCGAGCACATAAAGCTGCGCGAGCGGCCCGGCCGAGGCGTCGAACTGCTCGCGCAAGATCGCGAAGAAGGTGGGGTCGACGTAGACGGTCTCCTCGGGCGGGCAATAGAACGGGCCGACGGAGTTCGAGGCCGTGCCGCACTGGGTCGGGGTGGAGCCGTCGACCACGATCAACTGGGGTGCGCGGTAGTCCGCGAGTTGAGTGGTCCAGAACTCGTCGAGGGCGAGCGATGCGGCGGCGAGCCGGCAGTCGTCGCGGGCGTTGGCGTCCTGGCCGGTCTCACAGTTCGCGATCTCGCTCTCGCCGGGATCTGAACCGGGGTTCTGGGTCGCACCGCCGAGCAGGAAGGAAAAGTCTCCGCCGGTGAAGAGGTTCAGCAGCAGCACGACGACCGCGCCGAGGCCGACCACGCCGCCGCCGGCGATCGCAGCGCCTTTTCCGCGGCGCCGCGCGGAGTTGCCGCCCACGCGCGCGTTGTCATTGAACGTCATGTGCTCACGCTAGATGCGGCGGGCGCGAAGCGGCGGCCTCTTGACGGCGGCGTATCGCGTCGGGCATGGGGGACGCGGCTGCGCCGCGCGCGGAGCCTCGGGCGGCGTGGGCCCACCCAAGGGTTCGATTCACTTCATGCACGAAAGCTCCGCCGCACGGCCTTGCGGCCGCACGTCGGAGCTTTGGAGGGGCTGACGGGAATCGAACCCGCGCTATCTGCTTGGGAAGCAGAAGTTCTGCCATTGAACTACAGCCCCATACGCCGGATGGCGTTCGGCCAGCATAGCAAAGCTGCATCCGTCGGTAGGCTGAACCCGTGCTGCTCTCCGATCGCGACATCAGGCAGGAACTCGGATCCGGGCGCATCGGGCTGGAACCGTCCGATGCCGCCATGATCCAGCCGTCGAGCGTGGACGTGCGGCTCGACCGGTACTTCCGGCTGTTCGACAACCACAAGTACCCGTTCATCGACCCGGCGGTCGACCAGCCGGAGCTGACGCGGCTGATCGAGGTCTCGCCCGACGAGCCGTTCATCCTGCACCCGGGCGAGTTCGCCCTGGGCGCCACGTTCGAGCAGGTCTCGCTGCCGGACGACGTCGCCGCGCGCCTGGAGGGCAAGTCGTCGCTCGGCCGGCTGGGCCTCTTGACCCACTCGACTGCCGGCTTCATCGACCCCGGGTTCACGGGTCACGTCACGCTCGAACTCTCCAACGTCGCGACGCTCCCGATCAAGCTCTGGCCGGGCATGAAGATCGGGCAGCTGTGCTTTTTCCGGCTGAGCTCCCCGGCGGAGTTCCCGTACGGTTCCGGCGAGTACGGCAACCGGTACCAAGGCCAGCGCGGTCCCACCGCATCCCGGTCCTTCCAGAACTTCCACGTGGCTGATGTCGGAGTGACGGATGCTGGATCCACCGGCCGATGACACCTCGGGGGCGACGTCTGCGGAGCAGGCTCGCATTCAAGACGCGCGCGCCGATGACCTGATCGCCGAATATCGGGTCCTCGATCAGACCCCGGATGCCTTGGACTCCATCGTGCAGCTGGCGGCGTTCGTTGCCGGCGTGCCCATGGCGACGATCAACATCATCACCACGGATGCGCAACACCAGGTCGCGGCTGTCGGGTTCGATGCAGACATCTGCCGCCGCGAGGACTCCATGTGCGCGATCGGGCTTCGTGCGGGCACGCCCATCGTGGTCTCCGATGCCAGCGAAGACGAGCGGTATCGCTCAAACCCGTTCGTCACCGGTGACCTCGGGTCGGTGCGGTTCTACGCCAACCACCCGCTGATTCTCCGCGGGGTGCCCATCGGCACGCTGTGCGTGTTCGACGTCGTCCCGCACGTCCTCGATGACAGCCGCCGCGACATGATCGCGACGCTCGCCGATCGCATCGTGGACATCCTGGAGCTCGAGCGACAGGCCCGCACTCTGCACGCCATGCTGCAGCGAACCGAGGAGCTGAGAGAGGAGCTCAGCCGTTCCAACGACCAGCTCTCCGCCTTCGCCGGGCAGATCAGCCACGACCTCGCCTCGCCGCTGACGGCCGTCACGCTCTCGCTGGAGTTGATGCACGAGCAGTTCGAGGGGCGAACAGACGTGCCGCCGTCGGTGGAGAACTGGCTGGACACCGGCCTTCGCGGGATCTCCCGGATGGCGGCGATGATCCGCGACATCCTCGCGTACGCGCGTCTGGGCGGGGAGCTGCGGCGCACGCGCGTGGATCTCACCGAGGTGGCGGAGGCGGCACGGGCCGACCTCGGCGTCCTCGACGCGGACCCGCGCATCGCGATCGCACCGCTCCCGGTGCTGTCGGCCGATCCCACCCAGATCCGTGCGCTCATCCAGAACCTGTTGTCGAACGGACTCAAGTTCAGCCCGGACGAGCCGCGCGTGGAGATCTCCGCGACCCGGGACGAGGGTGCCTGGCTCATCGAGGTCGCCGATCGCGGCAGCGGCATCGACCCCGCCGACACGTCTCGCGTGTTCGATCCGCTCGTGCGGGCCCGGACCGACGCGCCCGGCCACGGCATCGGTCTATCGACGTGCCGCCGCATCGTGCAGGCGCATGGGGGTGACATCGGCATCCGGCCCCGAGAAGGCGGGGGCACGATCGCCTGGTTCCGGCTGGCGGCCGCGCTCGACTAGCACCCCGGGCCATGATGCGTGGATGGGATGCGCAGAGGACAAGTCATCCGGACGTATTGATAACCATATGACTCGTGCTAGCATCCTGATGTTCGCATTCATGAGCGATGGCAGAGGACGAGGATGTTCGACTGGACTGGGCGAGGACAAACGCCGACCGAAGGCCCCGTGGGCGCAGGCACCCGCATTCGGGTACAGGACGTGGGAAAGATCTACGGCGTCGGGAGCAAGCAGGTCGAGGCGCTCAAGGGCGTCGACCTGGATATCCGTGACAACGAGTTCGTCTGCATGGTGGGACCGTCGGGATGCGGCAAGTCCACCCTCCTCCGGATCATCGCTGATCTCCAGCGGCCCAGCGCAGGTGAGGTGGAAGTCACGACGAGCGCCGCCGCCCTGCGGCCGTCGGCGGTGGTGTTCCAGGACTACAGCATCTACCCCTGGAAGACCGTCAAGGACAACGTCAAGTTCGGCCTCCTCGCGCAGAACCTGCCCAAGGCAGAAGTGGAAGACCGGGTGTCTCGCTGGCTGGACAAGCTCAGCCTCACGGCGTTCGCGGACCACTACCCGTCCCAGCTCTCGGGCGGTATGCGCCAGCGCGTCGCCATCGCCCGCGCGATGGTAGTCGAGTCGGAGATCCTGCTGATGGACGAGCCGTTCGCGGCCCTCGACGCGCAGCTTCGGCGCGTCCTCCAAGAGGAGCTCCTGGATCTGTGGCAGGACATGCGCCGCACAGTTCTGTTCATCACCCACAACCTCGATGAAGCGATCCTCCTGGGCGACCGCGTGGTCGTCATGTCGGGCAGGCCGGGGCGCGTGATCGGCGACTACGAGGTCCCCTTCGGGCGGCCCCGGAACGCCGAGATTCGTGGCTCCGCGGACTTCGCCGCGCTGGAGCAGGAGTTGTGGCATCAACTTCGCCATGAAGTGGACGACGGCGCAGCGGCACGGGCGGAGGTGGCCTGATGGCCCTGACCACTACAGGACCCGGCACCGCCACCGGGTCGCCTGCAACGCCCGTGAAGGTGTGGCGCGTCTCGCCCAGCAAGGCCGAGATCGACCCGGGCGGGTACTCGCGTCGGCTGCGCCAGCGAAAGGTCTGGCTGGGGGTTGTGACGCCGGTGGTGCTGCTGGCGTTATGGGAACTCGCATCGCAACTGCAGTGGGTCGACGCGCGGTTCTTCCCCGGCCCGAGCCGGATCTTCATGGCCGCCGTCGACATGATCGCGAGCGGTCAGTGGTTCGTGGATGTGGGGATTACCCTGCGGACGATCGGCACAGCCTCGCTCGTCGGATTCCTCGTCGGAGTTCTCGCGGGAGTGGTGATGGGCGCGTTCTCCACGGTCCGGCACCTCTTCGAACCGACGCTGAGTGCGTTCTACACGATCCCCAAGATCGCGCTGCTGCCACTCATGCTGCTCATCTTCGGCGTCGGAGACACCCCCGGATATCTGCTGGTGGGGCTCGCGATCTTCTTCATCGCCTGGATCTCGACGCTGGAGGCGGTCTTGACCGTGCCGACCGGCTATCGCGAAGCTGCGGAAGCCTTCGGTGCGAAGGGTTGGCGTGCCTTCGTGCATGTGACGCTCCCCGCGATCCTCCCTGCTGTCTTCGTCTCACTCCGCATCTCCGTCGGTCAGGCCGTTCTCATCGTCATCATGGTCGAGTACCTGATGGGCAGCCAGGGCATCGGCTACCGCATCTGGCACTCCTGGTCGTTGTTCGACGCCGACACCATGTACGTCGGAGTGGTCTCCGTCGCCGTGCTCGGGTACCTGCTGCAGCTTCTCGTGAAGGTCGTCGGTACGAAGCTCGCACCATGGGCGGGTTCCATGTCGGGCGGCGAGAAGTAGCGTCCCCCTTCTCTCAACTTCACACCCCACCGACCGGTCGGACGGTGCGGACGTTTGGTGCACCTCTGCGCCTGCTTCCGTTCGCCCGACGAAGGTCCTCAACCCAGGAAAGAGAATCGAAATGTCCGTAAGGCACTTCACATGGCGGAGGAGCGTCACCGCGACGTTCGCCACCGCCGTGCTCGCGCTGTCCTTCGCGGGCTGTGCGTCGACGACGACGCCCGGCGACGACGGGGACTCCAGCGGCGAGGCATCGCGTCCCATCACGATCGGATGGTCGGCTGCAGCGCCGTTCGTCCTCCCGGCGCTTCTCGCCGCCGACGGAGCGGAGCCGTTCGCCGACCGCGGCCTCGAGTTCGACGGATCGCTCATCGCTGCCCCGGATGCGTTGCCGTTGCTCGCGACGGGGAAGCTCGACGTCTTCGCCGGACCCGTGAGCGCCGGCATCTTCAACGCGATCGGCAGCGGGTCCGACCTCGCGATCGTCGCGCCGGGCGGCACCTCGTCACTGCCGTCCGACTGGTACATCAGCAAGGCCGCCCTGGGGGACAAGGACCCCGAGGACATCTCGAACTGGAAGGGCCAGAAGATCTACACATCGACGGGCGCCGGTTCGTACGTGATGATCAGCCTCGCGCATCTGCTCGAGCCGGCGGGGCTGACCCCGACGGACCTCGAGTTCGCGCAGATCTCACCGGACGACGTCGCCCCGGCGTTGACCTCGGGCGCGATCTTCGCCGGCATTCCTGCCAGCATCAAGGCACGCCAGCAGCTCCTCGCTGACGGCGATGTCATCGCGGGCCCGTCGGCCGTGTGGCCCGAGGGGATCTCCCCGGGATTCATCTTCTTCGGGAAGTCTCTGCTCGAGGACGACCCGGAACTCGCGCAGGAGGTCCTGGACGCGTTCGTCGACCTCTACAAGAATCACCTCCAGGGCGACTACCAGTCGGGCCCGATGCAGGAGGAGATCGCCAAGGTCCTCGACTACGACCCGGCGACCGTGCCGGATCTCGTGAAAGAGGTCTATCCCGCTGACCTGTCCTTCCCGAAGGGCTGGACCCAGAACGCGGAGAAGGTGTGGCGGAGTCTGCCCGACGTCCTCAGCTACGAGGATTCGGTCGCCGACAAGATCGTGGCGACGGACCTGATCAAGCAGTCGCTGAAGAACGTCGAATAGTCGGCAGCGACAGCTCGTTCCCCCGCAGCCGACGGCTGCGGGGGAACGCCCGTCACACCATCGGCCAGACCATCGAAGGACGAGGCAGGACATGGGACTCAAGATCATCGCGCTTCCGGCCGGCCGTGTCCGGGGTGTTCCCGGCTCGGGGGTGACCTTCCAGCGCAACGCCGACAAGACATTCGACCTCGCCATGATGATGTTCGCCATCACAGGTGGAGAGCACACGGTCATGGTGGACACGGGCACCTCCGATCCCGACTTCGTGCGAGAGCAACACGGCTACACACGGTTCGAGCGGGCTGAGGCGGAGGAGCCGCTGCGCGTCCTCGCCGACGCGGGCATCGATCCCGCAGAGGTTGGCACCGTGATCTACACCCACCTGCACTGGGACCACTGCAGCAATCCTGAGCTGTTCCCGAATGCGCGATTCATCGTGCAGAAGGACGAGCTGGCCTTCGCGATGGACCCGGTGCCGATCTTCCGGAAGGCATTCCAGCGCACCGCGACCGCGCAGCCTCCCATCCTGTCCGTGCTCGGACAGGTCGAGACGATCCAGGGGCGCAAGGTGATCGCGCCCGGTATCACCGCCGTACCTCTTCCCGGCCACACTCCCGGGTCTCAGGGCGTCCTCGTGGAGACGGACGCGGGCAAGTTCCTGCTGGCGGGCGACTGCATCGACCGGTACGAGAACTGGGAGGGCGACGGTGCGACGCAGAGCCACCTGCCGAGCGGCTCGTTCATCAACCTGATCGACTACTACGAGAGCTTCGAGGTCATCGAGCAGCTCGGCGCCGAAGTCATCCCCGGGCACGATCCGCGAGTTCTCGAGCGTCGGGTCTTCGGCTGATGGGCGAACCGATCCTCGACGACCTCCTCACACTGAGCGGGGTACCCGCGTCGGAGGGTCGGGTGCGGATCGTGGGGCACGATCCGATCTTCGCCACGCCGTTCCGCATGGTGGACTTCGGCTCGGCGGCCATCGGCGCCGCGGCGCTGCAGGCCGCGAGGCTCTATGAGCTGCGTGGCGGTGGCCCCCAGACGGTCACGGTCGACGCCGGTGCGGCCGTCGCTGCTCTTCGCAGCTTCCGCTATCTCGCTGAGGTGCCTCCCGTGTTCCCCGGGCCCGCGAAAATCGCGAGCGCCTTCTATGAGACACGTGATGGACGACGAATCTTCATCCACCGCGCGTTCACGCACCATCTGGCCCGTGAACTCCGGGTGCTCGGCCTGAGGTCGGCGGACGATGAGGCGGAGATTGCGCGGGCGGTGGCATCGTGGGAGGGGGCTGCTCTGGAAGCGGCGATCATGGATGCGGGGGCGTGCGCGGCGCTCGTGCGCACGTCCGAGGAGTGGGCGGCGCACCCGCAAGGACGCGCCG
>NZ_JAPLAI010000073.1 GCF_026393345.1 Microbacterium sp.
CGGCGACAGTGACCCGATCCCTGCCGGGGCAGGGCATCGTCCCCTCGGAGGCGTGCGGGTCCTCGACCTCACCCGCGTCCTCGCCGGACCCACCGCCGCACGAACCCTCGCCGAACACGGCGCACACGTCCTCCGCATCGCGAGTGCCGTACACCGGGATGTCGGACCGATGCCCCGGGACACGGGGCACGGGAAACGCTCTACGATGCTCGATCTTCGCGTCGCTTCCGACATTGCGGCGCTGCGTCGCCTGGTCGAGGGCGCGGACGTGTTCTCCCAGGGATACCGACCGGGCGCGATTGCCAGACTCGGTTTCTCGCCGGAGGAGCTCGCGACGATCCGTCCCGGCATCATCTCCCTCTCCATCTCCGCATACGGTGAGACCGGCCCCTGGCGCGGCATGCGCGGCTTCGACAGCGTCGTCGAGGCGGGTGACGGCACCGCGGACGAGGAAGGAGGGGCTGACGGCGGCGAGCCGCGTCTCATCCCGGCGAGTCCATTGGACTACACGACGGGGTATCTGGCGGCGTTTCTCGTGCAGGTCGCGCTGGAGCGGCGCGCCCGTGAGGGCGGCAGCTACCACATCGAGCTCTCGCTCGCCCAGACCGGCCGTTATCTGAACGACCTGCCTCGAGTCGATGCCGCAGCGGCAGCCGGGCGCGCGCCCGAGCTGCCCAAAGCCCGGCTCGTGACACTCCGTACGGCCGGCTGCGCTATCTGAAGCCGGCTGCCGAGATGTCGCTGACGGCGCCACGGTGGAGTCGTCCGACGGTGCCGCTGGATCATGACGCTGCGCAATGGTGACCCCGGGCTCACACGGCGGGGGTCGCCATCACCACTGCGGGCGGTCGTTGTCGACCGGCACCGTGGGAAGCTCCCACCGTGCCGGAGTCGCAGAGAGCCGGGCTGCGGGCTTGAGGTACTTCAGCATGCCGTAGGGGGTGTCGCGCTCGACGAGCAGTTCGTCGAGCCGGGCTTTGGGCAGCTCGGGCGCGCGCCCGGCTGCCGCTGCGGCATCGACTCGAGGCAGGTCGTTCAGATAACGGCCGGTCTGGGCGAGCGAGAGCTCGATGTGGTAGCTGCCGCCCTCACGGGCGCGCCGCTCCAGTCCGAATATGCCTCCCATCTCCTCCGCCACGCCGCTGGCGGCCTGGACGACACTGTCGAAGCCTCGGCTGTCGCCCCACGGTCCCACCACACCGAATGCGGAGATGGAGAGGGAGATGATGCCGGGACGGATCGTCGCGAGCTCTTCCGGCGAGAAACCGAGTCTGGCAATCGCGCCCGGTCGGTATCCCTGGGAGAACACGTCCGCGCCCTCGATCAGGCGACGCAGCGCACCGGCGCCTTCTGTCGTGCGCAGATCGAGCACTGTGGACCGCTTCCCGTGCCCGGTGTCGCGGACCATCGGCGCGACGTCCGGGTAGAGCGGGGATGCGATGCGGAGGACGTGTGCGCCGTGTTCGGCGAGGGTTCGTGCGGCGGTGGGTCCGGCGAGGACGCGGGTGAGGTCGAGGACCCGCACGCCTCCGAGGGGACGATGCCCTGCCCCGGCAGGGATCGGGTCACTGTCGCCG
>NZ_JAPLAI010000009.1:0-30783 GCF_026393345.1 Microbacterium sp.
TCGAGCGCGGCGTCTCCGACTCGTGGTGCTGGATCAGGCGCATCGTGGTCGCGTTCCGCTCCACCAGGGCGCGCGACGTGATCATCTCGCTCACGTAGAGTCCGGCGCCGTACTCGCGGCACAGGCGCCGGAACGCGGTGTTGGTGATACCCGCCATGGGCGCGAGGACGACGGGGACGTCGACGACGATCGGTCCGATGCGGAGGGCGCGGTCCGGGGCGAGAGTGGCAGTCACCCGTCTATTCTCCCAGACCGCGACCCCGAGGGTGCGGCCGAGGGTTAGCCTGGGCACATGAGCGTGGATTCCACCGTCGACCTGCGAGAGATCACCTTCCTCACCGCGGAGGGAGAGCCCGCATCCTTGGCGGATTATGCCGGCAAGGTCGTGCTCGTGGTGAACGTCGCCTCCAAGTGCGGCCTTGCGCCGCAGTACGAGCAGCTCGAAGAGCTGCAGCGCACCTATGGAGACCGCGGCTTCACGGTCCTCGGATTCCCCTGCAACCAGTTCATGGGGCAGGAGCCGGGGTCGATGGAGGAGATCCAGGAGTACTGCTCGATGACGTGGGGGGTCACGTTCCCCATCCTGGACAAGATCCGCGTCAACGGATCGCACGCCGCCCCGCTCTACAAGGCGCTGAAGAAGACGAAGAACCCCGAGGGCGCTTCCGGCCCCGTCATGTGGAACTTCGAGAAGTTCGTCGTCACGCCGGAAGGCCGGGTGCACCGGTTCCGTCCGCAGACGAAGCCCAATGACCCGGCCATCGTGAGTGTGATCGAAGCGGCGCTGCCTGCCTGATCAGGCCGACTCGACCTCGAGCTCTTCGGTCTCGCTCGAGCGCTCCGCCCAGATCTGTCGCACGATCTGCGTGAAGGCGGCCGGGGGCTGCGCGCCGCTGACGCCGTACTTGCCGTCGATGACGAAGAAGGGCACGCCGCTGATCCCGTAGGCGCTCGCCTGCTTCTGGTCCGTCCGGACCGCCGCGAGGTACCGCTCCGACTCGAGCGCCTCCCGTGTCGCGGCCTCATCCAGTCCGACCTCGCCCGCGAGGGCGACGAGCTCGTCGAGCTGCCCGACGTGGCGACCCTCGGTGAAGTGGGCGGCGAGGAGCCGTTCCTTCATCTCGTGCTGGCGCCCCTGGTCCTTCGCGAAGTGCAGCAGCTCGTGCGCCTTCACCGTGCCGGTCGGCTTCACCATGCTGAAGTCGTAGTGCAGGCCCGCCTGCGCGGCGACGCCGGTGACGTGCGCGAGCATCTGCTCGACATCCGCCGCCGGCATCCCCTTGTTCTCCACCAGGTAGTCACGCTCGGTGCCCACGTAATCGGTGGGGGTGTCCGGGGAGAGCTCATACGAATGGAAGGTGACGACCACGTCGGGCGCGTCGTCGTCCTGTGCTGCTTCGGCCAGGCCGGTCTCGAGGTTGCGCTTCCCGATGTAGCACCAGGGGCACACCACATCGCTCCACACGTCGATCTTGATGGGGTCGGTCATGTGGGTGACAACCGGCTCCCGGGAGCGACTATTCCGACGTGGTCGCATCCGGTGCGTCGACCGCCCCGCCGAACCGCCGGTCGCGGTCCTGGTACAGCTCTATCGCGTGCCACAGGTCGCGCCGGGAGAAGTCCGGCCACAGCGTGTCGAGGAACACGTACTCGGCGTACGCGGACTCCCACAGCAGGAAGTTCGAGGTGCGCTGCTCGCCGCTGGAGCGGACGAACAGGTCGACGTCCGGCATGTCGGGCTGGTACATGCGTCGCGCCAGCAGCTTCTCGGTGACGGCGGAGGGGCGGAGTCTTCCGGCGGCGACGTCGTCGGCGATCGAGCGCACGGCGTCCACGATCTCGACCCGGCCGCCGTAGTTCACGCACATCGTGAGGGTGAGCACGTTGTTGTCGCGGGTGAGCTGTTCGGCGAACTGCAGCTCGGTGATGACCGAGCCCCACAGCCGGGGCTTCCGTCCCGCCCAGCGCACCCGCACGCCCCACTCGTTGAGCTGGTCGCGGCGGCGGTGCAGCACGTCACGGTTGAACCCCATGAGGAAACGCACCTCGTCGGGCGAGCGGTTCCAGTTCTCCGTCGAGAACGCGTACACGCTCAGATGCGTCACTCCGGCCTGGATAGCCCCGGCGACGACGTCGAGGAGCGCGGCCTCGCCGGCCTTGTGCCCCTCGACCCGGGTAAGACCCTGGCGGTTGGCCCAGCGGCCGTTGCCGTCCATGACGATCGCGACGTGCTTCGGCACCTTCGGGAAAGCGGGCGGGTATTCGGCGGTCCAGTCGACCGGGCGGTACGGCACCGCATCCTTGTGCGTGAAGGGGCGGGGACTCACCGGGTGTGCTCCATCTGGGACAGGGAACGGATGCCGCGCTCGAGGTGGAACTGTGCGTAAGCGGCGACGAGGCCGGACGCGCTCGCGGCGGATCGGGTGGATGCGGCATCCACCGTGTCCCACTCTCCTGCCAGCAGTGCGCGCAGCAGCGCGGTCGTGTCGGATTCGATCCTTGCGGCGCCGGCCGGCGCGCAGGAGTCGCACACGGCGCCGCCGGACTGCGCGAGAAACCACCGGTGTGGGCCTAGGGCGCCGCAGCGAGCGCACGCGTCGAGTCCCGGCGCCCAGCCGGACAGCGCGAGCGCGCGCAGCAGGTACGAGTCGAGGATGCTGCGTGAGCCGTGGGCGCCCTGGGCGAGGGCGCGAAGGCCGCCGACGAGCAGGAAGTAGTGGTGGGCGCTGGCTTCCGCATCCGCCAGCCGGTCCGCGGTCTCGACCATGGCGCTGGCGGCGGTGTACCGATCGTAGTCGGCGGCGATGTCGGCCCCGTAGGTGCCGAGTGATTCGGCCTGCTGCACGATGTCGAGGTTCCGGCCGATGTAGAACTGCGCGTCGGCGACCATGAACGGTTCGAGGCGCGCGCCGAGCCGGGACGAGGTACGACGGACCCCCTTGGCGACGGCGCGGATCTTGCCGTGGCGCCGGCCCAGCATGGTCACGATGCGGTCGGCCTCACCCAGCTTGTGGGTGCGGAGGACTACGACCTCGTCGCGATAAGTGGGCACACCTCGATTATCCCGCCCATGGCTGACAATGGACGGGTGACCGAGCCGCTCTTCGTGATACCGCTATGGGCCGATCTGATCGCCGTCGCCCTCGGCGGGGTGCAGGGGGCGCTGTTCGCGTCCGGTTTCCGCGGTCAACGGCGGCTCGATTTCCTCGGTGTCGCGATCATCGGCATCGTCATGGGCATGGGTGGCGGGCTCATCCGCGACCTGCTCCTGGGCCTGTCCCCCACCACGCTGCACAACAACTGGTATCTGGTGACCGCGACCGCGGCGGCCCTCGTCGGGATGCTGCTGGCGGGGCTTTTCCAGCGGCTCAATGGCGTGATCGTCGGCCTGGACGCGCTCGTGATCGGCCTGTTCGGCGCCTTCGGGACGAGCAAGGCGCTCGCGGTGGGACTGCCGCTCGTGCCCGCGATCTTCGTCGGGGTGTGCTCGGCCGTGGGCGGTGGCATCCTCCGCGACGTGTTCATGGGGCTGCCGGTCGCGATCATGCACGTCGGGTCGCTCTACGCGGTGGCCGCGGGCGCCGGCTGCGCGGTGCTCGGCGTGCTGAGCCTGTTCGGGGTGAACATCACCGTGGCGGCGGTCGCCGGGGTCTCCGTCACCACGATCCTCCGCATCCTGGCCGTCGTCTTCGACGTCTCACTGCCGGAGCAGCGGATGCTGTACCGGCGCAAGGTCGCCGTCGAGACCGCCGCGATTCCGATCGTCCGCCCCTCCGCCGACCGCTGACGCCGAGACTGCTTCTGGGCGCCGAAACTGCGGGGTTACCCCGCTGTCTCGGCGCCCAGAAGCAGTTTCGCGGTGAGGGGACCTCAGACGGCGGTGAGCTCCGAGGAGCGCTCGCGCGTGCGGATCGCGCGGTTCACGCCCGACACGATCGCCTTGAGGGATGCGGTGGAGATGTCACCGTCGATGCCGACGCCCCAGAGGCGTTCGCCGTCGACCTGCAGCTCGACGTAGGCCGCGGCCTGCGCGTCGCCGCCGGAGCTCATGGCGTGCTCGACGTAGTCGTACAGCGTGACGTCGAAGCCCTGCGCGCGGACGACCTCGAGGAACGCAGCGACCGGACCGTTCCCGGAGCCGGACGCCTCGTAGCGGTCCTCACCGTCGCGGAGGGTGACGTCCAGCCGCACGTCGCCGCCCAGATCGCTCGCGGTGCGGGTGCCCAGCAGCTCGAACCGGCCCCAGCGGGCGTCGGCGGCGGATGAGGGCAGGTACTCGTCCGCGAAGATCCGCCAGATCTCGTCGCTCGTGACCTCGCCACCCTCGGCGTCGGTCTTGGCCTGCACGACCCCGGAGAACTCGATCTGGAGCTTCCGCGGCAGATCGATCGCGTGGTCCGTCTTCAGCAGGTACGCGACGCCGCCCTTGCCGGACTGCGAGTTGACGCGAATGACGGCCTCGTACGAGCGGCCGAGGTCCTTCGGGTCGATGGGCAGGTACGGCACGGCCCACTCGATGTCGTCGACGGTCTTGCCCTCGGCGGCGGCGCGGTCGGCCATCGCCTCGAAGCCCTTCTTGATGGCGTCCTGGTGCGACCCGCTGAACGCGGTGAACACGAGGTCACCGGCCCACGGGCTCCGCTCGGGCACCGGCAGCTGGTTGCAGTACTCGACCGTGCGCTTGACCTGGTCGATGTCGCTGAAGTCGATCTGGGGATGCGTCAGCATGTTGATGCCAAGTGCGACCAGGTCGACGTTGCCGGTGCGCTCACCGTTGCCGAAGAGGCATCCCTCGATGCGGTCGGCGCCGGCCAGGTAGCCGAGCTCGGCCGCGGCGATCGCGGTGCCGCGGTCGTTGTGCGGGTGCAGCGACAGCAGCACGTTCTCGCGGTACTTCAGGTGCCGGTTCATCCATTCGATGGAGTCGGCGTACACGTTCGGGGTGGCCATCTCCACCGTCGCGGGCAGGTTGATGATGACCTTCCGCTCCGGGGTCGGCTCCAGCACGTCGAGCACCTGGTTGCACACGTCCGCGGCGAACTCGAGCTCGGTGCCGGTGTAGCTCTCCGGCGAGTACTCGTAGTAGACCGTCGTCTCGGGGATGCGCTTCTCGAACTCACGGCACAGCCGCGCGCCCTCCAGGGCGATGTCGATGATGCCCTGCTTGTCGGTGCGGAACACGACCTCGCGCTGCAGGATGCTGGTCGAGTTGTACAGGTGCACGATGGCCTGCTTCGCGCCACGGATCGACTCGTAGGTGCGCTCGATGAGGTGCTCGCGCGCCTGCGTCAGCACCTGGATCGTGACGTCCTCGGGGATGAGGTCCTGCTCGATCAGCTCGCGGACGAAGTCGAAGTCGGTCTGGCTCGCCGAGGGGAATCCGACCTCGATCTCCTTGTAGCCCATGCGCACCAACAGGTCGAACATGACCCGCTTGCGCTCGGGGCTCATCGGATCGATGAGGGCCTGGTTGCCATCGCGCAGGTCGACGGCGCACCAGCGGGGGGCAACCGTGATGCGCTTGTCCGGCCAGGTACGGTCGGGCATGTCCACGCGGATCTGCTCGTGGTAGGGGCGGTACTTGTGCGTCGGCATGGTCGACGGCTTCTGGGTGTTCTTCATGATGTCGCGTTCTCTCGTCAGATGAGGGGGGCCAACACGAAGCTCCGCGACGAGGAAGGCCCTAGAACGAGGCCTCGTCGCGGCAGCTAAGAAGGAGCTGGCCGTAGCGCATGCCTTCAGGCTACACCCGGAGCGGGAGTGCTCCGAAAGCGAGCGTTCAGGGGATCAGGGCGACCTTGCCACCGGGGTGACCGGACAGCACGAGCCGGAAGGCCGCGGGCGCCTCGGAGAGCGGGAAGGTCCGGGCGACCGGCACCTCGAGGAGGCCTTGGCCGGCGAGATCGATGAGGTGGCCACGGATGCGGTCGCGGAACGCCGCGCTCCCGGGCATCGTCCCACCGATCGCGGTGAAGCCGTGCTCCTGCGCCTGTTGCGGCGCGACGATGGTGACGATGCGGGCGCGGTCCGGGACGAGCTCGAGCGACACGTCGACGGCTTCCGCGGTGCCGACCGCGTCCAGTGCGGCCGCGATCGGGGCACCGCCCGCCGCCTCGCCGACCCGGTCTGCGAGGCCGTCGCCGTACCGGACCGGGATGCCACCGTAGCGGCGCACGCGGTCGGCTCCGTGTTCGCTCGCGGTGCCGATCACGCGCACGCCGAGGAGGGCCGCCTGCTGCAGCACGCTCACGCCCACCGCACCGGAGGCGCCGTGCAGCAGGATCGTCTCGCCCGAGCGGGCACCGGTGACCTCGAGCATCTCCGCCGCCGTGGCGCCGGCGAGCAACAGGTTCGCCGCCGCCTCGTGGCTGAGGGTCCCGGGTTTCGCGAACACTTTCTCGGCCGGAACGGTGAGCTCGGTCGCATACCCGCCCTGCACCCGGAACGCGAGCACCTCGTCGCCGACCTTCGCCGCGCCCGAACCGATGACCGTGTCGGGCCCGACCGCGGTGAGCTCCCCCGATACTTCGTAGCCGATCGGGACGGGAAGGGTCAGCCCGGGACGGGGCGCCGCGGTGTGCTTCCCGTCGGCGGGGTTCACCCCGGCGGCACGCACGCGGATCGTGACCTCACCGGGCCCGGGCGCCGGCACGTCCCGCTCGACGAAACTCCAGCCCTCCGGGCTCCCCCATGCGGTCGCGAGCCACTGCCGCGCCATGTCAGAACCCCAGACGTCCCAGCTGCTTCGGGTCGCGCTGCCATTCCTTGGCGATGCGCACATGCAGCTTCAGGAACACCCTGGTGCCGACGAGCGGCTCGATCTGCGCCCGGGCTCGAGTGCCCACATCACGCAGCCGAGCCCCGCGGTGTCCGATGATGATGCCCTTCTGGCTATCACGCTCGACCACGACGCTGGCGTGGATGTCGGTGATTTCGCCGTCCTCCCGGGGGGCCATGTCGTCGACCGTCACCGCGATGGAGTGCGGCAGTTCGTCGCGCACCCCTTCCAGTGCAGCCTCACGAATGATCTCCGCGATGCGGTCCTCCAGGGACTCGTCGGTGGCGATATCGGTCGGATACAGCGCCGGCGAGGGCGGCAGCAGGCTCAGCACCTCGTCGGTGAGCACCTCAAGCTGCTCTCCGCCGGCGAGGGCGGACAGCGGGATCACCGCGGTCCAGTCCTCCCGCAGCGCGTCGACCTCCAGGAGCCGTTCGGTGATCTGCTCTCGGGTGGCCGCATCCGTCTTGGTGATGAGGGCGATCTTCTTCGCCCGCGCGAATCCGTCCAGCGACTCGGCGATCCGCCGGTCGCCCGGGCCGACCTGCTCGGTGGCCGGCGCGCAGAAGGCGATGACATCGACGTCGCCGAGCACGTTGTCGACGAGGTCGTTGAGGCGCTGGCCCAGGAGCGTGCGCGGGCGGTGGATGCCGGGTGTGTCGACGACGATGAGCTGGCCGCCAGGGCGGTTCACGATGCCGCGGATGGCGCGACGCGTGGTCTGCGGCTTCTCGCTCGTGATAGCGATCTTCTCACCCACGAGGGCGTTCATGAGAGTGGACTTGCCCACGTTGGGGCGGCCCACGAAGGTCACGAATCCACAGCGGAAGTCGGTCTGGTCGGATGCGGTCATCACTCGCCCTTTCGGATGCGGATCTCTCCGGTTCGGGTCGAAACAGGTTCTTCGGGCACGGGCTGGCGTTCGACGAACACGGTCGCCAGTCCCTTGCCGCGGCCGCGGGAGGTCGCCCCGGTGAGCGTCAGCCCCTCGTACTCCACGGTGTCGCCGGGCTGCGGCACGCGGCCGAGCACCTTGCCGAGCACGCCGCCGACGGAGTCGACGTCGTCGTCGTCCAGTTCCAGGCCGAACAGGTCGCCGACCTCATCGAGACCGAGGCGGGCGCTGACGCGGTAGCGGCCGGGTTCCAGCTCCACGACCTCGGTGCTGCGCGGGTCGTACTCATCGGCGATCTCGCCGACGAGCTCCTCGATGAGGTCCTCCAGGGTGACGAGCCCGGCGATTCCGCCGTACTCGTCAACGACCATGCACACGTGCACGGCGTCGCGCTTCATCTGCTGCAACAGGGATTCCGCGCGCATCGACTCGGGTACGAAGACGGCGGGGCGTGCGATGCGGGCCGCGGGCAGGTGCGCCCACGCGGTCTCGTTCCGGAAGGCGAACTGGACCAGGTCCTTCAGGTAGAGGATGCCCTCGACCTCTTCGCCGTCCTCGGACATCAGCGGCATCCGGGAGACGCCCTTGTCGAGGAAGAGGCTGAGCGTGTCGCTCGCGGTCGCGTCGGAGTCGACCACGACCATGTCGGTGCGCGGGATCATCACCTGGCGCACGTACGTGTCGGTGAACTCGAACACGGAGTGGATGAGTTCGCGATCGTCCTCTTCGATGAGGTCCTGCATGGCGGCCTCGTCGAGCATGCTGAGCAGCTGCTCCTCGGTGTCGAAGGAGGAGGCGCGGGCACCGCCCGGGGTGACCCGGCTGCTCAGCGCGACGAGCGCATGGGCGAGCGGACCGAGTGAGATGCGGATCCCCCGGATGACGGGAGCGGCGCCGCGGAGGAGCCCCTGGGCGTTCTTGCGTCCGAACGCGCGCGGGCTCGACCCGACGAGCACGAACGAAATGGCGGTCATGAGCACCACGGCGGCCAGCAGCGCCCACCAGATGCTGTCCAGCAGCAGCATGAAGGCTGCCGTGACGAGCACGGCGGCACCGGTCTCGGTGAACACGCGCATGAAGGCGACGGCGTTCGCGTGCGCGTCGGGGTCGGCGGCGATGCGGCGCAGCGCATCCGCGTTGCGGCCACCCTCCGCGAGTTCCGCGAGGTCCTGCCGCGACGTCACCCCGAGCGCTGCGTCGATCGCGGCCATCAGGCCGCCGAAGGCGACGAGCAGGACAGCGGCGAAGATCAGCAGGACGGCGGTCATCGGGTACGGCGTCGCTCGGCCAGCGTGAACGACACGATGAGGTCGCGCTGCAGGCCGAACATCTCCTTGGCGTCGTCGGGTTCGGCGTGGTCGAAGCCGAGCAGGTGCAGCAGACCGTGGGTGGTCAGCATGACGAGTTCGTCGATCATCGGATGCGGCGGGCTCGCCTGGGCGGCCTGCACCTGCGCCACCTGCGGGCACAGCACGATGTCCCCGAGCAGGCCCGGCGGCGTGGGGGCGTCCTCGGTGCCGGGGCGCAGCTCGTCCATGGGGAAGCTGAGCACGTCGGTGGGGCCGGGCTCGTCCATCCACTGCACGTGGAGGGACTCCATCGCGCCCTCGTCGACGAGGAGGATCGCGACATCCGCATCCGGGCTGACACGCAGTTCGCTGAGGTTGCTCTCCATCAGCCGCAGGATCACCGTCTCGTCGATCTCGACGCCGGACTCGTTGGTGATCTCGATCGTCATGGGCGTCCTCGTTTGATCTGCCGGTCGCGGGCGCCGCGGCGCTCCGCGCGGTTCGCGAATTCGTTGGCCTCTTCGCGCTCTCGCCGGGCAGAGAGCCGCTGCTCGTCGTACTCGGTGTACGCGTCGACGATGCGGCCCACCAGGGAGTGCCGCACGACGTCGGCGCTGGTGAGGGTGGAGAAGTGGATGTCGTCGATGTCCTTCAGGACGCGGGTGACCAGGCGCAGCCCCGAGGACCCCTGCGGCAGGTCGACCTGCGTGATGTCGCCGGTGACGACCATCTTCGTGCCGAAGCCGAGGCGCGTGAGGAACATCTTCATCTGCTCCGGCGTCGTGTTCTGCGCCTCGTCCAGCACGACGAACGAATCGTTGAGGGTGCGACCGCGCATGTACGCCAGCGGTGCCACCTCGATCGTGCCGGTCGCCATGAGCTTCGGCACGAGTTCGGGATCGAGCATCTCGTTGAGCGCGTCATAGAGCGGCCGCAGGTATGGGTCGATCTTGTCGGTGAGGCTGCCGGGCAGGAAGCCGAGTCGTTCGCCGGCTTCGATCGCGGGGCGGCTGAGGATGATGCGGCTGACCTCTTTGCGCTGCAGCGCCTGAACGGCCTTCGCCATCGCCAGGTAGGTCTTGCCGGTCCCGGCCGGCCCGATGCCGAACACGATGGTGTTCTCGTCGATCGCGTCGACGTACTCCCGCTGTCCGAGGGTCTTCGGCCGGATGACCCGTCCGCGGGAGGACAGGATGGGCTCGGTCAGCACCTCGGAAGGCCGCATCCCGCCGTCGGTGTCGAGGATCCGCTGCGACGAGCGCACCTCGCCCGGACCGAGGTCGACCCCGGTGCGGGTCATCTCGAGCATCTCCTCGACGAGCCGGCGCGCGGCCGCGACCGCGATCGGTGGCCCGCTGAGGGTGATCTCGTTTCCGCGCACCAGGACGTCGACGTCCGGGTGTTCGTGCTCGACGACCCGCAGCAGCCGGTCGCCCGGGCCGAGGAGCCGGACCATCGCGATCCCGTCGGCGAACAGCCGGACGACGGCTTCCTCCGGCACGGGGGCGTCGCCGGCGCCGGGTTCCCGCGGCGCGTCAGTCACCGAGGCTCCCCTCGTCGAGTCCACCGGCGAGCACGTGCGCGTGCACGTGGAAGACGGTCTGGCCAGCGCCGGCGCCGCGGTTGAAGATCAGGCGGAAGTCGCCGTCCGCGTGCTCGTCGGCGAGCCGGGCGGCGAGGTCCGTCATCTCGGCCAGCAGCGACGGGTCGCCTGCAGCGAGGTCGACCACATCCCGGTACTGCTCGGTCTTGGGGATCACCAGCAGGTGCACCGGCGCCCTCGGCGCGATGTCGCGGATGGCGAAGACGCGGTCGGTCTCGGCAATGATCTCGGACGGGATGTCGCCCTGCAGGATGCGCGTGAAAACGGAGGGCTCGCTCATATCCTTCAGTCTATCGAGGCCGGGTCGGGCGCGGCGGGGCGCGTCACCAGCGGCCGAGCGCCACGGCGACGGCGGCGAGGGCCGCCGGTCCCGCCGTGGAGGTGCGCAGCACCTCGGTACCGAGCCGCGCGATCCGCGCCCCGGCCGACTGCAGCGCCTGCAGCTCTTCGGTGGCGATGCCGCCCTCCGGGCCGACGACCAGCACGATCTCGTCCGCATCGCGCACCTGCGCCGCAAGACCGGTGAGTGCCTCCTCGGCCGACGGCTCGAGCACGACGACCAGCGCGGATGCGGCGCGCTCGGCGAGCTGTGCCGTGCGGGTGAGACCGGACACCTGCGGGATCCACGGCCGGTGCGCCTGCTTCGCGGCCTCGCGCACGATGGCCTCCCACCGGGCACGGCCCTTCTCAGCTTTCATGCCCTCCCAGCGGGAGACGCTACGCGCCGCCTGCCACGGGACGATCTCGTCCACCCCGAGCTCGGTCGCGGCCTGCACCGCGAGCTCGTCGCGATCACCCTTGGCCAGCGCCTGCACGAGCACGAGCCGCGGGGACGAGGCCGGCACGTCACGACGCCCGGTGACGCGGACCTCGACCTCGCGCGACGAGGCGCTCTCGCACGTCCCGGTGAGCCAAGTACCGGCGCCGTCGCCGACCGTGACCTCCTCGCCGACGCGGATGCGGCGGACGACGGCGGCGTGGTGCGCCTCGGCGCCGGTGAGCACGAGGAGTTCCCCGGGCTGCAGGGCGCCGGCCGTGGGGTCGACGAAGTGCAACGGCACGGATCAGCCGTTCCGGAAGCGGTCCCGGAGCTTCGCGAACAGCCCCTGCTGGTATGCGGCCAGGTGCGGCGCGGGAGCCTTGGTGCGCTTGGCGAACTCCTCGATGAGGGCGCGTTCCTTGCCGTCGAGCTTCGTGGGCGTCACCACGTGCACGCCGACGCGCAGGTCGCCGCGCTGCGAGCCGCGGAGCGGTGTGATGCCACGGCCCTTGATGGTCAGCACGTCACCGGCCTGGACCCCCGGCCGGATCTCGAGATCCACCGGGCCGTCCAGGGCCTCGATCTGCGTGCTGGTGCCGAGGATCGCGTCGCTCATGGACACGTCGAGGGTCGCGAGCAGGTCGTCGCCGTCGCGGCTGAACACCTCGTGGGGCTCGACCGTGATCTCCAGGTACAGGTCGCCGGAGGGGCCGCCTGCCTGACCGACCTCGCCGGAGCCGGGGAGCTGCAGGCGCAGCCCGGTCTCGACGCCGGCCGGGATGTCGACCGACACGGTGCGGCGGGCGCGGACGCGGCCCTGACCGTGGCAGGTGGCGCACGGGTACGGGATGGTGGTGCCGTACCCCTGGCAGGCGGTGCACGGCTGGCTCGTCACGACGTTGCCGATGAGACTCCGGACGGTGCGCTGCACGTTGCCGGTGCCGTGGCAGATGTCGCAGGTGACCGGCGCGGTGCCCGGCTGACAGCATCCGCCCTGGCACGTCTCACAGAGCACTGCAGTGTCGACCTCGAGGTCGCGGTGCACGCCGAACACGACGTCGCCGAGACCGAGGGTGACACGCACGAGGGCGTCTTGGCCGCGCTCGCGACGGGACCGCGGGCGGTTCCGCTGCCCGCCGCCACCACCGCCGAAGAACGTATCGAAGATGTCGCCGAAGCCGCCGAAGCCGGCGCCGCCGAAGGAGCCGCCGGAGTCGCCCATGTCGTAGCGACGGCGCTGCTCCGGGTCGCTCAGCACGTCGTAGGCGTGCGTGACCAGTTTGAAGCGCTCGGAGGCGTCCGCCCCCGGGTTCACGTCGGGGTGGAGCTCCCGCGCCAGCCGCCGGTATGCCTTCTTGATCTCGTCCGGGGTCGCTTCCCGCGACACACCGAGGACCTCGTAGTGGTCAGCCACTCTTGCCTTTCCTGTCCGCGCCGTGCGCGGATTATCCGGTGCGCGCCCGTCACCGGGCGCGCTCGTCCTCATCCAGCAACCGGCTCAGGTACCGGGCGACCGCCCGCACCGCACCGAAGTTGCTCGGGTAGTCCATCCGCACCGGTCCCAGCACGCCCACGCGTGCCCGGCCGCCGGTGGTGTCGTAGTCGCTCGCGACCACGGATGCCTCTTCGAGCCCGAACGGCTCGTTCTCGCGGCCGATGGATGCGGCGAGCCCATGCTCACCGGCCACCATCTCGTCCACAAGGCGCAGCAGGGTCACCTGCTCCTCGAGGGCTTCGAGCAGCGGGAAGATGCTCCCACGGAAGTCGCCTTCGCTGCGGGCGAGGTTCGCCGCTCCCGCCATGACCAGCCGGTCCTGACGGAACTCCTCCAGCTCCTCCGACACGACCCGCAGCACGGAGCGGAGCGCCTGATCGGCGCGCGGCCCCTCCTCCGGGAGCGACGCGAGCGCCTGCGTCACCACGGTGGCGCTGTCACGAACGGCCCGGCCGGTGACGAGCACCGACACGCGCGCCCGGAGCGTGGCGACATCCGTCTCGTCCAGGTCGTCGGGGACGGCCGCGATCCGCTGCGAGACGCGGCCGGTGTCGGTGACGAGGATGACGACGGCGCGCGCACCGCCGAGGTGGACGAGTTCGACGTGCGTGATGTTCGCGCGTTCGAACGACGGGTACTGCACCAGCGCCACCTGGCCGGTGAGCTGGGTGAGTGCCCGCACGGTGCGACTGAGCAGGTCGTCCAGATCCGCCGGCTCTGAGAGGAACGACGTGATGGCGTTCCGCTGGGCGGGACTGAGCGGCCGGAGTTCCGCGAGGTGGTTCACGAAGACGCGATAGCCCTTGTCGGTCGGCACCCGGCCGGACGACGTATGGGGCGCGGCGATGAGATCCTCGTCCTCCAGCAACGCCATGTCGTTGCGGATCGTGGCCGCAGACACGCCGAACTGATGCCGGTCGACGATCGATTTGCTGCCGACGGGCTCGCGCGTCGCCACATAGTCCTGCACGATCGCACGAAGCACCTCGAGACCGCGTTCGCTAACCACGTTCCCTCCTTCCGGCTGGCACTCCATCCCTGGGAGTGCCAAGTCTAACGCGGGCGGGTGGGAGCGTGCGTCAGGCGGTGAGGGTGCGGACGACCGCGTCAGCTAGGAGTCGTCCGGAGCGCGTGAGCACGACGCGGCCGCGGAGGGCAGCCGCGGGCTCGACCAGGCCGTCGGCGATGAGGCCCGCCACGGACTCCCGACCGTCCATGCTGAGTTCGCCGAGGTCGAGGCCCTCGCGGATGCGGGAGCGCAGCAGCACGCGTTCGAGCTGGGTCGCCTCCGCATCCGGGATCTCCCGCGCGGCCGCCGGCGACTGCCCCGCGGCGAGCCGCTGCGCGTAGGCGGCCGGATGTTTGACGTTCCACCACCGGACACCGCCGACGTGACTGTGAGCACCGGGACCGAAGCCCCACCAATCGGTGCCACGCCAGTACGCGAGGTTGTGCCGCGAGCGGTGCGCGTCGCCCCGGGCCCAGTTCGACACCTCGTACCAGTCGAGTCCGGAGCCCGCGGCGAGCTCATCGACGAGCTCGTACATGTCGGCCTGTAGGTCGTCGGACGGCGCGTGCAGCTCTCCCCGGCGGATGCGGCGGGCGAGCGGGGTGCCGTCCTCGACGATCAGCGCATACGCCGAGAGGTGGTCGGTACCGAGCGCGAGTGCGGTCTCGACCGACTCCCGCCACTGCGCCAGCGTCTCCCCCGGCGCGCCGTAGATGAGATCGACGCTCACGTCGAGTCCTGCGGCGCGGGCGGCCTGCACGGCGGTGGCGACGTTCGCCGGCTGGTGCGTGCGGTCGAGCGTCGCAAGCACCTCCGGGACGGCGGACTGCATCCCGATCGACAGCCGCGTGACGCCGGCGGCGGCGAGGCGCTCGGCGAGGGCGTCGGTGACCGTGTCGGGGTTCGCCTCCACCGTGATCTCGGCGCCCGGGGCGATCCCGAAGGCGTCACGGACGTCGTCGAGCATCGAGGCGAGTGCATCACCGGGGAGCAGCGTGGGGGTGCCGCCGCCGAAGAACACCGTCTGCGCGGGGCGGAGCGGACCGAGCCCGCCCAGCACGTCCCGGGCGAGGGCGATCTCCTGCCGCACCGACCCGGGGTAGTCGTCGCGGCGGCTCCCCCGCAGCTCCTCCGCGGTGTACGTGTTGAAGTCGCAGTACCCGCACCGCACCCGGCAGAACGGGACGTGCACGTAGACGCCGAAATCGGTCGCCGCATCCACGGCCGTGATCGGCAGGGTGCCGTCGGCGGGGACCGGGTCGCCGAGCGGGAGTGCGGACGGGGCCATCAGGTGTACATGGGCGAGATCGCCCGCAGGTACCGCTGGGTGAGCTTGTAGCGGCGGCGCTTGGTGAGGATCGGGAAGACCCGGTACAGCAGCGACGCGGGGGCGTCGAAGGCACGCACCGTGAACCACACCTCGTCGTTGGCGTACCAGTCGACCATGAACGATTCCTCGCCGCTGACGACGGAGTCCCCGACCGTCCCGAGCGCGAACCCGATGCGACGCTTCTCCTCGACCACGAAGATGACCCGCAGCTCCGCATCCGCCCGCTGGCCGGCGACGCGGCCGTGCACCTGGATCGTGGTGCCGGCCCCGACGAATGGGGTGCCATCCTGGTCGTAGCGCTGGTCGGCCTCGAGGCGGGTCGGCGCGATCGGCTGCCCTTCCTCGTCGAAGCTCACGCCGGTGTAGGCGGGGCCGGATGCGGGACGGACGTCCCGAACCTCGAGCCCGGCGTCGCGCTGCGCGCGCCACGACAGCAGTGCTTCACCGGCGGCGCGGAAGCGCGCCTCGCCGCTGCCGATCTTCCACGACTCGTGCGAGGGGATGCTGCGCTCCGGCGGATACTGCAGCAGATCGGGCGCCTGCGTCGCGCCGACGGCGGCATAGTCGACAGTCTCGTCCCTGAAGGTCCCGCGGCGCATGTGATCCAGCCTAAAGCGTCGTCGACAGACGCGCCCGGGCGCCCGTCACTTCTTGTCCTTGCCTTCGACGTCACCGCTGAGAGCGGCGATGAACGCCTCCTGCGGGACCTCCACCCGGCCGACCATCTTCATGCGCTTCTTGCCCTCCTTCTGCTTCTCGAGGAGCTTGCGCTTGCGGGTGATGTCACCGCCGTAGCACTTGGCGAGCACGTCCTTGCGGATGGCGCGGATGTTCTCGCGCGCGATGATGCGCGCACCGATCGCGGCCTGGATGGGCACCTCGAACTGCTGGCGCGGGATGAGCTTCCGCAGCCGTTCGGTCATCATGGTGCCGTAGGCGTAGGCCTTCTCGCGGTGAACGATCGAGCTGAACGCGTCGACGGGCTCGCCCTGCAGCAGGATGTCGACCTTCACGAGGTCGGCGGTCTGCTGGCCGGCGGGCTCGTAGTCGAGGCTCGCGTAGCCCTGCGTCCGGCTCTTCAGGTGGTCGAAGAAGTCGAACACGATCTCACCGAGCGGCATGGTGTACCGCAGTTCCACCCGGTCCTCGCTGAGGTAGTCCATGCCGAGCAGGTTGCCGCGGCGGGTCTGGCAGAGCTCCATCACGGTGCCGACGTATTCCTTCGGGCAGAGGATGCCGACCTTCACGACCGGCTCCGACACCTCGGCGACACGGCCGTCGGGGTACTCGCTCGGGTTCGTCACCGAGATCTTCTCGCCGGTGTCGGTGGTGACCTCGTAGGTCACCGACGGCGCCGTGGTGATGAGGTCGAGATCGAACTCGCGCGAGAGGCGCTCGGTGATGATCTCGAGGTGCAGGAGGCCGAGGAACCCGCAGCGGAAGCCGAAGCCGAGCGCGACGGAGGTCTCCGGCTCGTACTGCAGGGACGCATCGGACAGCTTGAGCTTGTCGAGCGCCTCACGGAGGTCGCCGTAGTCGCTGCCGTCGATCGGGTAGATGCCGGAGAAGACCATCGGCTTCGGGTCGGTGTAGCCCGGCAGCGCGTCGGTGGCGGGCTTGCGGTGCGTCGTGATCGTGTCGCCGACCTTCGATTGGCGGACGTCCTTCACCCCGGTGATGAGGTAGCCGACCTCGCCGACGCCGAGCCCCTTGGTAGGCACGGGTTCGGGGTTCGAGGTGCCGATCTCCAGCAGGTCGTGCGTCGCTTTGGTCGACATCATCTGGATGCGCTCGCGCGGCTCCAGCTTCCCGTCGATCATGCGCACGTAGGTCACGACACCGCGGTAGGAGTCGTACACCGAGTCGAAGATCATGGCGCGGGCCGGAGCATCCGGGTCGCCCTTGGGCGCGGGGATCTGCTCCACGATGCGGTCGAGGAGCTCTTCCACGCCAACCCCGGTCTTGCCGCTGACGCGCAGGACGTCCTCCGGCTTGCCGCCGATGAGGCCGGCGAGCTCGGCGGCGAACTTGTCCGGGTCGGCCGCAGGAAGATCGATCTTGTTCAGCACCGGGATGATGTGCAGGTCGTTCTCGAGCGCCAGGTAGAGGTTCGCGAGCGTCTGAGCCTCGATGCCCTGCGCGGCGTCCACCAGCAGCACGGCTCCCTCGCACGCGGCGAGGGAGCGGCTCACCTCGTACGTGAAGTCGACGTGGCCGGGCGTGTCGATCATGTTGAGGGCGAATGTGCCGTCAGCGGTGGCCCACGGCATCCGGACCGCCTGGCTCTTGATCGTAATGCCCCGCTCGCGCTCGATGTCCATGCGGTCCAGGTACTGGGCGCGCATGTCGCGGTCGGAGACGACTCCGGTGATCTGCAGCATCCGGTCGGCCAGCGTCGACTTGCCGTGGTCGATGTGGGCGATGATGCAGAAGTTGCGGAGGAGCTCCGGGGGCGTAGCGGCCGGCTGGAGGGGCGTGAGTGCGCGCGGTGACATGTTCCGTCGATTCTACGGGCGAGCGGGGTCGTACGCTGGCCGCATGGTGGTGTCGGTCGTGATGGTGCACGGGATCCGCACCTCGGCGACCATGTGGCGGGCACAGACGGCCTACCTGGAGGACCGGGGCGTGGCGGCCTACCCGGTCGACCTGCCCGGGCACGGCACTCGCATGGCCGAGCCGTTCACCCTGCGCGAAGCGTTCGCAACGATCGACCGCACCGTGCAGCAGGCCGCAGCGGATGGTCCCGTCGTGCTCGTAGGCCACTCCATGGGGGGTCTCCTCTGCCTGGAGTACGCCGGCACGGATCCCGCCCCGCCGCTCGCGGCGTTCGTGGGCGCATCGTGCACGGCCGTGCCGCGCGGGCTGGGCTTGGCGACCTACCGGGCGATGACGCGGACCGCGGACGCCCTGCCCGGACGCGCCATGTGGGCGGCGAACTATGTGATGGACCGCACGCTCCCCGCGACCACCCGCCACGACTTCGCCGCGGGCGGCTACGCGCTGGATACCCAGCACGTCGCGCTGAGCGCGCTCTCGGAGCTGGATCTCGTGACGGCGGCGCGCCGCATCCGGGTGCCGGTGTGGTTCGTGAACGGCCAGTACGACCAGCTGCGGGTGAACGAGCGCCGGTTCGCCGCGCTCGTGCCGCGCGCCGAGCTCATCGTGGTGCCGCGGACCTCGCACCTGGTCACGGCCATGCGCCCCGACGTGTTCAACGCCGTCCTCGGTCTCGCCCTCGCCGTGGTGGAGCGCGATGCGGGGCTCGGCGCGGGGACCTGATAGACTCGCTCATTGGCTTGCGTGTGGGCTTTCCCAGGCCTCACGTCCGCCGCGATGCAGCCCTCTTCTGCTGACCGGCACCTCCCTGTCCTCACAGAAACGAAAGTCAGACGACACGTGGCAAACATCAAGTCGCAGATCAAGCGCAACAAGACCAACGAGAAGGCGCGCGAGCGCAACAAGGCCGTGAAGAGCGAGCTGCGCACCGCGGTGCGTCGCACGCGTGACGCCATCGCCTCCGGCGACAAGGCCAACGCGGAGAAGGCACTCACCGTCGCCTCCAAGAAGCTCGACAAGGCCGTCAGCAAGGGCGTCATCCACGCCAACCAGGCCGCGAACCGCAAGTCGGCGATCGCGAAGAAGGTCAGCGCGCTCTGAGCGTCGCTTCTCCGTTCGAAGGCCCGCCACCGGCGGGCCTTCGTCGTTTCCGCGGGTCGTCGCGGTCACGGCAGAGTGCGGCGCCGGTCGCAGAGCTCAGCGCGCGGGCGTGGCGTAGGGGGCGCGGGTCGCGATGATCGTGATCAATCGCTCGAGGGCGAAGATGGGGTCGCGCGAGGCGCCCTTGACCTCGGCGTCGGCTCGGGCACAGGCCTGGATCGCCATGCCGAGCGAGTCCTGCGTCCACCCTGACAGGTCGCGGCGGGCACGGTCGACCTGCCAGTCCTTCATGCCGAGGCGCGAGGCGAGGGCCGCCGCAGGTTCGCGGCTGCCGGCGACCCGCGCCATGCCGCGGAGCTTCATGGCGATCGCGGCGACCATCGGCACCGGGTCCGCGCCGGAGGCGAGGGCCTGCCGGAGGGCGAGCAGCGCGTCGCCGTAGCGACCGGCGATGGCGGTGTCGGCGACCGCGAACGCCGAGGTCTCGACGCGCCCGCCGTAATACCGCGTGACGATCTCCTCGCTGACGTCGCCCTCGACGTCGGAGATCAGCTGCTGACAGGCGGCCGCGAGCTCGGTCAGGTCGTCGGAGAACGCCCCGACCAGGGCGCGAAGCGCGACCGGGGCGATGCGACGGCCCGCAGCTTGGAACTCCCCCGCCGCGAAATCGTAGCGATCGGACTCGCGCTTGACCGCGGGGCAGGGGATCTCGATGCCGCCACCGGTGCCGGCTCGGACGGCGTCGAGCAGCTTCTTGCCGCGGACGCTCGCGCCGGTGTGCCGGAGGATGACGGTGGCACCTTCCTGCGGGGCGTTGAGATAGGAGACCGCCTCGGCGAGGAACGCGTCCGAGCACTTCTCCACGCTGCTCACCCGCACGAGGCGGGGTTCCCCGAACAGCGACGGCGACGTGACACCGAGAAGCGTTCCCGACTCGTACACGGAGGCGTCGATGTCGGACACCTCGAGGCTCGGATCTTCGGCGCGCAGCTGTTCCCGGATGCCGGAGGCCGCGCGTTCCGCGCAGATCTCTTCGGGGCCGGAGATGAGGACGACGGGAGCGGGTCGCGGCTGCCGCCAGGGCACCTGCGGAATGGCCGATTTGGTCGCTCGTGCCGGTGTCGAACGCCGCGGAGCTGCCATGCCTCCAGCGTAGCCGCCGCCACCGACGCGGACCGCGTGACTCATGCGGGGCGCGTGTCACGCCCGGCCCGCCTCCGGTGGTTGACTCGGTGTGTGGATCTTCAGCGTGTGCGGGGCGAGGACATCGAGGACCTGACCGCGTTCTTGCGCGGCGTCGACCTCACGCTCAGCGGGCTGGACGCACCGGGGGTGCGGCTCTGGATCGCACGCGATGCGAACGGCGAGATCGTCGGCAGCACGGGGTACGAGCTCAGCGACGATCGCCGGCATGTGCTGATCCGGAGCGTGGCGGTCAGCCCGACGCACCGATCCGACGGTCGGGGCATCGCCCTCGCGAGATTCGCGCTCGACCGTGCCGCCGCGGAGGGTGCGGCCGAGGCGTGGCTGTTCAGCCGCCGCTCCGGTCCGTTCTGGCGGCGTCTGGGGTTCGAGCCCGCTGACCGGGACGACCTCGCGGCCGCCTTGTCCCAGACGCACCAGGTGCGCCTGTTCCAGCGCACCGGTCAGCTCGGCCGCGAGGTCGCGTGGTCGCGCTCCCTCTCAGAGCGCATCCCACCCGGATAACGACGACCTTCCCCGGATAACACCGACCGCCTCCGAAACGCCCGGCTCGCCGGGGACGCCCGCTCCCGCCACCAGGTGAGCGCGCCACGTCCGCCGCCGCCCGGAGCATCGTCGTCCCCGTCCCCGTCGACGAGTACCATGCCGTTCTCGTCGGTGCGGGCGACGGCGGTGCCGGCGGCGGCGAGCATCGCGAGCGCCTCCGCCCGCGGGTGACCGTAGTCGTTGCCCTCCCCCACGGACACCAGACCCACGGATGCGGCCACCTCCAGGTACAGCGTCGGATCCTGGTCCGCGGAGCCGTGATGGGCGACCTTCACTACCTCGTATGGTCCGCGAAGGGCCCCGGAGGCGCGCAGTGCCTGCTGCGCCTCGGCACCCAGGTCGCCGAGGAGCACCGTGTGGGGCACGGCTCCCCCGCCGATGTCGATCACGACGCTCGAGTCGTTGCCGGGCAGGAATCCTGCCGAGGGCCGCGGCCACAGCACCCGCCACGACGCGTCGCCCAGCACCCCGGTCATCCCCGCGGACGCCTCGATGGTCCGCGCGGCGCCCAGCCGGAAGAGGACCCGCTCATCGCCCACAGGCACCGGACCGTGGAGCACGGTGTCCACCCGTCCGGCCAGTGCGGCGGATCCCCCCACGTGGTCGAGGTCGAAATGAGTGAGGACGAGCAGATCGATCCGATCGACGCCGAGCCGCCGGAGACAGGCGATCACCGCATCCGGTTCGGGCCCGGTGTCGACGACCATGATCCGCCCCGCGGAACGGACCACGACCGCGTCGCCCTGCCCGACATCGCACGCGGCGACCGCCCACCGCCCGGGAACCGTGACGGGTGCCACGACGGTCGCGACCGCCATCCCGCCGATGGCACAGCCCGCCAGCAGCACCACGGCGCCGCGTGACGTCACGATCGCGACGCCCGACCACCGCCCGCGGCGGCGGACCGCGATCGCCACCGCCAGGACGACCCCGAGGACCGCCATCGCGATCACCCCGGGGATCCCCTCCCACCATGGCAGGATCGACGCCGGCAGCCCGGCGGCGACCTCCGCCGTGCCGGCGATCCAGGCCGCGGGAACCCATGCGAGCCAGAGCAGCACGGTCTGCAGCAGCGGGATGCCGGGGGTGAGGCACGCGAGCACCCCGAGGATCGTGGCAGGCGGCGCGGCGGGAGCGGCGACCAGGTTGGCGACCACCCCATAGGTGGCGAGCTGCGGAGCGATGAGCACGATGATCGGTCCGCAGACGAGCTGAGCCGACAGCGGCACCGCCAGCGCCAGCGCGAGGGGCGACGGCATCCACCGCGAGAGCCCGCGTGCGAGGGGTCGGGCGAGGGTGAGAAGGGCCGCGGTGGCGGCGACCGACAGCGCGAACCCGACCTCGAACGCGAGCCACGGATCGAGCATGAGCAGCACCGCGACCGACAGGCAAAGCACCCCGAGGCCCGCCCCGGTGCGTCCGAGGAGCAGCGCGATCATCGCCACCGCCGCCATCACCGCGGCGCGGACGACGCTCGGCTCGGGCGTGACGAGCAGGACGAACCCCGTGAGCAGCACCGCGCTGACCGCGACGCGCACCGTGCGGCGGAGGCCGAGCGCCGCTGCCACGGCGAAGCCCGCCCCGACGACGAGCGCGCAGTTCGCGCCCGATACCGCCGTCAGATGTGTCAGCGAGGACGCTTTCATCGCGGCATCCAGGTCGGGTGTCACCGCGCGCGTGTCGCCGACCGCGAGTCCGGGAACGAGTCCCGCCGCCGGCTGCGGCAACTCCGAGGACGCGACGACGGTCCGTTCACGGAGCCAGGCGACGAACGCCAGCGCCCCGCCCGGTGGGGATGTGGCGTCGACCCTCGACACCCGCAGCACGAGGACCGCCCGCTCCCCGGGGTCGGCGGGCAAGGCCGTGGCCGTGAGAGTGGCCACGGACCCCATGTCGAGCGCCGGCGGCTCGTCGAACAGCAGCGCCACGGGCACGCCCGCCGCCCGTTCGTCCGACCCGGCGCGCACCCGCTGCAGCACGGCGTCGGCGCGGGCACCACCCGACGCGAGTGGATCAACCTTCCCCGTGACGGCGACGTCCACCGACAGCATCCGTCCGCCCGTCACCGGCCATCCCCCGACCGCTTCCCGCGCGGGTGCGGCGACGGCGATGGATGCGGCGACCCCCGCCGTCGCGACGGCCGCCACGATCCCGGCCAGCAGCGCGGCGCGCGTCCGCGGCCTCGCCGCCCGCGCGAACAGCACACATCCGCCCAGGAGTACCGCCGCCGAGATCGCCGCGACGGGAAGCGCGGCGGCGGGCACCATCACGCCCAGCGCAGCCGCACCCCAGGCCGCCGCCCCGACCGGCACGAGCCGCGACGCAGCGCTCACACCCGCACCAGGTCGCGCAGGGCGGCGAGCATCTTCTCGCCGATCCCAGGCACCGCGAGCAGGTCGTCGACGCTGGTGAAGGCGCCGTTCTGCTCGCGCCAGTCGATGATCCGCTGCGCGATCGCGGGGCCCACCCGCGGCAGTGTGTCGAGCGCGGCGACATCCGCGGTGTTGAGATTCACGATCCCATCGACGTCGGGCGCACTGCCACCCGCCGCCGCGGGCGGGGTCTCACCGAGCCGCGGCACATGGAGCTGTTCGCCGTCCGCGAGCGGGCGGGCGAGGTTCAGGGCCGCGGGGTCGGCGTCCTCGGACAGTCCGCCCGCGGCGCCGACCGCATCGACCACGCGCGACCCCGGGGCGAGCAGGTACAGCCCCGGGGAGCGGACCGCGCCTTCGACATGCACGTAGAGGCCCGCCTCGGCGACCACCGCGGCCGTGGAGGTCGGCACCGGCACGGATTCCGTGCCGGTGGCACCTCGCAGCACACCGCCCGCGACCACCACGGCGAAGCCGCCGAGGAGCACGACGATGGCCGCGCCGATGCCCCGCCGCAGGCGCGGCCGGGCCGCATCCGGTTCCTGCGTGTCCACGGGCCGACGCTAGGCCGGACGACCCGTACAGCCGCCACCACATGGGAGAACGGTGGACACACCCGTCCTCCCACGATGCTGGGGAGGACGGGTGCGCTGGCTACGTGGTGCGGCAGCTCACGATCGCGTGAGGGCGCACGACCTACTTCGTGCTGAAGCTGACGACCTTCGGCGGACGCACGACGGCGCGGACGATCTGCTTGTCGCCGAGGGCGCGGACGACGCGCGCATCCTCACGGGCGAGCTTCTCGAGCTGCTCGCCGTCGATGCGCGCGGAGACGTCGAGTGTTGCCCGCACCTTGCCGTCGATCTGCACGACCGCGGTGACGGAATCTTCGACGAGCAGGGTCGGGTCGGCCTGGCGCCACGTGGCGAGACCCACGGAGGGCTGGTATCCCAGCAGCTCCCACATCTCCTCGGCCGTGTGCGGCGCGAACAGGTCCAGCACCATCGCGATGGCCTCGGCGGCCTCGCGGACGGCGGGGTCGGACGCACCGGCGCCGGAGTCGATCGTCTTGCGGGTCGCGTTGACGAGTTCCATCAGGCGGGCAACGACGACGTTGAATTTGGTCTGCTCGACCAGCCCGGGCGCCTCGGCCCAGAGCCGGTGGGTGACCCGGCGGAGCGCCGCATCCCCCTCGGCCCAGACCACGTCGGTGGGGCTGTCGACCTCACCGGCGATGCGCAGGGCGCGGGCGAGGAACTTGGTCGCACCGGTGGTGGAGACGTCCTTCCAGTCCTTGTCGTCCTCGACCGGGCCGGCGAAGGCGAGGCCCACGCGCAGCGCGGCGGCGCCGTGGGCGTCGAGCTCCTCCTGGAACAGCACTAGGTTGCCCTTGCTCTTGGACATCTTCGCGCCGTCGAGGATCACCATGCCCTGGTTGATCAGACTCGAAAACGGCTCGGTGAAATCGACATGGCCCATGTCGTACAGCGCCTTGGTGATGAAGCGCGCGTACAGCAGGTGCAGGATGGCGTGCTCCACGCCGCCGATGTAGAAGTCGACCGGTGCCCATTTCAGCGCCTCCGCGCCGTCGAAGGGGGCATTCGGGTTCCGCGGCGACAGGAAGCGCAGGAAGTACCACGAGCTGTCGACGAAGGTATCCATGGTGTCGGGGTCGCGGCGGGCGGGCTCGCCGGTCTCGGGGTCGACGGTATTGACCCACTCGGTCGCAGCCCCCAGCGGCGAGCTGCCCTTGGGCAGCAGATCGAGGCCCTCGACATCGGGCAGGCGCACCGGGAGCTGCTCGTCGGGGACGGGCAGGGTGCGGCCGTCCTGGGTGTGCACCATCGGAATCGGGGTGCCCCAGAAGCGTTGGCGCGAGATCAGCCAGTCGCGCAGGCGATAGCTCTTGGAGGCGCGACCGTTGCCGGCCTTCTCCAGCTGCTCCGTGATGCGGGCGATCGCGGTGCGCTTGCTCAGACCGTCGAGCGACCCGGAATTGATGAGGCGGCCGTCGCCGGTCAGCGCCACGCCGGTGCGCGCCGGGTCCACGTCGTCGAGGGTGTCCGAATCCGCGAACGGATCGATCGGGTCGCCGTTGTCGTCCAGTTCGATGACGGGGATGGCACCGGTGATCGGGGCCGTGGTGTCCACGACGACCCGCACGGGCAGATCGAACACGCGGGCGAAGTCGAGGTCGCGCTGGTCATGCGCGGGGACGGCCATAACCGCGCCGTGACCGTAGTCGGCCAGCACGTAGTCGGCAGCCCAGATCGGCAGCCGCTCGCCGTTGATCGGGTTGACGGCGTAGCGCTCCAGGAACACTCCGGTCTTCGGCCGGTCGGTGCTCTGACGCTCGATGTCGGTCGACGCGCGGACGGTCTCCAGGTATGCCTGGAACCGCATGCGAGCCTCGGGGCTGGCTTCTGCGACCAGCTCGGCGGCGAGGTCCGACTCCGGCGCGACGACCATGAAGGTCGCGCCGTGCAGAGTATCGGGGCGGGTGGAGAAGACGGTGACCTTGGTGTCGCGTCCCTCGATCTCGAAGTCGATGTCGGCGCCGACGGAGCGGCCGATCCAGTTGCGCTGCATCTGGATGACCTTCTGCGGCCAGAATCCTTCGAGCTGGTTGAGATCGTCGAGCAGCCGGTCGGCGTAGTCGGTGATGCGGAAGTACCACTGGGTGAGCTTCTTCTTCACGACCGGGTAACCGCAGCGCTCGCAATGCCCGTCGATGACCTGCTCGTTGGCCAGCACGGTCTGGTCGTGGGTGCACCAGTTCACCGGGCTCTCGGCGCGGTAGGCCAGGCCCTTCTCGTACAGCTGCTGGAACAGCCACTGGTTCCAGCGGTAGTACTCCGGGTCGCTGGTGTGCAGCACCCGGCTCCAGTCGAACGAGACGCCGTATGCGCGCAGGCTCGTCTTCTGCTGCGCAATGTTGTCGTAGGTCCAGGTGACCGGGTTCGCGCCGCGCTTGATGGCGGCGTTCTCCGCGGGCAGTCCGAACGAGTCCCACCCGATCGGGTGCAGCACGTTGTACCCGCGGTGGCGCCAGAAGCGCGCCACGATGTCGGAGTAGAGGTAGTTCTCCGCGTGACCCATGTGCAGGTCGCCCGAGGGGTACGGGAACATCGCCAGCACGTACTTGCGCGGCCGGGTGTCGTTCGCATCGCCGGCGCGGAACGGGTCGAGTTCCTCCCAGCGACGCTGCCACTTGGCCTGGATCGCGTGAACGTCGACCCCACCTTCGGACGGGGCCAGGGTGGGATCGTTGGGGGAACTCATGGACACAGAGGAAGCCTCACGGAAGGGGTCAGGGAAAACCTGCGCACGAAGCGCACCCTTCAGGTTACCCGACCGCTCACCACCCGGGAGGGACCGCGGCACCCATCGCCGCGAGCGGCGCGCGTGCCTTGATGCCCACCTCGGCGACTTCCTCGGCCGCCACCGAGTGCCAGGTGATCCCGCCGCCGGCACCGACGTAGGCACCGTCCGCGTGCACCAGGACGGTGCGGATGATCATGGCGAGATCGAGCGTCCCGTCCGTGCCGATCCAGCCGGTGCAGCCGGCAAAGACACCCCGCGGAGCATCCTCGATCCCCCGCAGCAGGGTCATGGCCGACAGCTTCGGCGCGCCCGTCATACTGCCGGCAGGGAACGCTGCGTGCAGCAGGTCGGCAACCGTCGTACCGGCACGGATGCGGCCCGCCACGGTGCTGACGAGTTGATGCACCGCCGGGTAGCTCTCGATCTCGCGCAGCCGTTCCACACTGACCGAGCCTGTCTCGCAGACCGACGCAAGGTCGTTGCGCATGAGGTCGACGATCATCACGTTCTCGGCCTGCTCCTTGGCGCTGGCGGCCAGCTCCGCTGCCAGCGCGGCGTCCTCGTCCGGCGTGGCACCGCGCGGCCGGGTGCCCTTGATGGGGTGGGTGCGGACCACCCCGTCGTGCACCTCGAGGAAGAGCTCCGGGGAGGCACCGATGAGCGCCACGTCGCCGGAGCGGATGCGGGCCCCGTGGTGCGACGGCGAGCTCGCTCGGAGCGCCGCGTGCACCGCATCCGGATCCACCGTGCCCGAAACCTCGAACCGGGTGGTGAGGCACAGCTGATAGGCGTCGCCGGCACGGATGGCGGCCCGGCAGCGTGCGATGCGGTCGGCGTATTCGGCCGGGGACACGCGGGAGGTGGCGGTGCGCTCGATCGCCGGGGTCGTCGCCGCGGGAACCGTCGCGGCGCGTGCGCGGGCGAGCCACGCCTCGGCATCGGGGGCGGCGATCCACACGCGCCCGGTGGCGTGGTCGAACCCCATCACCCGTTCCACCCGCAACCACAGCTGCGATGGCAGCGGATCCGCCGCAGGGTGCACGGGTGCACCGGCGACCGCGGCGCCCGCCTCGTACCCGATCCAGCCGACCCAGCCGCCGGCGAGCAGTCCTTCCGGGCCGGCATCGGCCGGGCCCGCGGACAACGCGGTAGCGGCCACACGCTCGGGGTCATCGGGACGGCCCGAACCCACCCAGCTCCAGCCGTCCCGGGCGTCCGGTCCGGCGTCCAGCCAGAAGGCGTGCGGATCGTCCCGCAGGGCCGCGGAGGCCTGCTCGGGAGTGCAGCCGTCGGTGACGATGACGGGAGCCGGAAGCGCGCGCATGATTCTCAGGCTAGGGGCACCCGCTCCCCCTAGGCTCATCTGCGTGAACGAGGCCCTCAGCTGGCTGCTCGACGCCGTGCAAACCGTGCCCCCGGTGGCCCGGGTGCTGCTGGCCGGGCTTGCCATGGCGTTGGAGACGAGCGTGCTGGTCGGTCTCGTCGTGCCGGGCGACACCGTCGTGATCGTCGCCGGCACCGCGGTCACGACCCCCTGGGAGGGGATCGTGCTGTGGCTGGCAGTCGTCGCAGGGTCGCTCGTCGGGGAGTCGGTGGGCTTCCTGCTCGGTCGGTACATCGGCCCGTGGTTGCGACGGTCGCGGCTCGGCCGGCGCGTCGGGGAGGCGAACTGGGCGCGCTCCGAACGGTATCTGCGGCGTCGCGGGGGCGTGGCGATCTTCCTCTCCCGCTTCCTGCCGGTGCTGCACTCGCTGGTGCCGCTGACGGTGGGGATGTCGACGTACCCGTTCCGCCGGTTCCTCGCGTGGACGCTTCCCGCATGCTCCCTCTGGGCGGCGCTCTACATCTCGGTGGCCGCCGCGGCGGCGGGCACGTACCGGGAATTGGCCGACCAGATCCACTTCGCCGGATACCTGTTCGTCGGCGTGATCGTGGTGTTCCTGCTGCTGGCGCTGCTGGGCAAGAAGATCATCACGCGGGTCGAGCGACGGCACCTGGACGACGACGAACCCCTCGCGTCCGAACACGAATCGCGGAGCGTGGAAGACTGAGTCGTGTGACTGCCCCCCGCCCCGTCCCCCTGAAGGTGCTGTGGCTGGCGCGACTGGAACGGCGATTCCACGCCTGGCGCGAACGCCGGGCCCGCCGCCGGGGGCTCGTCCCCGAGGTCGCCGCCTTCCCCGGCTACGGCTCGCAGACCTGGGTGCGCGTGCTCGGACGCGTCATGATCCCGCCGAAGGCGCGCAACGGATCGGACGCTTACGCGGGCGTCCGCGGCTGGCGCAGCTTCGTCGCCGTGCCGGTCGGCTTCGCGCAGGTCACCATCGTGATCGACGGTGTCACACACGATGTGGTCGCCGATCGTGGCGGTGTGCTGGACACCGTGCTTCCGGCGACGCTGGCCCCCGGCTGGCGGACGCTGACGATGTCGGTCGAGGGCGGCGAGCCGATCGAGACACGCGTGTTCGTCGTCGCGGACGACGTCCGCTTCGGCGTGGTCTCGGATGTCGACGACACCGTGATGGTGACCGCGCTTCCCCGTCCCCTGGTCGCCGCCTGGAACTCCTTCGTCCTCAACGAGCACGCGCGTCAGCCGGTGCCCGGTATGGCGGTCCTCCTCGAACGCCTGGTGCAGCAGCATCCCGGCGCTCCCATGATCTATCTCTCCACCGGTGCGTGGAACGTCGCCCCCACGCTGGCGCGGTTCCTGCGTCGACACCTCTTCCCGGCCGGCGGGATGCTGCTGACCGACTGGGGACCCACGCACGACCGGTGGTTCCGCAGCGGCCGTGAGCACAAGGCCGACAACCTCGCCCGCCTCGCCCGTGAATTCCCGCAGATAACCTGGCTCCTCGTCGGCGACGACGGCCAGCATGACGACGAGATCTACACCGCCTTCGCGTCCGCGCATCCCGCCAACGTCGCCGCGGTCGTGATCCGTCGCCTGACGCCCGCGGAGGCGGTCCTCGCGGGTGGCCGCACCATGGTCGACGACCACTCGGCGGCAACCGTGCCGTGGGTGACCGGGGACGACGGCGCGGCACTCATGGAGCGACTCGCCAGCATCGGCCTGCTGCACGACGTCTGAGCCCCCGCTTAGGCTGGCCGCATGTGCGGACGTTTCGTCGTGGCGAATGTGGCATCTGAGCTCGTGAGCGTGCTGCGGGTCGACCAGGAGAGCGCCCGGCTGCCGGCGCCCTCGTACAACGTCGCACCGACGGCGACGGCCGCCATCGTGCTCGATTCGGCGAAGACCGATCCGCCCACACGCCGCCTGGAGCCCGCACGATGGGGGCTGGTGCCCGGCTGGGCGAAGGATCCCGGGATCGGCGTGCGCGCGTTCAACGCCCGTGCCGAGGAGCTCGAAGACAAGGCCATGTTCCGCACGGCGCTGCACAAGCGCCGCTCGATCGTGCCCGTGACCGGCTACTACGAGTGGAAGCAGCACGAGGGCACGAAGATCCCGCACTTCATCCACCCGGCCGACGACTCGCCGCTCTTCCTCGCGGGCCTGTACGAGTGGTGGAAAGACCCGTCGAAGGCCGACGACGACCCCGACCGCTGGCTGCTGTCGTTCACGATCCTCACCCGCGACTCGATCGGCGCGCTCGGGTCGGTCCACGACCGGATGCCGCTGTTCGTCGACGCGGACTTCGCCGACGCCTGGCTCGACACCGACACCGACAACGTCCGGGACGTGCTGGATGCGGCGATCGACGCCGCCCCGGCCGTCGCCGAGACGCTCGACATGCGGGTCGTGTCGAGCGCGGTGGGAAACGTCCGCAACGACTCCCCCGCGCTGATCGAACCGGCTGCCGACGAGTGAGCCCATCGCTCCGCCGCGGCGAGGGCTGGCCCGCCGGTGGATGCGGTCGATCCTTGCGGGCGATGAGACGCAACGATCCCCCTTCCTCGCGGCATCCGGTGGACCCGCCACCGCGATAACGTTGCGGTCGGGCCGACTGCCCCGGACTCCCGTCACGGGATTCGGGGATGTCACGGGATTCGGAGCGGATCCGGCTGTCGCCCCCGAATCTCACGACATCCCCGAATCTCGCCATCCGACGGGGCATCGACGCGCGCCGGCACACCCCCGCGCCCGCCTCGGGCGGAGTGAGCCCGCGTATCCTCGTGGGGTGACCCCCGTGCCCGCCCTCGTCGTCCTGTCACCGGATGAGTGGGCTGCCCGCGAGGCCCGGCACGCCGAACGAGCCGACGACCTCACGGCGGATCGCCGGTATCGCGCGGCGCGGGGTCAGACGCATCCGGTCGACGACTTCCTGTACACGTACTACTCGTACAAACCCTCGGTGCTCCGTCGATGGCATCCGGGCGCCGGTGTCGTCCTCGCCCAGGCCACGAATCGTGCCGGCTGGCGCTGGTACCGCGCGGAGGGCGACGGGGCGACCGTCAATGACGCCGCGTTCGGCGCGGAACGTGCCGCGTTGCTGCGGGCGATCGGCGGCATCCTCCGATCCACCGCATCCCGTCACCCACGTCTGGGCTGCTTCGGCCTGCACGA
>NZ_JAPLAI010000009.1:30794-46534 GCF_026393345.1 Microbacterium sp.
GCGGGCACGGATGCGCGCGTGGAAGCGCACGAGCTGCACTGCACCCACGTCGACGCGTTCCGGTTCTTCACGCCCGACGCCGTCCCGCGGAACGCCACGCCGCTGACCCGCGAGGATCAGCCGGCGCGGGAGCAGCCGGGGTGCCTGCACGCGAACATGGACCTGTACAAGTGGGCGGTGAAGCTCGGACCGCTCGTGCCCGGCGAGCTGCTGCTCGACGCCTTCGAGCTCGCCCGTGACATCCGCACCGTGGATATGCAGGCCTCGCCGTACGATCTGCACGACTGGGGATTCTCTCCGATCCCGATCGAGACGGATGCGGGAAAGCTGGCGTACACGACGCACCAGCGCGCGTTCGCTGACCGTGCCCGGCCGCTGCGGTCTGCACTCCTCGGGATCGTGGAGACAACTCAGCGACGGTCAGTCGGCGCCGAGCACCGCGTCGAGGAGACCAGGGAACCGCGCGTCGAGATCCTGACGGCGTAGCTGAAGCACCCGGCCGGGCCCGTGCGGGGCGGGATCGTTCTGCACCACCCCGGCCTCGCGCAGCACCTTCATGAGGTGCGAGCGTGTGGACTTCGGCATGTCGGGCGCGGTGAGGAAGCAGGCCGCCATCTCCAGCGGCCCCTCGGCCAGCTGCCGCACGATCGCCAGCCGCTCCGGATCACTCAACGCCGCGAGCACCGCGGGCAGCGTGAGATCTTCGCGCACCGGATGCGGAAGGGTGATCGGTCCGGCCATGGTTCGAGTTTAGTTGAACTATGCCTCGAGGTGGAGTTAGCATCGTGCTAGTTCGAACTTTATGCAACCTAGGAGCGATATGACGGCCGACTCTTCGTCCGCGCGGTCGGCACGACCGCCGCGTTCGACCCTGGGCCTCGTGCTTCTGACCACCATCGTGATGGTCTGCATGGCGGGCTCGACGCTCCCCTCGCCGTTCTATCCGGAATGGGAGCGCCTTCTGCACCTGGGTACCGCGGCGGTGGCGATGATGTTCGCGGTGCACGCGCTGACGCTCCTCCTGGTGTTCCTCACCACCGGAAGCCTCTCGGACTACGTGGGACGCCGGCCGGTGCTCACCATTGCCCTGCTGCTGCTGGCCGGCGCGCTCGTGCTGTTCGCGCTCGCGCCGTCGCTGCCGGTGCTCGTTCTCGCCCGTGTCATCCAGGGCGTCGCCGTCGGGCTCGCCCTCACGACGACGGGCGCGTACATCGCCGAGATGCAGCCGACCGGCTCGTCGAGCATCAGCGCCCTCATCAACGCCGCCTCGCCCACCCTCGGCCTTGCGGTCGGTGCCCTGTGGGCGGGTGTCGCCCTCGACGCCTCGCGGGATGCGTCGCTGATCACCTTCGGTCTGTCTGCCGTGATCGCCGTGGGCCTGGCCGCCGCGGTGTGGGCGCTGCCCGAGACCTCGCCGCGTGCGCACGGCGCTTGGCGGTCACTGGTGCCGAACGTGCGCGTCCCCCATGCCGCCCGCTCGACACTTCTCCGCACCATCCCCGCGATCGCCGCCGCCTGGATGACCGGCGGGCTGTTCATCTCGCTGGGCTCGACCGTGGTCCGCGACGTCTTCCACGAATCCGGGCACGTGCTCCAGTCCCTCACCGTCGCGGTGCTCACCGCGGTGGGCGCGGTGTCGGTCGTCGTGATGAGCCGAGTGACCGCCCCCGCCGCCTACCTGAGCGGCGCCGTCACCCTCGTGGTCGGGACGCTCGCGGGACTCGTCGCGGTGTCCGTGGGCAGCCTCCTCGCCTACCTCTGCGCCGCGGCGATCACCGGGTGGGGTTTCGGCGGCGCGTATGCGGGGGCGCTGCGCCTCATCGTCCCGCTCGTCGCCCCGTCGGCACAGGCCGGGCTGTATGCGGCGATCTACCTGGCGGCCTACCTGTCCTTCGGCGCGCCCGCCGTGGTCGCGGGGATCGTCGCGCCGTTCCTCGGCCTCGGAGCGACGACCATCGCCTACAGCGGGCTTGTCATCGTCGCCGCCGCCGTCGCCCTGGTGGTGCGGCCTCGTCAGGGCGTCCGCTCGGTGCCGGCCGGAGCATCGACGATGCCGGCGGTCGAGTGAGGCTCGGGCGCCGCCGCGAGGGATGCGAGCAGCTGCAGCTTCTCGTGACTGTCGCTACCCGCATCCGCGTAGTAGAGGACGAGGATGACATCGTCGACCGGCAGCTTGTCGCGATGAAGGTGTAGCTCCCCCACCACCGGGTGCAGGACATCCGCGGTACCTCCGTCGAGGGTGCGCACGTCCTGCCGCGCCCAGAGACTGCGGAACCGTTCGCTCCCCAGCGACAGCTCCCCCACGAGGTCCACGAATCTCGCGTCATCGGTGTCGTCACCGATCGTGGCCCGCAACGCCGCGATGATCCCGGCGGCCGCTGTCGGCCAGTCCTGATGAAACGCCTGCTCCTCCGGGTCGAGCATGAGGGAACGCAGCCGGTTGTGGCCGGGCTGCAGCCGGGGGGAGAGCGTGACGGCGAGGGCGTTGGCGGCCAGCACGTCGAACGCGCGGCTCTCGATGAACGCGGGGAACGGCAGCTGGGCGAGGAGTGTCTGGAGTCGCTCGGGGACCCGCACGGGCCGGACGCGGCGGCGCGGACGCGGGCGGGGCGCGACGAGCCCCACCAGGTAGCCGCGCTCCACGTCGTCAAGCCGCAGTACGCGCGCAAGGGACTCGAGCACCTGGAGCGACGGGTTGACGTCCCGGCCACGTTCGAGGCGCAGGTAGTAGTCCGCACTGATTCCGGCGAGGAGCGCGACCTCCTCCCGCCGGAGGCCCGGGACGCGTCGATCCCCACCGACGGGGAGGCCCACCTGTGCCGGTGTCACGAGCTCGCGTCGGGCGCGCAGATAGTTCCCCAGCCGGTTGTCCTTCTCCTGCTCCGTCATACCTGCACGCTAACCCCGACCGAGCGCAGGTGAGAGGCCCTCGCAGGACCACGGAAGACGGGGGCACTCCCCCGCTGCGAGCGTCCCGCGCACACTCGACGACGACACCTCTGAAAGGGACTCCCATGGACCTCACCACCCGCACCGTCTTCATCGCCGGCGGAACCTCCGGTATCGGCCTCGAGCTCGCGCGCCGCTTCGCCGCAGCCGGCAGCGCCGTCGTCGTCGGCGGCCGCTCCGCCGCATCCCGTACCGACCTCACCGCAGAGGGGCTCGCCGTCGCGGACATCGACGTGACGGATGCCGCCTCGGTGGCGCGCGCCCGCGACGAGGTCCTCCGCCGCTTCCCGGGCCTAGACACCGTGATCACGATGTCCGGGCTCATGGTCATGGAGAATCTCCGAGACCCGGCCCACATCGCTGCGGCCGAGGCCACCATCGACACGAACCTCCTCGGCACCATCCGCGTCATCGACGCCTTCACCCCTCACCTCATCTCCCGAGGCTCCGGCACGATCGTCACCGTCACGTCCGGGATCGCCTTCCTCCCGTTCCCGCCGATGCCAAGCTACGCGGCGTCGAAGGCCGCCGTGCACGCGTACAGCGAAGCCCTTCGCGTGCAGCTGGCCGCCGACGGCATCCAGGTCGTGGAGCTCGTCCCGCCGGCCGTTGCGAGCGCCGGGCAAGAGAAGGTCAACCCGCACGCCCTGCCGCTGGATGCGTTCGCGAGCGACGTGATGGGGTTGCTGGCGCAGGAGCCCACGCCGGACGAGATCCTCGTCGACGGCGTTCAGATGCACCGGTGGGCGGAGCGGAACGGCACGTACGCGGACCTCGTCGCGCAGCGATCGCAGTCCCTCGGGATGATCCCAGGACGCGGCTGAGCGTGTCGGCGGCCGCGGCTCAGTGGATCCGCGGCTGCCGACTCACCCGGCTTCCACAGGCATCAGGAGGCAGGTGGTGACCGCGTGCGCGACGACCCGGCCCCGCCCGTCGGTGATGTGCGCCTCTGCCGTCGCCGTGCGGCGGCCGCGGGACAGCACCCGGGCCTCGCACCGCACGCGTCCGCTGTCGGCCGTGACGGCGCGGGTGAACTTCACCGTGAGATCGAGCGACGTGTATGCCGTGCCGGCCGACAGTGTCGTGTGCACGGCGCAGCCGAGCGCGGTGTCGGCGAGGGTGGAAATCATGCCGCCATGAACACTGCCGATGGGGTTGTAGTGCCATTCGGCGGGTTCGAACTCGAAGGTCGCGTACCCGTCCCCCACCTCGACCGGGACGATGCCGGTGGTGGCTGCCGCGGGCGCCGCGGGAAGGTCGCCCGACCCGATACGGCGGAGGAAGTCCAGCCCGTCCAGGCGCCGGGCCGCTTCGGCGAGTTCACGTGGGTCCGCCCAGGCGTACGTGCGCTCTCGGCTCATCTCAGCTCCTCCGTTCCAGGCCGACGACGATCTCGTCCTCGGCGACGGCGTGCCCCGCGGCACACCGGATCCCCGTCTCGATATCCGCCCCGCAGGCCGCGTGCGTCAGATGCAGCCCGTGCTCGCGCGGCAGGTGCCGGTCTCCCCAGGCGGCGAGCGCGAGGAGCACCGGGATCAGATCGCGTCCCGCATCCGTCAGCACGTACTCCGAGCGACGGCGCTGTCCCGGTTCCCGATACGCACGAGTGACGAGTAGGCCTTCCGCGGTGAGCGCACGCAGCTGGCTGGCGGTGACCGATTCGGCCATGCCGGTGCGCCGGACGAAGTCGTCGAACCTCGTGGTGCCGTACAGCGCTTCGCGCAGCAGCAGCAGGGTCGACTTCCGGGCGATCAGCGTGCTCGTGCGTTCGATCGGGCAGGCATCGCCCCACGCCGGACGGTCCTCACGGGCGAGCGCGCCTTGCAGCACAACGGTCATGGGGCCCACCGTATCGGCTGGCTCCTGATATCGACAGTCAGGTCGTCATGCCGCTGACCGCATACCGCCGTGACAGCTCGGCGAAGGCGTCGCCGAGTTCCCGTGGCCCGACGACCGTGACCGGTGCGTCGAACCGCCCGAGCGCCGCTGCGAGCGCGATCCAGGACCAGGATCCGGTGACGAGTCTCGTGCGCTCCGCCGACACCGCCTCGACGATGCCCTCCGGCTCGAACGGCGCCACCCTGCGGGCGGGCAGATCCACGATGACCTCGCCGGTGCAGGGCCACGCCGGGGTCGGGAGCTTCGATGAAGGAGTTGGCACGAGTCTTTGGGGTTCATCGGACCACCATTCGTGCAGCGCTGGATCGTCATGGAGTGAACCCAAGGGGTCATGCCATTACGAAGGCGCAAGTTGCTACGGCCAGCCGGCTCTACCTGTCCGGGCTGTCGCTTGCGGCCGTCGGCGAGAAGCTGGGCTTCAATGCGCAGACGATCGCGACTCATCTCAGGCGAGCCGGTGTCTCCCTTCGGGATCCACACGGTCGCGTTCAGTGAGCGCAACACTTCATGATTATGAATAGATCGTCGGAAAAGTCAATCCCTCGGCGGGGACCGACACGTCGAACTGTGCGCCCTAGCTGCCCTGCGCCTAGTAGTACGCCGGGAACTTTCCGTTGAAGACGTAGTCCCACCAGCCGAAGGCGGCTGAGGGATTTGAGTCGCGCGCCGCCACCGCCTTCTGTGCACGGGTGACTGCGGTCTGCAGCTTCGAGAGTGCGTCTCGGTGGTTCGCGTCCGATGAGCAGGGCTTGATCCGCCCCGTGCTTCCAGTCGGGTCGTTCATATCCGCAAGTCCGTGGGAGGACAGGCACTCAAAGAAGCGGGAACGCGGATCGTGGCAGTGAGCGACCAGTACGGTGCGATCCATCGAACTGGGGGCCTGGATATCCCAGCGCTGGAAAGATACATCGCGACGACGGGCACCGTCCGAGGCTTCCGGGATGCCGACGAAATAAAGCCGGGCGACCTTCTCGAACTTGACGTCGACGTGCTCCTGCCCTGCGCTGCGGAAGGTGTGATCACGGCGGACAATGCGCACCGCATCAAGGCGCAAGTCATTGTGGAGGGCGCAAACGGTCCGACAACTCCGGACGCGGACGCCATCCTTGGCCGGAACGGAGTCTTGGTCGTTCCCGACATTCTTGCGAACGCAGGCGGTGTGGTCGTCAGCTACTTCGAGTGGGTGCAAGCGAACCAGGCATATTGGTGGTCCACCCAACAAGTCGAAGAACGGCTCATCGAACGCATGCTCGCGGGTTGGACGCTCGTGCGCGACCAGTCCGAACGAAGCGGGATGACTCTGCGCGCCGCGGCAACTGCTATCGCGGTGTCTCGCGTCGCCGACGCCCACCGCATTCGAGGTCTCTACCCGTGACGTCAGCGGAACCCTCCGCTGGTCGGCAGGAGCGGATCCCCCTCCGAGACAGCCGACCCCTCATGGTCGTGACGATGGCCTAACGGAAAGCGCGAGCCGTGGGCAGAGTGACACGGCGTCGCGGGCGTCGCGGACTCGGTCTGCGGGGATAGGTACGTCGGAGCCGCCGGTTCCTGTCGGGTAGCCCCAGTCATCCGGCCGGAGCACCCCGTCCAGCAGTTCGATGCAGGCTCCGCGGCCGTGACAGGCGGTCCAGTCGATATGCAGGCTGGTCATGCTCTCACCTCCGATCGGGTCAGGCAACGTCCGTGTGCGTGAGCGGCAATGTCGTCGGCGAAGACGACAAGGGCGCTCCGCAGCATCCGTACCGTTCCGTCGGGGTGATGACAGGCGCCCCGCCCGTCGATGAGGCCAGCGATCCGTCTGAGTTCTGCGGTCGTGTCCGCCCCGGCCAGCAGCTCCCGCATCAGTTGCGCGATACGGGGCAGGCCATTCGCGCAGGGCCCGCACTGCCCCGCGGATGCCGCGGCGAGTGTGGCGAGCGTGCGTGCGGTCACCTGGATGCCGCACGCGTCTTCTGCGAGCGGATGCAGAATGCCGGCGCCGGGGCTGGCTCCATGCGGTGCGAGACCTGAGGCCGAGAGAGGCGCATCGAGGGCGGACGCCGGTACCCAGGCGCCGTGGAAGCCGCCGACCAAAGCCGGAAATGTGACGGGTGCGCCGGCCGCGTCGAGCAGCGAGCGGAGGGGGGAGCCGCCAGATACCTCAAAGACGCGCGGTGAGGTGTCTCCCCAGCTCACACTGACGAGCCGCGTTCCAGGTGCGTCCGTGGTGCCGACCGAGCGATGCCATGCGGCGCCGTAACGGGCGATGAGGGCGATGTGCGCGAGTGTCTCGACGTTCTGCACCAGGGTCGGCCGACGATGCAGTCCGCTGACCGCGAGACGCACCGGCCGGTCGGCGGGGACCGGACGCCGCCCGGCTAAGCCCGCGACCACGGCCGATGCCTCGCCGCCGACGAATCCGCCGCTTTCGGCGTGCAGGCGGATGGCGTGAGCGTCGGAGCGCTCCGCGAGTGCAGCGCGAACGACGCCTGCGGTCGAGGGCCCCACCACAAGCCGGGCTTCAGTTGCGCCGAGGGCGTCAGCGCAGATCAGGAGCCCGTCGATCACGAGGTGGGGCGCGGAGGCGAGGAGGACGGCGTCCTTCGCGCTCAGCGGCTCCCCTTCGCTGCCGTTGCCGATGACGATCCTGGCTCCGCGCTTTCGCGGCTGTGCGGCGACGGCATGGAGTTTGCGGTGAGCAGGAAAACCCGCTCCGCCGCGTCCGTCGAGTCCGGCCCGCTCCAATTCGCCGATCAGCTCCGCGGCCGAAGGGGACGGACGCGGCCCGAACGTGCGGGAGTGGTCGTGCAGCGACGGAGAGGGCGCGGCGAGTAGGCGCGGCACCGATGGCTGGGTGTTGATCATGACGAGACCTCCGAAGATGCGAGGCGGCGGGTCGCCGCCGTCTTGATGCGGGCAGGGGTCGCGGGCTGGGGACGACGGAATCTGGCGGTCACCCCCCAGGCCACCGCGCCGAGGACAGCGACGCAGCAGACGCCCACGACGATCAGAAACCACGGCTCGGCGGCGTCCGTACCCGCGCCGATCCCGTGCGCCACGGACAGTGGCCAGAGCAGGTAAGTCGCCCAGTGCACGGCGCGGAATGCGCGCGCACCGATGCGGTGGCGCAGCAGGGCCGTGACGACCACCGCCAAGGTGAGGTCAACCGCGAGCGTGCCGAGCCCCAGCCAGAACGGCTGATATGCCGCGAGGAACGGCACGGTCAGGTCGACCAGCTGCAGCTGGGCGTAGCTGTCGAAGAAGAGGCTGAGGATATGGATGCCGATGAAGACCGTGGCAAGGAGTGCGACGTCGCGGTGCAGACGTGCAACGCCGAATCTCGGTAGGCCCGCCGCGGATCGGCCTGACCGCACGGTGATGCCGAGCACGAGAGCGAGGCTGAACAGCGCGAGGCCGACGACGCCGGTACCGCGACCGAGCGCCCAGAGTGCTTCATCCATGGCGCACCCCCATCGGCATGTCGTGGTCTGCCGCTGCCTCGGCCGGCCAGCCGCCGACGGTAATGACGCGGCCGTGCTGGTCCACCAGTCGCGCCGGTGCACGCTGGGTCAGCCATTCGGGTGCGGTGACACCGTGGACGATGGCGGCGGTGGCGAACGAGTTGGCGAGGAAGCAGCTCGAAGCCGCCACCGAGACGGTGCGCCACACCGGTGGGGCGGGGCGGCCCGTGCGCGGATCGAGAATATGGTGCATCTGCTCTCCTCCGCGCAGCCACCGGCGGCGGAGGGTGCTCGAGGTGGCGACCGCCGCTCCGGCCCGCACATGCACCCGACCTGCGGGCTCACCCGGGATGTCCTGCACGGTGACGTGCCACCCGTCGGCCGGTTCGGCGCCCGCGGTGGCGATGTCGCCGCCGAGCGACAGCAGCACCCCGCAGCCCAGACGGCGGGCGATCTCGTTGGCTACCAGGTCGGCGGCGACGGCCTTCGCGGTAGCGCCGAGGTCGAGTGTCAGGTGACCGGGCACCGTGAGATGCCTTCCCCGCAGCTGCACGCTCTGCCACCCCGGTCGAGAGGAAACCACCGCGCGTACCGGACGGTCGTCGTCGAGTACGAGGCGGATGTCTCGGTCGTAGCCGATGCCGTTCATGCTGCGTCCGAGCGTGGGATCGACCAGACCGCCGGTCAGTTGCGCCGCTTCCAGCCCCCGACGGATGAGCACCGCGAGCAGCCCGCTCACAGTGACTCCCGACGACTGCCGCGCCGCGATCCGGTTCACCTCCGAGTCGGTGCGGAAACGGCTGGCGACGAAATCGATGCGAGCGAGTTCGCGGTGCGCGATCTCCAGCGCATCCTCCAGCGCGTCCTCACGGTCCACGACGAGGCGTGCGGTCGTGGACCACAGCTGCCATTCCCTTGTCGCTCGCATCATGACCCGCTCGATGTCGCGTCGGACTCGGAGGAGGTGGACTCGGACACGGCGCCCGATTCCGCCGATTCACTCGACGCCTCGGTGTCCGATTCGGTCGCTGTCGCGGACGAGTCCTCCGCCGTGGAGTCGCCGGAGGAGGTGGACTCGGTCGTCTCGGCCTCGGTGGTCGACTCGGTGGTGCTCGTGTCGGTAGTTGTGGATTCCGTGCTCGTGGTCGATGCGGTCGTGTCTTGCATGCCTGAGGCGATGCTGGACAACACCACACCGGTCGCACCGACACTCATCGCGACCACCATCGCTGTCGCCAGTCGTGTGCGGAGCCATGCCTTGCGGATGCCATTCATCCCGATCTCCTTCCGATACGACCAGGGTGCTGATCACGTCAAAGAGGAGGCCAAGATGAAAGCAAGCTAGGGGTTCACAGAACCTATGCGATCGCTGTGGGTCGTGCGTCGGAGCTGTTACGACCGTGCCTGTTGAAGCGGCACCCGCACCGTGAAGGTCGTGTTGCCCGGTTCGCTGTCGACCGTGATGGTGCCGCCGTGAGCGGCGACGATGGCGTGTGCAATAGACAGGCCCAGCCCGGTGCTCCCGGAGTCGCGGTTTCGAGAGTGATCCCCTCGGGCGAAGCGCTCGAACAGCCGGTCGCGCACGCTCGGGTCGATGCCCGTCCCGTTGTCGTTCACACGGATGATCGCGTGGGTGTCGTCGACCGAGAGCGAGGTGGTAACTACGGTGCCCGGCGGGGTGTGCGTGCGAGCGTTGCGGAGGAGATTGGACAGCACCTGCCGGAGGCGGTTCTCATCCCCTGAGGCGATGGCCTCGTCGGTAACCTCGTCCAGTCGCCATTCCCGGGCGGGATCGGCGGCGTGCGCGTCGCTGACAGCGTCGATGACGAGCAGTGGGAGATCGATGCTGTCCTCCCGCAGCGACTGGCCGGCATCGAGCCTTGCGAGGAGGAGTAGGTCATCGACGAGGTCCGCCATGCGGGCGGATTCTGCTGAGATCCGGTCGAACGAGCGCTCCTGGGTGGGCGTCATCGGTGCCGCCTCGGCTTGCGAGAGCTGCGCGTAGCCGCGGATGGATGCGAGGGGGGTGCGTAGTTCGTGGCTGGCGTCGGCGATGAAGCGACGAAGTTGCTCTTCGCTGTGCTGTCGCGACGTGAGGGCCGCTTCGACGTGACCGAGGAGAGTGTTCAGTGATCGGCCGACACGTCCCACTTCGGTGTGGGAATCCGTGTCTCCCACATCTACTCGGTCCGGAATGTCGACCTCGCCGTCCGCCAATTCGCGGGTGGCCACGCGGTCGGCGACGGCCGCCACCCGGCTCAGCGGGCGAAGACTCCGGGTTACCACCACGGCCAGGCCGACGAGAATGACGAGCAGCGTCGCACCAGACACCCCGAGGAGGATGACGGCCAAGGCGGTGGTAGTCGCAGTGACGTCCTCGACCGAGCGCCCGGCGATGACCGTGGTGCCCGCCTGAGTCCCCGACACGACACGGAACACGCCGATCTCCGACCCGAGGTCGACGGTCGCGGGCACACCGTCGGTAAGAGTCGTCGACTGCAGAATCTCCTTCTGCTCGTCGGTGAGAGTCACCTCGTCGCCGTTGTCAGCAACGTATGCCGACTCGCGGACGGAACCCTCTTCGTCCAGAAATACCTGCAGCGACCCGACCCGCTCGGCAGGGCCGTCATCACTGAAAGACCCGGGCTGATTTAGCGCATCCTCGCCCCCGGGGCTCTCGGGCCCCATTGCCCTCTGGAGTTCCTCCTGCACCTGCGTGTCCAGTCGCTCGTAAACGAACGACCGCAGGGCGACCGTGGTCAGGATGCCTGCGACGAGCAAACCGATCGCGACGAGCGTACCGGTGCCCACCACCAGCTTGCGCCGTAGCGTCCACCGGCGTCTGCTCATGAGCTGGGCTTGATGGTGTAGCCGACGCCTCGCACGGTATGGATCAGCGGCTCGCCGAGCGTGTCGATCTTCTTTCGCAGGTAGGAGATGTAGATCTCGACGACGCTTGAGTTGCCGCCGAAGTCGTAGCTCCAGACCTGATCCAGGATCTGCGCCTTGCTGAGCACTCGGCGGGGGTTCTGCATGAGGTACCTCAACAGCTCGAACTCCTTCGCGGTCAGCTTGATCGGGGTCCCGCCTCGTTCCACCTCGTATGTGTCCTCGTCGAGGGTGAGGTCAGCGACGTGAAGTCGGGGATCCTCGTCGGCGACTGCAGCAACGTGTCTGCGTGCCATGCCGCGGAGCCTGAGGATGACCTCCTCGAGGTTGAACGGTTTGGTCACGTAGTCGTCGCCGCCGGCGGAGATTCCCGCGATGCGGTCCTCGACAGCGTCCTTTGCGGTCAGGAAGAGAACGGGGATGTCGTTGCCGGTCGCGCGGACGCGGCGTAGCAGCTCCACCCCGTCGAGCCCGGGCATCATCACGTCGAGGACGAGCAGATCCGGTGAGAACTCGCGGATGGCGTTGAGCGCCTCCTGCCCATTCGCGGCGGTGCGCGCATCCCAGCCCTCGTTGCGCAGCGCCATGCGCAGCAGTTCGCTGAGGTTCGCCTCGTCGTCTACGACGAGCGCGCGAATTGGCGACCCGTCGGGCCTGGTAAGCGGCGCTGGTCTGGGGGCTGGGACTGTCATGGTTCTAGCTTCCCGGTTTCGTATCTGATGGTCCAATGTCCGCTCGGGTCACTTGCCCCGTCCGTCGAAGACGGTGTGGGACGGTGGCGATCGGATCCTGCTCTCGCTACCGTGCGGCCGAAACCTTCACGGTTCCTATGAAGCAGCTAAAGCCAGCGTTCGAGGTCAGGAGGCTTCAGGTGCGCGTGCGCTCCTTGTAGACGTGCCTAACCTGACCATCCGCCTTTGCGCTTCATGTAACTGCCCGTCGCCTCGGGCTCAATGCCGGTTCATAGGACTGGGCAATGGCCGATTTAGGTCCGCCCCGTATCCATGACGCATGGACATGAAGAGACGAACCCGGAACACCTTGATTGCGTCCGGTCTCGTCGTCGCCCTGACGGGCGGTGGCGCGGCCGCGTGGGCTGCCGACCGCTTCCTCGTCGAGCACGTCGAGATTGCCGATGTGTCGGAGTACGAGGCGCAAAACTCCACGTCGGATGACACGTCGAGCGCCACCACCGAGGCGACGGAGACGACGGAGGAGACAGCGGAGGCCACCGTCACCGACACCTCCTATACCGACGGCGAGACGTCGGTCACGGTCAGCACGGTTACCGAGGGGTCGGGCGACGATACCGTTACGTACTACGTCGCCGACGTGGTGCTGTCGGATGCCACGGCCCTGCGGAGCGCCTTCGCGAAGGACCAGTTCGGTGAGAACATCACCGAACTCACAAGTCAGATCGCTGCGGACAACGGGGCGATCTTCGCGGTCAACGGCGACTATTACGGCTTCCGCGACACCGGCATAGTGATCCGCAACGGCGTGGTGTATCGCGACGAGCCGGCGCGCGCGGGGCTCGTGTTCTACACGGACGGCACGGTCGAGGTGTACGACGAGACCGCGACGAGCGCCGAGGAGCTGCTCGCCGCCGGTGCGTGGAACACGCTGAGCTTCGGCCCGGCCATCGTCGAGGACGGCGCCGTCGTGGACGGCATCGAGACGCAAGAGGTCGACACCAATATCGGGAACCACTCGATCCAGGGGGCCCAGCCGCGGACCGCCGTCGGCGTGATTGACGAGAACCACCTCGTGTTCGTTGTCGTCGATGGCCGTCAGGAGGGGTACAGCGCCGGGGTCACCCTGACTGAGCTCGCGGACATCATGACCGGCCTCGGGGCGACCACGGCGTACAACCTCGACGGCGGCGGCTCCTCGACCATGTACTTCAACGGCGAGGTCGTGAACCAGCCCTCCAACGGTGGCGAACGCGGCACCAGCGACATCCTCTACGTCGCGGGGTGATGACCATGATTGTGCTGATCCCCGCCTACGAGCCCGGCGCGCGACTCGAGCCGGTCGTCGCGGGACTTCTCGACGCGGATTCAGATCTCGAGGTCGTCGTGGTCGATGACGGCAGCGCACCCGGTTTCGCAGAGACGTTCACCCGAGTCGAGGCACTCGGGGCGAGCCTGCTACGGCACAACGAAAACCGGGGCAAGGGTGCCGCGTTGAAGACCGGCCTGGACTACGTGACGGCGATGCATGCCGGAGACGACGTCGTGACCGCCGACGCCGATGGTCAGCACACCGTGCACGACATCCTGCGCGTCGCCGACGCGCTCCGCGAGGACGCCGCCGTCGGCACTCCGACGCTCGTGCTCGGTTGTCGCTCGTTCACCGGACGCGTCCCTGTGCGAAGTCGAGCGGGGAACGTGCTCGCGCGCGCCGTGTTCCGACTCGCGGCCGGGTGGAGCCTGACTGACACGCAGACGGGGCTGCGCGGCATCCCGTCGGATCTTCTCGGCTGGGTGCGCGAGCAGCCGGGCGAGCGCTTCGAATTCGAGCAGAACGTGCTGCTGCGCTGCCGCCGGAATGGCGTGCCGACCCGGGAGATCCCGATCGAGACGGTGTACCTCGAAGGCAACACGTCCAGTCACTTCCGCCCCCTCGTGGATTCCGCGCGCGTCGCACTGCCGCTCGTGCTGTTCGCCGGCTCGTCGCTGCTAGCGTTCGCGGTCGACACGGTGGCTCTGCTCATCCTCAACGCGCTCACCGGCCTCCTCGTCCCGTCGATCGTCGCTGCCCGCGTGTTGAGCGCGTCGGTCAATTTCGCCGTCAACCGGCGCATGGTCTTCCGCGGCTCGATGACTTCACCAGCCGGGCGGGGTCGGATGCCAGGTCAGGCGCTGCGGTACGCGTTATTGGCGGTCGCACTGCTGGCGTCCAACGTCGTCTGGCTGGAGGCGTTGACCGGATTCGGCATCCCCCTGATCGTCGCAAAGATCGCGACGGAAGCGGTGCTGTTCGTGACCAGCTACGGCGTACAACGCAGCTTCGTGTTCCGCGAGCATGCAGGCGGCCGTCAATTCAGACCCGCCCCAGATACCCGTCCAAGCAACCACCAAGGTGCCGCAACTGGGATGGAATCCGAACGCTTCACCATCAGGAGGAACCCATGACCACCAGCGCACTGATCCTGTTCGCTGTCGACCTGGCCGCCGCAATCATCCTCAGCCTCGGGCTCTACTACCGCCGGCACCGCCGCCGCGATCTCGTTGTCGCGTTCATGGGCGTGAACGTGGGCGTCATGGCCGTCGCCGCCGTGCTCGGCACCGCGGAGGTGGCGATGGGACTCGGACTGGGACTTTTCGGGGTGCTGTCGATCATCCGACTGCGCTCATCCGAGATCTCGCAGCGCGAAGTCGCGTACTACTTCGCGGCGCTCGCGATCGGACTCCTGTCCGGGCTGCCGCAGACAAACCCCTGGCCGGTGGTGGGCCTGATTGCGCTCTTGCTCGCCGTGCTCTGGGCCGCGGATCACCCCGCGCTGTTGGCGCGCAGCCGACACCAGATCGTGCGACTGGACCGTGCGGTCAGCGATGAGCAGGTGCTTCGCACCGAACTCGGGCAGCGTCTCGGCGGCACGGTCACCTCCGTCACCGTGCAGGAGCTCGATCTGGTCAACGACACCACACTCGTAGACGTCCGCTACCGGATCGACTTGGCCCGGACGCGCCGGACGTCGCGCAGCATGGCCACGATTGCGGACACGGCCGCCACGCGCACACGCACCGTCCCACCCGCCACCGTCGCATCCGGCGCGGCCGTGGTCTCAGACTCAAACCTCGCGGAGGCACGGCGATGATCACGCTCGACCGTTTCGACGCGGTGTCCCTCGAGAAGATCGTGGCGGAGGCGTCCCTCCTCACGCGCGTGGACCGCAAGTATGTTGTCCCTCGCGCGGATCTCGATGCCGTGCTCGCCGGACTTGACGAAGGCACGCGCGTGCTGGAGATCGACGGGGCACGCGACTTCGCCTACGAGTCGGTGTACTTCGACACCCCCGACCTGCTGAGTTTCCGGATGGCCGCGCAACCCCGGCGACGCCGATTCAAGCTCCGCACCCGCAGCTACCTCGACACCGGCTCGTCGTACCTGGAGATCAAGACACGCGGCGCACGCGGCACCACCGTCAAGGAGCGCGACGAGTACGATCCGCGGCGACGCGGCGAACTCACACCGGACGCCCGCGACGACGTCGCCGATGCACTAGCCACGATCGGAGTGGCATCCGAGCGGGCAGACGAGCTCGACGCGACGCTCATGACCCGGTACCGCCGCGCGACGCTCCTGGCCCCCGACGGTGCCGGACGTGCGACCGTCGACACCGAGCTCGAGTGGATCGAGGCCGACGGCCACGGCTTCACGCTCCCGCGCCTGGCGATCGTCGAGACCAAATCCGGGTCGAGCGCGTCCGCCGTTGACCGGCTACTGTGGCGCTCCGGGCACCGCCCCGCCACGGTCAGCAAGTACGCGACCGGCCTCGCCGCACTGCACCCCGAACTGCCCCGCAACCGCTGGGCGCGCCTGCTGCGCGGGCCCTTC
>NZ_JAPLAI010000009.1:46543-48969 GCF_026393345.1 Microbacterium sp.
CCCTTCTCCGACTTCCAAGACGCACATCGCCCCGTCCACGCCCGCCGGACCACGGTCACTGCACCGACCAGCCCGATGGCCGCGGCACGAACCCTTCCGATCCCGACCCGAATCGAGGACGCATCATGCTCCGACGCCGCCTGACACTGACCGCCATTCCCCTCTCCGTCGCCGCGCTGGTGCTCGCCGGTTGCGCCACGCAGACCGTCGCGTCGTCGTCTACCTCGACCACGAGCGAGGACACCACCACCGTCGAAACGACGGCCGTCGTGGACTCGGATCTGACCGCCGACGCCGTGCTCGCCGCAAACGCCGACGTCACCGTGGTGGACGATGACGAGTGGTCCGAATCCGACGCCGTCGACATCACCCTCAGCGGGTCGTCCGCCTCGTCCGACTCCGACGCCGTGACCGTGGACGGAACCACCGTCACGATCACCCAGGCCGGCGTGTTCCGCCTCTCCGGATCGCTCGACGGCCAAATCGTTGTCGCGGCGCCCGATGACGCGCAGGTCGTGCTGATCCTGGACGAGGCCGAGATCTCCGCATCCGACTCCCCCGCCATCACCGTGACGACTGCCGACGACGTCGTGATCGCCCTCGCCGACGGGACAACCAACACCGTCTCGGACACGTCGTCCTACGCCGACGACGTGGAAGCGAACGCAGCAGTCTACAGCGACGCCGACCTCACCATCACCGGCTCGGGCACGCTCGAGGTATCGGGCAACGGCAACGACGGCATCGCCAGCACCGACGACCTCGTCATCCTGTCGGGCGAGATCACCGTCGACGCCGTGGATGACGCGCTGCGCGGCAAGGACTCGCTCACCGTCGCCGGCGGAACGCTCGCACTCGCCGCCGGCGGCGACGCTCTCAAGAGTGATCAGGATGAGGACGCGACGCAGGGCTTCATCGTCGTCTCGGGCGGCGACGTGACCGCGACGAGCGGCGACGACGGCTTCGCCGCGACGACCGATGTCGTCATTACGGGCGGCACCGTCGACCTGGTAGCGGGGTCGGACGCCTCCGCCGCCGATGCCTCTCCCAAGGGCGTGTCCGCGGGCGTGGTCGCGGTAATCGAGGGCGGAGACGTCACGATCGACGCGGACGACGACGGCGTGCACTCCGACGGCTCGATCGGAATCGGCGGTGGCACCGTGACGGTGACCTCCGGCGACGACGGCATCCACGCCGAGCAGACGCTCGAGATCCGTGACGGCGACGTCACCGTCACCGAGTCGGTCGAGGGACTCGAAGCCGCGGCCATCGCCGTCTCGGGTGGCACCGTGGACGTCACCGCGAGCGACGATGGCGTGAACGCCGCGAGCGGCACCACGACGACCAGTCAGGGCGGTATGGGCGGTGGCGGCGAGGCGGCCACCGGCGAGACCCTCACCGTCTCGGGCGGGACACTGCGAGTGGTCGCCGGTGGCGACGGCCTTGACTCCAACGGGTCCATCTCGTTCACCGGCGGCACCACCACCGTGGCCGGACCGAGCTCGGCCGGCGGCGAGGGCGCAGTCGACGCCAACGGCGACATCGCCATGGACGGCGGCGAGGTCTTCATCGCCGGCAGCGTCCTGGTCGCACCGACCGGCGCGCAGCAATGGGTCGCCGCGACCGTCAGCGGCTCGGCGGGCGACACCGTCGAGGTGACGGATGCCTCGGGCGCGCCCATTGCCTCGTTCGAGGCTGAGGAGTCCTTCGCCGCCGTCTTCTACAGCGGTCCCGGCATCACGGACGGCGGCAGCTACACCGTCACCGTGAACGGCGTCGCGGCCACCACCGTCACCGAAGGCACGAACGTGACTTCCGGGATGGGCGGCCCAGGCGGTGGCGGCAATGGCGGCGTCCGGCGACCCTGAGCGTCTTAGTCCACACATCCACGTTCCAGGACGCCTGTGACGGAAACCGCCCGTCACGCGGCCTGGAGCGCGTAAATACCGCCTGGGGCGAGTAGCGCCCGAAAGCTCTCACCCCACGTGCGTCCCATGCGGACGCACGGCGAGGCGTCGGCGATCCCCGCGCCGGCGTCTCGTGGCGTCGTCGTACTCCGCAATCAGCTCAGACTGCCTCGTTTCGCCAAAGTGGGCCCAACAGTCGGCTTCATAGAAACGTCCAAGGGGAGCCTGACCCGCTTTTCCGGACACCTGAGTTGAGGCGATGATCGTCTCGGAAGGAGTCCGTGAGATGCCTGCTGCCCACCCGCCGGAGTTCCGACGTCGAGCCCTGGATCTGGTCGCCCAGGGAAGTCCCGTCGCGCAGACCGCGCGTGATCTCGGGATCAGCGAGTCCTGTCTGCGGAACTGGATGAATCGGGACGCGGTCGACTCTGGCCGCAAGCCCGGCATGACCAGCGATGAGCACCGTGAGCTTGTCGAGTTGCGGCGCCGGAACCGTGTGCTGGAGATGGAGATTGAGAT
>NZ_JAPLAI010000076.1 GCF_026393345.1 Microbacterium sp.
AGCCGTCGCGCGATGGCGTACCCCGCCCCAGCAGCCGCGGCTGCAACGACTCCAGCGCTCAGGGCGATGCGGCCGATCACGATTCCCGCTCCTCGACGTTCGGGATGGGCAAGGTCGTCGCGACGGCGGTGTCGTTTCGGACGAGGTGGCTCTCGGCGCGTTCGAGCAGGGTGCGTTCGGTTCGGCTGGTGTCGAAGGGGACTCGGGGGTCGATCATCGCGTCGCGGATTTCGACGATCTCTCGGTGCAGTCGCCCTTCGGGGTCTTCCGTGCTGGCGGCGAGCGGGTCTGCTTGGCTCAGGCCGGGCCGCACCTGTGTCGCTCGGTTCCAGAGTGACTCCAGCTGTGCCGCGAGGGCGGCTGTGCGCTTGTCGCGCAGGTAGTGCTGGGCGCGCCGGACGGCGGGTTGCGCGGCGAACCCGGCGCAGAGGAATAGGAACGTCAGGAGCGAGAGCGGCCCGTAGGCGGGCTGAACGGCATGCAGGAGGCCGAGTCGGCCGGTGACGTGGGCGATGTCCATGACGATCACAGCGAGGCAGAGGGCGACGCCGAAAGCTGACCCGAGCGTCAGCAGCGCTGCGGGCAGGCGCTGGACACCGGCGCTGTGCCGGTATCGCCGGGCGGCGAGGGTTAGCATCGCGGCGATGACGATGCCGCCATAGACGAAGGTGATGATCGAGTAGGCAGCCGTCGCGGGTTGAGCGCCGAGGTCGCTCATGAACTGCGTGGTCGTACGGCCGCGGTCGATGAACACGAACGTCACGGCGATCGCGGAGAGCGAGATCACGAGCACGGGTGCGCTCACGGCGACGCGGACGAGCGTGGGCCTGTACTCGCCGGACTTCATGACGCCCCGTCCGAGGAAGAACAGTCCGGTCATCAGCAGCGCGTCCGCGAGCAGTGTTGCGAGGTTCGTTCCGCCGACGAGCGGATCGACGGCCGTGTAGATTCCATCGACGTTCAGCGTCATCGCGATGGCGATGGTGAGTGCGGCGTAGGTGATGCTTCGGTCGGTGCGTTTGCGGCGGAAGATGAGCAGGCTCGCCACGAGCGCCCACATGAGCGTCGCGACGAGCGTCTGGATCATCCGAATATCTCCGAGAAGGCCGATTCGGCGAACACCGATCCTCGGATGCCGGCGGCGAGCTGGTCGGCAAGGGACTCGGCGGCGATCTCGGTTTCGCTGTCGAGGTCTTGCCGCCGGAGCAGGCGTCCGCGTGTGCGGGGCGGGATGTTGGGCAGCAGCATGTCCACGGCTGGGCAGTCCGCTCCGTCGCAGTGGCCGAGGATCATGTGCGCGAACTCGTGCAGGACGAACTGTTGGCGGTGCAGTGTCGAGTCGGTGCGGGCGTGGAGCACGAGGTCGTCCGTATCAGTGGCCAGCCAGAGCGCGCAGAGGCCGTCGTGCGTGTCGAGGTCGGCGAGCTCGATGACGCGGAGCCTGCGGTGCCGCTGGTCCTGGACCGAGCGGAGGAGGTCGTCGAAGGTGAAGGTATTGCCGAGCTGAAGGCCCGCGACGGCCGCCGATACGGCCTGTTCTATGTTCACGGTTCGCCCCTCTCAGTGGGGAGCAGCGACCGGTATCGGCTTCGCCCTGCGCGACACCTGTCAGTGCTCAGGCGTTGGTGCCATTTCCTCATCCAGGAACTTGGTGATGGCGTGGAGTGCTTTCGGCGAGATGTCGCCGAGGGTGCGGCCAGCATAGGACTTCACCTTCGCGGCACGCATGGACCGAACCAGGTCGAGCTGCGCTGAGACCTTCTCGGGCGTGGCGGCACCGTCCTCGCCGAGCAGGAACGCCGCGTCCACGTCGAAGAACGCGGCGAGCCCCTCGAAGACTGCGGGGTCTTGGACGTAGCGGTGGCCGTTGACCATGTACGTCCAGCGCGACCGCGAAAGGTTGGTGCCTCGCTCTTGGAGGTAGCCGGCGATCTGCGAGTAGGTCGGCTCCGTGCCGGACTCGGCCACAGCGACATCCATCAGGAGCCGCAGACGTTTGGCGAGGTCTTCGCCTCTCGTCTTCGGTCATGGTGGCTGACCCCCTTCCCTTCGCGACGGGCAAGGCATCGATGTGGGCCACCCGGAGGGTGGTTGTGCATGCTCAACCGTACTTGTTGAGCATGCACAAATCAAGGGTTGCGCATGCTCAACGGTCGGTGTTAGAACAGGACTCCGGGACACTTTGAGCATGCTCAATACCGGTGCCCCGGTCTCGGCTCGGGCGGCCTCAAGGAGGTGAACGATGTCCAGCTCACAGTCCGGACACGGGTGTTCGCGCCTACCTGCCAGGTGTACCGCCGCGCGCCACCGCGCCGCGGCCCACCGAAAAGGAGACCGGAGCATGGCATCGAACGAGGACGCCCGCGCGGCGCGAGAGGCGAAGCTCGACGAGCTGCACGAGAAGCTGACCGGCGCGGTCGAGTCGCTGGTCTCCGGTGACGACTGGCGGCAGGCGCTGGCCTTCGCAGCACGGTTCAGGTCGCGGTCATTCAACAACACGATGCTGATCTGGGTGCAGCACGAGGCCGCGTTCGAGGCAGGCCGCGTGCCCGAACCCTTCCCCACCCTCGTCGCCGGATACCGGCAGTGGCAGGGGCTGGGACGGCAGGTGATGAAAGGGCAGCCGGGCTACATGATCTTCGCGCCCGTGACGGGCCGGTTCGCCACCGCGACTCCTGCCGATGCGAGTTCGTGGCGGCGGCTCGGCCCACGGGAGAAGCCGAAGGCCGGCGAAGTGGTGCGCTCGCGAATGGTCGGAGCGCGACCGGCCTACGTGTGGGATGCGTCCCAGACCGACGGCGAACCGCTGCCGGTCCCGCCCGCTCCGGCGCTGCTGGAAGGTGAAGCTCCGTCGGGGCTGTGGGAAGGGCTGGCGGGGCAGGTTCGCGGCGCGGGGTTCGAGGTGCTGCGGGTGCCGCACGAGGGGATGATCTCCGGCGCGAACGGCATGACCGACTACGAGGCGCGCACGGTCGCGGTGCGGGAGAACATGGACCCTGCCGCGCAGGTCAAGACGCTCGCGCACGAGCTGGCGCATGTGCTGATGCACGATCCCGACGATGAGGAGGCGCGGCAGCATCGCGGCATCCGCGAGGTCGAGGCCGAGTCCGTGGCTCTGATGGTCGGTGCGGCGCACGGCATGGACACTGCCGGGTACACGATCCCGTACGTCTCGACCTGGGCCGTCCGCGTGGACGGCCAAGAGCCCGTCCAGGTGGTGCAGGCCACCGGCGAGCGGGTGCGGAAGACCGCGCTGGCGATCCTCGACCAGCTCGACACGCTCCAGGTCGGCGACGGCACCCCGCCCGGCCTCGACCGCGACAACGCCAGTCCGCGCACCTCCCGCACGTCTGCGCCTGCGGTGGAGACCGATCGTCCGCGTGCTGCGCAGGTGCCAGCTCTGGCAGGGCGGGGGCTGTGATGCCCGAAGCATTCGATGTCCTGGCGGCGCTCATTCGCGTGGATCGCTCGCCAAGCCTGGCGTTCGCGGCTCGGAGCCTCGCGGCGGCTGGCGTGCCCGTGTTTCCGTGCGTCGTCGAGGGGAAGCGTCCGCTGACCCGTCGTGGGTTCCTCGATGCGAGCAGCGACCCGGAACAGGTCGCGGCCTGGTGGTCGCGCACACCGAACGCGAACATCAGCATCCCGACCGGCGCTGCATCGGGCGTTGTCGTCGTCGATGTCGATGTCCATGGCCCCCACGATGGCCGCGCGGCATTCGAGCGCGCCTCCGAGGCGGGGCTCGTCGATGGAGCGGGTCTGTTGGTGCGCACACCCACCGGTGGCGCGCACGTGTACTTCCCGGCGACACCGGGCCGGGAGCAGCGGTCGTGGCAGGCAGCCACTGCGGGTGTCGATTTCCGGGGCGACGGCGGCTACATCATCGCTTCGCCTTCCCGGCGAATCATCGACGGCAACGTCCGCCGCTACGAGGTCGCCGACATCGCCGCGCACTCGGTCGGCCCGGTGGACGCGACCCGCCTGCGGGACTTCCTCGACCCGCGCCCCGTCGCCTCAACGCGCGCCGAGGGCACTTCGATGGCCGTGGATGGGACGCGGCTGGCGGCGTGGGTCGCCGGGCGGGGTGAGGGCGAGCGGAACCGGGGCCTGTTCTGGGCCGCCTGCCGCCTCGCCGAGAACGGCGTCTCGCCCGCCGACGCGCTCGATGCCCTGGGTGCTGCGGCACAGTCCGCGGGTCTGGGCGATCGCGAGATCACTACGACCGTGCGCTCTGCCTACCGAGCCACCCAGCCCGTATCCGAGGCCACGTCAGACCACCGGGCCCAAGGCGCGGGCCGGTGGTTCGAACGCTCGGGAGGCCCACCTTCCGCAGCCTTGGGGAGGGCGGGGCTGTGAGGCGTGAATCGGACGGGCGGCGCTGGGCCGCGATGACCGCGGTCGCGGGGACGGTGTTCATCGCCGCCGGGGCGTTCTGGCTGTCGTTCACCTCGTTGGCCGATCTCGCCGCTCGCTCGGGGATCGGTGCGGGGCAGGCGTGGGCGTGGCCGCTGATCGTGGACGGCATCATCGTCGTCGCCACGGTCGCCGTCGTCGCTCTCGCCGGGCAGCGCTCTGCCTGGTATCCGTGGGCGCTGCTGGTCGGCGGCGCGATCGTGTCGGTGACGGCGAACGCCATTCACGCCGTCGTCGCCGCAGATGCTGACGTGCCCAGGATGCTCGCGGCCTCGGTCGCCGCGGTGCCGCCCGTCGTGCTGCTGGCCATTACGCACCTGACCGTGATCCTCACCCGCGCCACCGACCCCGCCACCGAACCTACCGCCGCCGCGTCGTTCTCGACGGCTGCTGCGGAGTCGATGCCTGCGCTGCCGTCCGCCGAAACCGAACCGACCCGTCACGACGAGGGCGTGGCGGATCGGCGGGCGCTGGGGCAGGAGCTGCGGGAGGCGGGCTGGTCGAACAAGCGGATCGCCCGCGAACTCGATGTGCATCCCTCGACCGTAGGCCGCTGGTTCGCCGTCGCACACCTGACTGACACAAATGACACCGCCGACGAGCGGGAGGAGACGACCCCATGAACACCAGCGACAACGCGCAGCACACCGACTCGGTAAGGCCCGATCCGGCGAGGCTGGTCCTCGAGGAGCCGCGGGAGCGCCCCGAGCCAGTCGAACCGGCGAGCACGCCGGAGGCGGTGCAGGCCGCGCAGGTCGCCCGCGACGACAAGCAGCACGCGATCGTTCGCGGGCGCGGCGTGGAGTGGGTACGCCCCACCGACCTGATCGCCCGGCACTCCGCGCACGCGGCCGGGCGTGGTCTCGACTTCCAAGCCGAGCTCGCACGCCGCACCCGCACCCCGCTCGGTGCAGGCGTTCGTCGTCTCGGGGACCGCGCCCGGCGGTTGCCGCCGATCTCAGCGTTCGGGCGCAGCAGCACACCGGCGTCGCAGGTTTCCCGCTCCGGGGTCTCGATGAGTTGACGGTGGTGACGGGTCATGGCTGCGACAGCATCGGCTACAGGACGCACTCGTGGGAGCGAGTGCGCACCTGCCTGC
>NZ_JAPLAI010000023.1 GCF_026393345.1 Microbacterium sp.
GATGAGTCGTCCGGTCAGCACGGCGGTGGCCGCCCGCTCATCCGTGATGGCGGTGTTGATGGTGGTCGACGCGGCATCCTGCGCCGACGCACTCAGCGGTACACCGTTCTGCGTCGCCAGCTCCGCGGCGCGCTTCGTGAGTGACGCGACGAGCTGGCGACGCTGACGCCCGAGCTGTGTGAGCTCCTTCGCATCGAGGTCGTCTTGCGCCTCTCGAAGCGCCGCCGCGAGTTCGACGGCTTGCGCGAGCTGTCCATCGCGGACCAGCAGGTTCACCGCCCACGCGGCGACGGCGGGCTTGCGGAAGGCTTTGATCTGCTTCGCGAGGTCACCGGACGCTTCCCCCGCCCTCGCATTGCGCGCCGCCGTGAACTCCTCGGGCGGGAGGGAGTAGAGGGCGTCGGCCGCCGCGTCGAGGGCGTCCGGCTTCTCAGGCATACCGCCATTGTCCGTCCCCACGCCGGAGGCCGTACAACCGACACCGCCTTCGGCACATCATCCGATCATGTAGACCATGCCGCGGTTTTCCTCGGCGAGAAGGGCGATGAACCGGCGGGCCGCGGAGAGATGCGACATCACGTACGCGTCCTCCGAGTCCGGTGCGGCCGCCGCCCCACCCGCGTGACCCCGTCGAATGGTCTCCGTCCGCTCGAGCCCCGCAACGTCAGCGGCGATCTCCGGGATGTCGCTGGGTCGCAGCGTCCGCACCCACGCATCCCACCCGAACCCGTGCATCGCCACGTGTCCCTCGAACATGCGGTACGCGGGGCGAGGTGCGTCACCTCGCGAGACGGGGGCCGTGAGCGCCTGCAACTCACGCCACGCCTTGTCGAGGTAGAGCAGGTCGCGCTCGGGAACAGCCTGCTCGAAAGTGGTGTAGCTAACGGCGGCGCCGGGCTCGAGCCCCCACGCATCCGCGAGAGGGTCAGCCGAGAGGATGCTGTGCGGATCGGCGAGAGCTCTCTCGGTCAATGGCGCGTCGAAAGCATATGCGTAATATCTGATTCCCATGCCGCCAGCGTTGCCGGAAGGCATCCGCGTGAGCGGCCGACGACGCTCATCTGTGCACGGCGGGCGTTCCGCGGTTGGTGGGGAGGAGAGGTCGCGCTCAGCGCCGGTGCTTGATCCCGACGAGGAAGTAGGCGGCCGGGCCAATCCAGTTGACGAGGATCGCCGGGATCCACACGAATTTGGGGCCGCGCACGTTGGCTGCCGGGCGCCAGGAGAGGTCCCAGAAGGCGAGGAAGGCGAAAGCGGCCTGCACGACGCCCGCAACGCCGAGTCCGACCTTGGCTCCGGTCGAGAGGCTGGTGGGGTCAGTCTTGGTCATCGTGATCCTCCTCGTGAGTGTTGAGATCAGGGTAGTGAGGGCGGCCGCGTTTCGTCTCGCCCTCCCGCAACAATCGCTACGGGGTCGGTCTGATCGACAGGTCGGTGATCTGGGCATCGCGGGGCAGGTCGAGCATCGTCAGCATGCTCGTCGCGACCGACTCCGGGTCGATGAACGCGGCGGGGTCGTAGTCCTTTCCCTCCTGCTGGTGCACCCGGAGCTGCATCGGGGTGGCGGTGCGCCCCGGGAAGATCGACGACACCCGGACGCCATACGCTGCCTCCTCCGCACGCAGCGACTCGGCGAGCGCCTTCAGCCCGTGCTTGGATGCGGCATAGGCAGCCCAGTCCGGAGCCGCCCGCAGCCCCGCACCTGAGTTCACGAAGAGCACCTGCCCTTTGCTCATCCGCAGCTGCGGCAGGAGGAGTCGAGTGAGTTCGGCCGGGCTCACGAGATTCACGTTGAGCTGCGATTCCCAGAGCGCGACCGGGAGGTCGATGACCGGCCCGAGGTCGACCACCCCAGCGATGTGGATGAGCGAGTCGATCCGGTTCGGAAGGTGCTGCTTCGATAGCGCCCATGACAGCCGTCCGGGCGTCGCGAGATCGGCGACGATCGTCTGTGCGCCGGGAAACCGCTCTTCGAGCTCCCGTGCACGACCCGGATTGCGGGCGAGGAGGACGAGGTCGTCGCCGCGGGCGTGCAGACGTGCGGCGAGCGCGGATCCGATACCGGAACCCGCGCCGGTGAGCAGGTGAAGGGGCATGGCCCCATGCTCGCACGGGCGGGCGTCGCGCTAGCCCCACACGGCGCGGCCCAGCGTCGCATCGTCGATGCGCGACACCAGCGAGGTGGCGGCATCTTCGGCCAGTTCCACTCGCATCTCCACCCCCGCGCCGTGCCGCACGTCTTCGATCACTCCGCCGTACGCCTCGACCTCGCGCCGGAGTACCCCCTCGAATGCGTACGGCACCGTGATCTGCAGCACCCGCATCCGGATGAGGGGAACGCGGTCGACGCCCCGCAGCGCCTGTGCCACGGCGTCCGTGTACGCGCGGACGAGACCGCCGGCGCCGAGCTTCACGCCGCCGAAGTAGCGGACCACGGTCGCGAGCACGCCCTCGAGGTCCTGATGGCGGAGCACGTCGAGCATGGGACGGCCCGCCGTGCCGCCGGGCTCTCCGTCGTCGTTCGCCGCGGAATGGCCGCCCGCCATGAGCGCCCAGCAGACATGGCGGGCGTCAGGATGCTGCGCGCGCAACTCCGCGACCCGCGCCACGGCCTGCTCACGACCCGACACCGGTTCGACGCATCCGAGGAAGCGACTCTTCTTGATGACGAGTTCGCTGTGGCCGGGAGCTGCGAGCGTGAACGGCATCGGGGCGGCTACTCAGCCGCGACCGGCACGCCGCAGGCTCGTTCCGGACACGACGAAGAGCGCACCGAGGCCCACCACGAGGGCGCTCACGCCGTAGGCGAGCACGGAGGTCATGAGTGAGGTGCGGAGGGATGCGGCGGTGGACAGCGCCGCGCTCTGCCCGCGGAGCTTCTTCTCCTCGTCGCTGCCGGATTCCACGGTGCGGAGCGCCTCGCTGATGTCGGCGAAGGTGCGCCCGCCTGCGCTCTGCTCGGCGTTGCGTTTGATCACGAGCGCCTCGACATATGCGGTCACGGGCCCCTGGACGGGCTTGCCGGCGAGCGCAGGCGCGTTCCCCGGCACGGTGATCTTCTCGTCGCGCAGCTGCGTCGTGACGGTGACCCACGCGGCGGTACCGCCGGCGAACAGCAGGGTACCGGCAGCGGTGGCGAGGCGTCCGACACGGACGAGAGCGGATGCGATCTGCGGCGAGGTCATGGGGAGCCTTTCGGTTCGGGAAACAGCTGAAAGGAATCCTTCCAGGGTTACGACGGCCCGGCGTGCAGGGCGGCCACGTGGCCCGACCATTCCCGGAGCAGGGCCTGCACCGCATCCGCTGCGTCGATCGAGGCGTTATGGCCGGCACGATCGAGGAGGGCGTAGGTCGCGTGCGGGAACCGCTGGGCCAGCGCCCACTGATCCTCGAAGCCGACGACCGCATCCTGCCGTCCAGTCACGATGAGAACGGGGCACTCGAACCCCGTGAGCCGGTCATCCGGCGACTCGGGCAGTGCGTAGTTCTGCTCCAGCCGTGCCATGGCGCGGACGTTCGCGGCTCGGAGGCCCGGGAGCACCGACCGCCGGAACCGTTCCCCGTTCGCCGGCGACTGCACCACCGCGAGCTCGGTGTAGGCGGCGGCATCGTCGGTGTTGAGGCCCGCAATGAGCGCGGGGTCCGCGTCGAGGACGACGGCTGCCGGCAGGGTGCGGTTCTCGCGCACCGAGTCGACGACCGGCGCGATGAGCGCCATCCCGAGGCACTCGTCGGGGCGGCGTGCGACGAGGTCTCGGGCGAGGAGCCCGCCGAGGGAGGTGCCGACAACGGCGAACGGCGACGACCCGATGAGCTCCCCCACCGCATGGTCGAGCCAATCCGCCAGCTCGGGGAGCCCGCCGGGAGCGTCGAGCGGTGGGGTCTGACCGAAGCCGGGAAGGTCGAGGTAGAGGCGCTCCCACGGCCCGCCCTCGAAGGCAGCGTCGAGATCGAGCATGTCGCGGTGGTCGACGCCGTTGCCGTGGAGCCCACGCGCACTGAACGGGTGACCGGGCGCGTGATCCCATCCCGCCCTGCGTGAACGGCGGGTGCGCTCTCTGGACCGCCCCCCGGTGAGGGCTGGCGCCCCGACTCATGCGCGGTTGCCTCGGGTGCCGGCCGCCGCCGTGGCCCTCACGCGAGCGACAGGAACAACTTCTCCAGGTCGGGCAACGTCAGCCGTTCGATCGCCACGTCGGTCTCACCCCTGGAGTCGACGAGGCAGTCCTTCATCGCGGTGGCGATGATCTGGAAGCCTGCCCTGTCAAGCGCAGAGCCCACGGCCGAGAGCTGCGTCACGACCGCTGTGCAATCGTCCCCGCGTTCGACGGCGGCGATGACCGCGTTCAGCTGGCCTCGCGCGCGATTGAGTCGATTCAGTATCTTCCGCTGCGCGCTCGCGTCCACCTGCGCCATGAGGATCTCCTGTCTGTCCGAAGACGGTTGCGTTGTTCATGATACCCCTAGGGGTATAGTATGAGAAATACCCGCCCGGGTATTCAGAACAGAAGGGCACTCAGCGATGTGCAGAGCAGCGACATGTGGGACGTGCGGAAAGACGACGTGGGCCGGGTGCGGCCAGCACGTGGATGCGGTGCGCCGCACCGTTCCCGCATCCCAGTGGTGCGCAGGCCACGAGGCGCCGAAGACCTCGCCGCGGGGCCGCGTCTTCTCGAGGTTGTTCGGCCGATGAACCGGGAGTTGACGCCTCCGCGCAAGCTCGTGATCGTCGGCGGCGTCGCCGGCGGCATGTCCACCGCGACCCGCATGCGGCGACTCGATGAGACCGCGCAGATCACGGTGTTCGAACGCGGCCCTGAGGTGTCGTACGCGAACTGCGGGCTGCCGTACTTCATCGGCGGTGAAATCGCCGATCGCGCATCACTGTTGCTGCAGACGCCTTCGTCGCTCCACGGGCGCTTCCGCCTCGACGTGCGCGTGCGCCACGAGGTCACGCGAATCGACCGCGATACGAAGTCGGTAGAGGTGCACGACCTGACGACTGGTGATCGCTTCACCCAGGCCTACGACACCCTCGTGCTCGCGCCGGGCGCTCGACCGCGCCGCGAGGAACCCGGGGCCGACATCCCCACGCGGAGTCTTCGCACGCTGGCGGATGCCGATGCCATCGATACGGAGCTCGCGCGACCGGGACTGCCGGTCGTGGTCATGGGCGGCGGCTACACCGGACTCGAAGCGGTGGAGAACCTGGTGGCGCGCGGTGCGCGCGTAACCCTCGTGCAGCGCGGCCCGCAGGTGCTGTCGCCGCTGGACCCGGAGATGGCGGCGCCGCTGGTGCCTCTGCTACGCAGCCACGGCGTGGACGTGCGGCTCGACACCCAGCTCGTCAACACGCAGAAGGGATCGGTGTACCTGAGCGACGGCACGGTCATCCCGGCGTCACTCATCATCGATGCCTCCGGCGTCGTGCCCGAGAGCGATCTCGCCGCGGCCGCGGGCTTGGCTCTGGGCGAGACCGGCGGCATCCGTGTGGACGAGCACTGTCGCACGACCGACCCCGATGTCTTCGCCGTCGGTGACGGTGTCGAGAAGATCGATCAGGCGGGCGAGCGCGCGCTGGTGACGATGGCGGGGCTCGCGAACCGGCACGGGCGAATGGTCGCCGATGTGATCGCCGGTCGCCCCGCGACGGTGCGCCCTACCCTCGGAACCGGCATCGTCAGGGTGTTCGGTACCGCTGCGGCATCGGTGGGCATGAACGAGAAGCGGTTACGCGCCGCGGGCCGGCCGTTCTACACGGTTCACGTGCACCCCGGCTCGCACGCCGGGTACTACCCGGGCGCCGAGCCGCTGGCGATGAAGCTGATCGCGGACCCAGAGACCGACCGCATCCTGGGGGCGCAGATTGTCGGCCGCGACGGTGTCGACAAGCGTATCGACGTGATTGCGACCGCGATGCACGCCGGCCTCCCGGCGGCAGAACTCGCTCACCTCGAGCTCGCCTACGCCCCGCAGTTCGGATCCGCGAAGGATGCGGTGAACATCGCGGGCTATGTGGCGGAGAACACCCGAACCGCCACCACTCCGACGGTGCAATGGCACGAGCTCGATACGTTGCATGCGGCCGGCACGACGCTCATCGATGTGCGCTCCGCGGAGGAGTTCGCCGCGGGAGCCATCCCCGGCGCGGTCAACGTGCCGCTCGACGAGCTGCGCGACCGGCTCGACGAACTCCCCGAAGGACCACTCGTCGTGCACTGCGCCGTGGGGCTGCGCGGCCACATCGCGACCAGGCTGCTCCGCGAGCGTGGACACGACACCCGCAACCTCGACGGCGGCTATCGCACCTGGTTGGCGGGCACCATGCGCTTGACCACGCACATGCCGGACACGGTCATGCGGTCGCCAGCACCCGAGGTGTGATCGCCAGGGACGCCGTCTGCGTCGGAGAGACCTCCGCCGCGCACGATTGCGCGGCGGCGCCCAGGCGACTTTCGTGCCGACACCCGGCGGACCGCACAACAAGGGTGGTCCGTCCAGCCGTGCGCGCCCGGTCGTGATCAGAACGGTGCGGCGTCATGGACGGCCGTGCCGGCGAGCTCGTACGCATCCGGAGCGAAGTGCACGGCGGGCACCGGTGGACGGTCGACGTAGACCTTCCCGAGCGGCGAGGTCCACTCGATGACGCCGTGGTCCAGCTGCCTGACCTTCCAGGGCGTGCAGTGCCGCATCGAATGATGTCGCCGACACAGGTGGCAGAGGTTCGTGATCTCGGTCTTCCCGCCGAGCGCCCAATCGTGGTTGTGGTCGACGTCGGATCGGATCGCGGGCATGGTGCACCCGAATCCCCGGCACCGTTGGTCGCGACCTCGGAGGTACCGGTCCATGCGTGCTGGTCGTTGATAGGTGTCGACCTGGAGGACGGTCCCTGATACCGGTTCGGTGAGGATGCGCTCGAGCGGTGAGCCGGTGGTCTCGGCGAGCTCACGTGCGGTGTCGGGGTCGATCGGAGCACGCCCGATCAGGCTGGCCGGTCCGTCGTCGGTGCCGAGGAGGGTGAGGGCGGACACGACGACCTGCACCTTCGCGCGGAGCGCACCCAGCAGGCCCGGCCCGTCGTCACTGCGGGTCGGGTCGGCGCCCGCGGCCGAGGTGAGGAGCATGTCTGCGAAGAGGTCTGCCCGCAGCTGGTCCATCGTCCGGGCGTCCGTCGCGGCGACGGCCAACGCGCCGTCGTCCACGTTGAGCAGCGGCCGCGGGGCGGCGTTCAGTCCGGCGTCGGCTCCGGCCGCGCCGCCGGCCGCAGCGCCCGGAATCTCCGCACACCCAGCCCCCGCATCCGCGGCCGCCTCCCGTTCACGCTGCCGGCGCTCATACGTCGCCTGTTCCCGGTGATCGGTCAGAAGGTGTGCTTGCTGGGTGAGACGGTCGTAGATGCCGTCGGCGAGCAGCGTCGGGAGCACCGCGATCAGTTCGGACATTCCGTCGCGCAGCGGCCGCAGGCAGATCTTCCGCTGCAGCCTCGCGTCGCGGTGCCGCTCGCCCAGGGTGCGAGGATGCATCCGCTCGACCAGCACGGCAAGGTGCTCTCTCACCCGGTTCGGGGTCTCGCTCTCGCACAGCTCCAGCGCGACCCGCTCGTACTCGCTACGGGTCTCGGCCGGGAGAATGATGCCGAGGTCGGTGATCACGCGCACGTGGGAACGGTTGATCCGCCCCGACTCCCACGCGTCCAGCGTGGCCGGGTAGTCGTGCACGAGTTCACGCGCGTCGTCGATCTGGCGCTGCACCGAGCGGTCGGTCAGCCGCAGCACTCCGGCGAGCTCGGCCGCGATCGATCGCAGCGCTATCTCCTGCTCACGCACCTTCGCGGAGCTCCGCGCGGCCTGCTTCTCCGCCAGATCGGCCGCCCTGGCGAGCGCGCGGATGCGGCTGACCTGCACCTGTGCGTCCAGCATCCGAGTCCGCTCGACGTCGGCCACGATCTCAGCCAGCTCGGCGTTGTCGCCATCGCTGTTTGATATCTCGACTGTCGAATGCATGTTCTAAGTTTGGCACTACCCTCCGACATGAGCTGCGAATATTCGTCACTGTGGAGAAGTGCGGCACCTACACCGCCGCCAAGGATGCCGAGCACCACGATCAGCCACGCCGGCATGCCTCACGCCCGCGCGCTCAGACGTCGCCCGGATGCCTAGCCTCGCGGACTCAGGCCCACGAATGCACTCTCACACCGTGGGCATCGACGGACATGACGCCCGTGCGATCAGGCTCGAACGAGGCCGTCCAACAACACTCCGGTCATGTGCCCACCGTCCGCGGCGAGCCGGCTGAGTGCGGGGATGAGGTCCTCCGCCGAGACGTCGGAGCGGATCGTCCCGTCCGCGGCGCCCGCGTCGAGGATGCGCTGCACGCGCGGGGCCAGCTCCCCGAGGAAGTACGCCGGGAGTGGCTGGTAGGCCGGGTCACCGGAGTGGAGCGCACCGGCCAGCCCGCGCTTGGTGGCGACGACGTGCGCGAAGCTCTCCGCCCACAACCGCAACGCCTGGGCCGGCGGATACTCCGCAGCGAAATCCTCCGCTGCCTGGGCGGCGGCATCCACCTCTCGCCGGAAGACCGCGATGATCAGGTCGGAGCGCTGCGGATAGCTGCGGTAGATGGTCCCCACCCCCACCCCTGCGCGGGCGGCGATGTCGCGCATCGGGGTGTCCGCACCGGTCTCGGCGAATGCGGCCTTCGCCGCCTCGAGCACGGCCTCCGAGTTGCGCACCGCATCCGCGCGCCGCCGCGGCGACGGAGCCTGGGCCTGGGCCATACGACACTCCTCTTCACAAACGGAACGATGTTCCGTATAGTTACGGAATGCTGTTCCGCTTAGTCAGCGTACCGGCTCATCCCCTCATCCGCGACGCACACTCAGGAGCCCGTCATGAACTACCGCCCCCTCGGCCGCACCGGCATCCACGTCTCTCCCTTCGCCCTCGGCACCATGATGTTCAGTTCGTTCGGTAACGGCGACCAGGCCGAGGTCGATCGGATGGTGTCGCGCGCGCTCGACGCCGGCATCAACTTCATCGACACCGCCGACGCGTACGCCGAGTCCGAGGAGATGGTGGGACGCGCCCTGCGCGGCCGCCGCGACGACGTCGTGCTCGCCTCGAAATTTGCCCGCCCCATCGATCAGGACCCGAACCACCGCGGCGGCTCTCGCCGCTGGATCGTCACGGCGGTAGAGAACTCGCTGCGAAGGCTGCAGACCGACCATCTCGACGTCTATCAGATGCACCGTCCCGACCCCGACACGGATATCGAGGAGACCCTCTCCGCGCTGAGCGACCTGGTCCACAGTGGCAAGGTACGCGTGATCGGCTCGTCCGACATGCCGGCGTCCGAGATCGTCGAGGCGCAGTGGGTGGCCGAGCGCCGCGGGCTCGAGCGCTTCCGCGTGGAGCAGCCGCACTACTCCCTGCTGGATCGCTCCATCGAGCGCGAGGTCCTCCCCGCGGCACAGCGCTACGGCATGGGGACAGTCATCTGGAGTCCGCTCTCCAGCGGCATGCTCACCGGACGCGTGCGTCGGGGCCAGGAGAGCGACCTGCGCCGCACGCAGCTTTTCGCGGCACTGCGCGACGAGCGCCGCATCGACGCGGTCGAGGAGTTCGCCGCGCTCGCCGACCGAGTCGGTCTCCCGCTCACGCACATGGCGCTCGCTTTCGTCATCGCTCACCCGGGTGTCACCGCTGCCCTCCTCGGCCCGCGGACCCCGGAACAACTGGACGATCTGCTCGGCGCGGCCGACGTCGAGCTGACGGATGACGTGCTCGACGCGATCGACGCGATCGTGGCCCCCGGCACCGGCGTGGGTCGCATGGACCAGGAGTACAGCACGCCGCCCATCCTCGACGCGACGCTGCGCCGGCGTCCCGCATCCCACCGCGCGGCGGCCTGAACCGGCCCGGGGCGGGCATCGCGTGCCTAGGCTGAGACCGTGGCCGATTCCCGCCCCGACCCGCGCGCGTGCCCTACGTGCGGTGACCCGCTCCGCTTCGAGATCCTCGACGACGAGCGGTTCCTCGTCGCGTGGTCGTGCCTCGAGTGCGGACTCGTCCGCACAACGGAACCGGCGTAGGGGACGCCGCCCCCTCGACGCCTGCGGTGGGCTGTCGAATGTGGCAGCGGGCTCACGACGCCGCCGTCTACAACATCACTCCATCCGGGTCTTCATAGCGGGCAACCCGTAGTACGCGATGGCGTTGAAGACTTCGAGCACCACCTCTTCATGCC
>NZ_JAPLAI010000037.1:0-54164 GCF_026393345.1 Microbacterium sp.
GGCGATCATCGCCGCGCTCCTCGCGCCGGATCACCGCGGCGGCGTGAATCCGGGCGGCATGCTGCAGGTGGCGGTCGGGCCCGCCGGGGTGCACTCGGACGCGGAGGCGACGTTCCGGCTGCTCGGCGAGGTCGCGGCGCGCCACGGACTGCGCCGGCGCACCCAGGCGAATGAGCAGGTGGACACCGAGATCGCCCTCGAGCGGTACGGCCGGCGGCCGCTGGACCTGCTCGAGGAGTGGGGGTGGCTCGCACCGGACGTCACGATCGCGCACCTGTGCGACGTCACCCCCGCCGAGATCGACCGGCTCGCCGCGGCGGGGGTCACCGGCACCCACGCGCCCGGATGCGATGTGCCGATGGGGTGGGGGATCGCGCCCGTCGCCGCGTTGCGGGACGCGGGCGTGGTTGTGGGGCTCGGTACGTCGGGCGGCGGATCGAACGACGCCGGGCACCTCCTGGCCGATGCCCGGCTCGCGCTGCAGGTGTCGGGGCTCGTCGGCCCGCAGCTCACGGCCCGCGCTGTGCTGGGCATGGCAACCGAGGGCGGCGCCCTCGGACTCGGCCGAGACGACCTCGGTCATCTGCGAACCGGTGCTCGCGGCGACGCCTGCGTCTGGGACGTGTCGGGCGTCGCGGATGCGGGGGTCGCCGATCCGATCGCGGGGCTGCTGTGGGCCTCGCCCGGGCGTCGCCCGCGCCACGTCATCGTCGGCGGACGCGTCGTGGTGCGCGACTACCGCCTGGTCGCCGCGGACGAGTCCACGATCGTCGCCGCGCTTCGCGCTCGCGTCGGCCGCTGAACGCTCGCGTCGGCCGCTGAACGCGCATAACTCAGGCAGAACGGCGTGCGGCCGGTCCCCGTCGCAGGCCTCGGGTCGATCTGCCTGAATTGTGAACGCCCTCAGAGGTCGAGGACGAGACGCGGGCACGCGGCCCGCGAGACGCACACCATCATCACAGTGTCGCCCTCCTGCTCCAGCGGGGTGAGCACCGAATCGCGGTGCTCCACCTCGCCCTCGAGCACGCCCACCTCGCACGTCCCGCAGGTGCCGCGGCGGCAGCTCGACAGCACCATCGCGGCGGGAGCCTGCTCCTCGATCGCCGCGAGCACGGACTGGCCCGGCGACACCGTGACGATGTCACCGCTCAGGGCGAGTTCGACCTCGAAGTCCTCGGTCCAGACCGGCTCGCCGAACTCCTTCGCCTCGAACCGCTCCACATGGAGCTGCTCGACGGGGACGAGGGCGTCCAGGGCGTCGATCAGCCGCGGCGGACCGCACGCGTACACGGCCGTCGTCTCGTCGATGCCGCTGCAGAATGCCGCGACGTCGAACCGGTCACCGGCGTCCGCCGCGTGCACTCGCACCCGGTCCGGGTGGGCCGTGACGAGTTCCTCGACGAAGGCCATGGTGCGGCGGGAGCGCCCGGTGTAGTCCAGGGTCCAGTCCGCCCCGCCCGCATCCGCCGCCGCCACCATGGCGCGAAGCGGGGTGATGCCGATGCCGCCCGCGACGAACCGGTACCGGGTGCCGGGGGTGACCTCGAACGAGAAGTGGTTGCGGGGCCCGCGCACCCGCAGGCGCTGGCCTGCGACCACCTCGTCGTGCACCCGCAGTGAGCCTCCGCGACCGCCGTCCTCGCGGAGCACCGCGACCCGCCAGGTCGACCGGTCGCCCGGGTCGCCGCACAGCGAGTACTGCCGCTCCACCCCGGGCTCGAGGATGAGGTCGACGTGCGACCCTGGCGTCCAGGCGGGCAGGTCGCGGCCGTTGTGCGCGACGAGGTCGAGGGCGACGATCCCGTCGGCGACGGGGGTTCGGGCGGCGACGACCAGGTCGCGTTCGACATCGCTGAAGTAACTCACAGCCGCACACGTTATCCGGGCCGTGTGTCGGGCACGTGACGGCGCCAGCGGGTGTCCGCGTTACCCGGGGGAAACGCACGGGGCCTAGCGTGGGCCCGTTACGAGGAAGGCGGAGCGGATGCAGTCGAACGAACGGGGTCCCCGGCAGCTGCGGCGACTGATCGGGGCGACCCTCCCCGACGGCAGGCGCGTCGACGTCGAGCTCGACGGCGCCACGGTCGCAACGGTCACCCCCGCGGCGGTGTGGGAACCCGAGCCTGACGCGCTCGACCTCACCGGCTTCGTCCTGCTGCCCGCCGCGGCGGAACCCCACGCCCACCTCGACAAGGCCCTCAGCTGGGACGCCATCCGCCCCCCGATGGGCGACCTCCGCGCCGCGATCACGGCCTGGCGCGCCTACGCCGCGACCATGACGGTCGAGGACGTCGCCGCTCGCGCCCGCCGGCAGGCGCTCCGGATGCTGAGCCAGGGCACGACCGCGATCCGCACCCACGTCGACGTGCTCCTGGGCGACGAGCCGCTGCGGGGCATCGAGGCCCTGGTGCAGGTGCGGGAGGAGCTCGCCGCGCTCATCGACATCGAGATCGTCGCGCTCGCCGGGCCCGATATCGCGGATGCCGCGATCGAGGCGGCCCTCGACGCCGGCGCCGACGTGCTCGGCGGCGCATCGCACCTGGCCGACGACCCGCTCGCGGATCTGAACCGGCTGCTCGACATCGCCGAGCGGCGCGGTGTGCCGATCGACCTCCACACCGACGAGGGGCTGTCGGCCGCGGTCACGCTCGACGCGTACGCCCGGCGGACCGCGGGGTGGGCGCAGAACCGGTCGGCCGGGCACTGCGTGCGTCTCGGCACTCTTCATCGCCCCCGCCGGGACGCGGTCATCACGGATGCGGTGGCATCCGGGATCGGGATCATCGCCAACCCGATCACCAACCTGTACCTGCAGGGGTGGGATGACGACATCGCCATGCCCCGCGGCATCGCCCCCGCCCGCGCGCTGCTGCAGGCCGGAGCCCGGTTCGCGGCCGGCGCCGACAACGTCCGCGACCCGTTCAATCCGCTTGGCCGCGGCGACGCGCTGGAGACCGCCATGCTGCTGGTCGCCGCCAGCCACCTCACGGTCGACGAGGCCTACGCCGCGGTGTCCACGGGGGCTCGCGAAGTCATGGGGCTTCCGGTCGCGGGGGTCGTGCCCGGTGCGCAGGCCGACCTCCTCGCCCTCCGCGCCGACTCGCTGGTGCAGGCGGTCGCCGAGGCCCCGGCGGAGCGCCTCGTGCTGCGCCGGGGCGCCCTCGTCGCCGCGAGCACCCTTGACAGCTGGGTCGCTCAGCCGCGCTGCGCCGCATCCGGTCCGTCCCTGTTTCCTGGCCGAAACATCGACGCGCCATGATGGTGCCGCGCGATGAGTGACTCATCACCCGGCTCGCCGCGCACCGCCTCCGGGAGATGCACCGTGAAGGAGGACACCATGACCGCGCCCGACTATTCCGCCCTCGACGCCGACCTGCGGGAGGTCCTCGGCCCCCGAGGCGTGTCCCGCGACATGCGCCAGCGAGAGAAGGCGTCGGTCGACGGCGCCCGGATGTCGCCCATCATCGCCGAGCTGCTGCCGCTCGGGATCGCCGACATCGTCGCGTTCCCCACGAACGCCGAGGAGATCGCCCGGGTCGTCGGCATCGCCGTCCGCCACGGGGCGCCGATCACCCCGCGCGGCAAGGGCACCGGCAACTACGGCCAGGCCATCCCGATGCCCGGCGGCCTCGTGCTGGACACCTCGCGCGCCCGTGCCGTCATCGAGGTCGGCGACGGCACGGTCACCGCCGAGGCCGGCGCCCCGATGACCGCGATCGAACAGGCCGCCCGCGCGACCGGACAGCAGCTGTGGATGTACCCGTCCACCGTGCACTCCACCCTCGGCGGGTTCCTCGCCGGTGGGTCCGGCGGCACCGGCACGATCGCGCACGGCAGCAACGACATGGGCTTCGTCGTCGCGCTCGATGTCGTGACCCCCGTCTCCGACGGCGAGCTCGTGCACCTCGAGGGGGATGCGGCCCAGGCGTTCGTCCACAACTACGGCACCGCCGGCATCATCGCCCGCCCCACGGTCCGGCTCGAGCCGCTGCAGGACTGGCGCGGCCTGTACGCGTCGTTCCCCGACTTCGCCGGATCGCAGTCGGTGCTCCGCGAGCTCGGGCGGCTGCGTCCGGCCCCCCGCCTGGTCTCCGCCGACACCGTGCACATCACCGCGCAGCTGCCGCCCGACCCCGCCTTCCCGGAGGGCCGCAGCTCGCTGCGCATGATCGCCGACCCCGCGATCGTCGCCGCGGCCACAGCGATCATCGAGGGCGCCGGGGGCCGCATCGAGGATGTGCGGGAGGGCCCGCAGGCCTCCCTCGCCCTCTCGGTGCTCAGCTACAACCACCCGATCGAGTGGCTGCAGAAGTCCGAGCCCGGCGTGTACTTCCACGTCGAGGTGTCCGGCGACGCGCTCATCGACCGGATCGACGAGGTCCACGCCGTCTACCCGGGCGGGCAGCTGCACATCGAGGCCGGGCACACCGTGCCGATCGGGATGCTCGCGGGCATCTACGAGAGCCCGGATGCGGTGTATCAGGGCATCGCAAGACTCGGCGAGCTGGGCGTCGGTGTGCACAACCCGCACCAGTGGAACGTCGACTTCCGGCTGCACGAGACCGTGGCCCTTGCCCGCACCACCGACCCGCACGGCCTTCTCAACCCGGGGAAGCTCAACCCCGACTACGCCGGCCCCACGAAGGGAGCGATCCGATGACGACGCCGTTCGTGCCGCCCGGCCGTGTGTGGGCCGACCTCCCGGGGTCCGCCATCCCGGCCGTCACCTCGGAGCGCTCCCTCGCGGTCGTTCCGGTCGGCGCCATCGAGCACCACGGTCCGCACCTGCCGCTGCGCACCGACGCGCTCATCGCGGAACGGGTGGCGGCCGCCGCCGTGGCCCGCGCCGCATCCGAGGGCATCGACGCGTGGCTCTTGCCGACCATCACCATCAGCAAGTCCGACGAGCACCACTGGGCTCCCGGCACGCTGTGGATCGAGGGCACGACACTCCTCGACCAGCTCGTGCAGCTCGGCCAGTCGCTGCGCATCACCCCGGTGCGCACCGTCGTGTTCGTCAACGGGCACGGTGGCAACGTGGCGTTGCTCGGATGGGCGAACCGTGAGCTGCGGCGCCGGTTCGGGCTCCGGTCGTTCGCCATGCCGGCCGGGATCGTTCCCGCCGGCGACGGCACCGACGGCTCGCCGGACGAGCGCGGGCAGGGCATTCACGCCGGCTGGGCCGAGACGTCGCTCGTCATGCACCTCGCCCCCGAGCTCGTCTCCCCCGACCTGCCGCCACGGAACGTGCCGGAACGGATCGCCGGGATGCGGCACATCGGGTTCAACGGCAGACCGGTGACGTTCGGATGGACGAGCGACGACTTCGGACCGACCGGTGTCATCGGCGACCCCACCGGGGCGACCGCAGCGGCGGGTGCCGCGCTCTTCGACCGGGGGGTCGCATTCGTTGCCGAGGCGCTCGCCGAGATCGACGGATTCGAGTTCGCCTGATGCCGCGCCCGATGCTCCTCACCATGGAAGGACCCCGCTGATGACCGCCACCCTCCCCGCAGCCGCCGTTCCGGTGCTGGGCGACGCCCCGATCGATGACCCCGCAGTGCTCGCCGCATCCTGGCTCCCGCCGCTCGGGGCGGAGCCGCTGCGCATGACGCTGTCCACGATCGATGCGGACGGGTTCCCGCGTGCGCGCACCGTCCTTCTCAGCGAGTTCGATGGGGAGCGGTTCTTCTTCCACACCGATGCGCTCAGCCGGAAGGTCGCCGATCTCGCCGCGAACCCCCGGGTCGCGCTGACCGTGCTGTGGCCGGACTTCTCGCGGCAGCTCGTCGTGCAGGGCACCGCGACGCCCGCGCCCGCGGCGGAGCTCGCCGATGCGTTCCAGCGCCGCTCGCCGTACCTCAAGCAGCTGGCGTGGCAGAACACCGACGAGTATGCGCAGCTGCCGCTCCCCGAGCGGGAGGACGAGTGGGCGCGGTTCCACGCCGAGGTCCCCGAGCCCGCCCAGCCGCAGGGGTGGGCCGGGTACGGGGTGCTGCCGCACCGGATGCTGTTCTGGGCGGCGCATCCGGCCGGAGAGTCCGCGGCACGGCGCGTCGAGTACGTGCGCGACGGCGCCGGCTGGGCGCGACGCTACCTGCCCGGCTGACCGGTGCCCGCGGAGCTGGCGAGGCCCGGCGGCGCGTAAGATCGGTGGGGCGCGACAATTCGTTCGTGTCCGGAAGGGAAACGTCGTGCGCGTGACATCAGGGGCCGACTGGCGGGAGACCATCCCGTTCGAGACGCCGGTCAACCTGGCTGAGTACGCACCGGGGGAGCCCGCCCGCTGCTTCGGCTGCGGCACCGACTCCGAGCCGCTGCCCCGCGAGGAGCTGCAGGCCTACAAGCACCGGCATCCCGGGAACCACGACGGCTACGTCCGGTTCTACTGCGCCTACCACGCGCCCGCCGCCCCGGCGAAGCCGATCGAGCCGGCCGCAGCCGCGCCGACGTCCCGCAAGCTCAAGGCCTCCTCGAAGCGCGTTCCCGGCGCCCCGCGTCGCGAAGAGACGGGGCCTCGCCCGGCCTTCACGCCGGAGCGCGCCCGCCCGGTGTGCCCGGACTGCTTCATGGAGATCCCGCCGACGGGCCTCTGCGGCAACTGCGGCAAGACCATCGCCCTCGACTGACGCTCCCAGGCCGACAGCGGCCGCAGCGGTCTCAGTACGAGGCGCGGGTGGTGTCGTCGGATGCGGGGAGGTACGTGCGCGCGAGGTTCTCGGCGCCGCGGGCCACGAGGCCCACATCCGCGCCTACCAGCAGGAAGTCCGCACCGGCGGCGGCGTATCCCTTCGCGGTCGACTCCACGAAGGCGTTGACGCCGACGGGGACGCCGGCCTCCTGCACGCCCGCGAAGGCCCGCTCGACGGCGGCGACCACGTCGGGGTGCGTCTGCTGACCGATGAGGCCCATGGATGCGGCGAGGTCACTCGGTCCGACGAACACGCCGTCCACACCCGGCACGGCGGCGATCGCCTCGGCGTTCTCGACGCCCTCGGCCGTTTCGATCTGCACGATCACCGAGGTGTACTCGGCCGCGTTCGCGAGATAGTCGTCGACCCGGTTCCAGCGGCCGGAGCGGGCGAGCGCGTTGCCCACGCCGCGGTGGCCGCGCGGCGGGTAGGACGCGTGTGCGACGGCCTCGGCGGCCTGCGCGGCGGTCGACACCATCGGGACCATGATCGTCTGCGCGCCGAGGTCGAGCACCTGCTTGATCCACACCGCGTCGTTCGCGGGGACGCGGACGATGGTCGTGATGGGGTAGCCGGCCGTCACCTGCAGCAGCACCTGCACGGTCTCGAGCGAGACCGCACCGTGCTCCATGTCGATCATCAGCCAGTCGAGCCCGGAGCCGGCCATAATCTCGGCCACGACGGGGGAGCCGGAGCAGATCCAGCCGCCGAACAGCGCCCGATCGGATGCGGCGATGTGGTCGCGCAGGGTGGGGGTCAGAGGAAGCGGCATGAGATGGTCCCCATCGGTCCGTAGTCGCACAGCACGCTGTCGCCCCGGGACACCCACATCGGCCGGGTGAAGGACCCCGCCAGGATGATCTCGCCGGCTTCGAGGCGTGCGCCGTGCTGGTGGAACTTGTTCGCGAGCCAGGCAACCCCCGTGGCGGGGTGGTTGAGAACGCCCGCGGCGACCCCGGTCTCCTCGATCGTCTCGTTGCGGTACAGCAGCGCGGAGACCCAGCGCAGGTCGATCTGTTCGGGGCGCATCGGCACCCCGCCGAGGACCATGCCGCCGTAGGCCGCATTGTCGCTGATGGTGTCGACGATCGTCCGGCCCTCGAGCTCGATGTGCGAGTTCAGCACCTCGAGGGCGGGGGTGACATACTCCGTCGCCCGCAGCACATCGAACAGGGTGCAGTTCGGGCCCTCGAGCGGGGCGTTCAGCACGAACGCCAACTCGACCTCGATGCGCACGTTCGAGAAGTCGTCGAACGGGATGATCGACCCGTTCTGGTAGACGGTGTCGTCGAACATGACGCCGTAGTCGGGCTCACTGATCCCCGTGGCCTGCTGCATGGCTTTCGACGTGAGGCCGATCTTGCGACCGACCAGGCGCCGGCCTGCGGCGACCTGCGCGTCGCGCCACAGCCCCTGGATGGCGTACGAGTCTTCGACCGTCGCGTCGGGGTAGCGCGCGGTGATGCGCGGGATCACGCCGTGCGTGCGGTCGGCCTCGGCGAGTTCCGCGGCGATCGTCGCAATCGTGTCGGCATCCAGCATCCGGTGTCTCCTCAGGGTCGGGGTGGGGGCGTTCCGTCTCGCCTCGCCCGCTCAACGACCGTAGCGGGTACGGTCGCGAGGCGACGAACGAGGCGAGACGAAACGCAGACGGGACGGGGTCTCAGAGCTGGTTGCCGAGCTTGTATTCGCCCTGCTTCCACTCCGGCATCGACTCCTCGCCCTGGTCGGGGCGGGTGTAGGAGAAGCCGTCGGCGCCGATCGTGACCGCCATCTCGCTCGAGTCGGTCCGTGCGATGACCGGCTGCGGGTTGCCGTCGAGGTCGAGCACCAGGCTGCCGTCGGTGTACCAGCTGGGGACCACCGGGTTCCCCCACCAGTCACGGCGCTGGTTGTCGTGCACGTCCCAGGTGACGACCGGGTTGTCCGGGTCGCCGGTGTAGTAGTCCTGGGTGTAGATCTCGACGCGGTGACCGTCGGGGTCGCGCAGGTACAGGTAGAACGCGTTCGAGACGCCGTGACGGCCGGGGCCGCGCTCGATCGCGTCGGAGCGGCGGAGCGCGCCGAGCTTGTCGCAGATCGCGAGGATGTTGTGCTTCTCATGCGTCGCGAAGCACACGTGGTGCATGCGGGGTCCGTCGCCGCCGGTCATGGCGGTGTCGTGCACGGTGGGCTTGCGGCGCATCCACGCCGCGTAGACGGTGCCTTCTTCGTCCTGGATGTCCTCGGTCACCCGGAAGCCGAGGTCCTGCATGTACTTCACGGCACGCGGGACGTCGGGGGTGATCTGGTTGAAGTGGTCGAGGCGCACGAGCTCGCCGGGGATGTGCAGGTCGTAGCGCCACGACATCCGCTCCACGTGCTCGGTCTGATAGAAGAACTCGTACGGGAACCCGAGCGGGTCCTCCACGCGCACCGAGTCGCCGATGCCCTTGGTGAATCCGCCCGGACGGCGCTCGACGCGGCAGCCGAGCTCCTCGTAGAACGCGACCGCCAGGTCGAGATCCTCGGGGGTGCGCACACGGTACGAGAACGCGGCGACCGCGGCGACCGGGCCCTTGCGCAGCACGAGGTTGTGGTGGATGAACTCCTCCGTGGAGCGGAGGTAGATCGCCTCGTCGTCCTCTTCCGTCACGTACAGGCCGAGCACGTCGACGTAGAACTGACGGGATGCGGCCAGGTCGGTCACCACGAGCTCCATGTAGGCGCAGCGCAGGATGTCCGGGGCCGGCGCCGAGGGCGAGGGGATCGGGTTGTCGGTCTGGATAGGCGCCTCCTGTGAGACGTAGAAGCCCGAGGAGGTCAGGGTGCGGTCGTTCATGGCGGTCATGTCAGCGTCCTTGCTTTCTCAGTTCTTGCCGAAGGTGGGGTTGTGCACCTCGCCGAGCGTGATGTGCACCGCCTGCTGGTCGGTGTAGAAGTCGATCGAGCGGTAGCCGCCCTCGTGGCCGAGGCCGGACGCCTTCACGCCGCCGAACGGGGTGCGCAGGTCACGCACGTTGTTCGAGTTCAGCCACACCATGCCGGCCTCGATGCTCTGCGCGAAGTTGTGTGCGCGCTTGAGGTCGTTGGTCCAGACGTAGGCGGCCAGGCCGTAGCGGGTGTTGTTCGCCAGGGCTAGTGCCTCTTCCTCGGTGTCGAACGGCGTGATCGCGACGACCGGGCCGAAGATCTCCTCCTGGAAGATGCGGGCGTCCGGCGACACGTCGGCGAACACCGTGGGCGCCACGAAGTTGCCGAACTCGAAGCCCTCGGGCTGGCCGCCGCCGGCGACGAGCCGCGCCTCGGACTTGCCGATCTCGACGTAGCTCATGACCTTCGCGTAGTGCTCGGGGTGCACGAGCGCGCCGACCTCGGTGTCCTTCTCGTGCGGGTAGCCGACCTTGACGCGCTTCGCCTGCGCGGCGTAGCGCTCCACGAACTCGTCGTACACGTCACGCTGGACCAGGATGCGGGACCCGGCGGTGCAGCGCTCGCCGTTGAGGGAGAACACGCCGAAGATCGTCGCGTCGATCGCGGCGTCGAGGTCGGCGTCGTCGAAGACGATCGCCGGGCTCTTGCCGCCGAGCTCCATCGACAGGCCCTTGAGGAAGGGGGCGGCGTTGCCGAAGATGATCTGCCCGGTGCGGCTCTCACCCGTGAAGGAGATGAGCGGCACATCGGGGTGCTTCACCAGCGCGTCGCCGGCGTCCTCGCCGAGGCCATTGACGAGGTTGAACACGCCCTGCGGCAGGCCCGCCTCCTCGAAGATGCCGGCCCACAGTGAGGCCGACAGCGGGGTGAACTCGGCGGGCTTCAGCACGACGGTGTTTCCGGTCGCGAGGGCGGGACCGAGCTTCCACGACTCGAGCATGAACGGGGTGTTCCACGGGGTGATGAGCCCCGCGACGCCGATCGGCTTGCGGTTGACGTAGTTGATCTGGCGGCCCGGCACCTTGAAGGTGTCGTCGGCCTGCGCGACGATCAGGTCGGCGAAGAACCGGAAGTTCTCGGCGGCGCGGCGGGCCTGGCCGAGGGCCTGCGTGATCGGCAGCCCGGAGTCGAAGGACTCCATCTCGGCCAGCTGCGCGTCGCGCGCCTCCACGAGGTCGGCGATGCGGTGGAGGATGCGGGAACGCTCGCGCGGCAGCATCCGGGGCCAGGGGCCCTCGTCAAACGCGCGCTTCGCGGCGGCGACGGCGAGGTCGATGTCGGCTTTCTTGCCGGCCGCGGCCTGCACGTAGACCTCGTTGGAGACGGGTTCGAGCACATCGAACGTGTCGCCGTCGATCGAATCCACGAAGGCACCGTCGATGTAGTGCTGGATGCGGGAGGGCAGGTTCTCCGGCACGTGGCGGCCTGCGGCGAGGATGGTGGTGTCGGTCATGATTTCTCCGAATCGGTCGGGGCGGCAGAGTCGTGGTGGCGGGCGGCGAGGAACGCGTCCATCGTGCGCCAGCGGTGGTTGCGCGCGGCCAGCTCGATCTCGAGCGGGTCCGCGCCGGAACGGATGAGGTCGATGATCTCCACGTGCTCCTCGACGGAGTGGTTCGCGCGCCCTGGCACGAACGCGAACGTGCTGTCGCGGATGTTGGCCATCCGGCCCCAGCCGCGGTGCACGAGATCGAGGATGTGGGGGTTCGGGCACGGCTCGAACAGCACGGAGTGGAACTCCTGGTTGAGCCGGGTGAACTCGTGCGGGTCGAGGTCATCGAGCATCGCGACCATGCGGTCGTTGACCGCGCGGGCACGATCGAGGTCGGCGGGGGTGAGCAGCGGCGCCGACAGTGCGGTCGCGGAACCCTCCACGAGACCCAGCGTCTGCATCGAGTGGACGTACTCCGTCTCGTCGAGGTACACGACGCGGGCGCCGACGTTGCGCTCGAAGCTGACCAGCCCCTCGGCCTCGAGGCGCCGGATGGCCTCTCGCACGGGGACCACGCTCATGTCGAGCTCCTCCGCGATGGCACCGAGCACGAGCCGGTGACCGGCGGCGTACTCGCGCTCCGCGATCCGGCCGCGCAGCCACGCGTACGCCTGCTCGGACTTGCTGGTGCTCCCGTCGGTCATGAGCGTTCGGCCTCGTACCGCTCGCGCCACTGCGCGTTCATCGGGAACAGCCCGTCGACCGGGTTGCCCTCGGCGACCCGCGCGGCGACCCAGGCGTCCTCGACCTCCTGGGCGAGGGCGGCGTCGGCCACCTCTTCTGCGATGGCCGGCGGCAGGACGATCACGCCGTCCGCGTCGCCGACGATGATGTCGCCGGGCTGCACGGTGGTGCCGCCGCATCCGATCGTGACGTCGACATCCCACGGCACATGCTTGCGGCCGAGCACCGCGGGGTGCGCGCCCTGCGTGTACACCGGGATGCCGACGGCGGCGACGGCGTCGTAGTCGCGCACTCCGCCGTCCGTGACGATGCCGGCGGCGCCGCGGGCGTGGGCGCGGATCGCGAGGATGTCGCCGAGCGTGCCGGAGCCGGCCTCGCCGCGCGCCTCGATGACGATGACCTCGCCCGCGGTGACGGCGTCGAACGCGCGCTTCTGCGCGTTGTAGCCGCCGCCGTGCGAGACGAAGAGGTCTTCCCGGCCGGGGACGAACCGCAGCGTCTTGGCGGTGCCGACGAGCTTCGCGCCCGGATGCATCGGGCGCACGCCGTCGATCGTGACGTTGTTCAGGCCGCGCTTGCGCAGCTGCTGCGAGAGACCGGCGACCGGGACCTGCTCGAGCTTGGCGCGCAGCTCCGGCGAGAGCCCGGAGGCTGCGGGCTCGACAGGGGGGAGTCCGGCGGCTTCGCGGGAGCCCCAGGCGTCCTCGCGCTGCGCGTCGTCCGCGGCGGGGAGGGAGCCGAGCTCCGGGTCGAAGGGCTGCTCGCCCTGGACGACCGTGGTCGCGAGCCGCCCGGAGGTGGGCCCGCCCGGCACGTCCACCTCAACCTCGACGAGGTCGCCCGGCACCGCGACGGAGGACCCCGCGGGGGTGCCGGTGAGGATGACGTCACCGGTTTCGAGGGTGAAGTGCTGCGCCAGGTCGGCGACGATCTGCGGCAGCGAGAAGATGAGCCCGGCGGTGGTGTCGTCCTGCATCAGGACGCCGTTGACCCAGGTGCGCACGCGCAGGGTGCCGGGGTCGACCGCGCGGGCGTCGATGAGCGCGGGGCCGATCGGGGTGAAGCCGTCGCGGCCCTTCGAGCGCACGTTCGAGCCCTTGTCGTTCGCGCGCAGGTCGTAGACGCCGAAGTCGTTGGATGCGGTCACCCAGGCGACGTGGTTCCACGCGTCCTCGAGTGACACGTGCCGGGCGGGCTCGCCGATGACAAGGGCGATCTCGCCCTCGTAGGCGAGGAGCTCCGTGTCGGCGGGACGCTCGATCGTGCTGCCGGTCGCTGCGACGGAGCTGGCCGGCTTGAAGAAGTAGGAGGGGTGGGCGGGCCTGCGGCCACGCTGGTCGGCGCGGGACGCGTAGCTCAGATGGACGGCGATGATCTTGCCCGGCCGCTGGGGGAGTCCGGCGAAACGCGGGTCGGCCGCATCCGTCGTGCTGGTGTCGATAGTCATGAGCTCCCTCGCTCTTGCGTGATGGCTCAGATCGTATATGATCTGAGCATCCACGGCAAGCCTCCCGGCGGCGCCTGGGCCGTATCCATGAGACGAAGGAGTCCCCGCGCATGAGCGCATCACCATTCACGACACCGGTTGCGACCGGCGCAGACATGAGGAAGGTGGCGGTCGCGACCGTCATCGGCACCACGATCGAGTGGTACGACTTCTTCCTCTACGCCAACGCGGCGGGTCTCGTCTTCGCCACCCTCTTCTTCCAGCCCGCGGGACCCCAGGCCGCGGTCCTGCTGTCGTTCGCGACGGTCGGCGTCAGCTTCCTGTTCCGTCCGCTCGGCGCATTCCTCGCCGGCCACTTCGGCGACCGCATCGGCCGTAAGGCGATGCTGGTGTGGACGCTGCTCCTCATGGGTGGCGCGACCACCCTCATCGGTGTCCTCCCGACGTACGCGCAGGTCGGCATGCTCGCGCCGATCCTGCTGGTGCTGCTGCGCGTGCTTCAGGGCCTGTCGACCGGCGGTGAGTGGGGCGGTGCCGTCCTCATGGCCGTCGAGCACGCCCCGCAGGGCCGCCGTGGCCGGATGGGCGCGTTCCCGCAGATGGGTGTCCCGCTCGGCATGCTGCTGGCCTCGGGGGTGCTCGCCCTGATGACCGGTGTCATCTCTCCTGGCGACGCGTTCCTCGAGTGGGGCTGGCGCATTCCGTTCCTGCTCAGCTTCGTGCTGATCATCGTGGGCATTATCGTCCGCCGCACCGTCGAGGAGAGCCCGGTGTTCGAGGAGCTCGCTCAGAAGCGCGAGCGTACCCGGATGCCGATCGTGCAGGTGTTCCGCAAGCACTGGCTGCTCGTGATCCTCGCCGCCCTCACGTTCGCCGGCAACAACGCCGCGGGATACATGACCACCGGTGGATTCCTGCAGAGCTATGCGACGACCCCGATCGCCGACGGCGGCCACGTCGGCATGGAGCGCACCCCGGTGCTGCTCGCCGTCGCCGCCTCCGCCGTGGTGTGGCTGTTGTTCACCTTCCTGGGCGGGGCGCTCTCGGATCGGATCGGCCGGCGCAACACGTACATCATCGGGTGGATCGTCTTCCTCATCACGGTGTGGCTGCTCTTCCCGCTGGTCAACACGGGTAACGCCTGGCTGTTCTTCGCCGGTATCGCCCTGTTCACGATCGGGAACGGCCTCACGTATGGTCCGCAGGCGGCCTACTTCACCGAGCTGTTCCCCGCATCCATCCGATACTCGGGGGTCTCGATCGCCTACGCCATCGGCGCGATCCTGGGTGGCGCATTCGCGCCGCTCATCTCGACCTGGCTGGTCCAGGTCACCGGCACCAGCTGGGCGGTCGCGTGGTACATCGCGGGGGTGATGGTGATCGCCTTCATTGCGACACTGCTGCTGCGTGACCGTACCAACATCCCGCTGGGGCTGAGCGCCGAGAAGGAGCAGTCCGCGAGCCCGATCTACGGGATCCGCAACAGCTGATCATCCACCCTCGAGGGCGTCGCACCGGTCCACCGGTGCGACGCCCTTCGTCGTCGGGGGCTCACGGCATCCCCGGGGCGGGCCAATGGATCGACTGCGCGAACTCGATGAGAGCGCGCACCCGCGGCGGCGGTGGGGTCGCGGCGGACCAGATGACATCTATGCCGACCGGGGGCACCGCGGGGGAGATCTCCTTCATGACCACCGGGTAGCCCTCATAGCTCGACATGTTCGCCGGCCGCTGCACGAGCACGCCGTATCCCAGCCCGCGGCCGACGAGTGTCCGCACGGCCTCGTAGCTCGTCGTGCGATGACGGATGCGGGGGGTGAGGCCCCGCAGAGCGAAGAGCGACAGGGTGTGCTCGCTGGACGGCGGCGCATCGAGCAGGATGAGGTCGCGGTCCACGACGTCCTCAAGCTCCACCACGGGTGCCGAGGCCAGTGGATCGTCCGCCGCGAGCAGTACGTGCGCGGGAAGTTCGAAGAGCTTCTGGCGTCGGGGGTTCCCCGGGATGAGCGTGTCGTAGACAAACGCGACGTCGACCTCGCCTGCTTCGATCCGCCCCTCCAACAGGTCGTGCGTCGTCTCCATGATGTGGAGTTCCACCCGCGGGTGCGCGGCGCCGAAGTCATGCAGGAGCGGTGGCAGCACCGTGGGCGCGAGGGTGGGATAGCACCCGATCGTGATCGGCCCGACGAGCTCGCCGTCCGTGCTGCGCAGGGACACGGACAGTTCGCGCGCTGCCGCAAGGAGTGGTCGAGCCTGCTCCACCACACCGGCGCCCGCGCTCGTGAGGGTGAGGCCGTGCGCCCGCCGCCTCACGCAGAGCGCGCAGTCGAGCGTCCGCTCCAGCTCCGTGATGGCGTCCGAGATCGCGGACGCCGACACGTGGAGCCGCGATGCGGCGGCGGCGATCGTTCCGGCATCGGCGGCGGCGACGAGGTAGGAGAGCTGTCGCAGGGTGAAGGCTGGCGGGTCCACGGCATCCATACATCGATTCTGCCGTGGATGAACCGCGGATGTCTCCGCTTTTCTCGGGCTATAGCGGGACCGCATACTCGGAGAGCGTACGAACTCTGACCACGAGGAAGTGTCATGTCGACCATCACCGCTCCCGTCGCCGACTGGGTGACGATCCCGGACCTCTATCGCGATCCGTTCCCCCTCTACGAGCGGCTCCGGGCCGAGGGGGGCGTGCACTGGGTGCCCAGCGTCGGCCGTTACCTGATCACGAGCTACGACGCCGTGCACGCCACGGAGCAGGATCAGGAGACCTTCTCCGCGAACGAGGAGGGCTCGCTGCAGATTCGGGCGATGGGCCACTCGATGCTGCGTCGCGACGACCCGGAGCACTATCCGGAGCGGAAGGCCTGGCAGCCGGTCCTGCGTCCGGGCGCGGTCAAACGCACGTGGACCGCGGTCTTCGAGCGGAACGCGGCGCGCTACCTCGATGAGACGATGGCGAAGGGGGCGGATGCGGACCTCATCTGGGACTTCGCCGCGCCCTATGCGGCGGAGAACCTGCGGGAGATCCTCGGTTTCCACAACGCCACGCAGCAAGACCTGCAGCGCTGGTCGCAGACGATGATCGACGCGACCGGCAACTATGCCGACGACCCGCAGATCTGGGCGAAGGGTGAGCGATCCTTCGCCGAGGTCGACATCGCGCTCGATGAGATGCTCAGCTGGCACGCGAAGAACCCGGACCATTCGCTGATCTCGGCGCTGCTGGCCATCCCGGATTACCGGATGCCGATCGAGCGGATTCGCGCCAACATCAAGATGACGATCGGCGGCGGATTGAACGAACCGCGTGACGCGCTCGGCGTCGCCGCCTGGGCGCTTCTGACGCACCCCGAGCAGCGGCGCGCGGTCGAGGCCGACCCCTCACTGTGGTCGGCCGCCTTCGACGAAACGATCCGTTGGATCTCACCGATCGGCCTCTACTCGCGTCAGACGACCCGCGAGGTCGAGCTGGCGGGGGTGACCCTCCCGGCGGGTGCGCGGCTGGGGATCTGCGTCGGTTCCGCCAACCGCGACGAACGGGTCTGGCGCGATGCTGATCGGTTCGACATCCGCCGTGAGGTCAAGCCGCATCTGGCCTTCAGCAAGGGCGTTCACGTGTGCCTGGGTGCGTGGGTCGCCCGGGCCGAGGTCGCGGAGGTCGGTCTTCCTCGCCTGTTCGAGCGGTTGCGCGGCGTCGAGCTGGATCCCGCCCGCCCCGCCCAGATCGGCGGCTGGGTGTTCCCCGGAATGCTGCGCCTCCCCGTGCGGTGGGACACCGCCGGCGTCACGGAGCCCGCCTCGGCTGCCCCGCAGCCGCCGGCGGCACCGCGGATCGCCGTGGTCGGCGCCGGCCCCAGCGGCTGCTTCGCCGCGCAGGCGCTCCGCCGCGCGATGCCCGGAGCTGTCCTCGAGGTCATCGACCGACTCCCCGTCCCTTACGGACTCGTGCGCTACGGGGTGGCCGCCGACCACCCCGGGACGAAGTCCGTCGCGCGTCAGTTCGAGCGGATGTTCCAGCGTGAGGGTGTGGCCTTCCGCGGCAACATCGCCGTCGGCGCCGACGTCACGGTCGCGCAGTTGCGCGACTCCTACGACGCCGTGATCCTGGCGACCGGGCTGCACCGGGATCGGACGCTCGACGTGCCGGGTGCGGATCTGACCGGCGTCGTCGGCGCCGGTCGCCTCACGCGTGCGCTCAACGGCCACCCGGAAGAGGCCGACGAACCGCGAGTGAGACGGTCACCGTCGTCGGCCACGGCAACGTCGCCGTCGACGTCGTGCGCCTCATCGCCCGGCACGCCGATGACTTCGACGGAAGCGATATCGACGACGCCGTGCGCGAGCGCATCACGGGCGGCGTTCGCGTCGTCCACGTGGTCGGGCGCTCCCGGCCCGGGCAGGCGAAGTTCGATCCGGTCATGGTGCGGGAGCTCGCCACCCTCCCCGGCGTGGCGCACGTGGTGCACGGCGCCGACCTCGACGACGTGCCGGTGGGAAAGGACGCACGGTGTGACGCCGTCCGCGCCCTCGCCGCGTCGGACGCTGCCGACCCGCGAGTGCGGGTCGAGTGGTGGTTCGGGCTTCAGCCCGAGGCCATCGAGGGGGATGTCTCGGTCACGGGCCTCCGCCTCCGCGGCACGGACGGCACGAGCCTCCGGCTCGCCACCGACACGGTAGTCACCGCGATCGGCTTCACCGCCGACCCCCATACGCCCGCCGTGGCGGCAGCGTCCGCGGACGGCCGCATCGAGCCGGGTCTCTACGTCGCCGGATGGCTGCGCCGGGGCGGCCGCGGCACGATCCCCGACCAGCGGACCGATGCGCGCGCGCTCGCGGCGACGGTCGCCGCCGACCTCGCCGGCGTCGGATCCCCGCGGCCGGGTCTCGAGCTCTCCGCGTCCGAGGTGGGCTTCGACGGCTGGCGCCGGATCGACATGCGCGAGCAGCTCGGCGCCGCGCCCGGACGCACCCGCGCGAAGCTCCGTACGCACGAGGATCTGCTGGCGGCGGCTCGAGACACCGCGATGGCGCTGCCGGACGCGGACCGCGCACAGGGTGCGAGCGCCGCCGACGGCGGGGGACAGCCCGTCACGGTGCTCTTCGGCACGGAGTCGGGCGGGGCAGAACTGGTCGCCGATGACCTACGGACCTATCTCGCCGGGCGCGCAGACGTCGAGGTGCGAGACCTCGCCGAGACGGAGCCGGACCAGCTCGATCCGGCACGGCTCCACCTGATCGTGTGCTCGACGTACGGCGACGGGGAGGCGCCGACCGCCGCGCGTCCATTCCTCGCGTCGATCTCCCGGGCACGCCCCGATCTCTCCGAACTCCGGTACGCCGTGTTCGGCATGGGGGACCAGAGCTACGCGCGCACCTATTCGCGGGGAAGCGAACTCGTCGACGAGGCGCTGGCCGCCTGCGGTGCGCGCCGGATCGGGGAGTATGGCCGGCATGACGCCGGCGGGCCCATGGATGCGGTGGAATCGGCACACGACTGGGTGGACGGCGTGCTCGCCGAGACCGAAGCGCTCCTCGCCGGACCGCGCGCCCAGGCCTGAGGCACCCTCCCGCTGTCTCTTCGCGGGCGTGCGCGTCAGTCGCGCACGAACGGGTCGTCGAGCGGCGTGCCGGCGGTGTACGGGCCGAAGAACAGGTCGGCACCGTCGGCGGTCAGCGTCGTCCCCGAGGCGATGAGGAAGCCGGCCTGCGGCGTGAGGGTGTCGATCCGCGCGAACGGGAGCCGCACCGCGGCGTCAAACGGGTCGGCGACCGTCAGCAGCCAGTGGTCGCCGTCCGGCACCAGCGCCGGGTCGGCGAGTGTGACGTCCATGAGGCCGCCGTGCGCGCTCAGCGACACCGCGCCGGTGAAGGAATGGCCGTCGCCGCCCGTATCCGGGAACGCGAAGCCGGACGGCTCCTGCGTCGCGCCGTCGAGGCGGACGTCGCCGTCGCCCATGCCGCGGACATACGCCAGGAGCGACTCCTTGATTCCCCACACCAGCGTGCTCATCGCATCCCCGTTTCTCGGCGCGCCGTGCGCCGGGCCCAGGTTAGCGTGCCAGTTCACCCCTCGAGGGCGGTGCGGATGGCATCGGCGGAGCGCTGCAGGCGCGCCGCGATGGCCGCCGGGTCATCGGCGCTCGCCACGTGCACGACCGCGATGGCGGCGGGCCGATGGCCGCGGAGGGGGAGCGGCACCGAGACCGCCTGCACGGTGGGGATGACCTCATCGTGACTGGTGGCATAGCCGCGCTCGGCGATCTCGGCGATCTCGGCGCGGAGCCGGTCCGAGACGCCGGCCGGCCACTGGTCCGGGGGCAGGAGCGAGAGGATCGCCTTGCCGGGTGCGCCGACCGTGACGGAGTGGCGGGCGCCCGGACGCTGCGCCACCGAGGCGACCGCGTGCCGCGGCTCGACGCTGGCGAGGGTGATGCACTCGTCCCGGTCGAGTACGCCGAGGAAGCACGTCATCCCGAGTTCGTTCGCGACCGCTGTCAGCTCGGGCAGCGCCTCGGACTGCAGGTCGGCGGCGACAGCTCCGGCGAGGGCGGCCATGCGGGCGCCGAGTGCCGCGCGCCCCGCCGAGTCGCGGACGACCAGCGCGTGGTCCTCCAGGGTGCGAAGGAGCCGGTAGGCGATGGACCGGTGCACCTCGAGCCGCCGGGCGATCTCGTCGATTGCCAGCGGCGCGCGTGCCTCGGCCAGGATCTCCAGGATCCGGATGCCGCGGCTCAGGGTCTGCGAGCCGGCGGCCCCCTTCCGCCCCGCATCCGACTGAGGCTCCACGAATGTCACGTTTTCGACCTCCGGACGGGACATCCGTGAGGTCTCGGCGCGCGGGGTCCTTGCCGGAGCGCACGAATGTCGTATACGATCTGTTCAATAGTAGAACGGTGTGTTCGAATATAGAACGCACCGGCCGCCATCGCAACACACCTCGACATTGCAGTCCGAGGAAAGGATCGACGTCGATGCAGTTCCACCACCACGGTTACATCTCGACGGACCCCCGGGTCCGTCCCGCCGCCGGCACCGGCATCGACCGCCCCGCGGACGTGCCCGACGAGGTCGACGTGCTCATCGTCGGCTCGGGTCCCGCCGGCATGCTCCTCGCAGCGCAGCTCTCCCAGTACCCCGGCATCACGACCCGGATCGTCGAGAAGCGCGAGGGACGCCTCGCGATCGGCCAGGCCGACGGCATTCAGGCGCGCAGCGTCGAGACGTTCCAGGCGTTCGGGTTCGCCGAGCGGATCGTCGCGGAGGCCTACACGATCAGCAGCATGAACTTCTGGACCCCCGACCCGCAGAACCCGCAGCACATCATCCGCACCGCTCGCGCGGCGGACGACCCGCACGGCATCAGCGAGTTCCCGCACCTCATCGTCAACCAGGCGCGGGTGCTGGACTACTTCGCCGAGGTCGCAGAGATCTCGCCCGCCCGCATCACGCCGGACTACGGCATCGAGTTCGTCGGCCTCACGGTCGGCGAGGGCGAGTACCCCGTCTCCGTATCGCTGCGCTACGTCGGCGGCGAGCGGGCGGGGGCGGAGCGCACGGTCCGCGCGAAGTACGTCGTCGGGTGCGACGGCGCCCGCAGTGGCGTGCGCGAAGCCATCGGCCGCAAGCACATCGGCGGCCAGGCCAAGCATGCGTGGGGCGTCATGGACGTGCTCGCCGTCACCGATTTCCCCGACATCCGGATCAAGTGCGCGATCTCGTCGCAGGCCGGCAGCATCCTCCACATCCCCCGCGAGGGCGGGTATCTCTTCCGCATGTACGTCGACCTCGGCGAGGTCCCCGAGGGTGACAACGGCAACGTCCGCAAGACGCCGCTGGAAGCCATCGTCGCCAAGGCGAACGAGATCCTCAGCCCCTACACGCTCGAGGTCAAGGACGTCGCCTGGTCGAGCGTCTACGAGGTCGGCCACCGCGTCACCGACAAGTTCGACGACGTCGACCCCGGCTCGGACCGTGCGCCGCACGTGTTCATCTGCGGCGACGCCTGCCACACGCACAGCGCGAAGGCGGGCCAGGGCATGAACGTGTCGATGCAGGACGGCTTCAACCTCGGCTGGAAGCTCGGCTCGGTGCTCACCGGCCGCGCGCCCGAATCACTGCTGGCCACCTACTCCGCCGAGCGCCAGGTCATCGCGCAGAACCTCATCGACTTCGACCGCGAGTGGTCCACCCTCATGGCCAAGAACCCGGAGGACTTCTCCAGCCCCGAAGAGGTCGCGGAGTTCTACACCCGCACCGCCGAGTTCCCCGCCGGGTTCATGACGCAGTACACCCCGTCGATGATCGTCGGCGAGGCGGCGCACCAGAACCTGGCCGAGGGCTTCCCCATCGGCAAGCGATTCAAGTCGGCTCCCGTCGTCCGTCTCGGTGACACCGTCCCCGCCCACCTCGGTCACCATGCGCGGGCCGACGGACGCTGGCGCATCTACGCGTTCGCGGATGCCGACGCCACCGCCCTCGGGGAGTGGGCCGAGTGGCTCGCGAACAGTGCCGACTCACCGGTGCGGACGTTCACGCCCGCGGGCGAGGACATCGACAGCGTCTTCGACGTCAAGGTCGTGTACCCGAAGGCGCACACCGAGATCGAGGTCGGCGACATCCCGGACATCTTCCTGCCGCGGGTGGGTCCGTTCGGTCTGATCGACTACGAGAAGATCTACGCCGTCGACCCTGCCCAGGACATCTTCGAGCTGCGCGGCATCGACCGCGCCGGCACCGTCGTCGTGGTCCGTCCGGACCAGTACGTCGCGCACGTGCTGCCGTTGACCGCGACCGAGGAGCTGGCTGCGTTCTTCGCGCAGCACATGGTCCCGGCCGCCACCGGGGCCTGACGCAGGTCAGCCGAGCTCTCGCGCGTCGGCGAGCCGGAGCTCCTCGGCGTCGAGACCGTGCTGCACCCGCCGGGACACCAGATCGTCGATCGCGCCCTCGCGGCGAAGCCGCAGCAGCACCTCGCGCTTCCGGTCCAGGAGCGCGAGCTTCAGCCGGTTCGCCTCCTCGAAGCGGATGAGCGGGGAACGCTGCGTCATGTCGATGTCGTCGCTGGTGGCGAGCATCTGCAGCGCGACCGGGCGCACCTCTCCCGCCTCCCCGTCGTCCGACACGGTCGCGATGGCGCCGGACGTGGGCGATGTCGCGTCAGGTCCGCTCAGTACCGTCTCGAGGTCGTCGATCTCGTCGTCGATGGCCGACCGCTGCCGGGCGAGGGCGCGCGCGTTCGCGAGCTCCAGCCGGTCGTAGCCCTCGCGCCGGGCCTGGTCGCGCACCTCGTCGCTGATCCCGTGCTCGGTGGCGAGGTCGTCCAGGGCCGCCAGCGCCGCGCCGGAGATCGTCCGCTGCGCCAGTTCGAACTCCTCCCGCTCGGTGTCGTCGTTCGGCAGCTTCGCCCACTTGATGACCGCGGGAAGAAGCGGACCCTGAACCAGCAGGGTGAGCACGATGACGCCCGCGGTGACGAACACGATCGCGTCGCGGCCGGGGAGATCCGTTCCGGCATCCGTCGTCATCGGCACCGAGAGGGCGATGGCCAGCGACACCGCGCCGCGGAATCCGGCGACCGTGCTGACGATCCGGCCGCGGTTGCGGGACTGTCTCGTGGTGTTCGCGAGGTGTTCGGGCGAGGGCCGGGAGAACGGCGCCATGAGCAGCTGGAACAGGTAGCGCACCACACCGAGCGCCGCCCACGCCGCGACCGATACCAGGAGCAGCCAGCCGATCTGCCGCCCCGGGATCTCGTGCACGACGTTCTGCACCTCGAGCCCGATGAGAACGAACAGCGCGCCGTTGAGCAGGAACACCCCGAACGGCCACGCCGCCTGCGCCTGCTGGCGGGACTGGGCCGTGGTGATGCGCGGGGCGAGCCACGCGACGATGAGGCCCGCGAACACGACGGCGAGCACGCCGGAGCCGTGGATCAGCTCCGCGACGAGGAACGCCAGGAACGGCACGAGCAGCAACGTCACGTTGATCGCGAGCGTCGCCCGCATCCGCCGGAGCGCCAGCCAGGCGATCGCCGCGATGCCGATGCCCGCGACGGCGCCGCCGAGGTAGGAGAGAACGACGGTGCCGGTGATCGTCCACGGCGTGACGTCGCCGCCGACCGCGAGCGAGACGGCGATCGCGTAGACCACGAGCGCGGTCCCGTCGTTCGTGAGGCTCTCGGCCTTGAGCTTCATGAAGGTGCGCTGTGGCAGCAGTCGGCCGAGCGCGGCGACCGCGGTCGCGTCCGGCGGTGCCACGGCGGCGCCGAGGATGAGCGCGGCCTCCCACGGCACGCCCATGGCGGTGGCGATCCCGGCCACCGCGAACGCGGAGGCGACGACGAGCAGCGTGCTCATCGGCACGATGTAGCGCAGCGCCCGCTTCACCGAACGCAACGACGTGGTGAAGCTCTCCCAGAACAGCATGACGGGCAGGAAGAGGAGCAGCATCGTCTCCGGGGGCAGCTCGATCTCACGCAGCTCCGGCACGAAGCCGAGCAGCAGCCCGATGACCACGAGCACGAGCGGCGTCGCGAGGCGGAGCCGCGGGGCGAGCAGGGTGCCCGTGAGCACCGCCAGTCCCAGCAGGACCGTGACTTCAAGACCTTCCATGGGCACCTCCGGGTCTGCGCTGCCGCCTAGTCTGCGCCCCACACACAGCGCAGCGACAGGCTCTGGCATTCCCTGGTTCGGCGGTCACCCCTCCGGATGCGGCTGATTCGGGTGCCTCAGGAGTTCACGCGGATGACCTCATGCTGGTACGGGGCGATGACATCGCCCGAGATCCGCAGATCGAGCAGCAGGAAGGGCCGCTCGCGCGCAGGGGTTGCCGCCCACTCCGCGAGTCGGTCGAGGTCGGACAGACGCTCGACGACGACGCCCTCGGCGCCGACCGCGCGCGCGAGGCCCGCGAAGTCGACGGTAGGGATGCGCATGGGCTCCTGTGCCAGGCCCTTGAGGCCGTACAGGTTCACCTCGGCGCTATATGCCCCGTCGTTCCACACGACGGCGAGGCCGCGGCCGCCGGCGACCCGCACCGCGGATTCCAGGTCGGCGAGGGCCATGAGGCCTCCGCCGTCGCCGGTGGTGAGCACGATCGTGGACTCCGGCTTCGCCAGGGCGGCGCCGGGGACGCTGGGGAACCCCAGGCCGATCGACTGGTACGCCGTGCCGATCATCAGCATCCGGTCGGGCGAGGCGACGGGCCAGTACATGTTCGCCCAGGCGATGAAGTGGCCGCCGTCGGAGACCACCACGCGGTCTTCCGGCAGCAGCTCACCGATGCGGACCGCGGCCGCGCGCGGGTCGAGACGCCCGTCCGGGGCGACCTCGTCGGTGACGTCGTAGGCGCGGAGCGGCGCCACGTCGACGGACTCGCGCCAGCCGCTCGGCGCAGCGCCGAGGGCGCGCAGCTCTTCGACGAGGGATGCGGCGACCACCGCCGCGTCGCCCCGCAGGTATCCGCCGACGTGGGGGTGGGTGGCGGCGGGGGCGATGTCGACCTGCACGACCTGCGTGCCCGGGGCGAACAGCTCGCCGAACCGCATCGTGAACTGGTTGAGCGAGGCGCCGAAGACGACGGCGACGTCGGCCTCCCGGATGAGGTCCATCGCTCCCTCCGCGCCGAAGCCCCCGGTGACGCCGAGGTCGAACTCGGCACGGGGGAAGACGCCGCGGCCGAGCGCGGTGCTGGCGGTGATCGCCCCCGTGGCATCCGCGAGGGCGCCGAGTGCGTCGGCCGCGCCGGAGATCCAGGCGCCGCGGCCGGCGAGGAGCAGGGGCCGCTCGGCGCTCGCGAGGGCGACGGCGAGCCGGCCGATCCCGGCGGCCGCGAAGGGCGCCGGCTGGAGCGGTGCGGGGAGCGTGGGGGCGGGTGCAGCCGGGACCGGGCCCGCCTCGAGCTTCGCCACGTCGTAGGGGATCGCGAGCACCGCGGGCACGCGGTACGCCAGCGCGTGCTCGATCGCGATGACCGTGGTGGCCGCCGCATCCGCGCGCCCGACCGTGTAGGTGCGGGCGCCGACGGCCGAGGCGAGTGCGATCTGGTCGACGTCCCACGGGCGGGGCCCCGAGGTGGGCTCGTCACCGACGACGAGGAGCAGCGGCACATTCGCCTGCACCGCCTCGGCGAGGGCGGTCAGGGTGTTGGTGAACCCGGCGCCGTAGGTGGCGGTCGCGGCGGCGAGGCGCCCCGAGGCGCGGTAGTACGCGTCGGCCGCGACGACAGCACCGGCCTCGTGGCGGAGTGCGGTGTACTCGGCGTCGGTCTGACGCTCGAGCGCATCGAGGAAGTAGGCGTTGCCGTTGCCCATCACCCCGAACACGTGATCGATGTGCTGGGCGAGGGTGAGCGCGACGTGTGCGGAGACGGTGGGCATGGCGAAGCAGTCCTTCGAGACGGTGACGGGGATGAGGCCGTATGTGTCTCGCGCATCCCGGGGGATGGCTGCGTGCCCATTTTTCGAGCACCGGCGGGCGTGCCTGCGCCGGACACGCCCGAGTATACGACGGCAGTGGCGGTATCCGTGCGGGCGGTCACCGTACGGAGGATTCGCCGACATGTCCGGTGACAGCACGTGCCTGCGGTGGAGAGAATGAATGCGATCCGACCGTGGATCATATACGATCTGTGTCGAGGGATGCTGCGGCATCCGGAGACGACGAGGGAGTCCTGATGACCGAGAACCGTGAGAGCGCACTGCTGGCCGATGTGCCCGAGGGACTCTTCATCGGCGGGGAATGGCGTGCGGCCGAAGCCGGCGCCACGCTGACCGTGTCCGACCCCGCGACGGGCGCGACGATCAAGACCATCGCGAGCGCGTCGGTCGCCGACGGCAAGGCCGCGATGGACGCCGCCGCCGACACCTTCCCCTCCTGGGCCGCGACCCCGGTGCGTGAGCGCGCCGAGATCCTGCGCCGCGCGTTCGATCTGCTGCAGGAACGCAAGGAGGACTTCGCCCTCCTCATGACGATCGAGATGGGCAAGCCGCTCGCCGAAGCCCGCGGCGAGGTCGCCTACGGCGGTGAGTTCCTCCGCTGGTTCAGCGAGGAGGCAGCCCACGTGCAGGGCCGCTACGGCGCGAACCCCGAGGGCACCGGCCGCATGATCGTGACCCAGCATCCGGTGGGCCCCGCGTTCCTCATCACCCCGTGGAACTTCCCGCTGGCCATGGCGACTCGCAAGATCGCTCCGGCGCTCGCCGCCGGCTGCACCGTGGTCATCAAGCCCGCCGCCCTCACGCCGCTCACGACGCTCTACTTCGCGAAGCTGCTGCAGGATGCGGGCCTGCCCGCCGGTGTCGTGAACGTCGTCACCACCGCCACCTCCGGCCCCGTGTCCGAGGCGCTCATCCGCGACCCGCGGCTGCGCAAGCTCTCGTTCACCGGGTCCACTCCGGTCGGCGTCGCACTGCTGAAGCAGGCGGCGGACGGGGTCCTTCGCACCTCGATGGAGCTCGGCGGCAACGCCCCGTTCGTCGTCTTCGAAGACGCCGACCTCGATAAGGCCGTCGAGGGCGCGATCGCCGCGAAGTTCCGCAACATCGGCCAGGCCTGCACCGCCGCCAACCGGTTCATCGTGCACCGCTCGGTCGCCGACGAGTTCGCCCGCCGCGTCACCGAGCGCGTCAACGGGTTCCGCATCGGTCGCGGCACCGAGGATGGCGTCACCATCGGACCCCTCATCGACGACCGCGCCGTGGCCAAGGCCTCGCAGCTGGTCGAAGACGCCGTCTCCCGCGGGGCGACGCTCCGCACCGGCGGCAAGGCCATCGAAGGCGAGGGGTCGTTCTACGAGCCGACCGTGCTCACCGAGGTGCCGCAGGGCAGTGAGATCCTCCGCGAGGAGATCTTCGGACCCGTGCTCGCGATCGTCCCGTTCGACACCGAGGACGAGGCTGTCGACCTCGCCAACAGCACCGAATACGGTCTCGTCTCCTACGTCTTCACCGAGAGCATCGCCCGCGGCCAGCGGATGATCGAACGGCTCGAGACCGGGATGATGGGCCTCAACGTCGGCGTCGTCTCGAACGCAGCCGCGCCATTCGGCGGCTGGAAGCAGTCGGGCCTCGGACGCGAGGGCGGTGCCGAGGGTATCCACGAGTACCTGCAGACCAAGTACACGCTCACCCCCAACCCGTTCGCCTGACCTTCTTCCCGCGGTGCCCGCCGTGTCGGTGCCGCAGGGCACAATGGCGGCATGGACGATGCGGCCCTCCGCGCCGAGCGGCTCCGCTCGCACCGGCTGAGTGCTCCGGCCACCACCGTGCTCGCCGCGGCGCGCCACATGGGCGCCGTGCAGTCGCAGGAGTTCTGGGGCGGCCGGTGGGCGCTCGCGGTTCGCAGCCGCGGCGTCGTCGGTCTGCGCGACGTGGACGGGGCGTTCGACCGCGGCCGGCTGGTGCGGTCGTGGACGCAGCGTGGCACGATCCACATCTGCGCCGCCGAAGACCTCGGCTGGATGCTGCGGCTCACTGCCGAGCGTCAGCGACGCCTCGCTGCGGGACGGCTCCGGCAGCTCGGGCTGGACGACGAGGTGCTGCGCGAAGCCGAGCGGGTCGTGCGCGGCGCCCTCCGGGGCGGCGACCGGCTGGATCGTGCCGCGGTCGCGCAGGTGTGGGAGGCCGCCGGTATCGATACCGCCGGGCAGCGCGGCATCCACGTGCTGCAGGTGCTGAGCTGGCGCGGCGTCCTCTGCCACGGACCGGTCGTGCGGCGCGCGGCGGGCATCACGCGCGAGCAGTACCTCGTGCTCTGCGAGGACTGGATCACGGATGCGGCGGCCCCGGCGGATCCGGTCACCGAGTTGTTCGTCCGCTTCATCGAGGGGCACGGTCCCGCCACCGCGGGGGACTTCGCGTGGTGGTCGGGCCTGCCGGTGACGGCGTGCCGTGCCGCAGCGGAGGCGGCAGGCGACCGGGTGCGGGTGATCGACGGTGAGCGCGATCCGTTGTACGTGTCACGGGGTCGTCCGCGCGTGCAGGCCGACGCGCCGTCCGTGGTCGCACTGCCCGCGTTCGACGAGTACTACCTCCCGTACCTCGATCGGGGGCGGGTCTGCGCCGTGCCGCATCAGTCGCTCGTCGGGCCCGGCGCGAACGGGATGGTGAGCCCGCTGATCCTCGCCGACGGGGTGGTGGCGGGCCGCTGGACGCACTCCCGTGCCGTCGGGCGGCGAGAGACGGCACGGGCGGAGATGTTCGGCATCCCCCCGGTGCCGGACGAGGCGGTCGCGGCCGCGCTCGACCGCTACGCCGCCTTCGTGGCGGCGTGAGCCTCGCGCCAGTAATGGTGTGGGCTCAGCGGACCGCGCCGCTCGTCAGCCCGCCCACCAGCCAACGCTGGAAGAACACCGCGGCTGCGAACACGGGCAGCACCCCGATGACGGATGCGGCGGCGATCTTGCCGTAGTGCGGGGTGCGCTCGCCGTAGAACATCGACAGCACGACCGGCAGGGTCTGCGCGTCCGGGCTCTGGGTGAGGAAGGTCGCCAGCAGGAACTCGTTGTAGTTCAGCACCGCCACGATGATCCCGATCGCGGCGAGCGCGGGCGCGACGAGCGGGGTGACGACCGAGAACAGCAGCCGGAACGAGCCGGCGCCGTCCAGGCGTGCGGCCTCCTCGATCTCGATCGGGAGTTTCCGGACGAAACCCTCCAGGAGCCAGATCGCCACCGGGATATTCACCAGGGCGTACAGCAGAGTGAGCCCGAGCAGCGTGTTGCTCAGTCCCAGGACGCGTAGCAGCGTGAACAGGGGCACCACGGCGACGATCGGCGGCAGCAGCCACGGGCTCATGATGGTCGCCGCGAGGGTCTTCCCGCCGGTGCGGAACCGGGTGATGGCCCACGCCGCCGGCAGCGCGAACACGAGGCTGAGGATGGCCCCGCCGATCGCGGCGACGAGCGAGTTCGCGATACCGCGGAGGAGATCCGACTGAGTCAGCACGTCCGACCAGTTCGACCACTGCGGCACCGCGGGGATCAGCACTCCCTGGCCGGTTTCGTTCCGCCCCATGAGGGAGACGGACAGCAGGTAGAGCAGGGGGACGGTGAAGAACAGCAGCAGCACCGTAAGCACCGTGGTAGCCAGGATGCCCCGATGGTCGAGGCGCCGGGGAGCGCGGAGGAGGTCACTCATGATTGGCCTGCAGCTTTCGGGTGATCGCGACGACGGGGATCGTGACGACGGTGACGACGAGCGCGAGCAGAAGCGTGATCACCGCGGCCTTGCCGACGTCGAACTCGCGCAGCGCGGCTTGGTAGATCACATACGAGGTGGTGGTCGTCGCCTGCCCGGGGCCGCCGGAGGTCATCATGAACACCAGGTCGAAGACCTTGAACGAGAGCACCAGGCGGATGAAGAACGCGGCCGCCACGACACCGGAGATCGCCGGCAGCGTGATGGAGCGGAACATCCGCCAGCCGTGGGCGCCGTCGAGCCGTGCCGCCTCGATCGTCTCCGGGTCTTGCGCCAGCAGCGCCGTGAACACGAGCAGGGCGATGAGCGGCGTCCATTCCCAGACGTCGGCGAGGGCGATGCCGGGCAGGGCCCACGTCGTCGACGACAGCGGGGCGATGGCTTCGCGCGGTGCACCCAGGAAGCCGAGCACGGTCGCGAGAAGCCCGCCGCCCGGGTTGTAGATCAGCTTCCACAGCGTGCCGACGATCACCGGCGGCGTGATGAGCGGGAGCAGCAGGAGGGTCCGGACGAGCGAGCCGCTGCGGACCGCTCCCTGCAGCGCGAGCGCCGCCGCGACACCGAGGATGAGGCTGGCGGCGGACACCGCGACCGCGTACAGCACCGAACGGACCAGGGATGCGGTGATGTCGGCGTCTGCGAGCACCGACTGGACCGTCTCGACCCCCACCCACGACTGGAACGGTTTCCCCAGTGAGGAGTCGGTGAACGCCGCCGCGACGATGAACCCGAGCGGGTACAGGCCGAGCACGAGGAGGGCCAGGACGCTCGGGGCGACGAACAGGCGGTGCGCCCACGCCGCCCCCGGGAGGGAGCGGCGCGAGCGCACCGTCGTGGCGCGGCGAACCGCGGGCAGGGCGATCTCAGCCAAGGAGCTCTTCCCATTCGGCCTGTGTGGCATCGAGCGCTTCCTGTGCGGTGACCTCGCCGGCGACGAGCTTGGCCAGCTCATCGGTGAGGATCTCGGCGGCCTGGGTTGCGTTCTCCCCGGTCGGCCAGGCCAGTGCGCCATCGAGCGTGGCACGGTTGACCCGCTGCAGGTCGGGGTACTTCTCCCCGTAAGCGGCGCTCTCCAGGGCGGAGATGCGGTTGGGGTCGATGCCGGTCTGCGGCTCGGCGACGAGCAGCGACTGGTTCACGTCGCTGGAGGCGGCCCACTCGATGAAGTCGCGCGCCAGCTCGGTCTTCTTCGTGTTGGCGGCGACCACCCAGGTGAAGCCCGCCACGAGCGACGCCCGCGACTGGGTGTTGTCGCCGCCCGTCGGGAGCAGCGTCACGCCCCACTTGTCGGCCACGGTGGAGTCCTCGTTGATCTGCGAACCCACACCGAGGTCGGTCCAGTTCTCGATGAAGGCGGCGTTGCCGGCGTACCAGGCGGAGTTACCCTCGCCGAACGCGGTCTCGGCCGGGGTGGGGTACGCGGAGGGCAGCGCGTCGGCCAGCGACTGTGCCGCGGCGACCGCCTCGGGGGAGTTGATGACGGGCTTGCCGTCCTCGTCCACGAACTCGCCGCCGAATCCGGCGAGCCGGTTCGCGAAACTGGCGCCGAGGATGAGCGGCGACTTCTGCCCGAAGATCACGTTGCCGTACACGCCGTTCGCACCCTCGTTCGCGGTGATGAGCGCGGAGTCGGCGATGTACTCGTCCCACGTGGCGGGCGGCTCGGTGATGCCGTTCCGCTCCAGGATCTCGGTGTTGTAGAACAGCACGTGCGTGTCGCCGTCGAAGGGCAGACCGTACCGCTTGCCGTCGTACAGCGTGTACGCGTCGTAGATCGACGGGATGAAGTCGTCCGGGTCGATGTCGGGGTTCTCGTCGATCCAGTCGGTGAGGTCCTGGATCGCGCCGTCCGCGGCGAGGTCGCCGATGGAGACGTACCACGGCGCCGCGACATCGATCGTGTTTGCGCCGGACTGCTGGTCGAGCGCGAGCGTGTTGCCGATCTCGTCGTACGGCACGATCACCGGGTTGATGGTCACCCCGGTGAGCTTCTTGTAGTCGGCGGCGAGCTTGTCGGCGGCGCCCTGGTGCGAGGTGATGAGCAGCACGGTCAGCGACTCATCGCCGCCGTCGGCGTCTGCGGCGGCGCCGGCGCAGGAGGTGAGGGCGAGCGCGGATGCGGCGGCGACGGCGGTCGCGACGAGCGGCCGACGCCAGCGGCTCGGGGCGGGAACGGATGCGGGCATGTCAGGGGCCTCTCGGGTGCGGGTCTCGGCGGCCGCTGTGAGGCCGCCGGGTCGCCATTGTCCGGACGCGGGACACCCCGGCGCGCGCCCGCTCGTAAGAAGCGTTCACACGGCGTCACGATCCGTCACCGAGTGACGCCGTGTGTCGGTGGGCCCCGAAGCGGCCGCCGCATCCGCGATACGTTTCCGGCTCGGCGCTTCCTGGCGCGGAAGGGACTCCCATGACATCGCGCATCATCCTGAACGCGTTCGACATGAGCTGCGTGACGCATCAGGCGCCCGGGCTGTGGCGGCATCCCGACAACCGGGCCGACGAGTACAACCGGCTGGGCTACTGGACGGAGCTCGCCCGGCTGCTGGAGCGGGGCACGTTCGACGCCCTGTTCCTCGCCGACGTCGTCGGCGTCTACGACGTGTACCAGGACTCGGCTGCGCCCGCGCTGCGCGACGCCGCGCAGATCCCCGTCGGCGACCCGCTGCTGCAGATCCCCGCGATGGCCGCGGTGACCTCGCGCCTCGGCTTCGGGGTGACGATCGCGTCGACCTACTCACAGCCCTACACGCTGGCGCGCACCCTCTCCACGCTCGACCACTTCACCGAGGGTCGGGTCGGCTGGAACGTGGTCACCTCCTACCTCGCGAGCGCTGCGCGGAACCTCGGACTCGGCGACCAGATCGCTCACGACGACCGCTACGGCATCGCCGACGAGTTCCTGGACGTGACCTACAAGCTCTGGGAGGGGTCGTGGGAGGACGGCGCGGTGCATCGCGACCGCGCCGCGGGGGTATTCACGGATCCGGAGCGGGTACACCCGATCGCCCATCACGGGGAGCACTTCGACGTCCCCGGCATCCACCTGTCCGAGCCGTCGCCGCAGCGCACGCCCGTCATCTTCCAGGCCGGTGCGTCGCCGCGCGGCCAGGAGTTCGCCGCCCGCCACGGCGAGGCGATCTTCATCAACGGCCTGGCCCCGGAACTGACCCGCAAGACCACCGACTCGATCCGCGCGAAGGCCGAGGCCATCGGGCGCCCGCGCGACTCGGTCAAGATCCTCACGCTCGCCACCGTCATCGTCGCCCAGACCGACGAGCTGGCGCAGGCGAAGTACGACGACTACCGGCAGTACGTCTCGCTCGAGGGTGCGCTGGCGCTCTACGGCGGCTGGTCCGGCATCGACCTGTCCGCGCTCGATCCCGACGAGCCGCTGGAGTACGTGGACACGGATGCGGCCCGCTCCGCGCTGTCGATCTTCACCAGGGCCGATCCCACCCGGCAGTGGACCCCGCGCGACATCGCCGACTACGTCGGCATCGGCGGCATCGGCCCGGTCATCGTCGGGAGCCCCGAGACCGCCGCTGACGAACTCGAGCGGTGGATCGAGGTGGGCGGCATCGACGGGTTCAACCTCGCCTACGTCATCACCCCCGGCACCTTCGAGGACATCGTCGACCTCCTCGTCCCCGAACTCCGCCGCCGCGGCCGGGTGTGGGAGGACTACGAGGGCACGACGCTCCGCGAGCGCCTCTCCGGCAGTGCCGTCGTCCCGTCCTGGCACCCCGCCCACTCCTACCGCGGCGCGTACGCCGACGCCCGCAGCGCCGCCGACGGCAACGCGTCCCTCGCTCCGGCCTGATCCCAAGGAATCCTCATGACCACGCTCGACACGGCACCCCGCACCCACTTCTCCGGCACCGCATCCGAGGACGAACTCGCCCAGTGGGATGCGGTCGCCGAGGGCGTCGCCGAACGCCTCGGTGCCGACGCGCTGGAACGCGACCGGCGGAACGCCCAGCCGTTCGCCGAGGCGAAGCTGCTGCAGGAGTCGGGACTCGTGACCCTTCTCGACCCGGCCGAGTACGGCGGCGGCGGCGGGCACTGGGAGTCCGCGTTCCGGGCGGTGCGGACGCTGGCCCGCACCGACGCGTCGATCGCGCAGCTGCTCGGCTACCACTACGTCAACGAGGCCAACATCGCGCTCGTGGCGCCCGCAGCCGAGCGCGAGCGGTGGTTCCGTGCCACGATCGCCGGGCGCTGGGTGTGGGGCGACTCGGTCAACCCGGTCGACCCGAATCTCACCCTGACCGACACCCCGGAGGGCCTCCGGCTGAACGGATTCAAGCGTTTCTCCACCGGCTCCGGGGTCGGCGAGGCGCTGCTCATCAACGCGGTGGTCGACGGCGGCGAGCACGACGGTGAGTTCGCCTACCTCGTGCTGCCGTACGGACACCCCGGGGTGGAGCTCGTGGACGACTGGGACAACCTGGGGCAGCGGCTCTCGGCGAGCAACACCGTCCGCTACCACGACGTGGTCGTGGCCGCCGATCAGGTGCTCGGCTACGGCACCGATGAGCCGATCCAGAGCTACGTGACGCCGGCGATCCAGCTGGTCTTCGGGAATCTGTACCTCGGCATCGCGCAGGGGGCGCTCGCGCAGGCGCGGGAGCTCACGAACGCCCGCCCGAACGCGTGGTTCCTCAGCGCCGCCGACCGGTACCGCGAGGACCCGTTCGTGCAGCGGCTGTACGGCGAGCTCGTCTCCCGCGTCGCCGCCGTCGAGGCGCTCGCCGATGCCGTGAACCGCGAGTACGACCGCTCGATCTCCCGCGGGGATGCGGTGACCGCCGGCGATCGCGCGGAGCTCGCGATCCGCATCGCGCAGCTGAAGGTCGTCTCCAGCGACACCGCCGTGGATGTCGCGAACCGCGTGTTCGAGGCGACGGGGTCGAGCTCCACCGCATCCCGGGTCGGTCTCGACCTGCACTGGCGGAACGTGCGCACCCACTCCCTGCACGACCCGGTGGATTACAAGAAGCTCGAGGTCGGTGCGAACTTCCTCACCGGCGCCGTGCAGCCGATCTCCCTCTACACCTGAGCGAGGAATCCATGACCCTCTCCGACGAGCAGCGGTGGGCGGGCCTGCCCGCCGACGTGGTGGCGCGGTTCCGCCCCGTCGTCGAGGCCATCGCGAGCGGCGCCGCCGACCGCGACCGTGACCGGGAGTTGCCCGCCGAGCAGCTGGCGGCGCTACGCGCCGCCGGGTTCACGCGTGCGCGCCTCGCTCCCACGGACGGCGGCCTCGGCCTCGATTGGCGCACCTTCACGCGGCTGCTCATCGCAGTCGCGGCGGCCGATGCCAATGTGCCGCAGATCCTCCGCGGGCACATCGCGCTGGTCGAGCACACCCTGACGACGGCGGACGGCGCGTTCGCGGACCGCTGGCGCGGCCGGATCGCGGCAGGGGACATCGCCGGGAACGCGTGGAGCGAAGCGGCAGGGTCGACGACGGCCCGCGCGGCCACCGAACTGCACGAGGATGCGGACGGGACGCTGCGGATCACCGGGCGGAAGTTCTACACGACCGGCAGCATCTTCGCCGAGTGGACGGACACCGTCGCGCACCGGCTCAGCGACGGCACGGATGTCGCCGCGCTGGTCGCGCTCGACCAGGCCGGAGTGCAGATCCTCGACGACTGGGACGGGTTCGGGCAGCGCCTCACCGGCACCGGCACGATCGTCTTCGACGGAGCCGTGGTCGACCCGGGCGACGTGCTGCCGGTGCCGGAGCGGTTCGGTTACCAGACTGCGCTGTATCAGCTGGTGCTGCTCGCCGTGCTCGCCGGCATCGCGCACGCCGCCGTGGCGGACGCCGCCCAGGCGGTCCGTTCGCGCGCGCGGGTGTACAGCCACGGCACCGCCGCCGCAGTCCGTGACGACCCGCAGATCCAGGCGCTGATCGGTGAGTTGTCCGCATCCGCCTTCGCCGTCGAGGCGACGGTCCTCGCCGTGGCCGACGCGGTCGAGTCGGCCTATCGGGCTGCGGTCGCCCTGCGGGACGATCCCGCGGATGCGGGGCTTCGCGATGCCGGGCGGATCGCGAATGGGCTCGCCGAGATCCGGGCTGCACAGGCGCAGTCGTTCGCGACCGACGAGGTGCAGCGGCTCACCTCACGTCTCTTCGACGCGCTCGGCGCATCCGCCACCGCACGCGGCGGCGGACTCGACCGGCACTGGCGGAACGCGCGAACGGTGTCCAGCCACAACCCGGTGCTGTTCAAGAACCGATGGATCGGGGCGTGGGAGCTGAACGACGAGCTGCCGCAGCCGCTGTGGGCCGTCGGCACGCCCGCCGCCGCCCGCTGACCCACCCGGGGATCAGGAGGTGGCGTGCCGCTCCAGGAACGAGTACACCTCGTTGTCGTCGACGCCGGGGAACGCGCCCCGCGGCAGCGGCGAGAACATCTGCATGTGGACTCGCGCGCTCGGCCACGACTTGCCCGCCCAGCGGGCGGCGGCATCACCCGAGGGGCGGCGGCAGCACGACTCGTCGGGGCACGTCGAGATGGCGCGCTTCTGGGTCTCGCGTCCGCGGAACCACTTCGCGTCGTCGAAGGGCACGCCGACGGTGATCGAGAACTCGCCGTCGGAGGTGGTGCCCGTCTGCGACGAGCACCAGAACGTCCCCGAGGGGGTGTCGGTGTACTGGTAGTGCTCGATCGTGCGGTTCTGCTCCTCGAACGCGGACCGCGCGGAGAACCACTTGCAGACGATCTGGCCCTCCACGGCGCCCGTGACATCCATCGGCAGCGGCAGCTCGTCGTTCTCGTACACCCGCGAAATGGCCCCCGACCCGTCAACGCGGAGGAAGTGCAGCGGGATGCCGAAGTGCTCCGTCAACAGGTTCGTCATCCGCATCCCGGCCGCCTCGTGGGTGACCCCGAACGCGTCGCGGAAGTCTTCGACGGCGAGGTCGCGGTCACGCTTGGCCTGGGTGAGGAAGGCGACGGATGCGGTCTCCGGCATGAGGCAGCATGCGGCGTAGTAGTTGATCTCCAGCCGTTGCTGCAGGAACTCGCCGTAGTCCGCCGGTGGCTGGTGCTCGAGGAGCCGGTGGGCCATGGCCTGCAGTGCCATCGAGCGGAGGCCATGGCCGCCGGGGATGGATGCGGGCGGCAGGTAGATGCGGCCGTTCTCCAGGTCGCTGATCGAGCGGGTCGAGTGTGGCAGGTCGTTGACGTAGATGAGCTCGAAACCGAGCTTCTCTGCCATCACGCTCACCGTGCGGTGGGTCAGGGCGCCGGAGACGTGACCGGCGGCTTTCAGCTGCTTCTCGGCGAGCTTCTCGATGTCGCCGAGGTAGTTGTTGTGCTCCCGCATCCGCAGTCGCAGGTCGGTGTTCGCGCGCCGCGCCTCCTCGGGGGTGGCGATCGCCTCGCTCTCGCGCCGCTGCAGTTCGCGGTGGAGGCCGAGGATCGACTCGATGGTCTCATCGCTGACGCCCTTGGAGACCTTGACCGGGGGGATGCCGAGCCGGCGGAATACCTGGCTCGCCTGCACCCGCTCCAGTTCGATCTCCAGTGCCGCCCGCCGGTTCGGCGGCTCGGACGACAGCAGCTGCGACAGCTCGATCCCGGTCGCGGTGGCGATCTCCTGCAGCAGTGACAGCTTCGGCTCGCGCTTGCCGTTCTCGATCAGGCTCAGGTGGCTCCCAGCGACCCCCACCTTGCTCCCGAGTTCGTCGAGGGTGAGCCCACTCGCCACCCGGAAGTGACGGATGCGGTGACCCAGTGTGGTGAGTTCGATCGTGGCCTGCGGCATTCCTTGATCATAGCGAAAGATTTGCCAGTCTTTCATCGACAACTCCGGGAAAGGTGGGTGCTGGTGGCCGATAGTGAGAGAGAACACACGTTCTGACCGTTGATTCTCTGACAAGGAGCAACCATGGCCCTCGCTGACACCTTCACGCGAACCCTCACCGGCCCCGTCCGGACCGCTCCTGCCTCCTATGGCGCCGCTCCCACGATCGACGGCCCCGGCATGGCCGCCCTGGTCGCGTGGGTCGACGAGATCGCCGCGCTCACCCAGCCGGCCCGCATCCACTGGATCGACGGCTCCCGGGGCGAGAACGAGGCCCTCCTGCGCGAGATGGTCGACGAGGGCAAGCTCATCAAGCTCAACCCCGAGTGGCGTCCGGGTTCGTACCTCGCCCGCTCGCACCCGAGCGACGTCGCCCGCACCGAGGGCCGCACGTTCATCGCGTCCGAGAACGAAGAGGACGCCGGCCCCACGAACAACTGGGTCGCACCCGCCGAGATCCGCGGCACGCTGAACGGCCTGTTCGAGGGATCCATGCGCGGTCGCACCATGTACGTCGTGCCGTTCTCCATGGGCGCCGTCGGCGGCCCGCTCTCGCACATCGGCGTCCAGGTGACCGACTCGGCCTACGCGGTCGCGTCCATCGGCATCATGACCCGCGTGGGGGAGGATGTCGTCCGCGAGATCGCGAACGGTGCCCCCTGGGTCAAGACCGTGCACTCGGTGGGCGCCCCGCTCGAGGCCGGTCAGGCCGACGTCGCGTGGCCCTGCAACGACGAGAAGTACATCGTGCACTACCCCGACACGCTCGAGGTGTGGTCGTACGGCTCCGGCTACGGCGGCAACGCGATCCTCGCCAAGAAGTGCTTCGCGCTGCGGATCGCCTCGGTGATCGGCCGCGACGAGGGCTGGCTCGCCGAGCACATGCTGCTCATCCGCGTCATCAGCCCCGAGGGCAAGGCCTTCCACGTGGCGGCGGCGTTCCCGTCCGCGTGCGGCAAGACGAACCTCGCCATGCTGCGTCCCACCATCCCGGGCTGGCGCGTCGAGACCCTCGGCGACGACATCGCGTGGCTGCGCCCGGGCGACGACGGGCGCCTGTGGGCCATCAACCCGGAGGCCGGCTTCTTCGGTGTCGCCCCCGGCACCGGCGAGTCCACCAATGTGACGGCCGTGGAGACCCTGTGGGGCAACACGATCTTCACGAACGTGGCGCTCCGCCCGGACGGCGATGTCTGGTGGGAGGGGCTCACCGATGAGGCGCCCGCACAGCTCACCGACTGGGAGGGCAACGACTGGACGCCCGCGTCGGGCCGTCCTGCCGCGCACCCCAACTCCCGGTTCACCGTGGCTGCCGCGCAATGCCCGCAGATCGCCCCCGACTGGGACACCCCGGAGGGGGTGCCGCTGGATGCCATCCTGTTCGGCGGCCGTCGCGCGACGAACGTGCCGCTCGTCGTCGAGGCCACCGACTGGGCGCACGGCGTGTTCCTCGGCTCGACGATCTCGTCCGAGCGCACCGCCGCCGCGGAGGGAACCGTCGGCGAACTCCGCCGCGATCCCTTCGCCATGCTCCCGTTCTGCGGCTACAACATGGCGGACTACTTCGGCCACTGGATCTCGGTGGGCCAGAAGCTGCGCTTCGACCGCGCCCCCCGGATCTTCCAGGTCAACTGGTTCCGCAAGGGCACCGACGGCCGCTTCCTGTGGCCCGGATTCGGCGACAACGCCCGCGTCATCGACTGGATCATCCGCCGCATCGAGGGCGGCGTACCGGCGATCGACAGCCCCATCGGCCGTCTTCCCCGCCTCACCGACCTGAACCTCGACGGCATCGAGGTCCCCGAGGCCGACCTCGAGGAGCTCTTCGCGATCGACTCGTCGTCGTGGCTGACCGAGGCCGACCTCACCGAGGAGTTCTACAACACCTTCGGCGACCGCATCCCGTCCACGCTCCGCGCCGAACTGTCGTCGCTGCGGTACCGGCTGAATCACGCCCCGCAGGCCTGACCCGAACACGAGAACGCCCCCGGACCGTCAGGTTCCGGGGGCGTTCTCGTGTTTCGCAGTCGGGATGCGGGTCAGACGAGTAGCTGGTGCTTCGCCAGGTCGCGGTACAACGGGGTGGAGGCGACGAGCTCGGAGTGCGTTCCCTGACCGACGACGCGGCCGTGCTCCATGACGACGATCAGGTCGCTGTCGACGACGGTCGACAGGCGGTGCGCGATGACGATGAGCGTACGGCCGGTGGCGACGGCGTCGATGGCCTCCCGCATCCGCTGCTCGTTGAGGCCATCGAGGGATGACGTCGACTCGTCCAGCAGCAGGATCGGGGGTGCCGCCAGCAGGGCGCGGGCGATCGCGAGCCGCTGACGCTCGCCGCCGGAGAGCATGACCCCGCCCTCGCCCACGGGGGCGTTGAGGCCCAGCGAGCTGCGGTCGAGCACCTCGCCGAGGTTCACCTCGCGCAGCACCCGCTCGCACTCCGCGTCGGTGGCGTCGGGCGAGGCAAGGCGCAGGTTGTCGGCGATGGTGCCGGCCAGGGTCGGCGCGTCCTGCTCCACGTAACCGAGCTGGGCGCGGAGCGCGTCGCGGTCGAGCGCGCGGATATCTCGGCCGCCGAGCAGGACCGCACCGCCCGTCGGGTCGTAGAACCGCTCGATGAGGGCGAGCGTGGTGCTCTTGCCGGCGCCGGACGGCCCGACCAGCGCCACCCGCGACCCCTGCGGCACGCGGAACGAGACGCCGCGGAGCACGTCGTCGTCGTCCGTGTCGACCGCATCCACCGCGGCGGTGTCGAGCCGTGCGGTCTCGAGCGCGGCACGCGCCTCCGACTCGGCCTTGTGCCGGGCCTCGACCACACTGTCCGGGTAGCGGAAGTGCACGTCGCGGAACTCGATGGCGGCCGGCGACGGGTCCGCGGTGACGTCGGTCACGCGTGCGGCGATCGCCGCATCCTGCTCCGTCTCGGTGGGCAGGTCGAGGATCTCCTGGATGCGGCCGAGCGCGCCGAGGGCCTGGTTCACCGAGGTGATGGCGCCGAAGAACGACCCGAGCGGCTGCACCAGGAAGAAGAGGAACATGACGAACGTCACGAGCGAGGCGATCGTGATCGCGCCGCTCGCGACGCGGAACCCGCCGACGCCGAGGACGACGAGGAGGGACAGCTGGAGGGCGATCCCGGCGACGGGCACCACGAGCGCCGACACCTTGGCGATGCGCACCCCGATGACGAATGTCTCGTCGGCGGTGGCGGTGATGGCCGCCTGTTCACGCTCGCCCGCACCGGCGGCGCGGACGGTGCGGATGGAGCCGATCGCGCGCTCGACACTGGAGGCCAGCTCGCCGACCTTCTCCTGCTGGGCGCGGGTGGCCCGACGGATGCGGCCACTGAGCAGACCCACCGCCGCGATGGAGAGTCCGATGACCACGAGGATGAGCAGCAGCAGGATCGGGTCGATGAGCAGCATCGCGATGAGGGCGCCGGCGAAGATGAGCACATTGCCGATGGAATCCGCGAGGCCCTGCGTGAGGACCGCGTACAGCAGTGTCGTGTCGGTGCCGACACGGGAGACGAGGTCGCCGGTGCGGCGGGCGTCGAACTCGCGGATCGGCAGATGCAGCAGGCGCGCGATGAGACGGCGACGACTGGAGAAGACGACAGCGGCGCCCGTGCGCTGCAGCAGGTAGTGCTGGTAGCCGGAGATCACCGAGGAAACGAGGACGAGCGCCACCAGCACCCACACCAGGGTGCCGAGCGCCCCACCGCTCTGCACCCGGGAGATGATCTCGCCCACCGCGAGCGGCTGGGCGAGGGTCGTCCCGGCGGCGAGGATGCTGAGCACGGCCACCCAGACGAGCACCCCCTTGTTCTCGAAGAGGTGGGGGAGCAGCTGGCGGAAGCTCGCCCGCGGGCCGTCGGTGGCGGTCGGTCGGGCGAACGGACTGCGGCGCGGGGGAGCGCTCGTGGACATGCGTACCTCGGTTCGGGAAGGGCGGTCCCTCAACGCTACGCCTCGCGCGGCCGCATCCGCCCCGCTCGGCACACCTCCCCGTTTCGGCGTCAGGGGAGGCGAACTACAGTTCCGCGGACACCTCGGCGCCCAGGTCGCCGGTGTAGTCCACGTCCCTGGTCTCCTTGGACAGGATGAGCGCAATGAGCGTCAGCACGCCCGCGCCGGAAAGGTAGATGCCGACGAGCCACGGCTCGCCGCCCGCCGCGGCCCACAGTGCGACCGCGATGATCGGCGCGACCGCCGCGCCGAGGATCGACGAGACGTTGTACGAGATCGCCGAGCCGGTGTAGCGGACGTTCGTCGGGAACAGCTCCGGCAGGATCGCGCCCATCGGCCCGAACGTGGCGCCCATCAGCAGGAACCCGAGGATGAGGAAGGCCTGGCTCAGCACCTGGGTCACGGCCGGATCGGTGTGCGGCAGCAGGAACAGGTTGAAGGTGAACCCGAACAGGATGATCGCCGCGGTCACCCCGATGAGGAGTTTCCGGCGGCCGATCCGGTCGGCGATGGGTCCCGACAGCAGGGTGAAGATGCCGAAGAACACCACACCGATGATCTGCATGATGACGAAGTCGGTGTACGCGAACCCGAGGCCGGGCACGTACGTGCTCGCATCGAACGGAGTGCCCGCGGCCTCCGCGGCTGCTTCCGCGCCGGTGAGGGTCGCCTTGGTGCCGTACGAGAGCGTGAAGCTCGTCATCAGGTAGAAGAGCACGTAGGTCGCCAGCATGATGAAGGTGCCGAGGATGAGCTGCCACCAGTTGCGCCGCAGCACTTCGCCGAGCGGGAACTTGCGGATGACCCCGCGCTGCTCCGCCTTGACGAAGGTGTCGGATTCGACGAGCTTCAGACGCACCCAGAGGCCGATGATGACCATGACCGCGGAGAACCAGAAGGGCACGCGCCAGCCCCACGACAGGAACTCCACGGACCGCTGCGCCGTGCCATCCGGATGCGGCAGTGCGAAGTTGATGATGAGGAACACGCCGTTGGCGATGATGAACCCGATCGGGGCGCCCAGCTGCGGGAACGTGCCGTACCAGGCGCGCTTGCCGGCGGGGGCGTTCTCGGTCGCGACGAGCGCCGCGCCGGACCATTCGCCACCGAGCGCGAAGCCCTGGGCGAGGCGGAGGAAGAGCAGCAGCAGGGCCGCCCACCACCCGATGTTCTGGTAGGTGGGGAGGCAGCCGATGAGGAACGTCGCGATACCCATCGTCAGCAGGGAGGCGACGAGGGTGGCCTTGCGGCCGAAGCGGTCACCGAAATGGCCGAAGATCACGGCGCCGATGGGGCGGGCGACCATGGCGGCACCGAAGACGGCGAACGACGACAGCAGTGCCGTCGTGTCGTCGCCGGTGGGGAAGAAGAGCGCGGGGAAGACGAGGACCGCCGCCGTGGCATAGGCGTAGAAGTCGTAGAACGCGATTGTGGTGCCGACGAGGCTCGCCAGGATGACGCGCGAGCGGGGGTTGGCGGGGGCGGAGGGGGCCGAAGTGGCGGAGGGGGCAGACATTCGCAACCTAGAACGGGGACGACGGGGGGAGGGTCCGGGGTGGGGGCCTGCCGGTGACGAGCTCGGAGGTGCGGGTCGCGCACGGGCGGTCACGGAGTCACCGGAACGTCGGTGTGTCGCCGACGCATAAACGCCCAGTCTACTCCCAGGAAAACGCCGAACGCCGTGCCCCTCGGGGTACACGGCGTTCGGGATACGGCTGATCAGCGCCAGATGACGGCGATTCCGGCATTCACGAGGGTGAGCGCGCCGATGCTCCAGAACAGCGCGGGCGCCAGGGTGCCGGTGCGCTTCTGGCGGGCGGAACCGATGCCGAGCAGGGCGCCGATGACGAGCAGGACGACGAGCTTGATGCCGAGCTTGACGTAGTTGAGGTCGTACTCGATGCCCCAGGGTGCGGCGAGCGTGAGCCCCGCCACCGCCGCGATCACCATGCCGACCGTCATCAGCCGGGTCACGCGGATGCGGCGGCCCACCGCTTCGACCAGCCAGGCGCCGAACAGCACGGCGAAGCCGATGAGGTGGACGAGAACGACGATGTGGCGCAGGATCTCCATACCCTCAGTGTACCTGAAGGTTGGCGACGCGCCGGATCAGGCGCGGAGGGTGCGCAGCGCGAGGGCGGTGCGCAGGGCCGCATCCGCCGCCTCGGCGCCCTTGTCCTCGGTCGAGCCGGGCAGGCCCGCCCGGTCGAGTCCCTGCTGCTCGTCATCCAGCGTGAGCAGGCCGAAGCCGACCGGCTTGCCGGTGTCCAGCGCGACGCGGGTGAGGCCGTCGGTCGCGGCGGACGAGACGTACTCGAAGTGCGGGGTGCCGCCGCGGATGATGACGCCGAGAGCCACCACCGCATCCGCCCCCTGCTCCAGTGCCACCTTCGCGACCACCGGCAGCTCGAACGAGCCGGGCACCCGCACCAGGGACCAGTCGGCCCCCGCGGCATCCAGAACCCGCGCCGAGCCCGCGATGAGGCCGTCGGTGATCACCTCGTGCCACGTGCCGGCGACCACGACGACGCGGAGTCCGGATGCGGTGACCTGCTGCGCCTCCGGCGCTCCCTTGCCGCTCATTCGGCGTGCTCCTTCATCTGCTGCAGTGCGTCGGCGAGGTCGGCGTCGGGGATGAGGTGGCCCATCCGGTCGCGCTTGGTCTCCAGGTACTGGTGGTTGTTCGGGCCGATTCCGACGAGCAGCGGCACCTGTTCGACGACCTCGAGGCCGAGTTCGCGCAGCTGCGTAACCTTGTCGATGTTGTTGGTCAGCAGGCGCACCTTCTCCACGCCGAGATCGGCGAGGATGCCGGCCGCGGCCGCGTAGTCGCGTGCGTCGGCGGGCAGGCCGAGCGCCAGGTTGGCGTCGACCGTGTCGAGGCCGCGCTCCTGCAGGCCGTAGGCGCGGAGCTTGTTGATGAGGCCGATGCCCCGGCCCTCGTGCCCGCGCATGTAGACGACGATGCCGCCGTCCTGCTCGATCGCGTCGAGCGCGGCCTCCAGCTGCGGGCCGCACTCGCACTTGAGCGAGCCGAACGCCTCACCGGTCAGGCACTCGGAGTGCACGCGTACGAGCGGCGCCTCGTCGGTCAGCTCACCCGACACGACCGCCAGGTGGTCGGTCCCGGTGGTGCGGTCCTTGTACGCGAGGAAGCGGAAGATTCCGTGCGAGGTGGGCACGGTCGACTCGGCGCGCAGGCTCACCCGGCGCCGGTGCGGGCCGGATGCGGCCGCATCCCGCGGCTCGTGCTCGTCGAGGTAGGCGATCAGCTGCTCGATCGTGATGACCGGCAGTCCGTCCCGTTCGCCGAGTTCCAGCAGGCCCGGCAGACGCATCATGCTGCCGTCCTCGGCGACGAGCTCGGCGATCGCGCCGACCGGTTCGAGGCCGGCGAGGCGGGTCAGCTCGACCGCGGCCTCGGTGTGGCCGCCGCGCTCGCGGACGCCGCCCTCGACAGCTCGGAGGGGGAGGACGTGACCGGGGCGGATGAGGTTCGTCGGCACAGAGGCGGGGTCGGCCAGCACGTTCAGGGTGTGCGCGCGGTCGGAGGCGCTGATGCCGGTGGTGACCTTGTCGGCGGCGTCGACGCTCACCGTGTAGGCCGTGGACCGGGCGTCCTCGTTGACTGCCACCATCGGCGGCAGGTCGAGACGGTCGGCCCATTCGGCGGGCATGGGTGCGCAGATGAAACCGCTCGAGTGGCGCACGGTCCAGGCGATCCACTCGGGGGTCGCGAGGGCCGCCGACAGGACGACGTCGCCCTCGTTCTCGCGGTTCTCGTCGTCGGCGACGATGACGGGGCGACCGGCGCGTAGGGCGTCGAGGGCCTCCGGGATGGTGGACAGGCTCATCGTGAGCCTCCTTCCGGGGTGAAAGCGAGCAGGCGCCGCACGTGGCGGGCCAGGATGTCGGTCTCGAGGTTCACGGCGTCGCCGACGGCACGCGAACCGAGAGTCGTGGCGGTCAGCGTCTCGGGGATGAGGGACACCTCGAACCAGGGCGAGGAATCGGCCGCGTCGCTGACGGCGCTGACGGTGAGGGAGATGCCGTCGACGGCGATCGAGCCTTTATCGACGACGAGCGGGGCGAGGTCTTCGGGCAGTGCGATGCGCACGACCTGCCACTGGGCCCCGGGCCGGATCTCGAGGATGCGGCCGGTGCTGTCGATGTGCCCCTGCACGATGTGGCCGCCGAGGCGTCCATCGGCGGCGGTGGCGCGTTCGACGTTGACGGCGGACCCGGGGGCGAGGGTGCCGGTGGTCGTCATCGTCAGGGTCTGCTGCATGACGTCGGCGGTGAACCAGTCGTCGCCGCGGTCGACGACGGTGAGGCACACGCCGGAGATGGCAATCGAATCGCCGTGACCGGCGTCGGTGACGGCGGTCGGTGCCTGCACGGTCAGCCGGATGCCGTCGCCGGCCGGGGCGACGGCGGTGACCGTGCCGATCTCTTCCACGATTCCGGTGAACATCAGCGATCTCCGTTCCAGGGGCGGGGGTGGGCGACGACGAGGAGGTCATCGCCGAGGCGGTCGATGGCGGCCACGGTGAGCCGGCGTGCGGCGTCGATGGTGTCCACCCCGATATCGGTGAGGGCGAGACGGTCTCCGCCGAGGAGTACCGGGGCGACGTAGGCGAGCACTTCGTCGGCGAGCCCCGCACGGAGGAACGCGCTGGCGAGCGTGGGGCCGCCCTCGACGAACACCCGGTGCGCCCCGGTCTCGCCGAGGGCGGCGAGCACGGCGGCGAGGTCGTGGGTCGCGAACGTGCGCGGGGAGCGCGGGTGGCGGCGAAGCGCCGCATCCGCGGGAAGCGGGGTGTGTCCGATGACGACCGGTGCCGGCTGGTCCGGCAGGAGCGTGCCGTCCGCGTCGCGGGCGGTGAGCGACGGATCGTCGGCGATGACCGTGCCGGTTCCGACGACGATCGCATCCGCGGCCGCGCGACGGCGGTGCACGTCGGCGCGCGCCTCGGGCCCGGTGATCCACTGGCTCGTGCCGTCAGCGGCGGCAGCGCGGCCGTCGAGGCTCTGCGCCCACTTCACGGTCACATGCGGACGACCGAGCCGCTGCACCTCGATCCAGGACGCGAGCAGGGCGCGTGCGTCGTCGGCACGGACGCCGGAGACCACATCGATCCCCGCGGCGCGAAGGCGGTCGGCACCGCCGGCAGCCACCGGGGTCGGGTCGTCGAGGGCGTAAACGACACGGGCGACGCCGGCCTCGATCAGCGCGGCGGCGCAGGGCCCGGTGCGTCCGGTGTGGTTGCACGGCTCGAGGGTGACGACGGCGGTCGCCCCGCGGGCCGCGCCCGGGGCGAGCCGGGCGAGCGCGTCGACCTCGGCGTGGGGGGTGCCCGCGCCGCGGTGCCAGCCCTCGGCGAGCACCTCGCCCTCGGGGGAGAGGAGGACCGCTCCCACCTGGGGGTTCACGCCGCGGCGGCCGCGCGCGGCGAGCTCGAGCGCGCGCTGCATGGCGGCTCGTTCTGCGTCGTTCGCCGACATCCGTTCTCCCAGTTCCGCTCCGAGGGCAGGGAAGGCGTCGACGCGTACGGCGGTACGCGCGTGCTGCCTCCCATCCGGACTTGCGAGGCTCTCACCCCACATCACCGTCGGTCCCGGAATTCCACCGGGTCAGCACCGGCTGCCGAAGCAGCGCGACGCTCGCGGACTGTCACCGCCGGTTCGGATTCTCACCGACCCCGGAGCACGTTGTTGCACTGATCCTACTCAACGCCCGGCCTTCGGTTTCATTCCCGGGTGTTCCGCCGTTCATGCCGGGTCTCAGACGGCGGTGGACGCGAGGGCGCGGGCGGTCGGCTCGTCGATCACGAGGTCGGTCACGAGGCCCGCGGCGAGGGCACCGCGGACGCTCGCGAGCTTCGATTCGCCGGAGACGACGCAGATGCGCCGCCGCACCGCCGCGAGCTGTGCGAGAGCAGGGCCCGACGCCCGCGCGTTGAGGGCGATGTCGGCGCTCGACCCGTCCGCGCGGTAGAACACGGTGGCGACGTCGCCCACCACCCGCTGCGCGGAGAGCTCCGCGAGTTCGGACGGTTCCAGGTAACCGCCGGTGTAGACATGGCTCGGCACCGACGATTGTGCGGCGCCGACACTGAAGACGACCGCATCCATGGCCGCCTGCACGTCGAGGATGCGGCGCATGCTGCGTTCGCGCCACAGCGCGGTCTTCGTCGCGGGGTCGTCGAAAAAGGCCGGGACCGGGAACTGCTGCACCTGCGCGGCGAAGGCGCGGCCGAAACGGCCGAGGATGTCGCTGGCGTAGCCGAGTCCGGTGGTGCGGGTGTTCCCCGACCCGTTGAGCTGCACGAACATCGTGCCGGTGGTCGGCTTCGGGGTGAGGTGACGGCTGACCGCCGCCACCGTCGATCCCCAGGCGATGCCGACGGTCTCGTGCGACCCGATCCGGGCACCGATGAGGTCGGCGGCGGCCGCTGCCACCAGGTCGAGCCGTTCCACATCGCTCGCCTCCTCCGGTACCGGCACCGGGTGCACGGTGACGTGGAGCTGCCGCCGCAGCTGCGCGGCCAGCAACCGCGGGGCCTCGAGCGGGGACCGCACCCGGATCTCGACGAGCCCGCTCTCCCGTGCCTGCTTGAGCAGTCTCGACACGGTGGACCGCGACACCCCGAGCCGGCGGGCGATCGCCTCCATGGTCTCGCCGTGCAGATAATGCGCGGTCGCCGCCGACAGCGCGGTGGAGGTCTCTCTGCTGAGCGCGGTGTCCGTCACCAGACCAGTGTGCACGTTCGTGCATCGAGCTTGCAACGATGCGCACCCGTGACCACGATGAAGGGGTGGCGTGCCCGACGCCCCGAGAAGGAGACCATTCCATGAGCACGGATGCCACCCGCGCCCCCTGGCGTCGACTGACCGAGCGGCCGGAGGCCCAGGTACTCGTCATCGGCGGTGGCATCAACGGCATCGCCACCTTCCGCGACCTCGCGCTGCAGGGCGTCGACGTCGCGCTCGTGGAGCGCGGCGACATCGTCTCCGGCGCCTCCGCCGCCTCGTCCCACATGATCCACGGGGGCGTCCGGTACCTCGAGAACGGCGAGTTCCGGCTTGTCCACGAGGCCGTCGTGGAGCGCAACGATCTGCTGCGCACCGCCCCGCACTACGTGAAGCCGCTGCAGACGACGATCCCGATCTTCTCCACGTTCTCCGGCGTCCTCTCCGCGCCGCTGCGGTTCCTCCGCCACGGTGCCGGCGCTCCCAAGGAGCGCGGCGCCGCGCTCATCAAGATCGGGCTGGAGATCTACGACTCCTTCTCCCGCGGCGGCGGTCGCGTGCGCCGGCACGTGTTCCACGGCCGGCGTCGTTCCCTTGAGATCCTGCCCGACCTGAACCCCGGCATCCGGTACACCGCCACGTACGAGGACGCCTCTCTGCGCGACCCGGAGCGCCTGGCGCTCGACGTGCTCCGCGACGGACTGGATGCGGGCGGCGACCGTGCCCGCGCCGCCACCTACGTCGCCGTGGTCGCGGCGACGGCCGACGGCGTCGTCCTCCGCGACACCGAGAGCGGCGAGGAGATCGAGTTCCGCGCCTCGGTCGTCGTCAACGCGACGGGCCCGTGGACCGACCTCACCAACGCCGCCCTGGGCGAGCCGACCCGGTTCATGGGCGGAACCAAGGGGTCCCACATCGTGCTGGACCACCCGGAGCTGCTGGCCGCCACCGGCGGACGGGAGATCTTCTTCGAGCACAGCGACGGTCGCATCGTGCTCGTCTATCCGCTGAAGGGCCGGGTGCTCGTGGGTACCACCGACCTCGAGCACACCATGGGTGACCCGATCGTCTGCACTGATGCGGAGGTCGACTACTTCATCGACCTCGTCGGTCATGTGTTCCCGACGATCCCCGTCACCCGCGAGCACATCGTGCACCGCTTCGCCGGGGTGCGTCCGCTCCCCGGACACGGCGACATGGCTCCCGGTTTCGTCTCCCGCGACTACCGCATCGAGGCGCAGCACCTCACCGGCGGCACGCCCGTGCTCAGCCTCGTCGGCGGCAAGTGGACCACCAGCGCATCTCACGGACCGGGTGCTGGACCTCCTCGGCACCCCCCGCCGCATCTCGACCGCGGGCCGCGCCATCGGCGGCGGCCGGGGATACCCCACCACCGCGCGCCGCACCGCCCAGTGGATCGGCGACCATGCCGGTCACTTGCCGCGGACGCGCGTCGCGCAGCTGCTCGAGCGCTACGGCACCGAGGCCACGGCCGTCATCACGGCCATCGAGGCGGATGCGGACGACGCGCCGCTCGCATCCGCCCCCGCGTACTCGACCGCGGAGCTGCGCCACCTCGCCGCGACCGAGGAAGTCGTGCACCTCGCCGACCTGCTGCTGCGCCGCACCAGCCTCGCCTTCACCGGCGGTGCGACCCCGGAGGCCACCGCGGAGGTCGCCGCGGTCATCGCCCCCGTCCTCGGCTGGGACGAGGCCCGCGTGGCCACGGAGATCCCGACCGCGCTCGCCGCCGTGCACGCCGCGGATCCTGCCGGTGCGACCGAACCGGCTCCGGTTCCGGCCGCCGCATCCTGACCCGCCATAATCGACGACGGGGCGGAGATGCCGCCCCGGCAGGGAGCACGACGACGTGGCCAACCATGTGATCGCCCTCGACCAGGGCACGACCTCCACCCGCGCGATCATCTTCGACGCGCAGGGCCGGATCGTGCAGAGCGCGCAGCGGGAGCACGAGCAGGTCTTCCCGCGGGCCGGCCGCGTCGAGCACGACGCGACCGAGATCTGGGCCAACGCGGCATGGGCGCTCGAGACCGTGCTCACCGAGTCGGGGCTTTCCGCCACCGACATCGCGGCGCTCGGCATCACGAACCAGCGTGAGACGGCGATCGTGTGGGATGCCCGCACCGGCGAGCCGATCCACAACGCCCTCGTCTGGCAGGACACGCGGACCCAGCCCGCGATCGACCGGCTGGCCGGTGAGGATGGCTGGTACGACCGGTACGCGGACATCACCGGGCTGCCGCTGGCGACCTATTTCTCCGCATCCAAGATCGCATGGATCCTCGACAACGTGACGGGCGCCCGGGCGGATGCCGAGGCCGGCCACCTGCTGTTCGGCACGCCGGACAGCTGGCTGGTGTGGAAGCTCACCGGCGGCGCCCGGCACGTCACCGATGTCACCAACGCCAGCCGCACGCTCCTCATGGACCTGCGTACCCTCGACTGGTCCGACCAGATGCTCGAAGTGTTCGGCATCCCGCGCGCCATGCTGCCCGAGATCGTGCCGTCCTCCGGCGTCATCGCTCCGATCCAGGAGCCGTCGGTCCTCGGCGGGGTGCCGATCGCCGGTGTCCTCGGCGACCAGCAGGCGGCGACGTTCGGCCAGGTCGCCTTCGATGCCGGCGAGTCGAAGAACACCTACGGCACCGGCAACTTCCTGCTCACCGGGACGGGCGAGGAGATCGTCCGCTCGCAGCACGGCCTCATCACCACGGTGGCTTACCAGCGCGAGGGCGAGTCGCCGCGGTACGCGGTCGAGGGATCCATCGCCGTGACCGGGTCGCTGGTGCAGTGGCTGCGCGACAACCTCGGCATGTTCACCGAGTCTGCCGACGTGCAGACCCTCGCCGAATCGGTGGAGGACAACGGTGGCGCCTACTTCGTGCCGGCGTTCTCCGGCCTGTTCGCCCCGTACTGGCGGCCCGACGCCCGCGGCGCGCTCGTCGGACTGACCCGCTACGTCAACCGTGCCCATATCGCTCGTGCCGCGCTCGAGGCCACCGCGTTCCAGACCCTCGACGTCATCGAGGCGGTCGTCGCCGACACCGGCAAACCGCTGCAGGAGTTGCGCGTCGACGGTGGGATGACGCGGAACGGCCTGCTGATGCAGTTCCAGGCCGACATCCTCGGCATCCCGGTGGTGCGCCCGGAGGTCGTGGAGACCACGGCGCTCGGTGCCGCCTACGCCGCTGGCCTTGCGACCGGGGTGTGGCAGGACGTGGACGAGCTGCGCGCGCACTGGCGCGAGGGGGAGCGGTGGGTGCCCCGGATGGACGCCGACGAGCGAGCGCGCCGCATCCGGATGTGGCACAAGGCCGTCCGCCGCTCCTTCGACTGGGTCGACGACGACGCCCGCATCCTCATGGGCACCACCGGCTGACCTACTTCAGCAGGCGCGATAGACGGCGGTCGGCGAGGAGCTTGCCGCCGGTCTGACACGTGGGGCAGTACTCGAGGCTGTTGTCGGCGAAGAACACCGACCGCACCTCGTCGCCGCACACCGGGCACGCCTCACCGCGGCGCCCGTGCACCCGCATCCCGCGCCGTTTCGCATCCTTGAGGTCGGCGGGCGGGCGGCCGGATGCGGCGGCCACCGCCTCCGCGAGCGTGTCGACGAGCGCACGGTACAGGCGGTCGATCTCGTCCGGCGTGAGGCCCGCGGCCAGGGCGTAGGGCGACATCTTCGCCGCGTGCAGGATCTCGTCGGAGTACGCGTTGCCGATGCCCGCGATGATCGACTGGTCGCGCAGGACGCCCTTGATCTGGGTGCGCCGGCCCGCGAGCAGGCCGGCGAACGCGTCGCGGTCGAAGCCGGGATCAAGCGGGTCGGGTCCGAGCCGGGCGATGCCCGGGACGTCCGCGGGGGAGCGGACGACGTACACCGCGAGCGACTTCTTCGTGCCCGCCTCGGTGAGATCGAACCCGGATCCGTCGTCGAAGCGGACCCGGAGCGCGGTGGCGCTGCGCCCCGGTTTCACCGGGGTGTTCTGCGCCTCCTCGTACCAGCGCAACCAGCCGGCCTTGGCGAGATGGAACACCAGGTGCAGCTCGCTGTCCGCGTCGCCGCGCAGCGCGAGGTCGAGGAATTTCCCGTGGCGGGACGCGGCCTCGACGACCGTGCCGCGGAGCGCCTCGATCGGCGGGTCGTACGTCTTCAGCGCCGAGATCGCGAGCACCTGCGCCCGATCGACGCGCAGGCCGACCACGCGCCCGGCGAGGAACTCGACGAGCCCGGTGACCTCCGGCATCTCGGGCATGCGCCCATCCTGCCACCGCGCTGCGGCCATGGGGTGGGTGGGTTGCGGTCGGCGCCCCGGCGTGCTTCGCGGGGCGGGTGCGGCGGCTTCACGGGGCGGGTGCGGCGGCTTCGCGTCGGCGGATGCCGCGTGTTGCGACACGCGAAGGGGCGTGGCTCAGGCGTCGATCGGCCAGGCCGCGGGGGTGCGAGGATCGCGGGGGAGCAGATCCGCGATCCATGCGTCGCTGCGGTCCCCCGAGCCGTTGCGGAGCGCGCGGCGCAGCATCCCGCCGTACGTGAAGCCGAGCCGTTGCGCGATGCGCGCCGAACCGGTGTTGCCGACGACGGCGCGCCATTCGATGCGCGCCAGACCGAGCGGGCCGGTGAAGCCCCACTCCACGACCGCTCGTGCGGCTTCGGTCATGAGTCCGGTGCCGCGGAAGCCGGGGGCGAGCCAGTACCCGAGCTCGCCCTCACCTCCGCCGAGCCGGTGCAGGCCCACCATGCCGGCGAGCGTGCCGTCGTGGCGGAGCGCCCAGACGGCGTCGGTCCCGTCCGCCCAGCCGGCGGCCGCCTTCACCGGGAATCCTGCGGCGTGCTCGCGGGTGTAGGGCGTGGGGACGGTCGTGAACCGTTGGATGTCCGGGTCCTGGCAGGCGGCGTACAGCGCATCCGTGTCGGATCCGCGGGGGACCGAGAGGAGCAGCCGCTCGGTGCGCAGCTCGACGGGTTCCATGCGCTCACCCTAAAGGAGGCCGCGCTCGAGGTCCGAACCCGCGTTCGCAATTCAGGCAGAACCGCCGCCTGACGCGGTCGGAGGCCGGTATGCGGCAACTCTGCCTGAGCTACGAGCGGTGTCGATCGCTCCTCCCCACGTGCTCGACCGGCGGAACCATCCACCGATCGAACGCCGCCGGCGAAGCTCCGGTGGTTGCCATCGCAGGGTGGCGGCCATGGATATCGATACGGATCTCGTGGTGACGCGCGCGGACCTCCTGAGTGCGGGCATGACGCCGCGTGCCATCACCCGCGCGGTACGGGAGGGGAGGATGCGGCGGCTTCGTCGAGATCGCTACCTTCTCGCGCCGCAGGACGAGATCGAACGGGCGGTCCGGATCGGCGGCCGGGTGGCGTGCACCTCTCTCCTGGCCATGTACGGGGTCTTCGTCCTCACCGCCGGCGGACTGCACGTCCATCTCGAGCACACGATGTCGCGGCTGCGCTCGCCCTTCGATGCCACCCGCAGACTCTCCGAAGCCGAGCGCGACGGGCTCCACCTGCACTGGTGGCCGCTCACGTCCCCGTCCGGCTTGGCCGTCGTGGACATCCGGGATGCGGTTGCACAGTCTGTCCGGTGTCAGACCGTGCGTGCGGCGGTCGCGACGGTGGACAGCGTCCTGTACCTCCGTCTGCTGACCTGGGACGATCTCCGCGACGTGTTCGCCGGCCTTCCGCGGCGGTACCAGGCGATTCTGGCGGTCGCGGACGGATCGGCCGAGTCGGGCCCCGAGACCCTCATGCGCCTGCTGTTGCGGCAACTGGGGCTGCGCTATCGCACGCAGGTCAGCATCCCCGGTGTCGGCCGCGTCGACTTCGTCGTGGAGGGATGGCTGATCATCGAGTGTGACAGCCGCGCCCATCATGAGGGGTGGGACAAGCAGCGCGAGGACCGGCGCCGGGACCTGGCAGCGGCTGCCCTCGGATACAGCACCCTCCGTCCGCTCGCGGAGCATCTGTACTTCGACACCGGCTTCGTGCTGAACGCCCTCCGGGGCATCGTCAGGGCACATCACTCCTGAAACGCCGGCGCGGACCGGCGCATGCACGCTCATCGGTGCGCACAACTCAGGCAGATGTGGCCGCGCAGCGGCCAGCGGCAGCCGAAACCTCCGATCTGCCTGAGTTGCGCGCGGCCGGCGGCGCACGCACGCGGCGCACCCA
>NZ_JAPLAI010000037.1:54213-78167 GCF_026393345.1 Microbacterium sp.
CCCACGCGGCGCACCCACGCGGCGCACCCACGCGGCGCAGGCACGCGGCGCACCCACGCGGCGCACGCACGCGGCGCAGGCGCGCGGCGGAAGCCGCGCTCGGTCAGGAGCGGCGGAGGAGACCCATCCGGTCGTAGACGGCGTCGAGCGTGCCGTTGGCGACGGATGCGGCCTTGTCCGCGTTCCGGGCCAGCACGCGGTCGAGTTCCGCGGGGTCGTCGAGCAGTGCGAGGGCGCGCTCACGCACCGGGCCGAACTCGTTCACCACGACCTCGGCCAGGCCCTTCTTGAAGTCGCCGTAGCCGCGACCCGCGTACTCGTCCTCGATGGACGGGATCTGCCGGCCGGTGAGGGCCGCGTAGATCACGAGCAGGTTCGAGACGCCGGGCTTGGCATCGCGGTCGTAGCGGACCACGCCCTCCGAGTCGGTGACGGCGCGCATGATCTTCTTCGCGCTCTTGGCCGGGTCATCGAGCAGCCACAGGACTCCCGCATCCGACTCCGCCGACTTCGACATCTTCGCGGTCGGGTTCTGCAGGTCATAGATGCGGGCGGTGTCCTGCTGGATCATCGGCATCGGCACCCGGAACGTGTCGCCGTAACGGGAGTTGAACCGCTCCGCGAGGTCGCGGGTGAGCTCGACGTGCTGCTTCTGGTCGTCACCCACTGGCACGATGTCGGCCTGGTAGAGCAGGATGTCGGCGGCCATCAGGATCGGATACGTGAACAGGCCGACGTTGGTGCCATCCGTGCCGTACCGGCTCGACTTGTCCTTGAACTGCGTCATCCGGCTGGCCTCACCGAAGCCCGTGATGGTCGACAGGATCCAGGCGAGCTCCGCGTGAGCGGGAACCTGCGACTGCACGTACAGCGTCGACTTGGCCGGCTCGATGCCCGCGGCGATGTACTGCGCTGCGGTGCGGCGGGTCTTCGCGCGAAGCTCCGCGGGATCGTTCGGCTGGGTGAGCGCGTGCAGATCGACGACCGAGAAGAAGGCGTCGTACGACTCCTGCAGGTCGCGCCACTGCATCAGCGCCCCGATGTAGTTGCCGATCTGGAGGGAATCGGCCGAAGGCTGCATTCCGGAGTACAGGCGCGCTTTGCTCACCGGTCAAGTCTAGGAGGTCCGGATGCGGCGCCCGCCCGGGGCCGTGACGCCCGGGCACATCGCCACGGTGACGTCGCCGCCGGCCTCAGCCGATGGTGTAGTCCACCACCACGGGGGCGTGATCGCTCCAGCGCTCCGCGTAGGCGGCGGCGCGGGCGACGCGGTAGTCGGCGACGCGGTCTGCGAGCGGCCGCGTCGCGAGGTGGTAGTCGATGCGCCAGCCGGTGTCGTTGTCGAAGGCCTGACCGCGGTTCGACCACCAGGTGTAGGGCCCGTCCACCTCACCGGCGAAGCGGCGGCCGACATCCACCCAGCCGAGCCCGGTCCCGGTCGACCCGTCGACCCCGAGCACATCCGCGCCCTCGTCGCCGAGGAAGCGGTCGAAGTACGCGCGCTCCCGCGGCAGGAACCCCGCCTTCTTCATGTTGCCGCGCCAGTTCTTGATGTCGAGTTCACGGTGCCCGACGTTCAGGTCGCCCATGATGACCGCGAGCGCGCCGTCGGCGGCGAGCTGCGGCATCCGGGCGCTCATGGCGTCGAGGAACCCGTACTTGGCGTCCTGCTTGGGGGTGCCGTCCTCGCCGGAGTGCACGTACGCGCTCACGACGGTGAGCCGCTGCCCCTCGATGTCGAAGTCGGCTTCCAGCCAGCGGCCTTGCGAGTCCACGCTCGCATCGCCCAGTTCGGTGCGGGAGGCGACGGCGGGGATGCGGCTGGCGACGGCGACGCCGGAGCGGCCCTTGGTGTGCGACTCGTCGTGCAGCAGTTCCCAGCCGGGGAGCGCTGTCTCGAGGTGGGCGCGCTCGGCGCGCACCTCCTGCAGGGCGAGGATGTCGACGCCCGCGGCGTCCAGCCAGGTGGCCATGCCGTTGCGGACGGCGGCACGGATGCCGTTGACGTTGACGGTGGCGATACGCAGGTTTCGGGGCACGGATCCAGCGTAATCGGCCCCGCCGACATCCCCGCCGGCGGGGCGCGCTCAGTCCAGGAAGCGTCGCGGGGGCGGTGGGGGCGGGTCGGACTCGAGGCGCGTGAGCTCGGCCGTCGCACGCCGCAGCTCCCGATCGGCGCGCGGGCGGCGCCAGAGCGCCGCGTGCTCTCGGGCCGCGTGCGCCTCGCGGACGCGCACCTGCGCGGCCAGATGCAGCGCGTCGTACTCGAGCCGGCGGCGCTGCGCGTCGGTGAGCTCGACGAGTGGCTCCTCCCGGTCGGAGGTGGCGACCGCGATCCACGCGCCGGCGACGAGGATGACGATGCCGTTCAACCGGAACCACAGCAGGAAGCCGATGAACACGGCGAACGTCGCCAGCAGCGGGTTCGTGGGGGAGTAGATGAGCAGGAGACCGGCGCCCAGCTGCAGCACGGCGAGAGCGCCGCCGCCCAGCAGTGAGCCGGGCCAGATGCGCCGCCAGTGCAGCGACGTGCCGGTGAGGAAGCGGAACAGCAGCGCGAGGGCGACCGCGTTGATCGCGAAGGCCACGAGAAGGGTGAGCGCGCGCAGCGCGATCGCCGACCACGTCTCGTCGCTGCCCCACCCGATGAGGCCGAAGACGACGTCCAGCGCCCACACGGTGACCTGCACCAGCACCCAGCCGGCGAGAAGGCCCACACCGAACAGCAGCGCGGCGATGAAGTCCCTCGCCTTCAGCAGCACGTAGCTGCGATCGTCGTAGGGCAGTCCGAACGTGTCGCGGACGGCGCGCCGGGCATAGGTGACGAACCCGATCGCGGTCCACACGACGACCACGAGGGCCACGATGCCGGTGATCGTCACCAGGCTCCCGCTGGCGGCGGCGACCGCCGCCACCTGAGACGGTTTGATGAGCCCGTCGTCGCTGATGAGATTCGGGATGTAGCTGTTCACGATGTCGATGAGCCCGTGCACCGCGTTCGCATCGCCGCCGAGCCACAGCCCGACGATGGCCGCGGCGAGGTAGATCCCGGCGAAGATCGTGAACAGGGACTGGTAGCTGATGCCCGCCGCCAGGAGGAACCCGTTGTGCTGCAGGAAGTGCCGCCATACCCGGATGGGGAACCAGGCGAGGGTGCGACGGGTCAGCGCGGTGGCGCGTTCGAGCGGGAGGTCGAGCCGTCCCCGCAGCTCCGCCTGCCGCGCATCCCAGCGGTTGCGGAGCCCCGGAAGCGCCGCATCCTGTCGTCGTTCGTCCGGCACGCGCTCAGACTATCGAGCCCACGCCGTGCGGAAACGACGAACCGGATGCGGCGAGCTGCCGCATCCGGTTCGTTCCACGTTCGAGGTCAGGCGCCGCGGAGGACCGCCTGCTTGACCTCGGCGATCGCCTGCGTGACCTGGATGCCGCGGGGGCACGCTTCGGTGCAGTTGAAGGTGGTGCGGCAGCGCCACACGCCTTCCTTGTCGTTGAGGATGTCCAGGCGCATGTCGCCCGCGTCGTCGCGCGAGTCGAAGATGAACCGGTGCGCGTTCACGATCGCCGCCGGCCCGAAGTACTGGCCGTCGGTCCAGAACACGGGGCAGGACGAGGTGCACGCGGCGCACAGGATGCACTTGGTGGTGTCGTCGAAGCGCTCCCGGTCGGTGACCGACTGCAGCCGCTCCTTGCCCTTCTCCGGCGCGGACTTCGCGATGAGGAAGGGCTGCACCTCACGGAAGGAGGCGAAGAACGGCTCCATGTCGACGATGAGGTCCTTCTCCAGCGGCAGGCCCTTGATGGCCTCGACGTAGATCGGCTTGGAGATGTCCAGGTCCTTGATCAGCGTCTTGCAGGCCAGCCGGTTCCGGCCGTTGATGCGCATGGCGTCCGAGCCGCAGATGCCGTGCGCACACGAGCGGCGGAAGCTCAGCGAGCCGTCCACCTCCCACTTGATCTTGTGCAGCGCGTCGAGCACACGGTCGGTGGGGTACATCTCCACGTCGTAGTCCACCCAGCGCGGCTCGTCGTCGACCTCGGGGTCAAAGCGGCGGATGTTGAACGTGACGAGATACGACTGGATGCCGGAGTCCGCCGTGACGGCGGACGGGGCGTCGGTCTCTGCGGCGACGACGGTCGACATCAGTACTTCCTCTCCATCGGCGGGTAGTTGAACTCGCCCTGCTCGTTCTTCGTGAACACGACCGGTTTCCAGTCCAGCTTGATGTGGTCCTCGGGATCCGGCGAGTGCGGGTCTCCGGTCAGGTACGCCATCGTGTGCTGCATGTACTGGGAGTCGTCGCGGTCGGGGTAGTCCTCGCGCATGTGACCGCCGCGGCTCTCCTTGCGGTTGCGCGCCGCATAGGCGACGATCTCCGCGAGGTCGAGCAGGAAGCCGAGTTCGACGGCCTCGAGGAGGTCGGTGTTGTACCGCTTGCCCTTGTCGTCGACGTGCACGTTCTTGTAGCGCTCGCGCAGGTCGTGGATGGTGCCCATGACGCTGGTCAGGGTCTCCTCGGTGCGGAAGACCTGGGCGTTGGCGTCCATCTCCTCCTGCAGCTTCTTGCGCAGCACCGGCACTCGCTCGCTGCCCGCGTTGCTGCGGAGGTTCTCCAGCATCTCGCGGACCTCCTTGGCGGGGTCCTCGGGCAGCGGGACGAAGTCTGCGGTCTGCACGTACTCGACGGCATTGCGACCCGACCGCTTGCCGAACACGTTGATGTCCAGCAGCGAGTTGGTGCCGAGGCGGTTCGCGCCGTGCACGGACACGCAGGCGCACTCGCCGGCGGCGTACAGGCCCGGAACCACGGTGTCGTTGCTCGCGAGCACCTCGCCGGCGGTGTTGGTCGGGATGCCGCCCATGGCGTAGTGCGCGGTCGGCATCACCGGGACCGGCTCCACCACCGGGTCGACGCCGAGGTACGTGCGCGCGAACTCGGTGATGTCGGGCAGCTTGGTCTCGAGCACCTCGGCGCCCAGGTGGGTGCAGTCGAGGTAGACGTAGTCCTTGTTCGGTCCGGCGCCGCGACCCTCCAGGACCTCCTTGACCATGCACCGGGCGACGATGTCACGGGGCGCCAGGTCTTTGATGGTCGGGGCGTAGCGCTCCATGAAGCGCTCACCCGAGGCGTTGCGCAGGATCGCGCCCTCACCACGGGCGCCTTCCGTAAGCAGGATGCCGAGACCGGCCAGTCCGGTCGGGTGGAACTGGAAGAACTCGATGTCCTCCAGCGGCAGTCCCTTGCGCCAGATGATCCCGACGCCGTCACCGGTGAGGGTGTGTGCGTTCGAGGTGGTCTTGTAGATCTTGCCGAAGCCGCCGGTGGCGAAGATGACGGCCTTCGAGTGGAACACGTGCAGGTCACCCGTGGCGAGCTCGTATGCGACGACGCCCGCGACCTGCGTGGCGCCGTCGGCGTCCTCGGTCGTGATGAGGTCGAGCACGTAGAACTCGTTGAAGAAGTTGATGCCGAGCCGGACGCAGTTCTGGAACAGCGTCTGCAGGATCATGTGACCGGTGCGGTCGGCCGCGTAGCAGGCGCGACGCACGGGGGTCTTGCCGTGATCGGCGGTGTGACCGCCGAAGCGGCGCTGGTCGATCTTGCCCTCGGGCGTGCGGTTGAAGGGCAGCCCCATGTTCTCGAGGTCGATGACCGCCTCGATGGCTTCCTTGGCGAGGAGCTCGGCCGCATCCTGGTCGACCAGGTAGTCGCCACCCTTGACGGTGTCGAAGGTGTGCCACTCCCAGGAGTCCTCCTCGACATTGGCGAGCGCGGCGGCCATGCCACCCTGCGCCGCGCCGGTGTGGGACCGGGTCGGGTACAGCTTGCTGATGACCGCGGTCTTCGCGCCGGGGCCGGCCTCGATCGCCGCACGCATCCCGGCGCCGCCGGCGCCCACGATGACGATGTCGAACTGGTGGTAGTAGACGCCGTCCTTGACGACGGTGTCCTCGGTCGAATGGGTGCTCACAGATTGCCTCTTGTCGTTCTCTCGTCGTCAGTAGGCGGCGCGCGCTACTGGCACAGCTCCCAGAGCGAGCTCTCGCTCGTCACGCCCAGGCAGGGGTCGAAGGTGAACACCACGAGGGTGCCCAGCACGATCAGGAACGCCGCCACGATCCAGATGGCCCAGACGAGCGTGCGCCGGGTGACGTTGTGGGTGACGTAGTCGTTGACGATGGTGCGCATGCCGTTGGCGCCGTGGATCAGCGCGAGCCACAGCATCAGGACGTCCCACCACTGCCAGAACGGCGTGGAGAGCTTGCCGGCGACGAAGGCGAAGTCCACCTGGTGGATGCCATCGCCGGTGAGCAGGTTCACGAACAGGTGGCCGAAGATGAGCACCACGAGCAGCACGCCGGAGGCGCGCATGTAGACCCAGCCCCACTTCTCGAAGTTCGGGCCCTTTCGGGGGGACGTGTACGGGGTGCGGGGTTCCGCGATCGCAGCGCTCATCAGTGACCGCCTCCCATCGAAGCGAAGACGTTGATGAGGTGGCGCGGGGCGAAGCCGAGCATCGTGACGAGCCAGACGCCGAGCACGATCCACCACAGCTGGCGCTGGTACTTGGCGCCCTTGGCCCAGAAGTCCACCAGGATGATGCGCAGTCCGTTGAAGGCGTGGTACGCGATCGCGGCGACGAGGAAGACCTCACCGATGCCCATGATCGGGTTCTTGTACGTGCCGATGACGGCGTCGTACGCCTCCGGGGAGACGCGGATGAGCGCCGTGTCCAGGACGTGCACGAGAAGGAAGAAGAAGATGGCGACACCGGTGATCCGGTGCAGGACCCACGACCACATCCCCTCGTTGCCGCGGTACAGCGTTCCGCGGGGAACCTTGGAGGTCGTCTGGGCTATGGATGGTGTGACGCGTGCTGGTGCAGACACGATCGTCCTCCCTGATCGAACACGGCGAAGCGGACGGTGCTTCGTCGGGGGCGCAGACCCCCTGCGTCACTCGGGCGCTGGCGTTCATCCTATTCCCGGCATCGAAAAGGCGCTCTTTAGGCGAGCCTTATTGTCTCGACGTCGAGATAACTGATGCCGTCACGGACTGTCACGCGTCGGCAACCTCCGCCCGGTACCGTGAGGGCATGGCGAACCCTATCGAGGACTTCTACGCGGTCATCCCCGCCGGCGGCATCGGCAGCAGGCTCTGGCCGTTGTCGCGTGCCGAGGCCCCCAAGTTCCTGCACGACCTCACCGGGTCGGGGCAGACGCTGCTGCGCGACACCTGGGATCGGCTGATGCCGCTCGCCGGCGAAGAGCGGATCGCGGTCGTCACCGGACGGGCCCACCGGGCCGCGGTAGAGGCGGAGCTGACGGGCATCCCGGACCGGAACGTGTTCCTGGAGTCGGAGCCGCGCGATTCGACCGCGGCCATCGGACTCGCCGCCGCGGTGCTGGTGCGTCGTGAGCCGGACGTCGTCATCGGGTCGTTCGCCGCCGACCATGTGATCCGCGGCGCCCGCGTGTTCGACTTCGCCGTGCGCCAGGCGGTCGAAGTCGCCCGCGCCGGCTACATCTGCACCATCGGCATCCAGCCGAGCGAGGCGTCCACCGGGTTCGGTTACATCAAGCGCGCCGGTGAGCTCGATGTGGACGGTGCCCCGGAGGCGAGCCTGGTGGAGCGCTTCGTGGAGAAGCCCGACCTCGAGACCGCGAAGGCGTACTTCATCGATCGGGCGTATTCGTGGAACGCGGGCATGTTCATCTCCCGGGCCGATGTGCTTCTCGCCGAGATCGCGGCGAACGAACCGGAGCTGCATGAGGGGCTCCTGGAGCTGGCCGCCGCGTGGGACGACCGCGACACCCGGGGGCCTGCGGTCGATCGCATCTGGCCGGAGCTGAAGAAGATCGCCATCGACTACGCCGTCGCCGAGCCCGCCGCCGCAAAGGGCCGGCTCGCGATGGTCCCCGGCCACTTCGACTGGGACGACGTGGGGGATTTCGCCAGCCTCACCAAACTCATGTCCAACGGACGCAAGGGCGACCTCGCGATCCTGGGCGAGAACGCGCGCATCCTCTCCGATGCGTCCAGTGGCATCGTCGTCTCGCAGACGCAGCGGATCATCTCGCTCATCGGCGTGCAGGACATCGTGGTGGTGGACACCCCCGACGCGCTCCTGGTGACCACGAGCGAACACGCGCAGCGGGTCAAACAGGTCGTCGACGCGCTCAAGCTCACCGGACGCGGCGACGTCCTCTGAGGCAGGGTCTGCTCCGGATGCTGAGACCCGGTGCCGCACCGACCGGTACTGCGGACCGCTCCGCGCCGCAATGCCCCGGTTTGTAACCATTGCGTTGCGTCCTGACTCTGAGACGGGTCGCCCGTCGTCACATTCGGTAACGTGACCGGCATCCGCTCCAGAATCCCCTGGGACGGACCATGTCTTTTTTGTTGTAGGTCTCGTGAAGAAGACGACGACCAAGGCGCTCATCAGCGGCCTGGCGATCACGGCCACCGCGGTGCTGCTTGCCGGCTGTGGCTCTGCCCCTGAAGATTCGAGCACCGGCGCCGCCGCATCCGACTACCTGCCCTGCATGGTTTCCGACTCCGGCGGGTTCGACGACAAGTCGTTCAACCAGCTCGGCTACGAGGGGCTCCAGCAGGCCGCCGAGGAGCTCGGTGTCGAGGCCAAGACGGTCGAGTCGCAGTCCGAGACCGACTTCGAGTCCAACGTGCAGAGCCTCGTGGACCAGAACTGCTCGACCATCATCACGGTCGGCTTCTTGCTCGCCGACGCCGCCTCGGCGTCCGCGAAGGCCAACACCGACATCGAGTACGTCTCGATCGACGACGTGGTCGACACCGACTTCGACGGCGAGACCGACGCCCCGAACATCAAGCCGATCATCTTCGACACCGCCCAGGCGGCGTTCCTGGCCGGTTACCTCTCCGCCGGCGTCACCACCACGGGTGTCGTGGGCACCTTCGGTGGCATGAACATCCCGACGGTCACCATCTTCATGGACGGCTTCGCCCAGGGTGTGGACTACTACAACCAGGAGAACGGCGCCGATGTCGCCGTCATCGGTTGGGACAGCGAGGCTCAGGACGGCTCGTTCACGGCCGGCTTCGAGGCCAACGACACCGCCCGTCAGATCGCTCAGGGTCTGATCGACCAGAACGCGGACATCATCCTGCCCGTCGGTGGTCCGATCTACCAGTCGGCCGCGTCCGCCATCGAGGACTCCGGCAAGGACATCGCCCTGATCGGTGTCGACGCCGACGTCTTCGAGACCGACCCGTCGGTCGCGCCGCTGCTGCTCACCTCGATCCTCAAGGGCATCGACGTGGGCGTGTACGACGCCGTCCTCGCCGCCGGTAAGGACGACTTCGACGCCTCGCCGTTCGTCGGCACGCTCGCCAACGAGGGTGTCGGCCTGGCCGACTTCCACGACTGGGCCGACAAGGTCCCGGCTGACCTGTCCGCCAAGCTCGACGAGCTGAAGCAGGCGATCATCGACGGTGACATCACCGTCACGTCTTACCTGGCCGAGTAACACCGGTCACTGTGGAGGGGAGGTCGGCTCAGCCGGCCTCCCCTCCCACGTTCCGCGGTGACGCCGCGGAACCCGCGCGACTTAGGATCGACCTATGAAACTCGAGCTCCGAGGTATCACGAAGACGTTCGGGTCTCTCGTGGCCAACGACCACATCGATCTCACCGTGGAACCCGGCGAGATCCACTGTCTTCTCGGCGAGAACGGCGCCGGCAAGTCCACACTGATGAACGTGTTGTACGGCCTGTATCAGGCCGACAGCGGCGAGATCCTCCTCAATGACGAGGCGCAGCGTTTCGCCGGCCCGGGCGATGCCATGCGCGCCGGCATCGGCATGGTGCATCAGCACTTCATGCTTATCCCCGTGTTCACGGTGGCGGAGAACGTGATGCTCGGCCACGAGGAGACGACGTTCGGCGGGCGACTCGACCTCACCGCCGCCCGCGCGAAGGTGCGCGAGATCTCGGAGCGGTTCGGGTTCGACGTCGACCCCGATGCCCTGGTCGAGGATCTCCCGGTCGGCGTGCAGCAGCGGGTCGAGATCATCAAGGCGCTTTCCCGCGACGCCCGCGTGCTCGTCTTCGACGAGCCCACGGCCGTCCTCACCCCGCAGGAGACCGACGAGCTGATGGGCATCATGCGTCAGCTGAAGGCGTCCGGCACCTCGATCGTGTTCATCACCCACAAGCTGCGTGAGGTCCGTGAGGTCGCCGACCGCATCACCGTCATCCGGCTCGGCAAGGTCGTCGGGGAGGCATCGCCCACCGCATCCAACGCAGAACTCGCCTCGCTCATGGTGGGGCGCTCGGTGGAGCTGACCGTGCACAAGGGGCCGCCGACACTCGGCGGAACCGGCCTCGTCGTGGAGGGTCTGACGGTCATCGATCACATCGGTCAGCTCGTGGTCAACGACGTGAGCTTCGAGGTGCAGCGCGGCGAGGTCCTCGCGGTCGCGGGCGTCCAGGGCAACGGGCAGACGGAGCTCACCGAGGCGTTGCTCGGGCTGCAACCGCACGTGGAGGGCACGATCCACCTCGATGGCACCGAACTCAGCGGTCGCAGCGTCCGCGACATCCTCGACGCCGGCGTCGGGTTCGTCCCGGAGGACCGCACCGAGGACGGCCTGGTGGGGGAGTTCTCCGTCGCCGAGAACCTCATCCTCGACCGCTCCGGCGGTGCCCCGTTCGTCAAGGCCGGGAGCCTGCAGCTGAACGACCTCGCCCGCTTCGCCGAGGAGAAGGTCGTCGAATTCGACGTGCGCACCCCCTCCGCCGAGACCAAGGTCGGGCGGTTGTCCGGCGGCAATCAGCAGAAGGTCGTGCTCGCGCGTGAACTGAGCCGCGACCTGCGCCTGCTCGTTGCGGCACAGCCCACCCGCGGCGTCGATGTCGGATCGATCGAATTCATCCACAAGCGCATCGTCGCCACCCGCGACGCCGGCGTGCCGGTCGTGGTGGTCTCCACCGAGCTCGATGAGGTGCTCGCCCTCGCGGACCGCATCATGGTGATGTACCGCGGCAAGGTCATCGGGATCGTCCCCGGTACGACCCCGCGAGCCGTCCTCGGTCTGATGATGGCCGGCGAGAAACCCAGCGCTATCGAAGGGGCCGCCGCATGAGCGACCGCACATCCGACGCCGACGTGGCCGTCGAGCCGACCCGACGCTCCCGCGCCGCCGCGCCCGCCGAGGGTCGCTGGCACCGCGCCTTCCGTGAGATCGTCAGCGGCAACCTGATGATCTCGGTGCTGGCGGTCGTGCTGGCGCTCATCGTCGGCGCCGTCATGATCGCCGTCACCGACACCGGGGTGCAGGCCGCCGCGGGCTACTTCTTCGCCCGGCCGCTGGACACCTTGGCCGCGATCTGGCAGGCCGTGTCCGGCGCGTATGCCGCGTTCTTCCAGGGGTCCATCTACAACTTCGGCCGCCCGTCGTTCGCCACCGGCATCCGGCCGCTCACCGAGACGCTGGCCTTCGCCACGCCGCTGATCGCCGCCGGTCTCGGCGTCGCACTCGCGTTCCGCGTCGGCATGTTCAACATCGGTGGCCGCGGCCAGATGCTCGTCGCTGCGGCCGCCGCGGGCTGGGTCGGGTTCGGTGTGGATCTCCCCTGGGGCATCCACCTCATCGTCGCGCTGCTCGCGGGTATGGTCGCCGGTGCCGTCTGGGCCGGCATCGCGGGCCTGCTGAAGGCCCGCACCGGGGCGCACGAGGTCATCGTCACAATCATGCTCAACTACGTCGCGCTCTACCTCGTCACCTGGATGCTGCGCACCCCGGGCCTCCTGCAGGCGCCCGGGTCGAGCAACCCGAAGACGCCGGCGATGAAGGACACCGCGATCTTCCCGGATCTGCTGGGCCCGGGCTACAGCCTGCACTTCGGGTTCATCCTGTCGATCATCGGCGTCGTCGTGGTCTGGTGGATCCTCAACCGCTCGGCGCTGGGCTTCCGCTTCCGTGCCGTCGGCGAGAACCCGAACGCCGCGCGCGTCGCCGGCATCAACGTCAAGTCGATGTACGTCTACGCGATGCTTCTCTCGGGTGCCCTCGTCGGCCTCGCCGGCGTCGACCAGGTGCTCGGCACCACCACGACCGGTTTCTCCAGCGGTATCGACGCCGGCATCGGCTTCGACGCGATCACGGTCGCGCTCCTCGGCCGCTCCACTCCCATCGGGGTGCTCGTGGCCGGCATCCTCTTCGGGGCGTTCAAAGCGGGCGGTTACGCCATGCAGGCCGCAGAGGGCGTGCCGATCGAGATCGTCGCCGTGGTGCAGTCGCTGATCGTGTTGTTCATCGCTGCACCGCCGCTGGTGCGCGCGATCTTCCGGCTCCCCGCCCCCGGCTCGACACCCAAGCGGAAGCGCCCCGTCGTCACGCGAGAACTGACCACCGGTGAAGGGAGCGCGACATGAGCACCGTGCCCACCGAGCACCAGACCGCGAGCCCCGCACCGCAGGTGCTCGCCACCACCGTCGTGGTCAGCTGGAAGGCACCGATCGTCTTCGGCGTCATCACGCTGCTGGCCGCCGTGCTGTTCCTCCTCGTTGGTTCGGGCGGGGGAGCCGTGTTCCGGCTCACGTCCGAGGGCGACGTCATCTCCCTCCCCGAGGTCACCCTGGACGGGCGCACCACCGGGATCGTCGTGGTCATCGCGCTCGCGCTCATCTCGATCGCGAGTGCCCTGCTGGTGCGCGCGAAGCGTCGCGTGCCGCTCTGGTTGACGATCGCCTTCGCGATCCTGTTCGTCGCCGGATTCCTCACCTGGGCGGCCGCGGGCGCAAAGACCCACGTGATCCCCATGCCGGGGCTCCTCGCCGGCGCCTTGAGCCTGTCGGTGCCGCTCATCTACGGTGCGCTCGGCGGTGTCATCAGCGAGCGCGTCGGCGTCGTCAACATCGCGATCGAAGGTCAGCTGCTGGCCGGCGCCTTCACCTCCGCCGTGATCGCGAGCATCACCGGCAACCCGTTCCTGGGCCTCCTCTCGGCAGCGGTCGCCGGCATGCTCGTTTCGTTCGCGCTCGCCGCGTTCTCGATCAAGTACTTCGTCGACCAGGTCATCGTCGGTGTCGTGTTGAACGTGCTGGTGGTCGGACTGACGAGCTTCCTCTATTCGCAGGTGCTCACCGAGGATGGCGGCGCGCTCAACTCCCCGCCCCGCTTCCCCCGCATCAACATCCCGGTGCTCGGCGACATCCCGCTGATCGGCCCGATGCTCTTCCGGCAAACCGTCATCGTCTACATCATGTACGTCGCCGTCATCGCGGTGTACGTCGGTCTGTTCCACACCAAGTGGGGTCTGCGGCTGCGCGCCGTCGGCGAGCACCCGCAGGCCGCCGACACCGTGGGCATCAACATCGCCCGCACCCGCTTCTGGAACGTGTCTCTCGCCGGCGCGATCGCCGGCCTCGGCGGGGCGTTCTTCACGCTCGGATCCGTCGGCGCGTTCAACAAGGAGATGACGGCGGGCGCCGGTTATATCGCGCTGGCGGCGGTCATCTTCGGCCGCTGGGACCCGGTCCGCGCCACCCTCGCCGCATTGCTGTTCGGCTTCGCGTCGAACCTGCAGAACACGCTCGGCGTCATCGGCTCTCCGGTACCGAGCGAGTTCATGCTCATGCTGCCGTACATCGTCACGATCTTCGCGGTGGCGGGGCTCGTCGGCAAGGTCCGCGGGCCCGCCGCATCCGGCAAGCCGTACATCAAGGGCTAACGCCCGCATCCGGAGACCGACCATGACTCAGATCGACTGGACGGCGCTGCGTGCAGCGGCCGTCGATGCCATGACGAAGGCGTACGCGCCGTACTCGAACTACCCCGTGGGTGCCGCGGCGCTCACCGACGACGGGCGCATCGTGTCCGGGTGCAACGTGGAGAACGCCTCCTACGGGGTGGGGCTGTGCGCCGAATGCGCCCTGGTCGGCAACCTGCACATGACCGGCGGCGGCAAGCTCGTCGCATTCGTATGCGTGAACGGCGCCGAAGCGACGATCATGCCGTGCGGACGCTGCCGTCAGCTGCTGTACGAAGCCTCGGCACCGGAGATGGTGCTGGAGACCGTGTCGGGCATCCGCACGATCGACGAGGTGCTGCCCGACGCCTTCGGGCCCCGCGACCTGGAGGCGGTGCGCGCATGAGCGGCGTCGAGGCCTTCGACGCCGTCGACGTCATTCGCGCCAAGCGCGACGGCGAGGCCGTCCCGGAAGACGCCCTGCGGTGGATGATCGACGCGTACACGCGAGAGTACGTCTCGGATGCGCAGATGGCGGCGTTCGCGATGGCGGTGCTGCTCAACGGCATGGAGCGTTCCGAGATCCGCGTCATGACCGACGCGATGATCGCCTCGGGGGAGCGGATGAGCTTCGCCGGGCTCGGGAAGACCACGGTCGACAAGCACTCCACCGGCGGGGTGGGCGACAAGATCACGCTGCCGCTGGCACCGCTCGTCGCCTCGTTCGGGGTGGCGGTCCCGCAGCTGTCGGGCCGCGGACTCGGCCACACCGGCGGCACGCTCGACAAGCTGGAATCGATCCCCGGCTGGCGCGCCGCGCTGAGCAACGAGGAGCTCACCGCGCAGCTTGCCTCGGTCGGCGCGGTCATCTGCGCGGCCGGCTCCGGCCTCGCCCCCGCCGACAAGCGGCTCTACGCCCTGCGGGACGTCACCGGCACGGTCGAGGCGATCCCGCTCATCGCCTCCAGCATCATGTCGAAGAAGATCGCCGAGGGCACCGCCGCGCTGGTGCTGGACGTGAAGTTCGGCTCCGGCGCCTTCATGCGTGACGTCGACCGTGCGCGCGAACTCGCTCGCACGATGGTCGCCCTCGGCACCGACTCCGGCGTCGCGACCACGGCCCTGCTCACCGACATGAACACCCCGCTCGGCTTCGCCATCGGCAACGCCAACGAGGTGCGGGAATCCGTCGAGGTGCTCGCCGGCGGCGGCCCCGCCGACGTCGTGGAGCTCACCCTCGCCCTGGCCCGTGAGATGCTCGCGCTCGCCGGTCTCCCGGACGCCGACGTCGAGGGGGCGCTTCGCGACGGACGAGCCATGGACACCTGGCGCGCCATGATCCGCGCGCAGGACGGCGATCCGGATGCGGCTCTTCCCGTCGCTCGCGAGACCCACACCGTCACCGCATCCCGGTCCGGTGTCGTCTCACGACTCGAGGCGCTGCCGTTCGGGATCGCGGCGTGGCGCCTGGGCGCCGGCCGTGCCCGCGCCCAGGACCCCGTCGTCCACGCCGCGGGAATCGATCTGCACGTCAAGCCCGGCGACACCGTCGCCGCCGGTCAGCCGTTGTTCACCCTGTCGGCGGATGATGGGGCGCGGTTCGACCGCGCTCTCTCAGCCGTCGACGGAGCATGGGAGATCTCGGATGAGGCACCCGCCGCATCCCCTCTCGTGCTCGAACGCATCACAGCCTGACCCCGGAGGAGAACCGATGCCCATCGACCAGTACGGTGACGCCCGCCTCGACGGCGTGTCGATCCGGAGCCTCCCGAAGATCTCGCTGCACGACCACCTCGACGGCGCGGTCCGCCCCGACACGATCGCCGAACTCGCCGATCAGGCCGGGATCGCGCTGCCCGAGACCGACGCCGGCGACCTCACCGATTGGATCGCCGAGCGTACCGACTCGGGGGCGCTCACCGAGTACCTCACCGCGTTCGAGGTCACCACCTCGGTCATGCAGACGCGCGAGCAGCTCAGCCGCGTCGCGCGGGAGTTCGTCGAGGACCTGGCTGAGGACGGTGTCATCTACGGCGAGGTGCGCTGGGCGCCCGAGCAGCACCTCCTCGGGGGCCTCTCGCTCGAGGACGCGGTCGAGGCGGTGCAGGAGGGCATCGAAGAGGGCGAGGATGCCGCATCCGACGCCGGTCGCGACATCCGGGTGGGGCAGCTGCTGACCGCGCTGCGGCACACCGACCAGTCGCTGCGGATCGCGAAGCTCGCGGTCGACTTCCGTGACCGGGGCGTCGTCGGTTTCGACCTCGCCGGGGCCGAGGACGGATTCCCGCCCTCGCGTCACCAGAAGGCGTTCGACTACCTCGCCGCGCAGTTCTTCCCGGTGACGGTGCACGCCGGTGAGGCCGCCGGGATCGACTCGATCCGTTCCGCGCTCCTCGACGGCCGGGCGCTCCGGCTCGGGCACGGTGTGCGCATCGCGCAGGATCTCGAGGTCATCGCCCGCTCCGGCGACACGGTCGAGGTGACCTTCGGTGACCTGGCGCGCTGGGTGCGGGACCGTGAGATCCCGCTGGAGCTCTCGCCGTCCTCGAACCTGCAGACCGGTGCCATCGCGGCCTGGGGCGAGGAGATGCAGGATCACCCCTTCGACCTGCTGTACCAGCTGGGGTTCGCGGTGACCGTGAACGTCGACAACCGCACCATGAGCCGCACATCGCTCACGCGGGAGCTCGCGCTGCTGGTGGAGACGTTCGACTATGGTCTCGACGACCTGGAGCGCTTCCAGCTCAACGCTGCGTCCGCGGCGTTCCTCCCGGTGGAGGAGCGCGAGGAGCTCATCGACCTCGTCGCCGACGGCTTCGAGCAGTAGGTTCCGCGTCCGCAGGCCCGTCCGTCTGCCCGTCCGCCTGTCCCTTTCGCCGAGACCACATCCGTTTCGCGAGACCACATCTATTCGGATAGGTGCTCGCGCAACAGATATGGTCTCGGTGTGCGCGGCGGGCGGACGCCGAATGCTGCGAGGCGCCTTCCCAGCGCATGAGCGTCGGGCATGTGCCGAAACTGCCATCGCGCGAAGGACTTCCTCGTCGTGCCGCGGATCCAGTCCTCCCGCTCCTTCTCGTCGGCGAGAGCCTGTTCCGGTGTCCGACCGCGCAGGAAGACGGGATCGCTGTACTTCGACTCACCATCGAATTCCCCCCACGCGTCCCCGAGATCGAAGTCGACGTCGTACGTCTGGCCGCGCGGGCCGGGGACGGGCACCTGCAGATCGAGCGCGGGGAAGCCGAGCCGGCAGAGATAGAGCCGGCTGACCGATTCGCCGACGCTCTCGGCGCGTGCGTCGGCGGAACCGATGATCACACGTGCCTGTCGGATACCACGAGCTCCCGAGGACCGGGCGACGCGTTCTGCCAGTGCAGCGCGTAAGTCCTCCGCCGCATCCAGGTTGAGATGAGATCGGTCTGCGCCGGCAGGAAGGGCCACCCGTCGAAGGGCGCTGTCGGACAGGGCGAAGGCCGCCTCCTCGCTGAGCATGCGGACCATATCGAAGGTGGTGCGCGGGAGCGACGTCACGCCCACCTTCCCCTCGTCGAGCCAGAGGATGTCCGACGCGTCCAGATGGTCGGCGTGGCGCATGACGTGTCGCGTCGAGGGCGCGCCGGCGTGTGTCTGAATGACATGCACACGGTCCGTGTGCGTCCGGAAAAGCGGAAGCCGCCAAAATGCGGCGGCGGTCGCGTAGGCGAAGACGAGCGGCGCGCCGCGGGACTGGGCCAGCAGCGCTTCGGCGGCCGCACGCACGCGTTCTTCGGGGTAGGCCTCGTGCCACTCGTCGTTATCGACGAACACGCCGGGTCGAAGCCGAAGGAGCGGCGCCGCGCGTTCGGGCTGGAGGGGTCGCCCGGGCACGTCTTTCCGCAGGATCAGGCGGGGGTCTTGACGTGGTGTCATACGGCGAGCATGTTGGCCTCCGCCATCTCGCAGCGGCGAGCACCGATGGCTGTGGACGAACGGCCTCGCCCCGCGCCGCGGGGAGGAGAGGTGGTGTCCGTCGTCCGGCCGCGACGAGACCACATCCGTCCACCGAGACCACATCAGATCGGATGTCGTCTCGGCGAATGGATGTCGTCTCGGCCGCGAAGGTGCCGGCGGGCCGGGGCGGGGCGCCGGGGCAGCGCGCTACAGCGCGGCGATCCGGGCGGCGACGACCGCCTCGACCGGCGCGAACAGCGGATGCTGCGGCTCGAGGCCCGTCACCTGCGCGGTGAAGGCGGCCGCATCCAGGTCCCGCAGCAGACGCTGCAGTTCGACGGCCTCCGGGTCCTCCGGGGCGGCGAACTCGAGTGCCGCGCCGACGGTCGCCACGAGAGCCGTCGTGGACAGCCCGCGCTCGGCGGCCTCGGCGGCCGGGCCGATGAAGCGTTCGTGACGGGAGAGCTTGCGCAGCGGCTGACGCCCGACGCGCCACACCGTGTCGGGCAGCTCGGGGTTGCGGAAGCGGCCGATGATCGTCTCGCGGTAGCGGGCCAGCTCATCCGGAGTGAACCCGTGCTTCGCGATGAGGGCGGCCGAGGTCTCGGCGAGGGTCGCCGACACGGCATGCGCGATCTCGGGCACCGCGAGGGCGTCGGAGATCCGTTCCACGCCGGCGCGAGCGCCGAAATACGCGGTGGCGGCGTGCCCGGTGTTGACCGTGAACAGCTTCCGCTCGATGTAGGGCCCGAGCTCCGCGACGAAGTGCGCACCCGGGATGTTCGGGCGCCGGTCGCCGAACGGCCCCGCCTCGATCGCCCACTCGAAGTACGGCTCCACCACGACGTCCACACCGATGCCCTCGGGCTGACCGGGGACGATGCGGTCGACGGCGGTGTTCGCGAACACGGCACGGTCCGCGAGCGCCGCCCAGTCCTCGCCCGCGTCCGCCGCGGCGAGCTCGCGCAGCGTGTCGGTCGCGCCGATCGCGTTCTCGCACGCCATGACCTGCAGCGGGGGCAGCGATGCGGAACGAGCGCGGAGGCCCGCCACGAGGGTCGGGGCGACGAAGCGCAGGATGCTGGGGCCGACCGCGGTGGTCACGACATCTGCCGTCGCGATCTCGGCGACGACCGCATCCGGGTCCGCCGCGCTGTTGAGCGCCCGGAAGCCGGTGACCTCGACGTCCGTGCCGCCGTCGCCCACTTCGTGCACCGTGTAGCGGTCGACCGCGTTGATCGCGTCGACCAGGGGCGCGGCGACGTCCGAGAAGACGACGTCGTAGCCGCCCTCGTGCAGGAGGAGGCCCACGAACCCGCGGCCGATGTTCCCGGCGCCGAAGTGGACGGCCTTCATTCGTTCACCGCGGACAGCATCGCGAACAGCTCCTCGGGGGTCGAGGCCGCCTTGAGCTTCTCGACCTCGTCCTCGTCGGAGAACAGCAGTGCGATCTGCGACAGGATCTCCAGGTGCTCGTCGCCGCGGCCGGCGATGCCGATCACGAACCGCACCGGCTCCCCGCCCCAGTCCACCCCGCCGTCGTAGCGGATGACCGCGAGGGCGGAGGAGAGGATGGTGTCCTTCGTCTCGTTCGTCCCGTGCGGGATCGCGAGTTCGTTGCCCATGTAGGTCGACACGGTCCGCTCGCGCTGCAGCATGGCGTCGTAGTACTCCGAGGTGACCGCGCCGGCGGCCTCGAGCATGTCGGCGGCTTCTCGCATCGCCTCCTCGGTGGTGGCGGATCCGGAGTGGATGCGAACCTGACCGATGTTGAGAACCTCGCCTGCCATGATCTGTCCTATCTCGTTGCGTGTGTCGGGGGGACGAAGGATGCGGTGGGGCCGATGCGATGACCGGCCCCACCGTCCTTCCTACTTCTTCTGCTGATCCACGACCAAGCTCACGACCTCGTCGTACTTCGGCGAGTTCATGAAGTTGTCGACCGACACGTGGACCGCATCCGGCGTCTTCTGGCGCGCGCGGTCGGTCAGCTGGTTCTGCGTGATCACCAGGTCGGCCGAGGAATCGAGGCTCGCGATCGCCTTGTTCGTGACCGTCACGCCCTCGACGCCCGCCTTCTTGATCTTGTTGCGGAGCACGCTCGCGCCCATGGCCGACGATCCCATGCCGGCGTCGCACGCGAACACGATGTTCCTGATCTCGTGCTCGGTCATGACGGCGGGCTCGATGCCGCCGCCGGCCGACGTGGCCGCCCCGCCCCGCAGGCCGCTGAGCGCGTCGGAGGACTTGCCCTTAGCCGCCTCGGTCTGGGTGATCGCGGCGCCGAACGCGTCGTCGGTCGCGGCCATCGTCTCGAGGTCGCGCTTGCGGGAGGCCCGGAGGATCAGGGCGGCGATCAGGAAGGTGACACCGGCGGACAGGATGACCGACAGGATCACCGCCAGATACGACCCGGCTGCGGTCTGCGCCAGCACCGCGATGATGCTGCCGGGTGCCGCCGGTGCGCGCAGTGCACCGCCGAGGAGCATGTTCGTCGTGACGCCCGTCATGCCGCCGCCGATGAGGGCGAGGATGAGGATGGGCTTCATCAGCGCGTACGGGAAGTACACCTCGTGGATGCCGCCGACGAACTGGATGAGCGCCGCGCCCGGGGCGGAGGCGCGGGCCGCGCCGATGCCGAAGAACGTGAACGCGAGGAGCAGACCGAGGCCGGGGCCGGGGTTGGCCTCGAGCAGGAACAGGATGGAGGAACCCTGGTCCGCGGCCTGCTGCACGCCCAGCGGGGTGAGCACGCCGTGGTTGATCGCGTTGTTGAGGAACAGCACCTTGGCTGGCTCGATGAGGATGCTGGTCAGCGGCAACAGGTTCATGTCGACGAGCCAGTTGACGGCGTTGCTGAGGACCGTCATGAGGCCGTTCACGAGCCACGCGATCGGGTAGAAGCCGATGACGGCGAGGACGAAGCCCCAGATGCCGGCCGAGAACATGTTCACGAGCATCTCGAAGCCGGCCCGCACCTTGCCCTCCCACAGGCTGTCGAGCCACTTCATCGTGTACGCCGCGATCGGCGCCATGATCATCGCGCCGATGAACATGTGCACCTGGCCGAGCTGGTTGTCCGCGGGGAGATCCGCGTTGACCTGGGCGATGAGGAGGTCGGAGCCTGCGATCGCGCCCATCGTGGCGATGGCCGCGACCACGCCGCCGCGGACGCCGTAGACGATGTTTCCACCGGTGTATGCGATCAGCAGGGGCAGCAGGTAGTGGATGAACGGGCCCACGATGGTCGCGAGGTCCGCGTTCGGGGTGAATCCGGCCGCGATGAAGAACGCGGTGAAGATGCCCCAGGCGATCAGCGCGGGGATGTTGGGCATGATCATGCCGGAGAGGAACGTGCCGAAGCGCTGCACTCCGACCCGTGCCTTGTTTCCGCCTGATGTGGCGGATGGCGACATCGTTGTCATCACTGTGTCTCTTTCTGTGTGGATGCCGCGGCCGCACGGGCCGCGTCTCGGGCGGATGCCGCGTCATCGGCGGCGAGGGCGGCTTCGGCGATGCGCTGGGCATCGTCGAGGCCGTACAGCAGGAGGCTCGCGCGAACGTCCGCGAGAGCCGTGGGGGCCATGGACAGGGAGGTCGCGCCGAGGCCCACGAGGACCACGGCGAGGAGCGGATCGGCGGCGGCCTCACCGCAGATCCCGACCGGCTTGCCGACGGCGCGTCCCGCGGCCCCGACCTCGGCCACGAGGCGCAGGACCGCCGGGTGCCATGGGTCCTGGAAGCCGGCGACCGACCCGAGGAGCCGGTCGGCGGCCATCGTGTACTGGGTCAGGTCGTTCGTCCCGATGGAGGCGAAGTCGGCGTGGCGCAGCACCCGGTCGGCGAGGAGGGCGGAGGAGGGAACCTCGACCATCACCCCGGCGGTGCGGATGCCGTACTCGCGCGCCATGTCGACGAAATAGCGCGTCTCCTCGACCGTTGACACCATGGGTGCCATGACCCACAGGTCGGCGGACTTGCCCGCTGCGCTCACGGCCGCATCCGCCTCGGCGAGGGCGGTGAGCTGCTCGCGCAGGATGTCCTCGTTGGCGCGGAGGGCGCGCAGGCCACGCAGGCCCAGCGCCGGGTTCTCCTCGTGGGCGTCGTTGAGGAACGCCAGCGGCTTGTCGGCGCCGGCGTCAAGTGCCCGCACCACCACCTTCTTGCCGCGGAAGGCGGCCAGCAGCTTCTCGTAGCTCTCGCGCTGCTGCGCGACGGTCGGCGCGTGCGCGGAACTGAGGAAGAGGAACTCGGTGCGGAACAGGCCCACGCCCTCGGCTCCGAGCTCGACCGCCTCGGTCGCACCTTCGGCGTTGCCGAGATTCGCCAGCAGCGGGATCGTCGTGCCGTCGGCCAGCGCACCGGGCGTGATCGGGGCGGATGCGGCGGCGGCGCGGTCCGCGGCACGGCGCTGCGCCCGGTCGAGCTCCTCCGCGGAGGGGTCGGTCGTGACGACCCCGGCGGCCGCGTCGACGATGACGATGTCGCCATCGCGCAGCTCGGCCGCATCCGCTGCCCCCACGATCGCCACGATGCCCTTCTGCCGGGCGAGGATCGCGGTGTGCGAGGTGGGGCCGCCGTCGCTCGTGACGAGCGCCAGCACCTGACCCAGGTCGAGCAGGGCGGTGTCGGCGGGGGCGAGGTCGGGGGCGACCAGGACGAACGGATGCCCGGGGTCCGGGACGCCCGGCGCGGGGACGCCGCGGAGCCGTGCGATGACCCGCTGTGCGACGTCGTCGAGGTCCGCCGCGCGCTCACCGAGGTAGCCGCCGGCGGCGGTCAGCAGATCGCGGAACGATGCGAACGCGTCGTACACCGCCCACTCGGCGGTCACACCGCGGCCGAGCCGCTCGGTGATCTCGTCGTCGAGGGCGGGGTCCTCGGCCATCATCGCCTGCGCCTCGAGCACATCCTGCGCCGTGCCGCCCGCCTGCTCGCCGCGCGCCTCAAGCTCGCGCGCCACGGCGGCGACGGCCTCTCGGACACGGGCGGTCTCGGCCTCCGCGCCGATCGTCGAGGGTTCGTCGGTCGGCGCGGGGAGGGGCGCCGCCATCCGTGCCACCGGCCCCTGGGCGACGCCGAGCCCGATGCCGACGCCGTGGATCTGGGTCACCGTGATCACTCCGCGTCGTGGTCGGTGGTCAGCAGGTCTGCCAGGTCGTCGAGGACGGACTCGGCGTTCTCGCCCTCCGCGGTCAGCGTGACGTAGTCGCCCTGGTTGATGCCGAGGGCGATGACGCCGAGGATGCTCGTCGCGTTGACGGGCTTGCCCGCATCCTTCGCCAGGGTCACCGGGAGTCCCGACTCCTTCGCCGCCTGCACGAACAGCTTCGCGGGCCGGGCGTGCAGGCCGTGAGAGGAACCGATGCGGACGGTGCGGGTGGCGGACATGTCGATCCTTCGCTCAGCGGATGGGGGTGATCAGGGTGAGGGCGCGCGTTCCGTCGATGTCGGAGAACACGTCCTCGGGGAGCGCGATGGCGCGGACGCCGAAGCGTTCCGCCTCGGCACGCACGTCGTCGAGGTCGGGAAGGTGGGGGCCGATCAGCAGCGTGTCGGCCTCCGGCAACCTGCTGGACAGCGACGCGCGCGTCACGGCCGCCGTATCGATGTCGAGCCCCGCGGCCCGTGCTGCGGCGCGGAGCCGCTGTGCCACGAAGGTGCTGGACGCGCCCGCACCACACACGACGAGGATCCTCATCGATTCGCCTTCCCTTCCTGTCTATCCTGGGAAATTCCCGTGAGCGGGACAACCAAACGTTCTTCCGCCCCTGCGGAAAGCGGCTGCCGGGGGCCCGCGGCGTGGTGGAATGGGGAACCGGGCGGACCGAACCGGCACGGAGGAAGCAGTGACGCGAGCCAGGCAGGATCGGATGCTGGCGTTGCTCGTCCGCGAGAACGACTGGCTGACGGCGGCGGCGCTCGCCGACGCCCTTGGGGTGACGCCCCGCAGCATCCGGTCGTACGTCACCGCGGTGAACGCCCGCACGGCCGGGGCGATCGAGTCGGGGCCGCAGGGCTACCGTGCCGGCGCCGAAGCGGGGGCGGCGCTGCAGGCGGGCGCGGATGCGGCCACCCCGCGGGACCGGCTGCACACCGTGGTGCGGTCGCTGCTCGACGAACCTCAGGGCATCGACGTGTTCGAGACGGCCGACCGCCTCTTCGTGTCTGCGGCGACGATCGAGGCCGACCTGTCCCGCGTCCGGGGGCTCCTGGCCGGCACCGAGCTGACGCTCGAGCGATCGGCCTCCCGCGCTCGGCTGGTCGGGACCGAGGGGGCGACCCGGCGG
>NZ_JAPLAI010000037.1:78207-80738 GCF_026393345.1 Microbacterium sp.
GACGCACCCGCGGCGCAGGCTCCGTGGCACCGCGCCCGTTCGGGGCGTTCAAGGAGGCGCTGGTCGCCGAACTCACCGGCCTCGGGTACTTCGTCAACGAATACGGGATCGCCGATGTGATCATGCACATCGGTATCGCCGCCGACCGGGTCGCCGCCGGGCGCCCGCTGGAGGAGACGGCGGTGGCGCCGACGCCCGCTCAAGCGGCGGTCGCGGAGGTCCTCGATCCGCTCGTGGTGGAGCATGTCGGAGTGCGGCTCGGCGCGGGCGACCGGCTGCACCTGGCGACGCTCGTCCTCACCCGCGTCGTGGCACCGGGCGCCGCCGACGCACGCCCGGCGCTCGATCCCGAGGTGGAGCGGATCGTCAACGAGGTGGTCGCGGAGGCGGCGTCCGAGTTCCTCGTCGACATCGTCGCACCCGATTTCATCCACCGCCTCGCCCTGCACGTGCAGAACCTCCGCGCCCGCGCGCGAGAGCAGGCCTGGTCGCGGAACCCCCTCACCCGGTCGCTGAAGGCCACCTATCCGATGATCTTCGAGGTGGCCGTGTACATCGCCAGCCGCCTGCACGAGCGGCTCGACATCCCGTTGCTCGACGACGAGATCGCCTACATCGCCATGCACGTCGGCGGTCAGTTGGAACGAAGCCGCCGCGCGGACCAGCTGCTGACGGCGACGATCGTCTGCCCCGGCTACTACGAGCTGCACGAGCTGCTGCGCTCGAGCGTCGACCGGTCCCTCGGCCAGGCCATCGATGTCGTCGGCGTCGAGACCCGCGCGGACCCTGACTGGGCGTCGATCGACACCGATCTGGTGCTCACCACGATCGACCCGCCCATCCCGGGGGAGCGGTTCGTGCGGATCCAGCCGTTCCTCACCCCCGCCGACGTGGAACGGGTGCAGGCCGCCGCCGCCCGCATCCGCCGCGGCCGCCGGCTCGCACGCCTCCGCGCCGAACTGGAGCGCTACTTCGACGCCGGCGCCTTCGTACGGGGCGTGGACGGTGCGGACGGCGAGGAGGCGGTCATCCGTCGGCTCGGCGGTCTCCTCGCGGCGCAGGGCATCATCGACGACGACTACATCGAGCGCTCGGTGGAGCGGGAGCACCTGTCCTCGACCGCGTTCACCGACGCGCTCGCGGTGCCGCACGCGCTGGGGATGACCGCATCCCGCACCGCCATCGCGATCGGCATCTCCGAGGCGCCCATCCGGTGGGGGAGCGGCCGGGTGCAGGTGGTCGCGTTCGCGGCGTTCTCCGAGACCGATCGGGAGGCGTTCCAGACCGTGTTCGAGCAGTTCGTGGAGGTGTTCAGCGAGCGCGACAGCGTCCACCGGATCGTCCGCCGCGGCACCGACTTCTCGTCGTTCCTGGACGAACTCGTCGCCGTCATCGACGGGTGAGGCCACCGAAACCACATCCATTGCGCGAGACCACATCGGATCGGATGTCGTCTGGGGGAACGGATGTGGTCTCGGCGTTCACCGCCCCTGCAGCCGGTGGGTCAGCGCGGTGCGGACCGTCGGCCATTCGCTGTCGAGGATGGAGAACACCACGGTGTCGCGGAGCGTGCCGTCCGTCCACACCGTGTGGTTGCGCAGCACCCCGTCCTGCTTGGCGCCGAGCCGCGCGATCGCCGCGCGGGACTGGTGGTTGTGCCAGTGGGTGCGCAGCTCCACCGCGATGCAGCCGAGCTGCTCGAACGCCCGCTCGAGCAGCAGCAGTTTGGCGGCGGGATTGATTCCGGTGCCCTGCGCGGCGCGGCCGAGCCACGTGGATCCGATCTCGAGCCGCCGGTTCCGCGGCTCCAGGTTCAGGTACGTCGTCATGCCCACCGCCGTGCCGGTGCGCGCGTCGACCACCGCCCACGGCGCCAGCTCGCCCGCGGCGTGACGGGCGAGGCGCAGCCGGATCTCCGAGACCATGTCGTCCGGCGACGGGATGCGGGTGTACCAGGTGCGCCACAGCTCCCCGTCGGTGCTCGCTACCGCGAGGTCGCCGGCGTGCGCGAGCGCCAGCGGCTCCAGGCGCACGCGGTCGTTCGCCAGCACCGGGGTCGCGGAGAATCCGGTGGCGGAGGACTCCGCGGCCGGGGTCACGACACCCGGTCCAGCAGCTCGCGGGCGCCGGCGTTCAAAGCGGCGAGCCGCTCGGTCGCCTCCGCGGTGGTCTCCCCGCGTACGTCGAGGTAGAGCTTCAGCTTGGGCTCGGTTCCGCTCGGGCGGATGACGAGGCGGGAGCCGTCGTCGAGCCACAGGCGCAGCACGTCGCCCGGCGGCAGGCCCTCGACCCCGGTGAGCAGGTCGTCGACGCGGGTGACGCCGACCGCGCCGATGTGCGAGGGATGCTGTGCGCGCACCGCCGACATGATCCTCGTGATCGTGGAGACGTCCTCGACCCGCACCGAGATCTGATCGCTCGCGTACGCCCCGAAGGTGCGGTCGAACTCGTCGAGCAGGTCGCTGAGGGTGCGTCCCTCGGCGCGGGCGCCGGCGACCATGCCGAGCATCGCGATCGCAGCCGAGATCCCG
>NZ_JAPLAI010000037.1:80750-92166 GCF_026393345.1 Microbacterium sp.
CCGTGTCGGGGTTGACGAGGTAGCCGAGGGCCTCCTCGAATCCGTACACGATGCCCGGGGCACGGGAGATCCACTTGAACCCGGTGAGGGTGGCGTGGAAGTCGAGGCCGTAGTGCGCGGCCACCGCCTGCAGCCCGGGGGAGGAGACGAGCGAGCAGGCGAGCGCCGGACGCGGTCCGTCCGCCGCGGATGCGGTGTCGGCGGCGCGCTGCGCGGCCCGCCAGCCGAGCAGCAGCCCGATCTGATTGCCGGTCAGGCGGCGCCAGCCGCCGGGGGCCGCCGCATCCGGGACCGCCACGGCGAGCCTGTCGGCGTCGGGGTCGTTCGCGATGACGAGCTCGGCGCCCGCATCCCGCGCCGTCTCGAACGCGAGGTCCAGGGCGCCCGGCTCCTCCGGGTTCGGGAACGAGACCGTGGGGAACGCGCCGTCCGGGTGCAGCTGCGCGTCGACGGTGACGGGTGCCGGGTACCCCGCGACATCCAGGATGCGAGACAGCGTCTCCCACCCGACGCCGTGCATGGCGGTGTACGCCCAGCGCAGCCCCTCGGCGCCCGCACCGGCGGGGGAGACGGCGGCGGTCGCGGCGACGTACGCCTCGACGATCGACTCGGCGCCGATCTCGTACGCGTCCGAGCGGGGCAAGTCTCCGACCAGGCGGGTGTCGGCGATCCGCTGGATGTGCGCGGCGATCTCGCCGTCCGCGGGTGGCACGATCTGGGCGCCGTCGTCGGCACCGCCGAGGTACACCTTGTAGCCGTTGTCGTTCGGCGGGTTGTGGCTTGCGGTGACCATGACCCCGGCGGCCGCCCCCAGGTGCCGTACCGCGAAGGCGAGTAGCGGGGTCGGCAGCAGGCGCGGCAGCAGCACGGCGCGAAGCCCCGCGCCGGCGAACAGCTCCGCCGAATCGCGGGCGAAGACGTCGGAGTTGCGGCGGCCGTCATAGCCGACCACGACGACGGGGGCATCGCCCGGCGTGGCACGCTCGCGGAGGTACGCGGCGAGCCCGGCCGCGGCCTGCGCGACCAGCACCCGGTTCATCCGGTTGCTGCCCGCGCCGAGCTCGCCCCGGAGGCCCGCGGTGCCGAAGGCAAGACGGGTGCCGAAGCGGTCGGCCAGCTCGTCCGTCGCGCCGGCCACCTCGCCCTCGACGCGCGCGATGAGCGTGTCGAGCTCGGCGCGGGTCACCGCATCCGGGTCCTGGTCCCGCCAGGCGCGGGCGGCGTCGAGCAGGGCGCTCACAGCGCGCCGATCACGCGGGCGAGGAGCGCCGAGATCACCGGTTCCGCGGTCTGCCCGGCCTCGATGACCTCGGCGTGGCTGAGCGGGGTGGGGGAGATCCCGGCGGCGAGGTTCGTGATGAGCGAGAACCCGAGCACCTCCATGCCGGACTGCCGTGCGGCGATCGCCTCGAGCGCGGTCGACATGCCCACGATGTGGCCGCCGAAGCTCTTGGCCATCTGCACCTCGGCGGGCGTCTCGTACTGCGGCCCGCGGAACTGGCAGTACACGCCCTCGTCGAGGTTCGGCTCGATCGTGCGAGCGAGGTCACGCAGCCGCGCCGAGTACAGGTCGGTGAGGTCGATGAAGGTGGCACCCTCCAGCGGCGAGGCGCCGGTCAGGTTGATGTGGTCGCTGATGAGCACCGGCTGGCCGGGCTGCCAGTCGGCCTTGATGCCGCCGGCGCCGTTGGTGAGCACCATCGTGGTGGCGCCGGTGGCGGCCGCGGTGCGGACGCTGTGCACGACCCGGCGCGGGCCGTGGCCTTCATAGAAGTGCGTGCGTGCGCCGATCACGAGGATCCGCTTGCCGTTCTCGGCGAGGATGCTGCGCAGCGTCCCGGCATGACCTTCCAGGGCGGGCTTGCTGAAACCGGTGACCTCGGTCGCGGGGATCGTCGCCGTGGTCTCCCCGATGAGTTCCGCGGCCCGCCCCCAGCCGCTGCCGAGGGTGAGGGCGATGTCATGGCGGTCGACGCCGGTGATCCGGGCGATGTCGTCGGCGGCCTGCCGGGCGATCTCGAAGGGGTCGGCAGCGGGGTCGTCGAGCGGGTTCTGGGTCACCATGACGACCACTCTAAATCGCCGCACGCGTCCGCCGCGGCACCCCGATGTGCGCCGCGGCGGCGGGCGGGGAAGAATGGGGGACATGTCCCTGAGCTTCGAACATGCCCAACGCGTCGCGATCATCGGCGGCGGCCCCGGCGGGTACGACGCGGCGCTCGCCGCCGCGCAGCTCGGCGCCGACGTCACCCTGGTCGAGCGCTCCGGCGTCGGCGGGTCGGCCGTGATCACCGATGTGGTCCCTTCGAAGACCCTCATCGCCACCGCCGATGCGGCCGTCGCGATCGCCGGCGCGAGCGACCTGGGCGTGCAGCTGTTTGCCCGCGGCGGCGACGGCAAGCCGCTCAAGCCCGAGATCGCGATCAACCTGGGTGCCGTCAACCGGCGGCTCCTCGCCCTCGCGCGCCAGCAGTCCGACGACATGCGCGCCTCGCTCGTCGAGGCCGGGGTGCGCATCATCTCCGGTCACGGCCGGCTCGAGGGACGCAACTCCGTCGTCGTGTCGACCGGCGCCGGCGGCACCGACTTCGACCGGGTCGAGGCCGATACCCTCGTCGTGTCCGTGGGGGCCTCGCCGCGGCGACTGCCGAACGCGATGCCGGACGGTGAGCGGATCCTCAGCTGGACGCAGCTCTACGACATGACCACCCTCCCCGAGCACCTCATCGTGGTCGGCTCGGGCGTGACCGGCGCCGAGTTCGCCTCGGCCTACATGAACCTCGGGTCAAAGGTCACCCTCGTCTCCAGCCGCGACCAGGTGCTCCCGGGTGAGGATGCGGATGCGGCGGCGGTGCTCGAGAAGGTCTTCAAGCGCGGTGGGATGACGCTCCTCTCCAAGGCGCGGGCCGACCGGGTCGAGAACATCGGCGACGGCGTACGGGTCACGCTGTCCGATGGACGCACGGTCGAGGGCAGCCACTGCCTCATGGCGGTCGGGTCGATCCCCAACACCGCCGGGATCGGACTGGAGGATGCGGGCGTCGAGATGACCGCATCCGGCAACATCCGGGTGAACCGCGTCGCCCGCACGTCGGTACCGAACATCTACGCGGCGGGGGACTGCACCACCTTCGTGCCGCTGGCCTCGGTCGCCTCGATGCAGGGTCGCATGGCGATCTTCCACGCCCTCGGCGACGTCGTCATTCCGCTCGAGCACCGCCGCATCGCCGCCAACATCTTCACCGCCCCCGAGATCGCCACAGTCGGCTATCAGGAGCGGGACATCGCGTCCGGCGCCGTGAACGCCGTGGTGCGAAAGCTCCCGCTGGCGGCGAACCCGCGGGCGAAGATGATGGGCATCAAGGACGGCTTCGTGAAGATCCTGGCCAATAAGGGCAGCGGCACGGTCGTCGGCGGCGTCATCGTCGGGCCACGCGCGTCGGACATGATCTACCCGATCGCGATCGCGGTGGAGCGCCGTCTCACGGTCGACCAGGTCTCCCGCGTGTTCACGGTGTACCCGTCGCTGTCGGGCAGCATCACCGACGCGATGCGGGCGATGCACGTCGTCGAATCCGACGGTGGCGACGAGAACTGACCCAGCGCCCGAAGTTCGCAGAATCACGCGAAGTTCGCAGATATATCGCCGAATCCTGCGAGGTTCGTGCATTTCTGCGAGTTTCGGACGCCGTCGCCGTCGCCGTCGCTGACGCTGCCGCTGCCGCTGACGCTGACGCTGACGCCGACGCTGTTCACCTGTCGCTTCGTGCGACATGAGGTCGCAGTTCGCGACAGGTGAGCGGCTCAGCTGATCGTCAGTAGCTGGTGACCCGACGAGACCGTGGTCCCGGGAGTGGCATCGATGGCGCCGATGACGCCGTCCTTGTGCGCCTGGATCGGCTGCTCCATCTTCATGGCCTCGAGGACCACGACCAGGTCGCCCTTGACGACCTGCTGGCCGTGCTCGACGGCGAGCTTCACGACGGTCGCCTGCATCGGCGAGGTCACGGCATCGCCGCTCGCCCCCGCGTTCGCGGTGCGCTGGTGCGAGCGACGGGACGGCGGCACGGCGGCGGGGCGTCCGGCGGCGGCCGCGGGAGCCGCGATGCGGTCGGGCAGGTTCACCTCGAGGCGCTTGCCGCCGACCTCCACCACGACGGTGTGCCGCGGCTCGGCCGGAGCGGGATCGGACAGCTCGCCGTCCCACACCGGGATGTCGTTGACGAACTCGGTCTCGATCCAGCGGGTGTACACGCCGAACCGGCCGTCCTCGGCGGTGAACGCCGGGTCGCGCACGACCTTCCGGTGGAACGGCAGCACGGTGGGAAGGCCGGCGACCTCGAACTCGTCCAGGGCGCGGCGGGCGCGCTCCAGCGCCTCGGCGCGGTCGCGGCCGGTCACGATGATCTTCGCCAGCAGCGAGTCGAACGCGCCGGAGACCGTGTCGCCGGCGGTGACGCCCGAATCGAGCCGGATGCCGGGACCGCCGAAGGTCTTGAACACGTGGATGGGGCCGGGCTGCGGCAGGAAGTTCCGGCCCGGGTCCTCACCGTTGATGCGGAACTCGATCGAGTGGCCGACCGGCTCCGGGTCGCCGTAGTCGAGCGTGCCACCCTCGGCGAGCCGGAACTGCTCGCGGACCAGGTCGATGCCGGTCACCTCTTCGGAGACCGGGTGCTCCACCTGCAGACGCGTGTTCACCTCGAGGAACGAGATCGTGCCGTCGGCGCCGATGAGGAATTCGCACGTGCCTGCGCCGACATAGCCGACCTCGCGCAGGATCGCCTTCGAGGACTCGTACAGGATGCGGTTCTGCTCGGCGGTGAGGAACGGCGCCGGTGCCTCCTCCACGAGCTTCTGGTGGCGGCGCTGCAGCGAGCAGTCGCGGGTCGAGATGATGACGACAGTGCCGTCCGCATCCGCCAGGCACTGGGGCTCGACGTGACGCGGCTGATCGAGGGACTTCTCCACGAAGCATTCGCCGCGACCGAAGGCGGTGACCGCCTCACGGGTCGCAGACTCGAACATCTCGGCGACCTCGTCGAATTCGCGGGCGACCTTGAGGCCGCGACCGCCGCCGCCGTACGCCGCCTTGATGGCGATGGGCAGGCCCACCTCGCGGGCGAAGGCGATGACCTCGTCGGCGTTCGCGACGGGTCCGGGGGTGCCCGGAGCGAGCGGCGCACCGACCTTCTCGGCCACGTGCCGGGCGGTGACCTTGTCGCCGAGTGCCTCGATGGCGTCGGGCGACGGTCCGATCCACGCCATGCCGGCAGCGATGACGGTGCGGGCGAACTCGGCGTTCTCCGCCAGGAACCCGTACCCCGGGTGGACGGCGTCCGCGCCGGAACGGCGGGCGATCGACAGGATCTTGTCGATGGACAGGTAGGTCTCGGCGCTCGTCGCCCCTTCGAGGGCATAGGCCTCGTCGGCGAGGCGGACGTGCAGGGCGTCGCGATCCTGGTCGGCGTAGACGGCGACGGTGGCTCGTCCGGAGTCGCGCGCCGCACGGATGATGCGGACGGCGATCTCGCCGCGGTTCGCGATCAGGACCTTGGCGATTTCTGGCATGAGAGCCAGCCTACCGAGGTAGAGGGGCCGCCTTTTGAGCGCATCCCACAAGAAGCAGCGGGAAAGGTCTGTGACAACCTACGAACGGCGCCACAGTGTCGGCCAGCTGACGCCCAGCTGCGCGGCGAGCGCCCGCACCGTCGACAGCGACATCCCGACGACGGTGGAGGGGTCTCCCTCGACCCGCGTGATGAACGCCCCGCCGAGGCTGTCGACGGTGAAGGCACCTGCCACGAGCAGCGGTTCGCCGGTGGCGACGTACGCGTCGATCTCGGCGTCGGTGATGTCGGCGGCGAAGGTGACGGATGCGGCGGCCACGGCGTGCGCCTCGACCGGCGCCGCATCCGGAGCCAGCCGGACGACGCTGTGCCCGGAGTGGAGGACTCCGGTGCGCCCGCGCATCGCGTGCCAGCGCGCGGTGGCGGCCTCGGCGGTGTAGGGCTTGCCGAGGATCTCGCCGTCGAGTTCGAACATCGAGTCGCCGCCGATGATGATGCCGTCGAAGCCCGGGTCGTCGGCTTCGATCGCGGCGGCCACGGCGGCGGCTTTCCGCCGTGCCAGCAGGAGGACGTGCTCGTCGGGGGCGAGGGTGCGCTCCTCGGCGTGTTCGACGGCGGCGATGACCGCCTCTTCGTCGACGTCGGGGGCTAGGGTCTCGGGTTGGATCCCCGCCTGCCGCAGCAGCATCAGTCGGGCGGGGGAGGTGGATGCCAGCAGCACACGCATCCCGCCACGCTACCCGCGTGCCCTGCCGGCTGCGGTACCGCGGCGGCGGGGCGGCGGACAGTGTGACAGGCTCGGGGGGTGGATGCGGGAGACGAAGTCGAGCTGGAGATCACCGGAGTCGCTCACGGCGGCGTGTTCGTGGGTCGGCACGAGGGCCGGGTCGTCTTCGTCCCGGACACGCTGCCCGGTGAACGCGTGCGGGTGCGGTTGACGGAAACGAGCAAGAAGTCGTTCTGGCGCGGCGAGGTCGTCGAGGTGCAGACCGCCTCACCGGACCGCCGCCCCCACGTCTGGGCGCAGGCCGACCTCTCGCAGCCCGCCGCTGAACGGCCCGGCGGTGCAGACTTCGGTCACATCGCGCTGGAGCGCCAGCGCGCCCTGAAACTCGACGTCATCCGTGACGCCCTCACCCGCATCGGCAAACTCGACCTGCCCGCCACCATCGAGGGGGCGCATCCGATCCGGGCGGCGGACGGCTCGCTCCGGGACGAGGAAGCACCGGACGCCACCGGCTGGCGCACCCGCGTGAGCCTGCACGTCGACGCGGACGGCCGGGTCGGGCCGTATGCCGCCCGCAGCCACACGGTCGTGCCGGTCACCGAGCTGCCGCTCGCGACCGCCGCCGTGGCCGATGCCGCAGCCCGGCTTCGGGGCCACGGCCCGGGACGCATCGACCTCGTCCAGCCCGCCGATGGCCAGGTGCGCATCCTGTCGCGGCCCGAGAAGGCGCCCGCCGGCAAGGGCGTCCGCGACCGGGTCATCGAGCGCGTCGGCGACCGGGAGTTCCAATTGGATGCGGGCGGTTTCTGGCAGGTGCACCGGCTCGCCGCATCCACCCTCCACGGGATCGTGACCGAACAGCTGACGGCGCTCGGGGGACTCGAAGACGGCGCCCGCCACCTCGACCTGTACGGAGGCGTCGGCCTGTTCGCCGCCGCCATCGGGGAGATCGCCGGCCCCGCTGCGAAGATCACGAGCGTCGAATCCGACCTCCGGGCCACCGAGCACGCCGGTGCGAACCTCGCCGAGTGGATCGGGGCACGGGCCGAGACCGGCCGGGTCGAGCAGTGGATCCAGCGGCTTGCGGCCACGGTGACCGACGCGGAGCGGAAGCGGCTGTCTCAGGGCGTCGTCGTGCTCGACCCGCCGCGGTCGGGAGCCGGGATCGAGGTGGCCCGCGCCGTCGCGCGGCTGCGTCCCCGCGCGGTGGTCTACGTCGCCTGCGACCCGGTGGCCCTCGCCCGCGACCTGGCGGCGTTCGCCGAGGAGGGGTATGCCGCGACCACCGTGCGCGCCATCGACCTCTTCCCGCACTCGCACCATGTCGAAGCGGTCACCACGCTCACCCCGGTCGACAGTCGCGGATAGCATGTGGCCATGACCCGCGTCGCGTTCATCGATGACCACGAGTCGGTGCGACTCGGGGTCGAAGCCGCCTGTGCGCGCGCCGACGGCGGCACCGAGATCGTGTTCTCCGGTGCATCGGTGACCGAGTATCTGGGCTGGCGACGCTCCAGCGGTCACGGCCCGGCCGATGCCGTCGTGCTCGATCTGACCCTCGGCGACGGCACCACCGTCACCGAGAACGTCACCCGGCTGATCGCCGACGGCTCGAGCGTCATTATCTACAGCGTCGCCGACCGCTCCGCGACCGTGCGGGAGGCGCTCGCCGCGGGAGCCGCCGGCGTCATCAGCAAGTCGTCCCCGATCGAGGACGTCGTGGTGGCGATCGCGACGGTCGGACGCGGTGACGTGCTGAGCAACGCCGAGTGGGCGAGCGCCGTCGAGGGTGACCGTGAGTTCGCCACCGCGCAGCTGTCCACTCGGGAGCGCGAGGTGCTGACGCTGTACGCCGCCGGTCTTCCACTGAAGATCGTCGCGGACCGGCTCGGCATCGCCTTCTCCACGGCCAAGGAGAACATCGCCCGCATCCGGATGAAGTACACCGAGGTGGGGCGCCCGGCGCCCACCAAGGTGGATCTGCATCGCCGTGCCCTGGAAGACGGCATCCTCTCGGAGCAGGGCGTCGGCGATGCCCGGTAAGGGCTACCCGGCCACCGGTGATCTGGAGGGTTTCGGCGCGCTGCCCTCGGTCGAGGTCGCCTCGTTCACCCGGGAGCGCGTCGAGCGGGTCATGTCCGTCTCCGTCGCGATCGGATGCGTCGCGCTCGGCGCACAGGCGTTCGTCGGGGCCCTCGGGGACACCGAGGCGCCGCCGGCGTGGCAGGTGCCGTTCCTGCTGCTCGTGTTCGTGCCGCTAGCGCTCATGATCACCGCGTTCTTCGCCGGTCGCGCGCAGCGGCTGGCGGCCTCCGTCTTCATCGCCGCCTACATGCTGGTGCTCATCCTGTGGCCGATCGCCACTTTCGACACCTCCCCGCCCGTCTCCTCGCAGCCGTGGGTGTACTTCCTCATCAATGTCGCCACCGTCCCCGCTGTGCTCGTCATGCCGCTTGTTCTGCAGCTCCTGTTCACCCTCGGTCTGCCGTTGCTCTACGGCCTGGTGCGGCTCATCGAGCTGCATTTCGTCCCGGAGGCGTGGTGGCCGGTGGCGCTGGACGTGTCGTTCTCGCTCATCCTCGGCAGCGTCCTGATGACCATGGGGTGGACGTTCCGCGCCGCCGCCTCCGACGTCGACGAGCGGCGGGTGAGCGCCGTGAGTTCCTACGCCCGTGCGGCCGCCGTGTCCGCGTCCGAACGGGAGCGGGTCGCGGTCGCCGCGCTCATGCACGACAGCGTGCTGGCGGCCCTCATCGCCGCCGCCCGCGCCGACAGCCCGCGCGAACGCGACCTGGCCGTGTCGATGGCGCGTGAGGCGCTCACCCGCCTCGCGAACACCGACCGGGATGCGGGCGAGGGCAGCGACGCGCCGGTACCGCCGCAGACGATCGTCGACGGCCTGGCAGAGGCGCTCGCGGACACCGACGTCACCGTCCAGGTGGACATCGACCCCGGTGCGCCGGAGCTTCCCGGACGCGTGGCCCGTGCCCTCGTGCTGGCGGCCGTGCAGGCCATCTCCAACGCCATCGACCACGCCGACGGCGCTGGGCTCCAGGTGTCGGTCACGGCGCCCGCGGCGCCCGGCGGGCTGGTGGTGCGGATCAGCGACACCGGCGACGGCTTCGACGTGGAGGCGGTGCCCGCCGACCGGCTCGGCATCCGGGCGTCGATCATCGCCCGTGTCGCGGCGTTCGGCGGGGACGCCCGCATCGACTCCGGCCCCGAAGGCACCACGGTGACCCTGGAGTGGCGGAGGTCCGCCGCATGATCAGTGTGCGGTTCGTCCTCACCATCCTGGCGCTCGCCTTCACCGGCTATCTCGTGGGCCGCGGCGTCCCGTGGGCGGCGACCCTTCCGCATCCGACGGTGTTCATCCTCGCGCTCGCGCTGTATCTCGCCACCGCGTGGCTCAGCATCCTGTGGGGGTATCGCGGTGGACGCCGCTCCGCGGACGGCGCGGTGCGGGGCGGCCGGGACCGGCTGCCGATGTGGCTGTGCGTCCTCGCTCTCATCACCGCGGTCGCCGTGCCTCCCGCGGTCGCGTACGGCGTCGGCCCCGACGCCGTCGGCGCCTCCTACGCCACCTGGTACATCGGCGGCCTCGGCGCGCTCATGGTCGTGCTCGTCGTGCGCGGCCAGCCGTGGCCGGCGTGGAGCGGCGCCGCGGTGCTCGCCGGCTGGTCGACGCTGCTGCTGGGGTTTGTGCCTGCACTGGGGCTCGGCCTGGTCGGCTCGCTGATGTGGGTGAGCGCCGCCCAATTCTTCGTCTACGCCCTCGACCGCGCCGACCAGGACACCCAGCGGCTGGGTGAACTGCAGCGGACCGCGTCGGCGGTGCACGCGGCGCAGGGTAGTCAGCAGCGGGAACGCCGCATCCAGGTGCAGCGGGCGCTGGCCGTCGCCGGCCCGGTGCTCGCGCGGACCATCGCCACCGGCGGTGCACTCGGCGAGAAGGGCCGGATCGAGGCGCGGATCGCGGAGGGCCGGCTGCGCGACGAACTGCGCGGACCCCGCCTGCTGGACGACGCCGTGCGCTCCGCCCTGGACGCCACCCGCCGTCGCGGCGCGGTGGTGACGGTCCTGGATGAGGGCGGCCTCGACGCGCTGCCCGAAGCGCAGCTGCCCGCGATCCGGGCGGAGCTGGCCGAGACGCTGCGCGCCGCGCGGTCGGACCGGCTGTACATCCGCACGTCGCCGGATGCCGACGTCGCCGTGACCGTCGTGGGGCGGGCATCGTCCACGCTGGGACTGTCGGACGAGGACAGCGTCGACCTGTGGCGCGAGATCCGGCGGCCTGCCGCATCCTGAGCCGCGGCGGCCCGAACCGACAGTGTCGACGGGGATGTCGAGAGGCCGGAGAACCAGGGGGGCGAGGGGCGGCGTGATCGCCTGCCCCTCGCCGGTGTGGATGATTACCCGAAAATCATCCACAGGACCGAATCCGGGGGAACCCTGGTAACCCGTGGACCGGCCAACGCGCAATGCGTTCTAGCTCTCTTAGTATCGGGGGCGGCCGGCGAGGCTGTCTGTAGGTACTTTGGGGGACACCACGCGGGCGGGCGTCAGCCGAATCGGCCCCACCCGAGTTCGCGGCGGAGGGGCTGGCGAAGCGACCGCTGCGACACATGCCAGGAGCTGCGCTGGTCATCGTCCACGACAGCCGCCGATCGCTCCTGCGCATACGCGGCGCCCACGACCGCGACGACCGCCGCCAGCTCCTCGGCTGTCGGGTTCCCGCGTGGCACATCGATGCGCAGCGGCGCCTCGTCGGTGCTCACAGCGGAATGTTCCCGTGCTTCTTCGGCGGCAGGTTCGCGCGCTTGCCGCGGAGCGACCGCAGGGCCTTCGCGATCGCGACGCGGGTCTGCGCGGGCTCGATGATGCCGTCGAGTTCGCCGCGCTCTGCGGCGAGGAAGGGGGAGGTGACGCTGTACGTGTACTCGTTCGCGAGCTTGGTGCGAACCGCGGCGACGTCCTCGCCCGCCTCCTCCGCACGCTTCAGCTCGCCCCGGTACAGGATGTTGACGGCGCCCTGGCCGCCCATGACCGCGATCTCCGCGGTGGGCCAGGCGAGGTTGATGTCGGCACCGAGCTGCTTGGAGCCCATGACGATGTAGGC
>NZ_JAPLAI010000024.1 GCF_026393345.1 Microbacterium sp.
AAAGGAATCTCATCCAACCAAAAGCTGGACAGAGGTTATTTGGCATTTGACAAGTGCACGCTGTTGAGTTCTCAAGGATCGGATGCTCCCACCTTCACGTCTCACAACGCTCTCCGCAGGGCAACTTCACTATCTTATCCGTCTCGTTCGTCTTGTCAAATCGGCGCTTCGCTTCGGTGTGAACCGAAGCAGTGGTCCCTGATCTGACCCGGACGAGCCGGACTCCCCATCCTGACACAGCGGAAGCCCTCTCGCAAGGAGAGGAACTGTGAGGATGGGAGGTGTTCTGCGCTTGAGGGGGCGGGCCTCGCGGCTCTCGCTCTTCCCTGTGGGCCGAACAAGTAATAACTTACGTGGGTTCCCGGGGTCGGGCAAATCGCGCTCCCCGCCCGGGCGTGTCGTGGCCACGGCCCCGTCAGTCGTCGGTGTCGACCTCGTCGATGTCGCTCTCCGCCTGCTCCTGCTCCAGATCCGTCGCCGTACTGCGCTGCTCCCACTCGTCCCAGCGGCGCATGAGTTCTGCCACCGCAGCATGGAACCGTGCGGTTGGCGCACCGGGGGTAGTGTCCCCGAAATACCGCTCCACCCAGGAGGCGAGACGCTCCCCCGCATCCGGATCGGCCTGCAGACGATCGACCACCGCCGCGATATCCGCGGCCTCCTCCGCCTCCAGCCAGTCGCACGCAGAGAGGTACCCGTGGGTGTCGACCACGGCGCGCTCATCCGCGGGACGCGTGATCAGCAACGGCTTGTCCGCCGCGAGACGGTCGTAGACCATCGCGGAGATGTCCACGACGGCGACATCGGCGGCCGTCAGCTGCCACCCGAGCTCGGGACCGTCGTCGAAGACGTGCTGTGCCGACGGGTCCGCCGCGTTTGCCGCCGCGATGGCCGCCACGATGCGCTGGTTCGCGTCACCGTAGGCGGTGTTCACCACGCCGCTGCGGGGATGGGGTCGGTAGATGACACGGTGTCGTCCGGTCGACAGCAACGAGGCGACGAGCGCCTCCCCGTGCGTGACGATGGAGCCGTAATGCGCGGAAGGTCGATCGCCCTCCCACGTCGGGGCGTAGAGCACCACGGTGCGCTCGTCCGGCTGGTAGGGCAGCACCCCCGAATAGTGGTCCGCCTGCGGGCGCCCGATCTCGAAGGTGCGCCGGTCCAGGTCGTAGTCCCACAGCACGCGGGACAGCCGCTCGCGCGCCGCGTCCCCCGCGACGAAGGCATAGTCGTACGCCTTGAACTGGTTCGTGGTCATGTACATCTTGTCGGATTCGCCGTGGTTGATGAACACGTGCCAGCGCCGGCCGTACCGGAACATCTGGAAGTTGCGGGTGTTCTGGTTCACGTAGAGAACGACGCGGATGTCCTGTGCCGCGACCACCCGCTCGAGATCCCGCACGGTGGGGACGAAGGCCACCGGGAGCGTCGTCTCGTTCATGAGGGCACGGGCGCCGCTGCCGACGCGGCTGAGGATCAGCACCGGCCAGCTGCGGGCCAGTTCCTCCAGCGGTTTGTACCACTGACGCATCTGGTACATGTTCACCGCGCCGTCGGCGAAGTACACCGCGATCTGGAACCGTCCGGTCGGGAGGGGCGGCTCGGCCGCCACCCGCTGACGCACCTCCGCGACCGCGGCTCGATTGTCGAGGACCTTGGCGGCGAACGCCCGGGCCTTACGCAGATCCGATGCAACTCGCATCGTTCCAGCCTAACCGGGGGCCCCGTGACATGATCGACGGATGCAGGTGAACGGGGACGGCCGACGCGACGCTGCGGTTCCTCCCACCGCCGCCGGGGTGTCGTTCGTGATGCCGGTGCTGAACGAGGTGCGTTACCTCGAGCGCGCCGTCCGCACCGTGCTGGCACAGGAGGTCCCGGGACCGATGGAGCTGGTGCTGGCGCTCGGTCCGTCCTCGGACGGGACGAACGACATCGCGCATCGCCTCGCGTCGGAAGACCCCCGCATCGTCCTGGTGGACAACCCGGCCGCCGACATCCCCGCGGGACTGAACCTCGCCATCCGGCGGAGCACCCTGCCCACCATCGTCCGCGTCGATGCGCACTCCGAGCTGGCACCCGGGTACACGGTGCGTGCCCTCGCCACCCTGGCCCGGACGCGGGCCGCCAACGTCGGCGGCGTGATGCACGCGGACGGCAGGTCGCCGTTCCAGCGCGCGGTCGCCCGCGCCTACAACTCCCCCATCGGCCTCGGTGGCGGCGCTTACCACGGCGGCACCAAGGAAGGTCCGGCGGAATCCGCGTACCTCGGCGTCATGCGCCGCTCGGTGCTCGACGAGGTGGGGCTGTTCGACGAGTCGGTGCGGCGCGGCGAGGACTGGGAACTGAACCTCCGCATCCGACAGGCGGGCTACCGCGTCTGGTTCGACCCGACGCTGTCGGTGACGTACTGGCCGCGCGAGAGCTGGACGCGCCTGGCCGGACAGTTCCGCGCGACCGGCGCGTGGCGAGGCGAGCTCGTCCGCCGGTACGGACGCCGCAACTCGCTACGGTTCTTCGCCCCGCCGCTGCTCGTGGCGGCCGTCGCCGCCGCGATCGTCGTCGGCGTGCTCCAGGCGACACGAGTGCTCACCGGCATCGCCGGCTGGGTGGCATCCCTCGTCTATCTGCCGCTGATCGCCTACGTGCTGCTCATCGCCGCCGTCGCCGCGGGCCGTGGCGGGGGCAGAGGGTGGCGGGACAAGCTCTGGACGCTCGCCGTGCTGCCGACCATGCATCTGTCGTGGGGCGCGGGGTTCCTCGCGGGGCTCGTCACCGGTGCCAAGGACACGGTCGACACCTCCCGGCTCGGCACGCGGAACACGCCGCTGCCCTGACCGTCAGCGGCCGACGAAGCCTTGATCGAGGATGCGGGCGACGACGCGTTCGGAGGCATGACCGTCGTCGCGGGCGTTGAACCGCTCGCGCCACGCGGCGTAGGCGAGCGCGTACGCCGCATCATCAGCGGCGGTCAGCGCCTGCACGAGCTCGTCCTGCGTGCGCACGAGCGCGCCCGGCGCGTGCGCAGCCAGATCGAAATAGAAGCCGCGCAACTCGCCGCGGTAGTGCTCGAGGTCGGGCACGAGGAACACGATCGGTTTGCCGGTCACGGTGAAATCGAACATCACCGACGAGTAGTCCGTGACGAGGACGTCCGCGGCGAGCAGCAGCTGCGTGGTGTCGCCGAACCCGGTGACATCGATCACCCGCGTGCCCTCCGCATCCCGGCCGGGCTGCAGGGTGCGCGAGTGCCCGCGAACCAGCACGATGGCTCCGGTCTCCGCCGCGAGCGCGGCCGGATCGATGAACTCCACCATGCGGTCGCGGTCGTCCCGCCAGGTCGGCGCGTACAGCACCACCCGCTCGTCGGGACCGATGCCGAGTGCCGCGCGGGCCTCGGCGGGGTCGCCGGTGACGAGGGCGTCGTTGCGGGGATACCCCTCCACCCAGATGGGCCGGGTGAGGAACGCGTAGGCCTTGCCGAGGATGCGGGCGGCGTAGGGGTTCTGCGCCAGCAGCACGTTCCAGCGGCGCGACTCGCGCAGCACCGCGAGCGCGCGCCGCGGATCGAAGCCGGGACGGTGCAGGGCGAGGCGCTTCAGCGGCGTGCCGTGCCACGTCTGCAGCACGATCTGCCCGGGGTGGCGGACGAACCGGCGGCGTAGCCAGTCGTTGACGACGAGCAGGCGCGCGCGGGCGCGGGCGCGCCCCCAGGCGGGTGTCCCTTCGACGACCGCGACGGCACCGTCCTGGACGGGCACCGAGAGGTCGACGACACTCCAGTAGCGGGTCACGCCGGGCGCGACGCGCGCGAGCTCCCGATCGATCGCGAGCGGGTTGCAGCCGACGGTGCGCCCGTAGAAGCTCTCGAAGAACACGGCGTTCTCCAGCTCGGTCACGCGGCTCGCGTAGCGGCGTTCCAGCGCATCCTGCCCCTCGACGGAGTCATACACCGGATCCACCGGCGGACTCACCCGGACGGTGGGCCCGTCGATCTCCGCGCGGAGAGTGTCGAGCAGCGTCGGGGAGGTGCGGAGCGTCTCGAGCTCCGCCGCATCCGGACCGCCCGCCACATCGAGCTGGTACTCACCGCTCGGAAGCGGCAGTTCGGGTCCGCCCCAGCGGGACGCCACGAGCGGGAGCGTCAGGGTCCAGCCGTCAACGGAGGTATCGACCGTGCCGACGGTGCGGGCGCGGGCACCGTACAGCGACCCACCGCTCGGCGCGGAGCCGGTCCCGGTGAGAACGAGCGCGGGTGCGGGCGTGCTGACGAACGTGGCGGTGATCATCGGCGTCCCCCCGGGTGTGTCTGGTGCGCGAGCGCTGCCCCGATGGCACGGTACACGCGTTCGGTGTTGCGTCCGTCGTCGAAGGCGTGGACTCGCGCGCTGAGGTCGCGGGCCCGGCGGGTGCGCCGCTCCCGCTCGACCGGGTCGCTGAGGGTCGCGGCGATCTGCGCGGCCGCCTCGTGCCAGGTGCGTGCCCATGTCGGGCCGGCGACATCCTCGTAGCGTCCGTAGAAACCGCGGGAGCGCTGATACGCCTCGGCGTCGGGAGCGAGGAACACCGTCGGGACGGGCACGAGCGAGGCATCGAAGGCGAGCGAGGAGTAATCGGTGACGAGCACATCCAGGCCGGAGAGCGCGGGGGTGATGTCGGCGACCAGGTCGCTGCCGATGCTCCGGACGCGGCCGGTGAGCCGCGGCGGCCG
>NZ_JAPLAI010000021.1 GCF_026393345.1 Microbacterium sp.
CCCCCACCCCCGGTCGTCCCGCGGCCCCCGACCTAGACTGAGGCCCATGTCCGATCAGCTCACGTTCGACACCGTGTCGGTCCTGCTCGTCTGGACCGCGATCGCGGTCTACGCGCTCGCCTTCATCGCGTACGCCATCGACCTTTCGCGTCGTGGCGCGCAGGCGGTGGATGCGCAGGACGCCGCGCGCGAGCGACAGCTCGTGGGCGCCGCAGTGGGTGGCGTCGGGACGACCTCGCCGACCCTGGATGCGACATCCCTCTCCGCGCGTGACACCAGCGGCAAGCGTCCGCTCTGGGCCCGCATCGGCACCTCGCTGACCTGGCTGGCCTTTCTCTTCCATGTCGGCGCCGATGTCACCCGGGGGATCGCGGCGGGTCGGGTGCCGTGGTCCAACATGTACGAGTTCTCGCTCACCGGGACCATGCTCATCGTCGCGGTGTACCTCGTGGTGCTCTTCCGCTACGACCTGCGCTTCCTCGGCACGTTCATCACCGGACTCGTCGTGCTCCTGCTGGGCGGGGCGACCCTCGGCTTCTACGTCGCGATCACGCCGCTGTCCGACCCGCTGAAGTCGCCGTGGCTCGTCATCCACGTGTTCGTCGCGTCGCTCGCGACCGCGCTGTTCGCCCTCGCCTTCGGCTTGTCGGTGGTGCAGCTCCTGCAGTCCCGTCGGGAGCGCAAGAAGCTCGCGGCGGCTGCGGACGGAGTCCCGGCGACCAAGACCGGGCCGAAGTTCCTCCGCATCCTGCCGGGCGCCGATGCGCTCGAGTCGCTTGCCTACCGGTTCGCGATCATCGGGTTCATCTTCTGGACCTTCACGCTCATCGCCGGGTCCATCTGGGCCAACGACGCGTGGGGCCGGTACTGGGGCTTCGACACCAAGGAAGTCTGGACCTTCGTCATCTGGGTGCTGTACGCCGGATACATCCACGCCCGCGCGACGCGTGGCTGGCGCGGCACCCGCTCGGCGTGGCTGTCGATCATCGGCTTCGCCGCCGTGATGTTCAACTTCACGATCGTGAACATGTTCTTCAAGGGCCTGCACGTCTACAGCGGCCTGGAATAAGCCCAGCCCTCACACGGCCCGCCGCCGCGCCGAGACCACATCCGTTCCGCGAGACCACATGCATTCGGGTGTGGTTTCGGCGAACGGATGTGGTCTCGCGGTCGTGCCGGGCCGGGTCAGCGCGCGGCGAGCACCTGGTAGCAGCGGTCGAGTCGAGCCAGCCACCAGTCTCGGCGCTCCTCGCTGGCCGCGAGCTCGGATAGGAGCGCCGGCTCCGGCTCCGCGCGCCGCACCCGGATGACGCCGCCCTCGGCGCGGAGCGGGTCCGCGGTGACATCCCGGGCGAGGAGCGACGCCGTGCCCAGCCCGCAGTCGTAGTTCAGTTCCGGCAACGCCGCGGCGAGAGCCAGACCCATACCCAGCCCGACCGAGGTGTCCAGAGCGCTGGAGACGACGGCGGGGACGCCCGCCCGGGCGACCACCTCGAGCGCCTGCCGGACACCGCCGAGCGGTGCCGCCTTGACCACGACGAGGTCGGCGGCGCCCTCGCGGACCACCCGGATCGGGTCCTCGGCCTTCCGCACGCTCTCGTCCGCCGCCACCGGGATGCCGAGGTAGCCGATGCGGCCGCGAAGCTCGGTGAGCTCGGCGACGGTGGCGCAGGGCTGCTCGAGATACTCCAGGTCGAACTCCGCGAGCGCGCGCACCGCGTGCTCGGCCTCATCCACGTTCCAGCCGCCGTTGGCGTCGACGCGCACGCGACCCTCGACCCCGAGGATGCGGCGCACCTCTCGCACCCGCGCCACGTCTTCCGCGAGGGTCTGGCCGCGCTCGGCGACCTTCACTTTCACCGTGCGGCACCCGTCGAACCGCGCCAGCACCTCGGCGACCGCCTCGGCCGGCACCGCCGGCACCGTGGCGTTCACCGGGATCTCGGCACGCCGGGCGACGGGCTGCGGCATCCAGCCGAAGTCGATCGCCGCCGCCAGCCACGTGGCGGCCTCCGCATCCTCGTATTCCACGAACGGGGAGAACTCGCTCCACCCCTCCGGGCCGTCGAACAGCAGCGCCTCCCGCACCGAGATGCCGCGGAACCGGGTGTTCAGGGGGAGGGCCACGACGTGCGCGCTGGCGCGCAGCTCGGCGAGGGTGGGCAGAACGATGCTCATGCCCCCATCCTTCCCCGGGAATAGGCTGGCGTCATGCCTCTTCTGGAAACCCCCGTGCGCCTCGGCGTGCAGATCGAGCCGCAGCAGGTCACCTACCCCGCCATCCGGGAGGCCGTCACCCGGCTCGAGGACATGGGCGTAGACATCCTCTTCAACTGGGATCACTTCTTCCCGCTACACGGCGACCCCGACGGCCCGCACTTCGAGGCGTGGACCATGCTCGCCGCATGGGCGGAGCAGACCGAGCGGGTCGAGTTCGGCTCGCTCGTGAACTGCAACAGCTACCGGAACGCCGACCTGCAGGCCGACATGGCCCGCACGATCGATCACATCAGCGAGAAGGGCACCGGCACCGGGCGCTTCATCTTCGGCACCGGGTCGGGCTGGTTCGAGCGCGACTACGACGAGTACGGGTACGAGTTCGGCACGGCCGGGTCCCGGCTGAACGATCTCGCCGCGGACCTTGACCGCATCGAATCGCGCTGGGAGAAACTGAACCCGGCGCCGACCCGCCGCATCCCGATCCTCATCGGCGGCAAGGGCGAGCAGAAGACGCTGCGGATCGTCGCGAAGCACGCGGACATCTGGCACAGCTTCGTCGGCCCGGACGAGATCGCCCACAAGCTCGACGTGATCGCGCGCTGGAGCGACACTGACGGCCGCGACGCGTCCGGCCTCATCGTGTCGAGCGAGCTCAAGGGGCGCGACGAGGCGGCCGCCGACGCGCTGTACGACGCCGGCGCGCGCCTGTTCACGCTCGGCTTCGGCGGCCCGGACTGGGACTTCGCGCTCGTGCAGCGCTGGCTCGATTGGCGGGATGGGAAGAACGCATGACCGTCTCCGACATCTTCGACGAGGCCGAGTGGCGCCTCGCGCCCGGCGCCGACGCGTACACCGACATCACGGCGCACGTGACCCACGACGGACGGGTGGCGCGCATCGCCTTCGACCGCCCCGAGGTGCGAAACGCCTTCCGCCCGCACACGGTCGACGAGCTGTACCGCGCGCTCGACATCGCCCGCCAGGACCCGAAGATCGGCGTCGTGCTCCTCACCGGCAACGGTCCGAGCCCCAAGGACGGCGGCTGGGCGTTCTGCTCCGGCGGCGACCAGCGCATCCGCGGCCGCGACGGGTACACCTATGCGGCCGATGAGGCGACGGCCCCCGACCCGGCCCGGTCCGGGCGGCTGCACATCCTCGAGGTGCAGCGGCTCATCCGGTTCATGCCCAAGGTCGTCATCGCCGTGATCCCGGGCTGGGCGGCCGGCGGCGGGCACTCGCTGCACGTGGTGTGCGACCTGTCGATCGCCTCGGCGGAGCACGGCCGGTTCAAGCAGACGGATGCGGATGTGGGCTCGTTCGACGCGGGCTACGGCTCCGCGTACATGGCACGCCAGGTCGGCCAGAAGTTCGCCCGCGAGGTGTTCTTCCTCGCCGAGGAGTACTCGGCGCAGCGGGCCTACGAGATCGGCGCCGTGAACCGGGTCGTGCCGCACGCCGAACTCGAGACCGAGGCGCTCGCGATGGCGCGCACCATCCTCACGAAATCGCCCACCGCCATCCGGATGCTGAAGTTCGCCTTCAACGCGATCGACGACGGGCTGATGGGGCAGCAGGTGTTCGCCGGCGAGGCGACGCGCCTCGCCTACGGCACGGACGAGGCCGTCGAGGGCCGCGACGCGTTCCTGGAGAAGCGCGACCCCGACTGGTCGCCCTACCCGTACCACTTCTGATGCCCGCCTACCCCCGCGCGAGACTTCACGTATGTCCCATATCGCCGCGCGAAACGAGACATACGTGAAG
>NZ_JAPLAI010000067.1:0-50397 GCF_026393345.1 Microbacterium sp.
GGCCGTGAGCGACGGATACTCCGACCTGTGCTCACGCACGAGCCGGACCGCACGGTCACGGAGCGCGGGATCGATCTTCTTCGGCATGACATACATCCTTCCAACTCAAAAGGATGCGGCATCAAACCTGGGGCGCTTCACGGCAGCCGCCACTGCACTGGGTCGATGCCGATCAGCGACTGTACGAAGAGGTAGCCGGTGATGAGGAAGTGCGCGATCATCCACTGGTGGCCGAGGTGGTCATACAGCGACCACCGGAACAGGTCGGTGTAGTAGAAGATCCACAACGACCCGATGAAGAGGCCTGCCGCGACAAATGGGTTGGTCAGCACGCGCGCGACTGGGGAGTGCACGGCCCACAGGATCCACTCCCGGCCCCCGCGGGTGCCGTCGTCGCGCTTGCGGATCGCTCGGGCGGCGAGGGTTACGGGGGCTCCGGCGACCAGAAGTACCGGTATCGCCATGGTGAGGAGCATGTGCCCGACCATGTGCATGCTGAACAGGTAGTCCTGGTAGACGTTGATGACCCCACCGGTGACCCACACCAGCAGCACCATTCCCGCGACCCACATGATCGTGCGGTAGACCGGCCATGCGTCACCTCGGCGGCGTAACCGCCACACCCCAGCGAGGTAGAAGAAGACCGCGAAGCCAGCGACCACCGCCCACAACAGGTCTACGTTCCATGCGGTGACCCACCGTTCGATCGTGAGCTCCGGGGGCAATGGTGCACCGGTGAGGCGTTCTGCCGGTGAGGGAATCTCGGGAAGCGGGACCGGGTTCGGAGGCGGGGTGCGTGCCAACGCCGCTGCGGCACCGCTGGCCACGCCCATCAATCCCAGCTCGAACGCGACCAGTATCCAGAAGGCGCGGGATGCCGCGTCGGAGTCCCGCATCCTGCCGACCAGGCGAGCGCGATACCACACCCCGAAGAGCCCCAGCCCGATAAGTGCGATGACCTTGACGCCAAGGATCGCGCCGTAGGGAGAGAACAACGCAGACCACTCTTGCAATCCGATAGCCGCACGGACCGTGCCGGACACGGAGACGAGCACGAACGCGGCCAGGGCGAGGCTCGAGTACCGGGCGACGACATCCGGGATGCGGCGCCGATCCAGGACGGGCCGGACCGCGACGAGCAGGAGCAGCCCGCCGAGCCAGACCGCGGCGCCGATGATGTGCAGAATGACCGCCATCATCGCCTCATGGTGAAAAGCGTCATCGCCGGAGTGTCCCTGTGTCCCCATCGGGACGAGAGATGCCACCGCCAGCAGTGCGACCAGAAGCGTGCCGAGCCAGGACCGTACAGCGAACGTCAGCACAGTAAGTGCGGCGCCGGCAACCGTCGTGATCAGCCACGTGCGTCCAACCTCGAGCTCGACGAGGAACCGACCGAGCTGGGCACCGAACTGCGGTCCTGCGTCGAGCGCGGGGTTGAACACGCTGAGAAACGTGAGAAACCCCGTTGCGCCGGCGGCAACGGTGAACACGGCAGCGGAGATCGAGGCGACATCGAGGGCGACATCGAACTCACGCTCACCAGTTCGCAACGTAAACAGCGCGGTCACGAGGGCACCGACCATGCCAGCGGCAGCGAGGTTCACGAACAGCTTTGCGGCCGGAAGTCCCCAGCGTACGATCGGGCCGGCGTCATCCAATGAGAGCTCCGCGGCACCGCCACCGAACCCCAGCGCCCAGACCATGACGATGAGTGCGACCGCGACAAGGATCGCCGGCCCGACGGCCCGCAATCCTCGGTACCTCACATCTTCGGGGCGCGGCATCAGTTTTCCCTCGCGCGCACAGGACTGCGGGGGCGCTCTCCTGCGCGGCTCTTTGGGCGTGAGGGTCATGGGGATTCTTTCGGTTCGGATGATGCGCAACCAGGCGGAGCGGTCGCTACACCAGCCGCCGCTGGGCGCCATCGTGTGTTATCCGCAGCCGATTCGCGCCTGCATGGACTGCATCGCGCTGATCTCGGCGGTCTGTCCGTTCTTGATGTTCTCCGCAACGGTCAGGGCACGCGGATCTGAGCCGAGTTCGATGAGCGCCTCGGCCATAGGGATGGCGCCTTCGTGGTGGCGAATGAGCAGCTCGAGGAAGAGACAATCTGCCTGCTGCCCTGTCGCGCCCTGGAGAGCGGTGATCTCGTCAGCTGAAGCCATTCCCATTTCAATGCGTGCCTCTTCCTCCGTCATGGCCGCACCGTCTGACATCATGGTGTGGCCGCTCCCGACCGGAGAGGCATCCATCCACTTCATCATCGGACCACCGGACTGCGACAGGCCCCACTGCACGAGCCAGTCGAACATCTCGCCGCGCTGGCCCGCCTGCCCGGTGGCGATGTCGTAGGCGAGGATCCTCAGTTCGTCGTCGGCAGTCTTTTGGTAGATCTCCATGGCCATCTGGATGGCCTGTGCGTGATGCACCTGCATATCACGTGAGAAGCCGGCTTCGGGAGAGTCCGCACCAGGAGTACCGGCGTCCTGCGACCCGAAGGTCGAGAAGCGTCCTGCGGCGAACGCCAGCGCGCCGATCGCGAGCAGTACAAGGATGACTTTCCACCACCGACGCCATCCTCGAGGTCGGGCCGCGTGCATGTTCTTACTGCGGTTCATTGCTTGCCGGGGGCGTCGTACGCGCCAGTGCAAGCGGCGTTCGGTTCGGGGGCGTTCTGGCTGCGCCAGTACTCTTCGAAGAACTCACCTATTCGCTCGTCGTCGGCCGAGTCGATCTTGAGCTGCTGGTTCCAGTTGGACATCACTATCGGCGCATCCAGACCCTCATAGGGGGAAAGCACGACATAGGTCGAGGGCAATTGGCTCTTGAGCGCTGCGAGTTCATCGCCCGCGACTTCGTCGGGGTTGTATGTCACCCACACGGCACTGTGCTCCATGGAGTGGACCGCGTTCTCATTCGGCACCGGTTGGTCATAGAAGCCGCAGTTCAGCCAGACAGCATTGTGCGGCCCGCCCGCCGGGGGGCTTTGCTCGTATCCCACAACACCCTCGACGTGCTCAGCCGTATTCTCGAAGGTCTCGACACCTTCGATGGTGGCCCCCTCACTACCGGCCTCGTACTGTCTTGGCGGGGACGGCGCGAGCACTACTGACGCGACAACGAGGCCAACGATCACCACAGCCGCCGTCGAACCAACGACCCACCAGACGAGTTTGCTCCGACGGCGTTTGGCGAGCTGCTTCTGATACTCGACCAATTTCTCCTGGCGCTTGTGCTCGCGCTGTTGCTTGACGGTCATCTGACCGTGCTGAGGTTTGTTGGCCGGATTCGAGCGATTCGAAGTCATGTGCGTGCTTTCGGTTTGGGGTCGAGCGGACTCACGGAAGAAGACTCAGCTGAGCCCGGAGTAGGCGTGGAGTCCTTTGAAGAACATGTTGACGATCGTGAAGTTGAACAGCACTGCGACGAACCCGATGATGGACAGCCACGCGGAGCGGTTGCCACGCCAGCCCCTGGTCGCGCGGGCGTGGATGTAGCCGGCGTAGAGCACCCAGATCACGAATGTCCACACTTCCTTGGTGTCAAAGCCCCAGTAACGACCCCAGGAGTCGTTCGCCCAGATCGAGCCGGCGATGAGAGTGAATGTCCAGAACATGAATCCCACGATCGCGAACCGGTAGGCGAGTGATTCGAGCGCGTCGGCGGGGGGCAGAGTGCGCAGAAACCCGGGGCCGGAGGGGCGGGCGGTTTCCGATGCTTGGGCGCGGCGTTCACGGCGCGCTTGCATGAGCTGGGTGATGGAGAGGCCGCATGCGATTGCGAACAGGGCGGTGGCGAGCGAGGCGACGAAGACGTGGATGACCAGCCACACGCTCTTGAGTGGGTCCATCAGGGGGACGACGTCGACGTAGAACGTGATCGTCGCCCCGCCAAGGAGCAGCACCACCATGCCGATGAGGAAGGCGCCCAGGAACCGGAGGTCGGAGCGGCGGAGCACCAGCAGGTACACCGCGACGATCAGGGCGGTGCCGGTCAGCGCGAACTCGTACATGTTCGCCCACGGCACCCGTTCGGCGGCGATTCCGCGCAGGATGGTGCCAGCGACGTGAAACAGGAACGCAAGCACCGTCAGCGATGTCCCGATCCGCGCCCACAGCAGTCGTTGCTGCTGCGCGGGCGGTGGGTGAACCGCGTCGACCGGGCCAGCTTGAGCGGTCTCCTTCTGCGAACTGTCGACTGTGGACCCGCTGACCAGGAGCGGCTCCCGCTGCGGGATGTTGGCGGGGACGGAACGCTGGGCGAGGTCGACGGTGTACGCGATGAAGGCGAGCAGGTAGGTGGCGATCGCCGTCCACACCAACAGCAGTGAGATGCCGTCGAGGGAGAGCGCGTCGGTTCCGGTCATGGCAGGGTCATCCTGTTCATCGTTGCGGTCAAGGTGTGGGCGAAGCGTGGCGACGCGACGGGTATGGGGGCACGGGTCAGCCTGCGTTCGCTTCCAGCCAGGCCAGCGAATCGACGGCGGTTCCGTCGAGGTAGACCTCGAAGTGCAGGTGGTTCGCGGTGGAGCGGCCGGTGCTGCCGACGAGACCGACCAGCTGGCCGGCGGAGACCGACTGGCCGGCGGTGACCTGTCGGCTTCCGGTCTGCATGTGCGGGTACACCGTGCTGATCTGCTGCCCGTTCAGGACGGATTCCAGCACGACGGTGACGCCGTAGGCGTTGTAGCTGTCTTGCGAGATCCGCACGACGCCGTCGAGGGATGCGTAAACGGGAGTACCACCGGCGGCGACCATGTCGGTGCCCATGTGCGCGCCGCCTCGGGCGCCGAACCTGTCGGTCACGGTGAAGGGACCGCCGACCGGCCAGCGCACGGTCCCGCTGCCGGGGGTCACCATGCTGTAGTCGAACGGCACCGAGGCGACGCGGGCCGCGTCGCGGGCGCGGGCCGCGGCTGCTTCTGCCGCCTTCTTCTGGTCGATCTCCGCCTGGGTGGTTGCGGCGTAGCTTTCTCGGGAGAGCTGTTCTGCCGCTGAGTCGGAGGCCACGACGAGGGATTGTGCGTCGTCCGAGGCAACCTGCTGCAGCGTGGAGATCTCTGCGTCTGCCGGCTGCCAGGCAGCGTATGCGGGTAGCGCGACGGTGGCGACCAGGCCGGTGACCATCGTCAGGACAGCAAGGGACCGCATCGGGCGGAGCGCATTGGACCCGCGGGGAGCGGACTTACCTGCGGTCGTGCGGCGTAGGGGTGGTGGCGTCAGGATACCGGCGTGTGGCAGGGGTGCGGTGTGGCGCAGGCTGCGCCTGGTGGGGGGCGTCTGGGGGTGATCGCCGGCGGGTGAGGTGGGCTGGTCATTCATGATGTCCTCCTTCGTTTCGGGTCAGATGGAGACGCCGCGGGCGACGAGGAAGTTGATGGGGTTGACGGGTGACCCGTTGACGTAGGCCTCGAAGTGCAGGTTGCAGCCGAACGCGTTTCCGGTGTTGCCTTCGCTGCCGATGAGGTCGCCGGCGTTCACGCGCTGGCCGTATCCCACGTTGAACCCGCCGTTGCGGATGTGGGCGTATCCGGTGCCGATCCCGCCGCCGTGGTCGATTTTGATGTAGTTGCCGTAGCCGCCGTTGTATCCGGCGTAGACGACGGTGCCGGCCGCGGCGGAGTAGATCCCGGCGCTGCAGCCACCGCTCAGGTCGGCGCCGTAGTGGTAACTGGTCGAGCAGTATCCGTTGCCGCATTGCGAGCTGCGTGGCCCGAAGTCCGATGTGCGGCGCCCGGATGTGGGCCGTGCCCACCCGGAACTGACCACTCCCCCTCCGTTGCCTGCGGCGGCGAGACGTTCAGCCTCTGCTCGTTCTGCTGCTCGGCGTTGCTCCTCGGCGATGCGGGCAGCTTCGACCCCGGCCTGATAATCGGCGATGGTCTTCGTCGTGGTGTCTTGGAGAGCGGCGAGTTGGGCTTGCAGCTGACCAAGGTTGAGTGTCTGGGCGTCGAGGGCTGCCTGCGCGGCATCGGCGGCCTGCTGCGATTCGGACATCTTCTGCTCCGCTACCGTCTGCAGCCGGTCGCGCTCATCTCTGGCCACGATCGCCTGATCGGTCAGACTTTGCGCAGCGTCGCGCGCGGTGATCGCGGTGGCATACACCGTCTGGTTGCGTTCCAGCAGTTTGTCCATCACGCCCAGGCGGGTGAGCAGGTCGTCCGCGGTGGCGGCGGAGCCCGAGAAGAACAGCTCGAGAGAGGTCTGGTCGCCGCCGTCTCGATACAGCTGTGCGGCAACACGGCCGGCTTTGTTCGCCGCGTCGGTGGCGTTGGCTGCTTCCGCGTCGGCCTGGGATTGCAGCGTGTCCGCTCGGACGGCCGCCTCGAAGTGCGCCTGCTGGGCGGTGTAGAACGCACCCGCGGCCTGCTCAGCGGCGGTGCGGGTGCGCGCCACCTCGCCGGTGAGGCTTTGGATGAAACCCTGGATCCGCTGCACCTCGGCAGCCTTTGTCGCTTCGTTCGCTTTGGCTGCCTGCACGTCGTCCCAGGACGGATAGGTGGCCGCGAACGCTGAGGGCAGCAGCGGGCCAGCCACGATCGCAGCGACCAGGCCAGCGGTCCCCGCGCCCAGCAGGGTGCGTCGGCTGACACCTGCCCGCAGCGCTCGGCTCTCGGCGGGAGTAGGTGCGCACCCGCATTCCTCTGCCCTCCGCGGATCTTCCCGCGCGGCCTTGGTCGGGATCACCTGTAGCGTTCGGCGCGCGTGGTCGTGTTGGTATCCGGTATGTTCCGTCCGTGCCGCGTTCATTGAAGACTCCTTCGGCCGGTCGGATGATTCGTGGCGCCCGCGCGCGTGCGGGCACGGTGGGAGATGCCGGCCGCCGCGAGAGCAACACCGGAGGCGAGGACGATGAAACCGGTGAGCCAGGGGCCGAGCACGATTGACGGGGTGAGCCCCGTGCGCAGCGGGACGGTGCTGACCGCGGCGCCAGCGGTGTCGACGCCGACACTGTCGAGGGTGGTGCCGTCTGGGGCGATCACCTGACTGGTGCCCACCGTCGAGACGTTAACGACCGCGCGACTCGTTTCGATGGCGCGCATGCGGGCGAACGCGAGTTGCTGGAGGTTCTCGTCGGTGCCACGGAAGTCGGCGTTGTTGGTCTGAAACACGAACAGCTCCGCACCCTGCTGGGCGCCGTCCCAGATGACGGTGTCGTAGATCACGTCGAAGCAGATCGCCAGCCCGACACCGACGTCTCCAACCTGCACGAGCGGGGGGTTGGTGCCGGGGGTGTATTCGCGTTGGATGAGACCGACCAGGTCAGGGACGATCAGTTCGTAGAACCACCGGTCGGGCACGTATTCCCCGAACGGGACCGGGTTGACCTTGTCATGCCACTGCCGGTCCGCGGGATCTGCGGTCCACAGCAGAGACGTGTTGAAGATCCTGTCGCCGCGGGTAGTGGCGGCGTTCATCAACAACGGTGCTCCCGCTGCCTTCACGACACGGTCCAGCGCCGCAGCGGCGGCGGGGTCGCTGAGCGGGTCGGCGTCGACGCCGCCTTCCGGCCAGGCCAGCAGATCCATCGGCTGCCCGTACAGGGGGCGCGTCGCGGTGGTCTGCGCGGCGAGGACGTCGCCGGGCGCCTTTTCGTCGAAGTACCCGGTCGGGCCGTTGCCCTGCACCCACCCGACCCGGAATGTCCCGGCCGCAATGGTGGGGAACTGCGGGGTGATGACCAGGAGAACCACGACGGCGACGACGGGGAGCAGGCCGCGGAGGAATCGGATCCCACCCGCACGCAGCCACTGCACCACGGCGGCGCATACCGTCACGATCAGGAACGACAAGCCGGTCACGCCTGTCCACGATGCGGCCTCGACGAACGGCCCGCCGACCTGGGTCATCCCGATCCGTGCCCACGGGAAACCGGAGTATGGCCATGTTCCCATCACCACCTCGCGGGCCGCCCACAGCCCCCCGACCAGCAGCGGCACCGCGAACAGCTGCACGGCGCCGCGTGGCCGGTAGTGGGCAGTCCACCGGTAGGCGAGGGCGATCGGCACCGCGCCTACGCCGAACAAGATCGTTTCCAGCCCGGCGAGGGCAAGCCACGGCACCGGGCCGAGGAACTCCCCCACCCATACCAAGTGGGTGGTGTAGAACACTGCCCCGAACACGGTGCCGACCAGCAGCGCCCCGCCGAGACTCCGCCGGATCAGGCTCAGCAGGGCGACCGTGACGCTCACGAAAGTCAGTGGCCACCACCCAACCGGCGCGGACGCCACATCCAGGAAGAACCCGGCAGCGGCGGCCGCCGCTACCGCTGCCCAGAGCGGCATCGACCATGACGGCGCACGCTGTGGCGTCCCGCGCTCCGGCGCAGCAGCCGGGGCAGGAGGGGGCAGGGTCGTGGGCATCGGTCAGGTGTCTTTCTGGTGCAGTCGGGTCAGGTAGTCGTTGTACGCGTCGAGTTCGGGGTCACCGTGAGCGTCGGCGCGGCGGTCGGCGGCAACGGCCTGGGCGGTGTCCTCGCGGAACCAGCGGTGCATCACGTAGATGAGCATCAGCAGGGTGGGAGCTTCGCCGTAGGACCAGGCCAGGCCACCGGCGAGGCGTTGGTCCTCGATCGGGTCCATTCCCAGCGCGCTCGTCGGACCGGCGAACCCTTGCACGAGGATGCTGGTGGCCATCATCAGGAACACGCCGAAGAACGCGTGCAGGGCGGCTTCGGCGAACGCATCCAGAGCGCGTCCACCGTGGCTCATCCGCACCGGGAGCGGGTCTGAGGACAGAATCGGGATCGTGAACAGCATCCCGGCAACCAGGAACCCGACCTCGAGGAGAGTGTGGCCCGTGACGGTGGACAGGATCGGGTCGGCGAAATCCGCCAGGTAGAGGCCGTAGAACGCGGCCAGGTACAAAGGGACCGCCAGCCACGGGCTGAGCAGCCACCGGGCGGTCCGGCTGCGCAGCCCCGCATGTGCCGCGCGGAGGATCATGAGGCCGGTGCCGTGGTGGGGGGTGGCGCGCAGCAGCAGGGTGCCGGGAGAGCCGAGAACCAGCAGCGGCGGGATTGTCATCATTAGGGTGAGCTGCTGGAACATGAACACCGAGAACAGCGCGTACCCGTACCCCTCGACTCCGAGCCCTGTGACCGCGGCGAGGGCGACGCAGCCAAGCAGGAAGCTGACCGTGCGCCACACCGGCCACCGACGCCCCAGCGACCACAGCCGCACCGCGCCGGCCAGGTAGGCGACGGCGAGCACGCCGGCCACTACTGGCAGCAGCGGCAGCGGTAACGGCCCAGGGCTGAGGAAGCCGAGCAGTGTCGGCGGTGCCCCGGGGATCCAGTCGTTCACGGTCTCATCTCGGTTGAGTGATCAGAAGTCGAAGAGGTCGCCGAGGAAACCCTCCCGGCGGCGCTTCCCTCCTCGGACGTCCCTGGAATCGTCTCTGCCTCGGGAGGAGTCACCACGGCCGTGGTGGGAGTCGCGTGATGGTGGTGCGGGGTATCCGGGCGAGCGGGAGTCGGAGGTGCGGTCGATGATCTTGTCCAGTTCGCCGCGGTCCAGCCAGACGCCGCGGCATTGCGGGCAGTAGTCAATCTCGACACCGGAACGCTCGGTCACCACGAGCAGGGCATCGTCAATGGGACATTTCATCGGTTTTCTCCTTCGGGAGGGATGTGGCTTGTCGTGCCGGTCAGCGCGGCGGAATGAGTGTCCGCGATGTCGCGGACGGCTTTGTTCAGGGTTGGGTCCTCGCCGCGCGCGAGGCCGGCGTACTCGACCCGGACGCCCCCCGGGGTGGTGTGGGCTTTGATCCACACGCGGCGGCGGGGGACGAACATCCCGGCAATCAGTCCCAATGTGGCCAGGGTGGCGAAGGCGAGCACCCAGGTACCGGAGGGGTCGTTTTGGATCTGCAGCGACGCGAACCGTTTCACCGGTTCACCGACCACCGCTGTGTCGTCCTCCCAGGTGATCGTCCCCCACCCGTTGGGAAGGTCAGCGCTCGCGCCGGGGGTGAGCTCGAGCGACTCCGCGCCGGTGTCGGCGCCGGTGTGCTGGGTGAGCCCGTCGACATCGAGGGTGTAGACGGACCGGGGGGTGCCGTCATCGATCCCGAGGTCACCGCTGAACACGTTGAGAGTGAGCACCGGGTTAATCGCATCCGGGTACACCGACGTGTACGCGCCGGACGGCAGCACACCCTGAGTGGGGTAGAAAAATCCAACCAGACCGAGCTGCTCCGGCATCCCGTCCGGGATCTTGATGACCCCCAAGGAGGTCATGAATGAGTCCTGCGGCAGGAACGGCTGCGATTCGCTGTACACAACTTCCCCCTCCGGGTTCCGGATAGTGAGGGTGGGCGCGTACCCGTTTCCGAGCAGGTAGATCCGGTCACCTTCGACGGTGATCGGATAGTTGACGATGACGCTCTCGCTGCGGTCGTCCTGCCCGGGTTGGCGGATAGTCACATTGGCGGAGAAGTCCCCTGCTTGCCCCGCGCCGGGGGTACCGGGCAGCTGATAGGTGACCTCGAACTCGTCGAGGGTCATCGAGTACGGGGCGAGGCCGGTTCCGTCGACGAATCGGCCCGGGTTGAAGGAGGAGTAGTCGCTGAGGGCGTTGACGAACGTGGTGCCCTCCACCACGACCCGCTGCCCGGTGTAAGCGAACCCGCCGCCGATGCCGACGGAGACCAGCACCCCGATCAGAGCGATGTGGAAGACAAGGTTCCCGGTTTCTCGCAGGTAGCCGCGCTCCGCCGAGACGGATGCCCATCCGCGGCCGTCGTACCTGTGCACCCGGTAGCCAGCGCGGCGCAGTTGCCGCTCCGCGAGCTCAACGGCCTCTTCCGCCGCGTTCTGGGCCGCCGCCCCTGCGGATACGGTGACCTCCCGGTAGTCGGGGAGGCGAGAGAGGCGGGCGGGGGTGCGGGGCGGCTGTGACCGGAGGGCTTTGTAGTGGTGCTTTGCGCGGGGAATGACGCAGCCGATGAGGGAGGTGAACAGCAGCAGGTAGATCGCGGAGAACCAAGGCGATTGGTACACGTCGAACAACCCGATCGCGTCCGCGACGGGGAACACGTCCGGGTTATCGCGTTCCCATTGGATGACGCCGTTGGGGTCGGCGGTGCGCTGTGGGAACAGCGACCCCGGTACGGCGGCGATCGCAAGGAACAGCAGCAGCACCAGGGCGGTACGCATACTGGTCAGCTGCCGCCATGCCCACCTCCCCCAGCCCACGATGCCGAGCGCCGGGGAGGTCACGTCCGCGGCATTGTCACCGTCGTCGCTGTCGGCGTGGTCGCGGGGTCGGAGCGGGTCGACGGCCTCGTTCGCCTCGTCGGTCTCAGAGCGGGAGGGGGACATTGATCACCACCTGTTGCAGTGACGACATCAGCGCCGTCCACAGTCCGGTGACCATCAGCAGCCCGAGGAGGATGAGCATCACTCCGCCGATGATGTTCAGAGCGCGGATGTGGCGGCGCAGGAATGTCACGGACCGGGATGCCCATCCCCAGCCGGCAGCGAGGATCAGGAACGGGATCCCCAGGCCGAGAGAGTAGGCCAGGCCGAGGAGGCCGGCGCGAGCCGGGTCGCCCAGGTTCCACGACATGGAGATGATCGCCGCGAGGGTCGGGCCGATGCACGGCGTCCAGCCGACACCGAGCGCGAAGCCGAGCAACGGCGCGCCGATCAACCCCGCGCGACCTCGGATACGGGGGCGGAGGGTGCGTTGGGCGAGCCCGAACAGGCCGAGGAAAACCAGACCGAGAACGATGATGACAACCCCAAACACCCGGGTGAGGATGTTCGCGTACTGCAACAGCAGAAACCCGAAAGCGCCCCCAAGGATGGTGACCGCCACGAATACCACCGTGAAGCCGGCGATGAACAGGGCCACCCCCAGCAACAGCCGTGCACGCTCCGTCCGCACCGCGACCCCTGACCCGGTTCCGACTGTTCGGGTGTCGGTGGTGGTGCTGCCGAGGTAACCGAGGTAGCCGGGCACGAGTGGCAGCACGCACGGGGAGAGGAACGACACCAGCCCGGCAAGCACCGCCACCGGGACAGCCACCCACAGGGCTCCGTCGACGATCGCCGCCCCCGGGTTCACGGGGCATCCTCTACGAGGGTGTCGGCGACGAGGGTGGAGAGGATCGACGCGGCGGCCAGCTGTCCGATGATCCGGGCGGCGACTCTCCCGTCACGGTCGATGACGAGGGTGGTGGGGGTGGCTTGGATGGGGGTGAGCTGCGCGAACGCCAGTTTGACCCGCCCGTCGTTCACATCGATCACGCTCGGGTAGGTGATGTTGTTGTCGCGGGCGAAGGAGAGCGCGGTGGCGGGCTGGTCGTAGGTGTTCACCCCGAGGAACGCGACACCCTGGTCCTGATAGTCCTGCCACACCTCTTCCAGGAGCGGCGCTTCCACGATGCACGGCCCGCACGCGGCGTACCAGAAGTTCACCACCAGCACCCCGCCCCGGTAGTCGTCGCTGGTCACCCTGTCACCGGTCTCGGTGACACCCTCGAACACGACAGGATCACCCCGCTCAGCTTGCGGGATCTCCACGACCTGGAAATCGCCGGAGATGTAGCCCTTATCGGTGCCGTCGCGGTACTGCTGCGCGAGGGAGTCATCTGCTGCGCATCCGGTGAGCAACGTCGCCGCGAGGAGCAGGGCGACAGCAGTCCGGGTCCGGACTCTGCGGGTGGTCATGGGCGGCGCACTTTGATCAGCGCACCGGCGACGAGGAACACCACGGCTGCGACCGGTTGCGCGGCCGTCCAGACAGGCCCTGCGAATGGGAACGGGAATACCGGATTCCAGATCACCACGATCACCGCGAACACGGGCACCCACCACCACTGCCGCGCCTGCACGGCGAACCACGCCACGATCACGCCCAGGATGGCGGTCAGGAACAGCACCGCCAAAAACCAGTCGTTGCCGATGAGCGCGGGGGCAACGAACAGGGCGGCCGCAGCGAGCAGGCTCGGCGCGAACGCGTTGCGCTGGTAGGTCGGGGGGGTTCGTTGCTTCGCCATCATCGACCCGCCTCCACGGAGGTTGCCGGGGCCGTGGGATCGTCCGTTGCCGTTGTGTGGGTGCGGCGGTGACGGATCCACAGACTTCCGCCCAGGATTATCACGCCGGCGCCGAGAGCGACGTCGGCGAGGTTGCCGATGAACCAGTTGCCGTATGCGAGGAAGTCGGTGACATGGCCGCGGCCGAACGCGGGCGGGGCGAAAAGCCGGTCGATCAGGTTGCCGATCGCGCCGCCCAGGATCAGCCCGATCCCGACCGCCCAGCCGGTGGTGCGGGCGCGAGTGGCGGCGACGATGAGCACGGCGGTCGCGGCGACCCCCAGCAGGGTGAGCAGCCATGTCGCCCCGGACCCGAGGGAGAGGAGGGCTCCAGGGTTGAAAGCCAGCTGCAGGCCGAGCAGATCGCCCAGCAGCGGGATCCGCTCATCCTCAGTCAGCGTGGAAAACGCGGCCGCCTTGCTGGCCTGATCAATCAGCACCACTCCTGCTGCCGCGATGCAGGCGAGAGCGAACCTGCGTGCCTGGTCAGGACTCATCCGTCGAGTCCTTCCCGGCGGTCGTGTCCCGGGCGGCTCGCGCGGCGTCGGCTCGGTCGCGGCGTCGCCGTTCCCTGCCGACCATCAACACGATGACAAGGGCGCCCCCGAGGATGATCACTCCCCCGACCACGGCGACGATCGGGAAGGCGTCGCCGCCGCCGGAGGTCTCGCCTCCGTATCCGTTGTCAGCGGATGTTTCGGTCGCGGTCGGTGACGGTTGGGGAGTTTGCGGAGCCGTGCTTGGTGTGGCGGCGGGGCTGCTCGGGACGGCGGCGGTGGGTGCGACGGTGTAGGTGTATTCGCCGCTGATCGGGTGGCCGTCACTGGAGACGACCTTCCACCGGACCGTGAACATGCCTGCCGGCGGGTCCGGGGTGAGGTGCTGCGTGATGGAGGTGCCATCCTCTGCCGGTGCATCGGTGGCAATGTTTTGCCCATCTGAGGCGATCACCTCGACGGCGGCGGATTGCATTCCCGCGATGAGTTCACCGCTGAAGGAGAGAGTGATTTCCGCGGGCGATGAGGTGATGGTGGAGTCCGCTTGGGGATAGGAGGAGACCAGTTCGTCGTGTGCTTGGGCGGGGGCCGCCACAGCCAGGGTTAGTCCCGCTCCGAGGAGGAGGGTGGCCAGGGTGGTGATGAGTGAGCGGCGGGGATTACGCATGGGTGGTGTGTTCTCCGGGGTGGGATTGCGGTTCGATCTGGAACGTGGCGTGCTCGATGCTCACCGGGAAGTGGTCGGCGACACATTCCTGGAGTTCTTGCAGGAGCCGGGCGGACTGTTCCGGGGTGAGGGTGTCGTCGACGACGACGTGCGCGGTCAGAGTGGGGAGGTCCGTGGAGACTTGGGAGGCGTGCAGGTCGTGCACCGCGACCACCTGCGGGAGCTCGAGGATGTGTCGGCGTACCTCCGCCAGGTCAAGGCCGGGAGGGGTGGATTCGAGCAGGACGCTGCCGGATGCGCGGAGCAGGATGAAGGTGCGCGGGATGATCAGGAGAGCGATCAGGATGCCGGCGACCGCGTCTGCCTGGTACCAGCCGAGGGTGGCGATCAGGATGGCGCTGACGATGACGCCGACGGAGCCAAGTGCGTCATTGAACACCTCGAGGAACGCGGCGCGCATGTTCAGGTTGCGTGTGCGACCGCTCATCAGCACCAGCAGGGACGCGATGTTCGCGACCAGGCCGACGATCCCGAAGAACAACAGGCTGCCGGACGCGATCTCGGGCGGCTCAAATAGTCGCCGTATGCCCTCAACCAGCGCGAAGATCCCCACACCGAGGAGGAGGGCGGCCTGGGCGAGAGCGGCGAGCACTTCCGCACGCCGCAGCCCGAACGTGTACCGGTCAGACGGGGGCCGGTTCATCAGATGCGCGGCGGTGACCGCCATCGCGAGGCCGATCACGTCGGTCAGCATGTGCGCGGCGTCCACGAGCAGCGCGAGGCTGCCGGTGATGACTGCGCCGATGACTTCGATCACGAACACCGATGCGGTGATCGAGAACGCGATCAGCAATCTGTTCCGGGGGGTGGCCTCGCCCGTGTCGTGGCTGTGTCCAGCGCCCATGTTGGTCCCTCTCTTACGGCCGGTTGATGATATGGTGTGCGATCGCTGTCGCGTCCGCGGAGACCCCGGCGATGGTGTCGACACCGCTGCGGCTGTATTGCGGGAATCCCGCGACGAACAGGCCCGGTACGGGGGTCGTTGTGCGCCGCGGCCCACGGATGCGTGCCTCATCGGGGAGCCAGTCGTCTCCGGGGAGGTAGCCGGTCGCGAAGATCACCGAGCCCGGTGATGCCGTCGTCCCGTCCGCGAAGGTCACCGCACCGCCCCGCGCGTCGGTTACCCCGGGGACGACTCGCACCCCGACCTGTTGCAGCCGTTCGTAGCTGTCACCGAACACCGGCTCGGGACGAAAATCCCCGCCGAACAACGGCCGACGCCCGCCGGCGGCCAACGGGTAGCTCGCTAACGGCCGGTGCGCGCGGCGGGTACGCACCGCCACGGTCACTGTGTGGGAAGCGGCAAGTTCCCGTGCGATCTGCAAACCGCTGTTGCCGCCGCCGACGATCAGCACATCCCGGGTGGGAATCTGGCGGGGGTATTGGTAGCTGCTGGTATGGATCGCGACACCGGGGACGCTCAATGCGGTGGCCCATTCGGGAAGTCGGGGGTGGGCAGCAGCGCCCGTGGCGCAGACGATGTTGCGGGTCTGCACCTCACCCACGGTGGTGGACAGGTGCAGGGTGGTTCCGTCGCCACGTCGCTCGACCCCGGTGACGTGGATATTCCAGGCTGTTTCGACGCCGATCCCGGCCTCGACCACCTTGAGGTAGTCGACCATCTCATCCACCCGGGGGTGCAGCCGTTGATCCCCAGGATGCCGCCGAGTCGGGAGAGCGCTGTGTCGGGCGTCACTGAGCAGCACCATCGAGTGCCACCTTGACGACCAGCTACGCTGACCCGGAGCTGCCGCATCGATCACGACGAAATCCTGTTGCGGCCGCAGCCCTTCCGCGCTCAGCGCCGCGGCGACAGCAAGGCCTGATTGGCCGGCGCCAACGATGATCGCCCGGCGGCGCGCAAGACTGGCAGGCATCACGGGGCCGTGCTCAGCGCTTGTGTGATGGCGTCCTCGAGGTCGTTCCACTGCTGCAGCTCGAGCGGTTCGCCGTCGAGGAAGAACGTCGGGGTGCTGGAAACACCCAGCGCCTGACCCTCGTTGAGGTCCATCTCCACCCGTGCCAGCGTTTCCGGGTCCGCAATCGCCGCGTCGTAGGCAGCCATGTCCAGCCCGAGCTCTTCCGCGAATCCGCGGAACAAATCAGCACGGGATTCCTGCGACTCGCCCCACTCGGCCTGCGTCTCGAACAGCCGGTGATACATGTCCTCGAACCGGTCCTGCCCGGCAGCGGCCTCCGCAGCCAGGGCCGCGTTGGTGGAGTTGGTGTGACCGGGTAGCGGGAAGTAGCGGACGACATAGGTGATCTGCCCCGCGAACTTTTCCCGAATGTCTTCAACGATCGGGTAGAACGCCCCACACGCCTCACACTCGAAGTCGAGGAACTCCACCACCGTGACCGCACCCTCACCCCCGTCCTCCAAGACATGCGAGTTCGGTCGCACCACCGATGCGGGCTCCCCCTCCCCTCCCGGGGAAGGCGTCGAGCGTTGATTGACAAGGACATAGATGACCGCCGCCAGGATCAAGGCGACGACAACAGCGACAGTGATCAACGTCACTTTCACAGGGGTTTTCATGGAGGCACTCCGAACGGTCACGACACGTGGGCATAAGAGAAATCTCCCCGGCAGGCGCCGGAGAAGGTCACCACCACAGACGGGTGGCGTGCCAGGTGTCAGGTTCGGGAAATGCTCAACTGTGTCAGGGTGAACGCCGCAGCGCGGGGCGGTGCTGGCGCGGGCAACAGCGCTCTCAGCAGCGGCAGCAGTCCTCGTTCTGGCTGTGGCCGCCAGGTGCGATGCACCCACCGGGTCACCACGACCAGCAGCAGCCCACACAACACCCCAAGCACACACACCGCGACGCCCAGCAGTGCGGGACTCGTCGTTCCCTGATCGATCACCGGAGTACCAGCAGCAAGGGGCGCGATGTGCGCGTCCACATGCTCCGTGACGGACGACGCGGTCGGTGCGGCTGCCTCAGGCTCGGTGTGAGTCGCCATCCACGCGCCGACGATCAGCAGCAGCGCGAGAGCCACGCTCGTAATGATCCTCGTTATCAGCAGACGCTCGCTCAGAATCACAGCATCCTGTGTTCGAGCGGCCGAAATCATCCTTCGCAGTCTACCGTCCACGGATCAGCGGGTTGCGGTGCCCAGATTCAGGCCACCGTCAGCGCGGGCTGAGGTGTGACGGGAGTGGACATGGGTGCGGGCGAGGGCGGGGCGGCGGGCAGCGCGGACACCGTTGGCGATGACGATCAATTCGGCGATCTCGTGAACCAAGACCACCCCGGCCAGGCCCAGCATCCCGAACAAGGCGAGAGGGAACAGGACGACGATGATCGCCAAGGCGAGGGCGATGTTGGCGGTCATGATCCGTCGGCCGCGTCTGGCATGAGCAAGCGCGGCGGGGATGAGTCGGAGGTCGTGGCCGGTGAAGGCGACGTCGGCGGATTCGATCGCCGCCGCGGACCCTTTCACGCCCATCGCGATTCCGACCGTGGCCGTGGCCAAAGCGGGGGCGTCGTTGATGCCATCGCCGACCATTGCCGTGGGCCGTGTGGCGACCAGGGCGGTGATCGCGTCGGCCTTGTCTCTCGGCAGCTGTTCGGCTTGCACGTCGGTGATTCCGGCCTCGCGGGCGATCGCGCGGGCGGTGCGGGCGTTGTCGCCAGTGAGCATGACCGTGTCAATGCCCTGCGCGTGCAGCATCCGAACGGTCTCCGCCGATTCCGGGCGCAACTCGTCGCGCACTCCGACCAGGCCGGCGAACCTCCCGTCAACCTCCACGACCACAACCGTCATTCCCTGCCCGGCCATGTGCTCCGCGATGTCGCTCTGCTCGCTGACGTCCAACCAACGTGCGTTGCCGACACGCACGGTGCGACCACCGACTCGGCCCGTAATTCCATGCCCCGCGTCCTCCAGCACATCCACCGCGGCCGGAGCACTGGGCGCGGCCGCCGTGATGGCCATGGCGAGGGGGTGCGTGCTGGTCGCTTCGACTGCCGCCGCCCAGGCCAGCAATTCCTCGCGGGTGACGCCCGGCGCCGGGTGTACCTCGACGACGACGGGCTGGTTTCGGGTGAGGGTGCCGGTCTTGTCCAAAGCGATGGCGCGGATAGTGCCGAGTTGCTCGAACGCCTCGCCCGACTTGATGATGACACCGAATTTGGACGCGGCACCGATGGCGCTGATCACCGTCACCGGGACAGCGATCGCCAGAGCGCAGGGGGACGCGGCGACCAGAACGACGAGAGCACGTTCCGTCCACGTCCCGGGGTCCCCGATCAAGAAACCGAACAACACGATTGCGGCGGCCGCAATCAGCACCGCAGGAACGAGAGGCCTCGCGATCCGGTCAGCAAGCCGCGCCCGGTTGCCTTTTCGTGCGTGTGCCTGCTCCACGAGCGCGACGATCTGCGTCAAGGAATTGTCACGGCCGTCGGCGCTCGCCTCGATCCGCAAGGTCGCTGCCCCGTTCACGGAACCGGCTGCCACTAGTTCTCCCGGGGCGACGTCGACGGGGATGGATTCGCCCGTTACCGCGGACGTGTCCAGACTCGACCGTCCCTCCACGACCACACCGTCGGTGGCGACGCGTTCGCCCGCGCCGACCACGAGGATGTCGAGCTCCCGAACATCCGCAGCAGGTATCGTGACATCGCCGTTCAACCGTGACACTCGTACCGTGTCGGGGATCAGCGACAGAAGCGCGCGCAGACCTTCTCTCGCACGATCCATAGCGCGGTCCTCGAGGGCCTCGGCGAGGGAGAACAGGAACGCGAGCGTCGCGGCCTCACCGACGTGACCGAGTAGCACCGCTCCTATCGCGGCGATCATCATTAACAGCCCGACACCGAGGCGACCGCGCAGCAGCCGGCGGACTGCGCCAGGAACGAACGTGTAGGCACCCGCCAGGAGCGCCACCCACTGCAGCACCAGCGCGGGAACGGAGAGCCCGGACCACTCGAAAACGTACCCGGCAAGAAGGAAAACACCGGAAAGGACTGAGGGGAGCAGTGCAGGATCCCGCCACCACGGCGGCCGCACCTCCGGCTCCTGTCCCGCGGTACCGGTCACCGTCGACGAGACACTCGGACCACAGCACGCGTCCCCGTCCTCGACGTGCAAGGGCGTTGCGTCAACGGCCAGTGCGGCGGGCTCGCCCGGCGAGCAGTAAGAATCCGAGGCTACCCGAGGTGCAGACAACTCGATTCGCCGTACCGTGCCGACCTTAAGGGGCTCGTCCGGACCGCAGCACTCCTCGCTCATCCCGCCCACTCCGTCCGCTCGAAGACCGATGCCCCGCCGGTTATGCGCAGCACTCGCACGCGTCGTCAACGCAGGGGACACCCTGATCGACAGCAACCACAGCCTCGAGTAGATCGCGCATCCCTCGGGTCAGATGAGGATCGGAGATCTCGTATCGCGTGCGGCGCCCCTCGGGTGTTGCCACCACCAGGCCACACCCTCGAAGGCAGGTCAAGTGATTGGAAACGTTGGTGCGAGTCAACTCCAAGTCCCGAGAAAGCTCAGCCGGATACCCAGGCCCGTCCAGTAAGGACAGCAGGATCCGTGAACGCGTCGGATCGGCCATCGCCCGACCCAGCCGGTTCATCACATCAAGACGAGAAGCAAGAGTCAGCACATGATGACTATACAGCCCGGGATGACCTATTGAGAATCTCCGTTGGTCGACGTGCCTTCGACTGAGCTCGCCCCTATCGCTCTTTGAGCCGCAATCTCCTGGCTAGGAACCCCGCCAGCCCTCCGAAAAGAAGGCAAACGACAGCGATCGGCACCGCGACCTTCCACCAGACATTGCCGGTGAGCAGATTCGCCAGGAGCACCAACAAACACAACGCGTTGAACGTGAAGGCAAAAAGGACGAATCGAGTGGATGACCAGCGTTCACGCTCGGCCGGAGGTTTGACAGCAGAAGGCACGACGATCCATTCACCGGAGAAGATGCTCCGAGAATACAAGTAGCAAACACATGCCACTCGAAAAATGATCAGTCCAGATTCCTCCTGCGGCAGGGGCCATCAATCGCCCTGTTCCTCGCCGTGTGCGCTGGCGCCTCCCAAGGTCCGCCAGGCGGCCTGTCTCAGGAAAGTGTCACGACAAGGATGCCGCGCAACCCTCAGAAGTGTCCTTCCGGCGCGACACCTAGTGTCATCGAGTAGCGATACCGACATCGGCGCACGCGATGCAGAGCGTCGCCATGGGCCGGGCCTCCAGCCGCGCCTCACCGATGGGCCGCCCGCAGTTGGCGCAGCGGCCGTACTCGCCCGCAGCGAGCCGCGCGAGGGCGGCAGACACCTCGTCCCGCTCGGTGAGCGCGGCACGGCGGAGCGCTTCCACGCGCTGCCACTCCCCGGAAAGCGTCGAGCCCTCCGGGTCGTGCTCGTCGTCGGCGGTGCCGTCGGCGCGATCGAGCCGCAGACTCTGCTCGTCGGCATCCAGTCGCTGCAAGCGAGCGTCGATGTCGGCGGCGAGCGCCGTCAGCGTCTCCCGGGGATCGGACATGGCCCGACCCTACGCCGCACCCACGACGCTCACCCTGCAGCACAGGTCCGGCACGCAACTAGACTGAACGGGTCCGGCACCCGCGATCTCTGGAGCTCAGCCGCGTGACCATCCCCACCGACAACGCCATCGCCTCGCGCCCCGTCGCCGACACCGTCGAGAACGCGCTGCACACCCCCGACCGGGAGCAGCCCTATGCGGCGCTCGGTCTCAAGCCCGACGAGTACGCCCAGATCCGCGAGATCCTCGGCCGCCGCCCCACGAGCGGCGAGCTGGCGATGTACTCCGTCATGTGGAGCGAGCACTGCTCCTACAAGTCGAGCAAGATCTACCTCCGGAAGTTCGGCGAGAAGGTCTCCGACGAGATGAAGACCCGCCTCATGGTGGGCATGGGCCAGAACGCCGGCGTCGTCGACATCGGCGAGGGCTGGGCCGTCACCTTCAAGGTCGAGTCGCACAACCACCCGAGCTACATCGAGCCGTTCCAGGGCGCGGCGACCGGCGTCGGCGGCATCGTCCGCGACATCATCTCGATGGGCGCGCGCCCGGTCGCCATCATGGACCAGCTGCGTTTCGGCGCGATCGACCACCCCGACACGGCACGGGTCGTCCACGGCGTGACCAGCGGCATCTCGTTCTACGGCAACTGCCTGGGCCTTCCCAACATCGGCGGCGAGACGGTGTTCGACTCCGTCTACCAGGGGAACCCCCTCGTCAACGCCCTCGCGGTGGGGGTCCTCCGCCACGAAGACCTCAAGCTCGCGAACGCCGTCGGCCCCGGCAACAAGGTCGTTCTCTTCGGCGCCCGCACCGGCGGCGACGGCATCGGAGGCGCGTCGATCCTCGCGTCCGACACCTTCGCGGACGGCGGCCCCACGAAGCGTCCCGCCGTGCAGGTCGGCGACCCCTTCGCCGAGAAGGTGCTCATCGAGTGCTGCCTCGAGCTGTACCGCGACGAACTGGTCGAGGCGATCCAGGACCTCGGTGCTGCCGGCATTTCGTGCGCGACCAGCGAGTTGGCCGCGAACGGCGGGTCCGGGATGCGGGTGGACCTGGAGAAGGTGCTGCTGCGCGACCCGTCGCTCACGCCCGAAGAGATCCTCATGTCCGAGTCGCAGGAGCGGATGATGGCGATCGTCGCGCCGGAGAAGCTCGACGCGTTCCTCGCCGTCGTCGGCAAGTGGGACGTCGAGACGAGCGTCCTCGGTGAGGTCACCGGCGACGGACGCCTGCAGATCTTCTGGCACGGCGAGCAGATCGTCGACGTCGACCCTTCGACCGTCGCGGTCGATGGCCCGGTCTACGACCGCCCGGTCGCGTACCCGACCTGGATCGACGCGCTGCAGCAGGACTCCGCAGCGGCCCTCCCCCGTCCGACGGATGCGGACACCCTGCGCGAGCAGTTCCTCGCCCTGCTGTCGAGCCCCGCACTGGCCGACACCTCGTGGATCACGAACCAGTACGACTACTACGTGCTGGGTAACACCGCCCTCAGCTTCCCGGACGACGCCGGCATGATCCGTGTCGATGAGCAGTCCGGCCTCGGGTTCGCGATCGCGACCGATTGCAACGGTCGCTTCTGCCAGCTCGACCCCTACCAGGGCGCGAAGCTCGCCCTCGCCGAGGCCTACCGGAACGTCGCCGTCACGGGCGCCACGCCCACCGCGGTCACCGACTGCCTGAACTTCGGCAGCCCGGAGAACCCCGAGGTCATGTGGCAGTTCTCGCAGGCCGTCGAGGGCCTCTCCGACGGGTGCCTGGAACTCGGCATCCCGGTCACCGGCGGCAACGTCAGTTTCTACAACCAGACCGGAGACGTGCCGATCCACCCCACCCCGGTGGTCGGGGTCATGGGCATCATCGACGACGTCGCCCGCCGCATCCCGAGCGGATGGCAGGATGCCGGCGAGAACATCTACCTGCTGGGCGTCACGGACAACGAGCTGAGCGGATCGGTCTGGTCGCAGGTCGTGCACGACCACCTCGGCGGCCGGCCGCCGGCCGTCGACCTGGGCGCCGAGAAGCGTTTGGGTGAGCTGCTTCGCGCCGCATCCGACCAGGGTCTCGTCTCGAGCGCCCACGACCTGTCCGCCGGTGGCCTCGGCCAGGCCCTCGCCGAGGCGGTCATGCGCTTCGGCGTCGGCGCCCGCGTGTGGCTGCGCGAGATCATGGAGCGCGATGGCGTGGATGCCGCATCCGCGCTGTTCTCGGAGTCGACGGGACGCGTGATCGTCAGCGTGCCGCGCGAAGAGGACGTCAAGTTCCGTGGGCTCTGCGCCGGCCGCGACTACCCGGTGCTGCGGATCGGTGTGACCGACTCCGCCGCCGACGGCGATGAGCCTGCGCTCGAGGTGCAGGACGTCTTCACGCTGCCTGTGCGCGAGTTGCGCGCGGTGTCGGCGGCGACGCTCCCGGCCGCCTTCGGCCCCACGGTCAGCGAAGCGATGGGAGAGTGACCGCGTGAGCGACGACGACGAGTTCCGCACCCGCCGGCAGCTGCGCATGAAGGTGACGGCCTGGGTCGTCATCATCGCGCTCGTGATCGTCGGGGGCGGCGCGACCGTCATCTCCCTGCTCTTCGGCTGAGCGCCGGACGCCACGCTCGCCAGCGCGGTTAGCATGGCAGGGTGGAGCCGCTTCTCGTGTTCCTCACCACCTGGTGGTGGGCGGCGCCGACGGCCGCGGGTCTCGGGGCGATCGGCTATGCCGGGCTGACCACCGGGCGACGCCGATCCCGTCGCCTCGCGGTCGACGCCGCGCGGCATGAGGAGCGAGCAGCGGTGCAGCGGCTGCTGCAGGCACAGGCCGACAGCCGTGCGGCGCAGGCGCAGGTACTCTCGGCGCAGGCCGCCCAGCGCGGTCGGTTCCTCGCGGCAGGGCCAGCGGTGTCCGAGGCTCGGCGCGAACTGCAGCGGGCACGGCAGGCGCAGCGCGCGGCGTCGCTCGCACTGAAGGCGAGCCGGGCGCAGGTGCGGGCGGAGCGGGCCCGCATGCACGCCACGGGGGACCTGCCGCTGGCGCGGCTCCTGCGGGAGCACGATGAGCTCCTCGCCCGTTGGCTCGAGTACGAGACGGATCTCGAGACCTCGCTCGCCTTCCCGCAGATGACGGATCCGCATCACCCCGCGACCGCCGCCTTCCTGCACGCGCAGCGGGATGCGGGGCGCCTCCGGCCCGCATCCGCATCGACCCGGATGACGCCCGAGGACTTCGTCGCCTACCGCGCAGCCGTGCACGCCGCGGTCCTCGCCTTCGACACCGCCGAAGACGCCGCCCTCCGCGCCTCGGCCAGCCGGGGCACGCTGCCCTCCGCTCCGCCGGCGCCGCAGCCGCGACCCGCGATGCCGGACACCGCCCGGCCGCCGGACGCGGCCCACCCGCGGGTGTGGCCCGTCCCGCGCCGGAACCCCCCACCCCCGACCGCGCCCTGACACGCCCTAGCATGAGGGGGTGCAGCCACTGTTCGAGTTCTTCGGGAGCTACTGGTGGCTCGTCTTCCCGGCGGCCGCCGCCCTCGGCGGTGTCGGCCGAGCGTGGGAGCGGACGGCGAAGCGCCGGCACGAGCGCCGCCTCGAGATCCTGCGGATCAAGCGCGGCCTCGAACCCTCACCCGGGGCGACTCCGCCCCCCGCGGTGACCGCGGGCTCCTCCGCGCAGGATCGGCTGTCCCGGGCGCTGGCCGATCACGACGCGATCACCGCACGGTGGCTCGACTATGAACTCGATGTCGCGAAGATGATCGCGTACCCCGCGATGAGCGACGGGCGTCAGCCCCTCACGGCAGCCTTCCTCCGGGCGAAGAAGGTCGCCGACTGGCTGCGCCCCGACCCGCCTGGTGACACGAGCCCCGAGCGGATCGCCGAGTACGTGGATGCGGTGACGGATTTCGACGTCGCCTTCGACCTGGCCGAGCGTGATGCGCGACGCGTCAAGGACTCGTCGTTCACCCCGGCCGAGCGCAAGCGTCTCGACACCGCGCAGCAGTTGCTCACGGTAGCCGTAGACGAGGCAGCGACACCGGCCGAGCGCCAGCTGGCGTACAGGCGCGTGCGGGAGGAACTGGACGGCCTCCTCTCGCTCTCCGATGGCGCCATCGATGTGCTGGAACAGAAGGTCGCCCTGCAGCTGCCGGCGCACCCCGACGCGCACCGGCCGCCGCGCCCCGAACCCCCCGCATCCGGCCCGCTGGGGGACTGATCCCCGCGGCCCCGCGGCAGGGCTCGCCACGGAACCCCGGGTCTTGACACGGGTGCTCTTCGCGTTGCATGGTTATTTAGTCAAGTAACGAACCAGAGAACCAAGGGGATTGAGTGATCGACGAAGGCAAGGCGCTCTTCCTCCAGATCGCGGAGAGTGTGGAGGACTCGATCATCGACGGCAGCCTCGAGGCCGAAGCCCAGGCGCCGTCGACGAACGAGCTCGCCGCGTTCTACCGCATCAACCCCGCCACCGCCGCCAAAGGAGTGAACATGCTCGTCGAGAAGGGTGTGCTGTACAAGCAGCGCGGGATCGGCATGTTCGTCGCCCCCGGCGCCCGCGACCTCCTGCTCGCCGAACGACGCACCGCCTTCACGGAGCGATTCGTGACTCCGCTGCTCGCCGAGGCCCGCAAGCTCGGACTGGGTCCCGACGACCTGGTCCGGCTCATCACCGATCGCGCCGCTGTGGCCGATCCCGCATCCGCTTCCTCCGAAGGGAACCCGTTATGACCTCCGTCATCGAGGTGACCGGCCTCACCAAGCGCTACGGCGACACCGTCGCGGTCGACGACGTGAGCTTCACGATCGAATCGAACACGATCTACGGTCTGCTCGGCCGCAACGGCGCCGGCAAGACCACGATCATGTCCATCCTCACCGCGCAGAACTTCGCCACCTCGGGCGAGGTGCACGTGTTCGGCGAGAACCCGTACGAGAACGCCCGCGTGCTCTCGCGGCTGTGCTTCGTCCGCGAGAGCTAGCGTTATCCGGACGACTGGCAGGCCGTGCACGCGTTCCGCTCCGCCCGCCTCTTCTTCCCGAACTGGGATCAGAATCTGGCCGAACGCCTCATCGAGGAGTTCCAGGTGCCGCTGAAGACGCGCATCAAGAAGCTCTCGCGCGGTCAGCTATCGGCGGTCGGCGTGGTCATCGGTCTGGCCGCCCGGGCCGAACTCACGTTCTTCGACGAACCGTACCTCGGGCTCGATGCCGTCGCCCGCCAGATCTTCTACGACCGGTTGCTGGAGGACTACTCCGAGCATCCCCGGACGATCGTGCTGTCGAGCCACCTCATCGACGAGGTGTCGAACCTCATCGAGCGCGTGCTCGTGGTCGACCGCGGCCGGCTCATCATGGACGAGGAGACGGATGCGGCGCGGGACCGTGCCGCGAACATCGTCGGAGACAGTGCTGCGGTCGAGGCGTTCGTCGCCGGCCGCTCGGTCATCCACCGCGAGAGCCTCGGGCATGTGTCGTCCGTGACGGTCATGGGTCGTCTCTCCGCTGCCGACCGCGAGGAGCTGACCGCGCGCGGCCTCGACATCGCGCCGGTGTCGCTGCAGCAGCTGATCGTCCGTCTCACCCAGCATACGGCGGAGACCTCCCCTGCTGCCCAGGAAGGAGCACTCCGATGAATCGCACGCTGAAGGTCGTCCGGATGCAGCTGGTGAACCGTCAGACGTACATCTGGGTGCCGTTGCTCGTGCTCGGCTCCGCGTTCGTCATCACCCTCGCGATCTACGCGATCCTGGAGAACGCGGGGATCCACGAGCCGAAGTACGGCGGCGGGGCGCAGGCGCCACTGTGGGTGCTCATCGGCCTCGGCGCGCAGGCACTGACCTTCACCTTCCCGTTCTCGCAGGCGATGAGCGTGACCCGGCGCGAGTTCTACCTCGGCACCCTGCTCTCTGCCGCGCTGACCTCCGCGATGCTGGCGATCATCTTCGTCGTCGGAGGATTCGTCGAGCAGGTCACCGGCGGCTGGGGGATGAACGGGTACTTCTTCGCCCTCGACTGGCTCTGGGCGGGCGGGCCCGTCATCGCCGGGTTGTTCTTCTTCGTCCTCGCGATGCTGTTCTTCATCATCGGCTTCTGCGCGGCGACCATCTTCAAGCGGTTCGGGACGCTCTGGCTGACCGTCAGCATCCTGGCCGTGGCGGCGCTGCTGGTTGCCGCACTGTGGGTGGTCGGGCAGGCGAACGCCTGGGTGCAGGCCTTCACCTGGTTCGCCGAAATCGGCGCAGGAGGCCTCACCGCACTGCTCGCCGCGGCGACCGTGGTGCTCGCCCTCGTCTCGTTCCCGGTACTGCGCCGCGCGACCCCCTGAGCACCACCGCGCCCTGAATACCCCGCCGAGCCACCCCTTTCCGCGCGAGCCACCCCGTTGGGTGCCGCACCGAAAGGGGCGGCTCGATGCGAAAGGGGTGGGTCGGCGAGAGCGCCGGGACAGCGCACAGCGACGCCGCTCAGCGGCCGGCGGCGGCGGTGTGGTGCTGGATGACCTCGGCGACGACGAAGTTGAACCACTTCTCCGCGAACTCGGGATCGAGGTCCGCCTGCCCGGCGAGGGTCCGCAGCCGCGCGATCTGCTGCTCCTCGCGCGTCGGGTCGGATGCCGGCATCTGATGCTCGGCCTTCAGCTCACCCACCTGCTTGGTGCAGCGGAAGCGCTCGGCGAGCATGTAGATGAGCGCGGCGTCGATGTTGTCGATGCTGGCGCGCAGGCGCAGCAGCGTCTGGGTCGGGTCCGTGGGCTCGGTCATGGCGGCCTCCTCGCCATCGAGACTATCGCGGCCCACCCGTCGCCCTAGAGTGTGACCATGAGCGACCCTTCCGCCGCGACCACCTCGAGCCCTCCCGCCGATCAGAGTCCGGCCCCGGTCCGCTGGACTGCACTGCGTTCCCCGTTCGCGGTCGGATTCTTCGTCACCCTCGGGGCGCTCGTCGCCGTCGTCCTCGGCCTCGCCGTGTCGAACCTGTCGACGGTGATCATCTACGTCGTCTTCGCCCTGTTCGCCGCGCTCGGGCTCGACCCCGTGGTCCGCATGCTGGAGCGGCGGAAGCTCTCCCGCACCTGGGCCATCGTCATCGTGTACTTCGTGTTCGCCCTGGTGCTGGTCGGCGTCCTGATGCTCATCATCCCGACGGTCGTGCGCCAGATCGCGCAGTTCTTCAAGGATGTGCCGAGCCTCATCCGGGACTTCCAGTCCTCCGACGTCTACGCCTGGCTGAGCAACACGTTCGGCGACTCCATCAGCGACATCCTCACGCAGGTGCAGCAGTTCCTCGTCAATCCGAGCAACATCGCCGCGATCGGCGGTGGGGTGCTGCAGATCGGCGTCTCGATCGTCACCGGCATCTCCGGGCTCGTCATCATCCTGGTGCTGAGCCTGTACTTCCTCGCCACGCTCCCCTCGATCAAGCAGACCTTCAACCGCCTCACTCCGGCATACAGTCGTGCCCGGGTCGCCGACCTCACCGAGCAGATCACCGACTCGATCGGCGGCTATCTCATGGGAATGGTCATCCTGGCGTTCTGCAACGCGGTGCTGGCGTTCGTGCTCTACCTCGCGCTGGGACTACCCTTCCCGCTCCTCATGGCGGTGGTCGCGTTCTGCATCACGCTGATCCCGCTGGTCGGGTCGGTGCTGTTCTGGGTGATCGGATCCACGCTCGCGCTGTTCTCCAGCCCGGTCTCCGCGCTCATCTTCGCCGTCATCTACCTCATCTACATGCAGGTCGAGGCATACGTCCTGACGCCCCGGGTGATGAACCGGGCCGTGTCGATCCCCGGGTCGCTCGTCGTCATCGGTGCACTCGTCGGCGGCACCCTGCTGGGCCTGCTCGGAGCGCTCGTCGCCATCCCGGTCACGGCATCGCTCCTGCTGATCATCAAGCAGGTCATCATCCCGCGTCAGGACGCCAAGACCGTCCCGCGCTGACCCACAGACCACTGCCGGTGGGCGGCCGCCGCGCCGCGCGCCTCAGCGGACCGGCAGCAGGCAGGTCGGTGACGGCACCGCCGTACGGTGACGGATGCGGCCGGGCACCCCGGTCCGCTCGTCCAGCGTGATCGAGGCCACCTCGTCGGAGCGCTGACCGGCGACGAGCAGGGTGTCGCGGACGACGACGTGGTGGCGGGGCCAATCGACGCCGCTGTCCGCGAGCGCGACCGGAACGAGCCGTTCCCCGGCACCGGTGACCCGGACCGAGGCGATCGTGTTACTGCCCCGCACGCCGGCATAGAGGAAGTACCCGTCGCGCGAGGATGCGAGTTCGGCGGCCGTGTCACCGGGCTCGAACGCCGGCGACAGCGGGGTCGCCGAGATCATGTGCCAGCCGCCGCTCTCGGTGGGCGCGAGGACATAGACCTCGCCAGACAGCTCGGTGACGACGTACAGGTGTCCGCTCGGGTGCACCACCATGTGGCGGGGGCCGGTGCCGCGGGGCAGAACGACGCGGCCGACGGGGCGCAGCCCGGTCGGTGCCGGCGCCCAGAAGCGCACCTGATCGAGGCCCATGTCGGTCGTCGCGATCCGGCCGTCCGAAAGGAACGCGGCCTGATGCGCGCGAGACACGCGACCGGTATCGCCGTCCGATGCGGAAACGTCGGCGGTGAGAGTGTCTGCGGGCTCCGGCAGGTGGGGCACCAGGTGCGCGTACTCCTCGCCGGCGGCCTCGCGCAGCGCGCGAGCGGCCGCGACGAGGTCGATGTCGACGTCCGCCTCCGCGAGCATGCCGGATCCGGCATACGGGTCGGTGGCGGGCTGGGCGAAGACAGGATCGGAGGGGATCCCGGCCGCATCCAGTCGCATCCGAACAACCGCACCGTCGCCCCAGCAGCTGGCGATGAGGCTCGATCCGTCCGGCGCGACCGCGAGGTGGCAGACGAGGTCACCCACCTTCACGGGTGCACCCAGGCGGGCGAACGACGTTTCCCCGGTACGACGGAACGCCTGCACCGCGCCCTTGCCCTCGAGCGCCGCATAGACGACGTCGAGAGAGGGATGCGGGGTCAGCCAGGACGGCGACGGGATCGCCGCGACCGCCCCGCCGTAGCCGAGCGGGCCACCCGCGAGCACGTCGTCCGGCGAACCGGCGAGCAGCTCACCGATGCCGTCGGCCTCGCCCTCCATGTCGGCGGTGTAGCCGCCCACCCAGAAGCGCATCAGTCCACGAGGTCGTGGCGCACGATCACCGCGTCGCGGGCCGGGCCCACGCCGATCACGGAAATGCGGGTGTTGCTCATCGCTTCCAGCGCCAGCACGTAGTCCTGTGCGGTCTGCGGCAGGTCCTCGAACGTCCGGGCCGTGGAGATGTCTTCGCTCCAGCCGGGGAAGTACTCGTAGATCGGCTTGGCGTGGTGGAAGTCGGTCTGGTTGACGGGGACCTCGTCGAACCGTTCGCCGTCGACGTCGTACGCCACGCAGACCGGGATCTGCTCGAGGCCGGTGAGGATGTCGAGCTTGGTGAGCACGAGGTCGGTGATCCCGTTGATGCGCGTGGCGTACCGGGTGACGGGGGCGTCGTACCAGCCGACGCGCCGCGGACGGCCGGTCGTGGTGCCGAACTCGAACCCGCGCGAACGCAGCCAGTCGCCCTGTTCGTCGAACAGCTCGGTGGTGAACGGACCCGAGCCCACGCGCGTCGTGTAAGCCTTCACGATTCCGACGATGCGGTCGAGACGGTTCGGGCCGACGCCCGAGCCCGTCGCCGCCCCGCCCGCCGTCGCCGAGGAGGACGTGACGAAGGGGTACGTGCCGTGATCGACGTCGAGCATGGTGGCCTGGCCGCCCTCGAAGACGACGACCTCACCCGCATCCAGCGCGTCGTTCAGCATCAGCCCGGTGTCGGCGACCATGGGGCGCAGCCGGTCGACGTACGACAGCAGGTCGGAGACGACCTCCTCGACGGCGATGGCGCGACGGTTGTAGACCTTGAGCAGCAGGTGGTTCTTCTGGTCGAGGGCGCCCTCGACCTTCTGGCGCAGGATGTTCTCGTCGAAGAGGTCCTGGATGCGGATGCCGACGCGGTTGATCTTGTCGGCGTACGCCGGACCGATGCCACGGCCCGTGGTGCCGATCTGACGCTTGCCGAGGAAGCGCTCGGTGACCTTGTCGAGGGTGCGGTGGTACTGCGTGATGACGTGCGCGTTGGCGCTGATGCGCAGGCGCGACGTGTCGAGACCGCGGGCGTTGAGCGCCTCGATCTCGCCGAACAGCACCTCGAGATCGATGACGACGCCGTTGCCGATGACGGCGTTCACGCCGGGCGACAGGATGCCGGAGGGCAGCAGGTGGAGGGCGTACTTCTCGTTGCCGACCACGACCGTATGGCCGGCGTTGTTGCCGCCGTTGAACTTGACGACCCAATCCGTCCGGTCACCGAGGAGATCGGTGGCCTTTCCCTTGCCTTCGTCGCCCCATTGGACGCCGATGATGACGATGCCTGGCATGTGGGAAGCTCCCCCTCGGTGATGGCCGGTACACCCCATCCTATCGAGGTGCTCCCGAACCCCCGGCGGGAGCCGCCCGATGCACCAGACTGGGCAGCGTTCGCCCCCACCCTGCCCGGCCTGACGGCCGCTCCCCCGGATGGTCCCCTCATGTCCACCCCCGCCGACCACCACCGCTGGCGCGCCGAGCGTTTCACCTCCGTCGCCGAGCCGACCGGGCACCTCGCCCTGATCGAGACCCGCTGGACGGGCACGCGGCCCGACCTCGCGGCCGCGCAGGCTGAGGCGGGCCCTCAGGTCACGGTGACCGTGGTCGAGCGCCGGTCCCCGGAAACCGGCGAGACGGAGTACGGGTTACGCGTCTGGGATGCGGACTCGGACGCGATCCGCGCGTACGACCGCATCGACACCTACCCGTTCGACCCGGACTGGGTGCTGCGGGGCCGACTGGTGCCGACGGCGCCGGAGCGCACCTCGACGTTCCCGCACCGTGGGGGCAGCCGCGCCCATCCCTGCGCCGGCGAGCTCCTCGTCACCATCGGCGGCACCGAGCACGCGCTCGCGGTGATCGACGACGGCGACGCCCTGCTGCTCGTGTTCGCGGATGAGACGACCGGCGCCGAGACGTACGCATCCGGGCGCTTCCTCCGCATCCCGCCTCCGGATGCCGACTGGACCGTCGTGGTGGACTTCAACCGCGCTTTCGTGCCTCCCTGCGGGTTCTCCGCGCAGTACGACTGCCCGCTCCCGCCTGCCTCCCACCGGTTGCCGCTGCCGATCCGTGCCGGGGAGAAGAACGTGGTGTTCGTCGACGGGTTCACGGTCGCCGAGGGCTGACTCTGCGGCCATGTCCCCTTTTCTGCAGAACATGTCCCACTTTCTGTCGCTCTGACGAGCGCATACCGACAGAAAGTGGGACATGGATGCGGGCGCCGCGCTCCCGCCGGAATCACGGGCACCCCGTGACGCTCGATAGAATCGACTCCATGTCCAAGGTCCTCGAATCCCTTCCCGTCGGCGAGCGCGTCGGTATCGCCTTCTCGGGAGGACTCGACACCTCCGTGGCGGTCGCCTGGATGCGCGACAAGGGCGCCGTCCCCTGCACCTACACCGGCGACCTCGGTCAGCCCGACGAGGACGACATCGATGCCATCCCGGGCCGCGCGCTCGAGTACGGCGCCGAGGTCTCACGCCTGGTGGACTGCAAGACCGCTCTGGTCGAGGAGGGTTTCGTCGCTCTCGCCTGCGGCGCCTTCCACATCCGCTCCGGCGGCCGCACCTACTTCAACACCACGCCCCTCGGCCGGGCCGTGACCGGCACGCTGCTCGTGCGGGCCATGAAGGAGGACGGCGTCGATATCTGGGGCGACGGTTCCACCTACAAGGGCAACGACATCGAGCGGTTCTACCGGTACGGACTGCTGGCCAACCCGGCCCTGCGCATCTACAAGCCGTGGCTGGACGCCGACTTCGTCACCGAGCTCGGCGGTCGCAAGGAGATGAGCGAGTGGCTCGTCGAGCACGGCTTCCCCTATCGTGACTCGGCCGAGAAGGCCTACTCCACCGACGCCAACATCTGGGGCGCCACGCACGAGGCGAAGACGCTCGAGCACCTGGACGTCTCGCTCGAGACCGTGGAGCCCATCATGGGCGTGCGGTTCTGGGACCCGGCCGTCGAGATCGCCACCGAGGACGTCACCGTCACGTTCGACCGTGGCCGCCCGGTCGCGCTCAACGGCGTCGAGTTCGCCGATCCCGTGGACCTCGTCTTCGAGGCCAACCGCATCGGCGGACGCCACGGCCTCGGCATGAGCGACCAGATCGAGAACCGCATCATCGAGGCGAAGTCCCGCGGCGTCTACGAGGCCCCCGGCATGGCGCTGCTGTTCATCGCCTACGAGCGCCTCATCAACGCGATCCTCAACGAGGACACCCTCGCGACCTACCACGAGCAGGGCCGCCGTCTCGGCCGCCTCATGTACGAGGGCCGCTGGCTGGACCCCCAGTCGCTCATGCTGCGCGAGTCGATCCAGAAGTGGGTGGGGTCGACCATCACCGGTAGCGTCACGCTGCGCCTTCGCCGCGGCGAGGACTACACCATCCTCGACACCACCGCTCCGGTCATGTCGTACGGCCCGGACAAGCTCTCGATGGAGCGCGTCGGCGATGCGGCGTTCGGTCCCACCGACCGCATCGGTCAGCTCACGATGCGCAACCTCGACATCGCCGACTCCCGCACCCGCCTGGAGCAGTACGCCGGCATGGGTCTCATCGGCGGCCCCACCGGTGCCCTCGTCGGTGCGCTGGAGCGCGGCGAGGCAGACGACATCATCGAGCCCGCCGAACCGCTGTCCGCTCGCGGCGCGGAACTTGCCGAGGCCACGGATGCGGCCAACGAGGCGTCCGCGTTCGACTCCGGCACCGACTGAGGTCGGGCGCCCCCGCGCCCGCGCGGACACAACGGCGGAGATCGTGTCTGAATCCCCGCATCCGTGCGGCGATGTTCGGCGTGTCCGGGACCATGTCCGCCGTTGTGTCGGCGACGTGGGAGTCTAAGATGCACACGCCTGTGCATCTTTGCGCGTAGACTCCTCGTGTGACGCCCCTGACCGCTCCGGCGCAGACCCTGCTGCCCTCCCTCCCCTCCCGTCCGCGGAAGGATGCGGTCGCCAACCGCGCCGCCCTGCTGCAGGCCGCGCGCATCGTGGTGTCGCGCGACCCTGGTGCGTCCATGGACGCCATCGCCCGCGCAGCCGGCCTCTCCCGGCGCGCCGTCTACGGGCACTTCGCCGACCGCGATGCACTGCTGGGCGAGCTCATCCGCTCCGGCGCCGAGCGCTTCAACGCGATCGCCGAGCAGCTCGACGACGGCGACGCCCCGGCAACACTCGCCCGCCTCGCGGTACGACTCTGGCGGGAAGCGGCGCAGGTACGGCTGGCCGCCTCCCTCGCCCTCGACGACGCGCACGTGACCGCGACCGCCGCCGCGCTCCGGCCGTTGCGCCGTCGGATCCTGTCGATCGTGCGCGCGGGACAGCAGGCGGGAACGATCCGCACCGATCTCGAGGCGACCCTCCTCGCCCGGCTGATCGAGGAGGCCGCACGCGCCGCTGTCGGCCGGCTCGACGCCCCCTCCGCCGACGTTCCCGCGATCGCCGTCAAGGCCGTCCTCGGCATCGCCGGGCTCTCGTGGCGCGAGACCCTCGCGGTCCTGGCCGCGCACCCGGAACTCGAGGCAGAACTCGAAGAACAGGACGCACACTGATGCGCATCGAACTGCAGGGCGTCTCCAAAGGCCGCCAACTGGCGCTCCCCGAGACCTCACTCGTCTACGGCGACGGCGAGGCGCGCCTGGCCCTCGCCGAGACGGAACAGCGTCCCACCGTCCTGGGGCTCATCGCCTCCGGACGGATGCGGCCCGACACCGGACGCGTCCTGATCGACGGCGCCGAGGACAACGCCGCCATCCGCCGCCGTGTCGCCCTCGTCGACGCCCCCGAGGTCTGCGACCCGAATCCGAGCGTCTCGGTCTACGGTGTGGTCGCCGAGGAGCTCATGTTCGCGGGGCGCGGCGCGAACCCGCTGGCTGCCCGCACCTGGCTGTCCCAGGTCGGCATGAGCGACCTGTCCCGCGTCCCCATCGCCGACGTCTCCCCCGCGGAACGCCTGCGCCTGCTGCTGGAACTCACCGTGCTGCGCGAGGGGGTCGAGGCGCTCGTCCTCGTCTCTCCCGACCGCCACGGCGGCGACCCTGTCGTGTGGTGGGAGCTGGCGGAAGAGTTCTCCCATCGCGGCTACGGGGTGCTGGTGATCGCCGGCGCCGCGTCCGGCAGCGTGCTCGATGGTCGGGCACGACGCGCGGACGACGCAGATGAGACCTCGGAGGCGGCACGATGAAGGTTCCCGCGATGCTGATGGCGGAGTTGCGCCGGCTCACCTCCAGCGGAATGTCACGGTTGGCGCTGGTCGCGCTGATGATCGTCCCGGTGCTCTACGGCGGGCTCTACCTGTGGGCCAACCAGGACCCGTACGGTCGCCTCGACCAGGTGCCGGTGGCTCTCGTGGTCGCCGACGAAGGTGCCGTCGTCGACGGCGAGACGACCGCGTACGGCGATCGGGTGGCCGAGAACCTCATCGACAGCGGTGCCTTCGACTGGCGGCGGATGGATGCGGCCGAGGCGGAGACCGCGCTCGACAAAGGCGAGGTCGACTTCGCGGTGACGATCCCGACGGACTTCTCCGCCGCGCTCGCCTCCGCCGGCGGCGAGCAACCCCACCAGGCGACCCTGATCCTTGCGACCAACGACGCGAACAACTACCTGGCCACCACGATCGGATCCCAGGCCATCGAGAAGATCCGCAGCTCCGTGGCGGAGCTCGTCGGCGAGCAGGCGGCCCGGCAGCTGCTCGACGGCCTCGCCGACGCCCGGTCCGGGTTCGCCACCGCGGCCGACGGCGCCTCGCAGCTCGCCTCCGGCACCGTCACCGCCGCGGACGGCGCGACGCAGCTCGCCGACGGTGCCGCCCAGCTCGACAGCGGCACGGCGGAGCTGGCCTCCGGCACCGCGACCCTCGCCGACGGCGCCGCGCAGGCCGCGAGCGGTGCGTCCCAGCTCTCCTCGGGTGCCTCGCAGGTCGCGGCCGGCGTCTCGACACTCGACGGCTACGCCGATGAGGCGGCCACGGCCGCGCAGTCCGTGGTCGACACGCTGCCCCAGACACGCGCCGCCATCGCCGCGCAGCTGGTGACGCTCGGCCTGGCGCAGTCCGAGATCGACGACATCCTCGCCCGACTCGATCCGCTCGGCACCCGCATCACCGAGGCCAACACGACGGTGCAGTCCGCGGCGGGGCAGATCGATGCGCTCGCCTCCGGCGCCGCGCAGGTCTCCAGCGGGGCGGCGCAGCTCGCCGCCGGCACGTCCCAGGTCGCGAGCGGCGCCGCATCCGCCGCATCCGGTTCCGCCGCGCTGCACACGGGCGCTGCCGCGCTCAGCACCGGGGCGCGGTCGCTCGACGACGGACTCGCTCAGCTCGTCTCGGGGGCGGACCAGTTGCAGAGCGGCCTCGAGGACGGCGTCACGCAGATTCCCGCATCCGATGCGGAGCTCCGCGGCGATCAGGCGGCCACCATCTCGGACCCGGTCGCGATCGAGTCGAAGAATGTGGCGGCCGCAAACGACTACGGTGCGGGGCTCGCACCGTTCTTCGCCGCACTGGCGGGATGGATCGGCATCTACGCGCTGTTCCTCATCGTGAAGCCGATCTCGCGCCGCGCCGTCACCGCGCTCCACTCCCCGTTCCGGGTGACGCTCGCCGGCTGGCTGACGCCCGCGGTCCTGGGCGGCGTGCAGATGGTGGCGCTCTTCGGGGTCCTCGCGCTCGCGCTGGGGTTCTCGTTCGCGAATCCGCTTGCGACGCTCGGCATCATGGTGCTCGCGTCGTTCGTGTACGCCGCGATCATCCTGGCGCTCAACGTCTGGCTGGGATCGGTGGGGCAATTCCTCGGCCTCGTGCTCATGGTGCTGCAACTCGTGACGGCGGGCGGAACCTTCCCGTGGCAGACGCTGCCGGCGCCCCTCGCGGCACTCCACCACGTGCTGCCGATGGGCTACGTCGTCGACGCGATGCGTCAGCTCATGTACGGCGGCGACCTCGCGCGGATCAGCGGTGACGTGACCGTCCTGCTCACCTGGATGCTGGGAGCGCTGGTGGTCGCCGCGATCGGTGTGACGCGGATGACACATCGCCGGACGCTCCGCGATCTCGCGCCCAGCCTCATGGGCTGACCGCTCACCGAGACTGCTTCTGCGCGCCAAGACTGCGGGGTTACTCCGCTGCTTCGGCGCGCAGAAGCAGTCTCGCGGTCAGCGTCGCGGTCAGCGGGCGGCCAGGGGGCGGCCAGGGACCGGTCAGGATCGTCGCCTAGCGTGGCCGGGTCCACCGCGACCGACCCGAGGTCCGGCGGATGCCCCGGATGCGGCGACCCGCGCCGCATCGTGTGCGTTCCGACGCGCCCCGGGGCGCCCGACCCGTGCCCGCCCGCCCGCCTCCCGGCGGCCCGGCCCACGGGGAAGCCCGAACAGAGGAGCCCTGTGCGCCCCCGCACGTCCGCATCCGCCGCATCCCCCCACCTCCACCTGTCCTCCGCGTCCCCCCGCACCCTCGCCATCGGTGCCGCCGTCCTCGCCGCCGTGGCCACCCTGTTCGGCGTCACCAACGCCGACGCCCTCGAACCCGCCGACTCGACCGCCACCGTCTTGCGCGCGGTCGACACCGACGCCGACTTCTTCGTCGGCATCGCCCGCGCCACCGCCGCGTCCGCCGCCGGCAAGATCGACACCACCTCGCTCGAGGTGCAGATCGCACAACTCGACGACGCGGACACCCTGAACCCCCTCACGGTCGACGCGCTGACCGACCAGCTGCGCACCACGACCACACAGACCGCCGCCGCCCTGACGGTGTACGAGCAGCAGCAGGCTGCCGCCGCCGCTGCCGCCGAAGCGCTGGCGCAGGCCAACACCCCCGACGGCGCCCGCGCCACCGCCCGCGCGATGGCCGCGGAGCGCTACGGCTGGGGCGACGACCAGTTCTCCTGCCTGAACTCGCTGTGGCAGAAGGAATCGAGCTGGAACTTCCAGGCCGAGAACTCCAGCAGCGGCGCCTACGGCATCCCGCAGTCGCTGCCGGGCTCGAAGATGGCGACCGTCGGCGCCGACTGGCAGACGGTCGCTGCGACCCAGATCGCCTGGGGCCTCGACTACATCTCGCGCGCCTACGGCAGCCCCTGCTCCGCGTGGTCCCACTCCCAGTCCACGAACTGGTATTGACGCCCCGCCCGTCCGCATCCGGGTGACGCCAGCCGGCCCGGACGAACGCCCGTCGGACGTCAGCCGCCGGCGCCGGGCGGGGTGCGGCGGGAGTCGGCGAGCTCGTCGACGTACAGCGAGCTGCGGTCGACCGTGCCGTTGCGGTACGCCTGCCGCCCGACCATGTGCGCCGACAGCGGGGCGGTCGCGAGCTGGAACAGCACCACCGGGATGAGGAACGCCACCACGGGCCAGGACCGCAGCGACAGCGCGATCGCCAGGCACACCAGGATCAGCCCGAGCACCTGTGGCTTCGTGGCGGCGTGGAGCCGCGTCGGAACGTCGCGGAACCGCACCATCCCGATTGCGGCGGTCAGGCACAGCAGTGCCCCGAGGAGGATCAGCACCAGCGCGGCGCCGTCGAGCCACGCGTCGAGCGGGGTCGTGACGGGGTCGATCGCGTCGAGCAGTCGCATCGCGTCACCGGTCCCTTCGTGCCACGAAGCGGGCGATCGAGATGGTCCCGAACACCCCCACCGCGGCGATGATCAGCAGCACCGGAAGGGTGCGGGTGTGGTGGTTCAGCGCCATGTCGGCGCCCAGCACGCACATCACCTCGGTCAGCAGCACATCCGAGGCGACGGCGCGGTCGAGGATCGACGGGCCCACGATGATCCGCCACACCGTGATGACGGCGGCCGCGGCGAAGACCACGGCGATGACGACGAGCAGGGGATTCATCGCGCTCCCTCCCGGATCCGCTGCACCTGGGCGCGGGATCCGACCGCCTTGACGATACGTCGCTCCCATCGGAGCACACTCGCCCGGTGATGCTCCACGTCCTCGTCATCGTGCACCCCGATCACATGCAGGTACAGGATGCGGCGGTCACGGTCGACGTCGACGATGAGCGAGCCCGGGATGAGGGATGCGGTCACCGCAGTGTGCGCGAGGATCAGGTCGTCGTCGACGAGCAGCGGAACCGCGATCACCGCGGTGCCCGGGTAGCGGCGCGGATCCAGCACCTGCCACGCCACCGTCAGCGAGCCCCGCACCACCGCGGCGAGGAACGTGACGACGAAGACGATTCCGAACCACAGGTTCACCCGGCCCGACAACTCCACCGGCGGCAGCCGGAAGACCCGTGTCACCACGACCGCCGCGATCAGGCCGGTGAGGAAGGCGATGAGGGTGAATTGCCCCCACAGCAGCATCCACAACGCGATCAGCCACAGGAAGAACGGCAGCTGTCGCCAGGTCTGGACGAGAAAGCGCTTCTTGGTGGGGCTCATGAGTCCACCGCGTCTTCCACCTGCACGAGGCGGACGGGGTCCTGCAGCGCGTCGCCGATGCGCACGCATACGTCGTAGAGGGGTCCGGCGAACACGGTCAGCGCGACGGTCACCGCGACCATGCCCGCCGTTGCGGCGGTCATGACCCGAGGGATGGCGCGGCGCTCGGTCTGCACCGAAGCCTCCGGAGCGTCGTGCAGGTAGGCGACCCGCGCCTCGGCCTCCGTCTCGTCGGGGGCGTCGTCCTCCCGCCAGAAGCCCATGTTCCAGGCCCGCATGAGGGCGTACAGGGTGAGGAGGGAGGTGATGACACCGGCCACGATCAGCACGATCATGAGCGGCGTGCCTTCGGCCGCGGCGGCGTCGAACAGCGCGTACTTGCCGATGAAGCCGGAGAACGGCGGCAGCCCGCCGAGGTTCACGGCCGGGATGAAGTACAGCACGGCGATCACCGGGGCCGTCCGCATCAAACCCCTGAGCTTCGTGATGGAGGTGGTCCCGGCCCGGCGCTCGACGAGTCCCACCGCGAGGAACAGGGTGGTCTGCACCACGATGTGGTGGACCATGTAGTAGATCGTGGCGCCGATGGCAGCGGGCGTCGCGATCGCGATCCCGAACACCATGTAGCCGATGTGGCTGACGAGCGTGAACGACAGGATGCGTTTGAGTTCGGCCTGCGCGACCGCACCGAGGACGCCGACGATCATGGTCGCGAGCGCGACGATCAGCAGCAACGTGTTCACGTCGTTGTCGGCGAACAGCTGCGTCTCAGTACGGATCATCGCGTACACGCCGACTTTGGTCAGCAACCCCGCGAACACCGCGGTGACCGGCGCGGGCGCCGTCGGGTACGAGTCGGGTAGCCAGAACGACAGCGGGAACACGGCCGCCTTGATGCTGAAAGCGAGCAGCAGCATGAGATGCAGCACGAGCTGCACGTCCTGCGGGATCTCCGTCATCCGCTCGGCGATCTGCGCCATGTTGACGGTGCCGAGAGCACCGTAGATCATCGCGATCGCGGCGAGGAAGAGCACCGACGACACCAGCGAGACGACGATGTAGACGATGCCGGAGCGGATGCGCGCTTCCGTGCCCCCGAGAGTGATGAGCACGTACGAGGCCACGAGGAGGATCTCGAACCCGACGTACAGGTTGAACAGGTCGCCGGCGATGAAGGCGGTGAAGATGCCGGCCGACAGGATCAGGTACGACGGGTGGAAGATCGAGACCGGAGTGTCGTCGTCGCCGTCGGCCGCGCCCTGGCCCACCGAGAAGAGGAGCACCGCGAGCAGCACGATGCTCGAGACGAGCACGAGGAGAGCGGCGAGCCGGTCGACATAGAGGACGATCCCGAACGGCACCGGCCAGCCGCCGACCGCCACGGCGAGCGGCGCGCCGGCGTCCACCGTGACCAGCAGCACGGCCGCGATGACCGAGACGGCGGTCAGCGTGGTGATCGACACCCCCACCTGGATGCGGCGGTGGCGGCCGAAGATGAGGGTTGCGGCCGCGCCGAGCAGCGGCAGCGTGACCAGCAGCGGGACGAGGGCGGTCATGCCTGGCCTCCCTCGGGGCCGCGATCGGTCGGCGCATCGTCACGGATGCCCGCGACGTCCGCGCTGCCGAGCACGGTGATCGGGGACGTGTCGACATCGACGAAGTCGGTCGTGGCGTCGTCGTCCTCGTCGGTGATCTCCTCGTCGATCGCCTCGTCCGCCTCGGCACCGCGGGCGCGGACGGCCATGTCCTCGACATCGTCCTCGACGGTGTCGGCCTGGCCGAGCTGCCAGGACCGGTAGATGAGGGCGAGGAGGAAGGCCGAGACGGCGAACGTGATGACGATCGCGGTGAGGGTGAGCGCCTGCGGCAGCGGGTCGGAGAACGCATCCTTCTCCCCGGCGCCGAAGAACGGGGCGAGGCCGGGGCGGCCCATGACGATGAGCAGCAGCAGGTTCGCCGCGTTCCCGAGCAGCAGGAAGCCGATGAGGACGCGGGTGAGGCTGCGTTCCAGCATCGCGTACACGCCGCAGGCGAAGAGGACGGCCATGACGATGATGAGGACGAGCGAGACGTTCACGGCACCCTCACCCCCTCGTCGCGCAGTTCCTGCGTCTGCCGGTCGACCTCGGCGCCGAGGCTGCGGAGCACGTCGAGGACGAGTCCGATGACGACGAGGTACACGCCGATATCGAAGATCGTCGAACTGACGAACTCGATGTGACCGAGCACCGGGATGTCCGCCTCGAAGAAGGCACTCGTGAGTGGCGGCGCACCGAACAGCAGCGGCACGAGGGCGCACCCGACGGCGAGGATCATCCCGACGCCCAGGAGGCGCCCCGGATCGGCGGGCGCCGCCGCGCCCAGTTCATGTCGCCCACCGGCGACGTAACGCATGACCAGTGCCATGCCGGCGATGAGCCCGCCGGCGAACCCGCCGCCGGGCAGGTTGTGTCCGGCGAACAGCACGTACAGCGACACGATGATGATCGAGTGGAACAGCACCCGCACGATGATCTCGAGCAGGATGGATCTGTTCTCCGGGCGCACCCGCTGACCGCCGAGGAGCCACGCGCGCTGCCCGGTGACGCCGGCACCCTGCGGCCGGATGCCGTCGTCGGTCTCCAGGAGCAGCCGACGGGACCGCACCTGCTGCAGCGGCCGGGTGAGGTCGGAGAGCGTGTCGGAGCGGTGGGTGACGAACACGAGCGAGGCGACGCCGGTCGCGGCGAGGATGAGCACGGAGAGCTCGCCCATGGTGTCCCAGCCGCGCAGGTCCACGAGGGCGACGTTGACGACGTTCTTGCCGTGACCGAGGTCGTAGGCGAGCTCCGGGAACGCGACCGAGATGGGTTCTGCGACGCGGGCGCCGGTGGCCACGATCGCGACCAGCGCCATGGTCAGGCCGACGCCGACGGCGAGCACCGCGCGGGCGATCGGGGCCACCGATTCGTTGTGCTCCCCCATGCGCGCCGGGATGCGGCGCAGCACCAGGGCGAAGGCGACCAGGGTGACCGTCTCGACGAGGATCTGCGTGAGAGCGAGGTCGGGGGCGCCGCTGGTGGCGAACAGCAGCACCATGCCGCTGCCGGTGACGGCGACGAGCACCACGCCGGTGTACCGCTTCCGGGCCTGCACCGCGACGATGCCCGCGATGATCATGATGGGCGCGATCGCGAGCTGCGTGGGTGACTGCCAGGCGTCGAGGTCGGTCCGCCAGTCACCGCCGGCGAGCAGTGCGGTGCCCTGCGACGCCACGAACACGATGAAGATGGTGCCGACGTACAGCGGCAGCGATCCGCGCTGGGTGAAACTCGTCGTCGCGACCGCCGCGCGAAGGACGCCGCGGATGGTGACGTTGTAGGCGTCGACCGCGGTGAACGGCAGCATCCGGGCGCGGTCGACCCAGCGCACCCGCAGGGCGAGCCAGAAGACGAGGGCCCCGAGCAGGATCGTCAGCACCGAGATGCCGAGCGCGGGTTCGAGACCATGCCACAGCGCCAGATGCGCGACGTGGTCGCCGTGAACGGGGATCGTGTCGGCGTAGCCGGCGAGCGCGGTGTCGAGCCACGGCGCAGCGAGTCCGCTGACCAGGGTGAGGGCGGCGAGCAGCACCGGCACCGCCACGAAGCCCTTCGGCGGGCGGGGCCACGGCGTGGGCTCGCGGCGCGCGCCGTCCGCGTCCCGCTTGGTCCAGAAGGCTCCCCAGACGAACCGGATGCCGTAGGCCACGGTGAGAGCCGACCCCAGGGCGACGCCGACGAGCGCGACGATCCCCCACGCCGACCCCTCGTCGAGGAGCGCGGTGAGCGCGCCTTCTTTCGCGACGAAACCGATCGTGGGGAGGATCCCGGCCATCGAGGCGACGGCGACCATGGCGAACGCCGCGAGCACGGGAGCCTGACGACCGATGCCCGACAGTTCGCCCACGTTGCGGGTGGAGAGCTGGTGGTCGATGATGCCGACGACGAGGAAGAGCGACGACTTGAAGAGGGCATGGCTGAGGAGCAGCGCCAGGCCCGCGAGCGCCGCGTCGCGGGTGCCGAAGCCGAGGACGACCGTGAGCAGGCCCAGCTGGCTCACCGTGCCGAAGGCGAGAATGCGTTTCAGGTCGGATTCGCGCAGCGCCTGGATGCCGCCGAGAAGCATCGTGAGCACGCCCAGCGTGATGACGACCGGGCGCCAGGGCGCGGCCACCGCGTACACGGGCGCGAATCGGGCGATGAGGTAGATCCCGGCCTTCACCATGGCCGCCGCGTGCAGGTACGCGCTCACCGGGGTGGGGGCTGCCATGGCGCCGGGCAGCCAGAAGTGGAACGGGAAGATGGCGGACTTGCTGAGCGCCCCCACGAGGAGCAGCACCAGTGCCGCATCCACGACCGGGCCGGTCGGCGCCTCGGCGAGGATCGTCGACAGGCTCGTCGTGCCGGACTCCACGACGAGCAGCACCACGCCGATGAGCATGACGAGCCCGCCGAGCGACGTCACGAGTAGGGCCTGCAGGGCGGCACGCCTGCTCGCACCACGGGCATGGTAGAAGCCGATGAGGAGGTACGAGAGCACGCTCGTGATCTCCCAGAACATGACCAGCACCACGATGTCATCGGTGAGGACGAGCCCGTACATCGCCCCGGCGAAGGCGAGCAGTACGGCGGCGAACTGGCCGAGCCCGGTCTTCTTTCCCGCGAAGTACCAGCGGCAGTAGATCATGACGAGGGCACCGACGCCGGTGACGATCAGCGCGAGGACCCATCCGAGCGTGTCCATCCGCATCGACAACGAGATGTCGAGGCCGGGGATCCACGCGAAGCTCTCGAACGGCGTCTCACCGGCGATGACGGCGGGTCCCTGCGCGGCGGTGTAGCCGAACGCGACCGTCGGCAGGATCGCCGCGACGAGGAAGGCGCGGGAGCCGAGGCGCCCGACCAGCCACGGCACGATCAGCGGGACGAGGGCGAACGCGGCGAGGAGGGCCAGCATCGGGCCTCCTCGGGGTCGTCGGCCGGTTACGTGCGGCGCGAACCGGACTCAGGCGATCGGGGTGTCGGGGCCCAGTCTACGTGACGGCTATGAGCGGGGCGGCGGCGGGGCAGAGGTGTCCCCGCGCCGGAACGTGGTGGTGAGGTGGATGGATGCGGGCATTGCATCGGCCAGCATGGCCGTGATCGCGGCGCCCGCGGCGCGCCCCTTCGCCGCCGCCGGCTGCACCATGGTGGTGAGAGTCAGCGGCGCGATGCCGTCGGCCGAGATGCCGTCGAAGCCGGTCACCGAGATGTCTTCGGGCACGCGGAGACCTGCGTCGCGGATCGCACGGACCACGCCGACAGCGAGCAGATCGCTCTGCGCGATGACGGCGGTCGGCCGCGGCTGCTGGGCGAGCACGGCCTGTCCCGCGGCGTAGCCCTCGTCGACGAGGCTGCTGCGGGTGACGTAGATCCGCGCGTCGGGGAAGACGTCGCGGACCCCCGCGAGCCGGTCGCGCGTCACGTCCACGGTGATCTCCCCCGCCGTGACGCCCTCCGCCCAGCCCGCCTCGCGCCGGGCGTCGAGGGCGAGGGTCACGGTCACGACGTCCTCGTGTCCGAGCTCGCGGAGGTGATGGGCGATGGCCGCCTGTCCCTCGCGGTTGTCGAGGCGGATCTGCGGCACGCCCTCCCCCGCATCGCCCTCGATGACGACGACCGGGAGGCCGCGCGAACGGACCACATCGAGGGCGTCCCGCATCCGGGTGCTGCATCCGATGAGGACGACGGCGTCGACGGGGGCGGAGTTCAGCGTCAGTTCGCCCTCCGCGGCGTCATCGCGCAGGAGGAGCAACCCGGAGCCGAGGTCGGCCAGGGCGTCCGCGAGGCCATCCATCATCACGGTGGTAACCGGGTCGAGGAACGCCGTGCCGAGCCGGTCGCCGAACACGACACCCACGATGCCCGATCGACCGCGGCGCAGGGACGCCGCCCGCGGGTCGGGCCCGGTGTACCCGAGGGATGCTGCCGCCTCGATCACCCGCTGCCGGGTCTGCTCCGACACCGGTGTCTTGCCGCTGAACACGACCGACGCCGTCGAGGCCGCGACGCCTGCCTCGCGCGCCACGTCGGCGATGGTGGCTCTGCGCACGCTCATGGTCCGATGGTAGCCGGGATCGACTCGAATCGATTCGGCCTTCGGTGGTGCAATCGAATCGATTCGGTACAGTGGTCGGGTGGATACCACCCTGACCCGCTCCCAGTACGTCCGCTGGCGCTCGGCGATCTTCGCGATCTTCCTGACGAGCGGGCTCAGCATCGCCACCTGGGCCTCCCGCGTGCCCGCGATCAAGGATGCACTCGACATCAACCGGTCCGAGATCGGCGTGCTGCTGCTCATCGGCGGCATCGCCTCGATCCTCGGCCTGTCGGTCAGCTCCCTCGTGCTCGCCCGGCTCGGCGCCCGCCGCGGCATGCTCGTGATGATGATCACGTTCGCGATCGGCATCGCGCTCATCGGCATCGGCACGGACCTGCTCGGGTCGCTGCCGCTCGTGCTCCTCGGCCTCGTCCTCTGGGGCTTCGGCAACGGCTGCCTCGACGTCATGATGAACGTGGAGGGCGCGGCGATCGAGGCGCAGTCGGGGAAGACGATCCTGCCGCTGTTCCACGCCTTCTTCAGCTTCGGCACGGTCCTGGGTGCGGGCCTCGGCGTCGTGCTCATCTCGGCCGGACTCTCGGTCGTCACCCACCTCGTGATCGTCGCCGCCGTCATGGCCGTGGTCGCCGTGGTCGCCGTCGCTCACGTCCCGGTGCGGGAGGCCGCTCAGGATGAGCCGGTCGCCCATGCCGGCTGGCGTGAACGCTTGTCGGTCGCCCTGTCGGCCTGGAAAGAGCCTCGCACCTACGCCCTCGGCGTCGTCATGCTGGGGATGGCATTCGCCGAAGGCGGTGCCAACGACTGGCTCGCTCTCGGTGTGGTCGAGGGTCACGCCGCCCCGGAGGAGCTCGGCGCGCTCGGCCTCACCGTGTTCTCGGTCGCGATGACGGTGGTCCGCGTCTTTGGCGGGCCGCTCGTCGACCGCTTCGGGCGCGTCGCGGTGCTGCGCGTGCTGTCGGTCGCCGCGACCGCCGGCATCCTGTTGTTCATCCTCGCCCCGACCCTTCCGCTCGTCTGCGTCGGCGCGGCGCTGTGGGGCATCGGCGCATCGCTCGGCTTCCCCCTCGGCATGTCGGCTGCCGGCGACGACCCGGCCCGAGCCGCTGCGCGCGTCAGCGCCGCCGCAACCATCGGCTACGTCGCCTTCCTCGCCGGCCCTCCGATCCTCGGGCTCATCAGCGAGCACATCGGCCTGCTGAACACGCTGTTCATCGTCGTCGCGCTGGTCGCCGCATCCGGGTTCTTCTCCGCCGCCGCACGCCCGCTGCCCGGCACGACCGTCGGCAGCGGCCACCACTGAGCGGCGCCCCCGGCGCGGGTAGGCTCGACGAGTGCGTCTTGTCATTGCCCGTTGCTCCGTCGATTACACCGGTCGACTCACCGCGCACCTCCCCCTCGCGACACGACTCCTGGTACACAAGGCCGACGGCAGCCTGCTCGTCCACTCCGACGGCGGTTCGTACAAGCCGCTGAACTGGATGAGCCCGCCCTGCCGCCTCGAGGTGCAGCAGCCGGACGAGGATGCGGCGAGCATCGGCGTCATCGAGCAATGGCGGGTGACGCACACGAAGACCGGTGACGCACTGCTCGTCCACCTGCACGAGATCCTGCACGACTCGGCCCACGAACTCGGCGTCGACCCGGGTCTCGTGAAGGACGGTGTCGAAGCCGACCTGCAGCGGCTGCTCGCCGGGCAGGTGGAGCTCATCGGCGACGGCCTGAGCCTGGTGCGCCGCGAGTTCCCCACCGCGATCGGCCCGGTCGACCTGTTGCTGCGCGACCCGGCCGGCGGCACGATCGCCGTCGAGGTGAAGCGCCGCGGCGACATCGACGGCGTAGAGCAGTTGACCCGCTACCTCGAGCTGCTCGGTCGCGACCCGCACCTGGCGCCGGTGCGCGGGGTGTTCGCCGCGCAGGAGATCAAGCCGCAGGCGAAGGTGCTGGCCACCGACCGCGGCATCCGGTGCGTCACGCTCGACTACGACGACATGAAGGGCACCGCCTCGGGCGCACCGCGGCTGTTCTGACTCGCGATACCGTGGAGCAGTGACCCTCCGCTCCCCCTTCTCCTGCATCCTCTGGGACGTGGACGGCACTCTCGTCGACGCCTCCGACGGAATCCTCCGCCGCCTCACCATCACACTCGGCCACTACGGCCTGCCGGCACCGACCCGCGCCGAGCTGGTGCACTGGATCGGCCCGCCGATGCACGAGTCGTTCCAGCGGCAGGCGGGGATGACCCCGGAGCAGGCGACCGAGGCGGTGGCCTTCTACCGCGTGCTGGGGAAGGCCGACGGGTACACCACCGACGTGAAGATGTACCCGGGCCTCGCACAGCTGGTGGCCGACCTCGATGCGGCGGGGGTGCCGCAGGGCACCGCGAGCTCGAAGCCGGAGATCCAGGTGACGGCCCTGATGGAGCATTTCGGCCTCGCCGAGCACCTCACCGCCATTACTGGCGCGACCATGGACGAGAAGACGCTGGCGAACAAGGCCGACATCGTCGCCGAAGCGCTGCGCCGGCTCGAAGCTGCCGGCGTCGATGTGTCCCGGCCGGTGCTCATCGGCGACCGTCACCATGACGTGGACGGCGGCGCCGCGAACGACGTGCCCGTCATCTTCGTGCGCTGGGGGTTCAGCTGGCCCTACGAGGCCGACGGGGCGCAGGCCGCGGTCGACGACGTCGACCAGCTGCGCGCGCTCCTCCTCGTCGACGACCCCGCCTGACCCACGATCGCGGAAAACACCCGTCGCTAGGGTGAAGCCCATGACGGATGCCGTGCGCCCGCGCCCCACCACGCGCCCGACCGCGCTCGCCGTGATCCGACGCATCCCGGCGACGCTGTCGCTCGTCGCACTCCTGCTCGTGGTCGGCGTCGTCACGACCGCGCTGTGGTCGCCGTTCGATCAGAACCCGCTGTGGGACATCCTCGCCTACGGCCTGCCGGCCTTCGATGCGGGGCGCTGGTGGACGCCGATCACCGGGACGTTCCTCGCCGCGAAGCCGTGGATCTACCCCATCGTCGTCGCGGGATTCTGGGGGATGGCCTACCTGGAATACCGCCGCGGCACCCGCGTCGCGCTGGCGTACTACGCCGTCGGGCAGCTGTTCGCGGTGCTGGCCGCGGCGCTCGGCGTGTGGCTGCTGTCGATGACCGGCTGGCCGTGGGCCGTCGCACAGGCGGCGATGCTGGACGTCGGCCCCTCCGGCGGGGCGATGGCGTGCATCGCGGCGGCGATCACCCTGTTCGCGCAGCCCTGGCGGGTGCGCGGATGGCTGGTGCTGCTGGCCTTCGTCACCGTCATGATGGTGTTCTGGGGGAACCTCGACGACATCGAGCACCTTCTCGCCGTCCTCCTCGTCCTCTTCGTCGACCGGTCGCTGCGCATCCAGCGCACCACCGTGCGTGAGCAGCGCCTCGTCGCCTTCATCGTCCTGGTGACCCTGGGCGTGATGGAGGTCATCGTGCTGCTCGTGCCCACCGATGGCCCCTTCGGGTCGTCCGCCCCCGTCTCCGGGTCGTTCTGGGACGTCGCGATCGACGTCGCCGTGATCGCCCTGCTCGCCCACGGCCTGCGGGGCGGTCGCCGGTGGGCCTGGGTGCTCGCCGTGGTGCTCACGGCGCTGAACATCACGGCGTTCGTCACCCTCATCGTGCTGATGAACACCCTCGGCGTCGCCGCGATCGAGGATGGCATCGACGGCGACGTCTCGCTGACCCTCGCGACGAGCGCCCTGTGGGTTCCGTTGCTGGTCTATCTGATCTGGGTGCGGCGGGCGTTCCGCGCCCATCGGGGTGCCGCGCTCGGCACCGCGCCCGAGCCCACCCGCGACGAGGTGCGCGAGCTGCTCCGCCGGCACGGCGGCGGCACGCTGTCGTGGATGACCACGTGGGACGGCCTCCGGTACGCGCGCACCGGAGCGGGGATCGTGGCGTATGCCCGGCGGTCCGGCGTCGCGCTGGCCCTGGCCGACCCGCTCGGACCCGAGGGGACCCGTGCGGAGTCGGTGCAGGCATTCATCGCGGACGCCGAGCGTGCGGGACTCGTCCCCTGCTTCTTCAGCGCGGGTGAGACGACCCGGGATGCGGTGCCGGAGAGCTGGCGCAGCCTCATCGTCGCGGACGACACCATCGTGGACCTCCCGGGCCTGCAGTTCACCGGCAAGGCGTGGGCCAGCATCCGCACCTCCCTCAACCGTGCCGAGCGGGAGGGCGAGACGTTCCTGCTCACGCACCTGCGCGATGTCAGCTGGGGCGTGCGTGCGCAGCTGCGCACCATCTCGGAGGGCTGGGTCGGGGACAAGGGGCTACCCGAGATGGGGTTCACCCTCGGGACGCTCGCTGAGGCCGACGACCCCGCGGTGCGCGTCGCGGTCGCCCTCGCCCCCAACGGCGACGTCGACGGGTTCCTGTCGTGGTTGCCGGTCTACGGCGAGGCCGGCACCGTTCGCGGGTGGACGCTGGATCTCATGCGCCGTCGCGACGGCGGCTTCCCGCCGGTGATGGAGTACCTCATCGGGTCATCGGCGAAGGCGTTCTCGGAGGAAGGGGCCGAGATCATGTCGCTCTCGGGGGCCCCGCTCACCCACGAATATCCGGCGGACGCCGGCGTCATCGCCGGGCTGAGCGGCAAGCTCGCCGAGGCGCTCGAACCGGTCTACGGGTTCCGGTCTCTCCACCGGTTCAAGGAGAAGTTCCACCCGCGGTACGAGACCATGTACCTCCTGTACCGCGACGAGAGCGACCTCACCCGCATCGGGCTCGCGCTGACCCGGGCGTTCCTTCCCACCGCGACGCTCGGCCAGCTGGCCGGCGCGGGGCTGGAGCTCGTCCGCGGCGGCGGCTCGCCGGACTGACCCGGGCGCGACGAAGGGCCGGGACGAAGCGTCCCGGCCCTTCGTGTGAGGAGGCTTTAGAGCGGGCGAATGCTCGCGGCCTGCAGACCCTTGGGGCCCTGCTCGACCTCGAACTCCAC
>NZ_JAPLAI010000067.1:50417-68062 GCF_026393345.1 Microbacterium sp.
GCTGGTTCTCCTCGAGGGAGCGGTAGCCATTGCCGTCGATCGCGCTGAAGTGCGCGAAGACGTCGGCGCCGCCCTCATCGGGAGCGATGAAGCCGAAGCCCTTTTCGGAGTTGAACCACTTGACGGTACCTGTCGTGCTCATGCAAATGCCTTCTTTACTTGCCGACACCCACTGCACCGGCGTGGCCTCCCACCGTAGCGGTATCATGCGCGCGGCAAAAGGAACAGTGACACAAACGTTGCACACAAGATCCGCGCCGTTAACCATTCGACGCCCGGGCCGAGCAGAAGCTCCCAGGCCCGGGCGTCGACGGATCCCCCCGGATATGTCGCGCAAAGCGCAACAGCGATCACTCTAGTGGCAGGTATTGCGGAAAAGGGAGAGTGGGTTTGCACTCACTCGATAATTCATCGGAAAAGCTCCGGCGGCGCGCTCCCGTGGCGTTCTGAGGACAGAGAAGGCCCCCTCCCAGCTGGGGGAAGCGGGAGGGGGCCGTGAACGATCCTCCGTTGGGGGAACGGCGCGGATTCGTCTGTCAAAGGCTACGTCGCCCGCTCCGCGGCGAGAGCCGGAGCGCGGGAACCATAAAGAACACTCAGCTTGGCGGCCGTTCGCAGGTCGTTCACGCGCTGTTCTCTTGACTCCTGTATCGAATATCTTCAATATAGGAGCATGTCGATCCTGTCCACGCCGCAGGCACGGAGTCCACGACCGCGAGCCCGCCTGTCCGTGCAGGACCGCTGGCTGCCCGCCTGGATCCTCGGCGCCATGGGCGTGGGCCTCCTGCTCGGGCAGTTCGTCCCGCAGCTGGGGGCGGTGCTGGCGGGGTGGGAGGTCGGGGGCATCTCCGTTCCCATCGCCATCGGTCTGCTCGTGATGATGTACCCGGTGCTCGCGAAAGTCCGGTACGACAGGATCGCGTCCGTCACCGGCGACCGACGACTCCTTGTGGCGTCACTGGTCCTCAACTGGCTCGTCGGGCCGCTCCTGATGTTCCTGCTCGCCTGGGCGTTCTTGCCCGACCTGCCCGCGTACCGCACCGGCCTCATCATCGTGGGGTTGGCGCGGTGCATCGCCATGGTGGTGATCTGGAACGATCTGGCCTGCGGGGACCGGGAGGCCGCCGCGGTGCTGGTCGCACTCAACTCGCTGTTCCAGGTCGTTGCGTTCGCGGCGCTCGGGTGGTTCTATCTGGCCGTCCTGCCCGGGTGGCTGGGGTGGCAGACCGCGGCGCTCGATGTGTCGGTGGGGCAGATCGCCCTCAACGTGCTCGTGTTCCTCGGCATCCCGCTGGTCGCCGGGTTCCTGTCCCGGATCATCGGCGAGCGCGTGCAGGGCCGCGACCGGTACGAGCGGGTCTTCCTGCCGCGCATCGCACCATGGGCGCTGTACGGGCTCCTGTTCACCATCGTGCTGCTGTTCGCGTTGCAGGGACGGCAGGTCATCGCCCACCCGTGGGATGTGGCGCGCATCGCCGTGCCGCTCCTGGCCTACTTCGCCGTGATGTGGGGCACCGGCATCGTGACGGGCCGGATGCTGCGCCTCGGGTACGCCCGATCGACGACACTCGCCTTCACGGCCGCGGGCAACAACTTCGAACTCGCCATCGCGGTGGCGATCGGAACGTTCGGCGCGGCATCCGGGCAGGCGCTCGCGGGAGTCGTCGGCCCCCTCATCGAGGTGCCGGTCCTGGTCGGTCTCGTCTCCGTCTCGCTCGCCCTAGGGCCGCGCCTGTTCCCCACCGACCCCGCGACCCCGGCCGCGCCCACCGAGACGAAGGTACGGTCATGACGATGACGACGCCGCTGGACTGCGCTCCGACCACTGCGCACGCGATGGGGGAACCGGCGGCGGCGACGCTCGCCGCGACGCTGAAGTCGCTCGCCGATCCGCTGCGCGTGCGCATGCTGTCGGCGATCTCCAGCGACCCCCGTGGCGAAGCGTGCGTCTGCGACCTCGAACAGCTTTCCGCGGTCTCGCAGCCCACGATCTCCCACCACCTGAAGGTCATGCGCGACGCCGGTGTGCTCGAATCGGAACGCCGCGGCACCTGGGTCTACTACCGCATCACGCCGCGCCTGCGTCCGGCGGTGACCACCCTGCTCGACTCGTTCGCCCCCGCGGCCGTCAGCGCCCCGGAGCGCACGGGTGAGGGTCTTTCCGACGTCGACGGGCAGCTCACCCGCATCGCGGGCGAGCTGCAGGAGCTCCACCCCGCCCTGGACGCGCAGCTGATCCTCCACGTCGTTCGCGAGTCCTATGCGGGGCTCGCCCGCCGAGCGACGGTGTCATCACTGCTGATCCCGCTCGCCGAGCGATTCGCCCGCCAGCGCCTCGACGACCTCTCCCGCGACCGCACGGCCGGTGCCGCGCGCGTGCTCTTCGTGTGCGTCGCCAATGCGGGACGATCGCAGCTCGCGGCCGCACTCGTGAACCAGCGATCCGGCGGCCGGGTGATCGCACGCTCGGCCGGGTCCTCACCGGCCGGCGAGGTCCACCCTCACGTCCGCTCGCTCATCGCCGAGATCGACCCTGCATCCTCGGTCGACGCGTACCCGAAGCCGCTGACCGATGACGCGGTCCGCGCCGCCGACATCGTCGTCACGATGGGCTGCGGCGATGTGTGTCCCGTCATCCCCGGTGTCCGCTACGAGGACTGGGCTGTCGGTGACCCCGCCCTGGCCTCGCCGGAGGGCGTCGCCGCCATCCGGGACGACATCGCCCAGCACGTCGACCGGCTGCTGGCCACGCTCTGAGAAGGACATCGCCATGAGTACGAAACGCCCCACGGTCCTGTTCGTCTGCGTTCACAACGCGGGGCGGTCCCAGATGGCCGCGGGGTTCCTGCGCGAGCTCGCTGGCGACGCCGTCCAGGTGTTGTCCGCCGGATCCATGCCGGCGGACCAGATCAATCCGGTGGCCGTCGAGGCGATGGCCGAGGTGGGCATCGACATCGCCGGCCGTCAGCCCACGGTGCTGACCACAGAAGCGGTACAGGAATCTGAGGTCGTGATCACCATGGGATGCGGCGACGCCTGCCCGTTCTACCCGGGCAAGCGCTACGAGGACTGGAAGCTCGACGATCCCGCCGGTCAGGGCCTCGACGCCGTCCGGGGCATCCGCGATGACATCCGCGCGCGGGTGCAAGGCCTCGTGGCCCAGCTCACCGCGCAGGGGTAGCGGTCCGGCGCGAGAAACGAAAGAGCCCCCGGCCGGTCATCCGGTCGGGGGCTGATTCTGCGCTGTGCGCGAGGGGGGACTTGAACCCCCACGCCCTTACGGGCACTGGCACCTGAAGCCAGCGCGTCTACCTATTCCGCCACTCGCGCGAGTCACCGCATCCGAAGACCCGGCGAAACTCAACTTCCCGAGAATATCACGCCGTAGGGGCGCCGTTGTGCGCCGATCCGCATGCATTCGCGTGCCACTCAGGCGGGACAACTACGATGGTGCCACCCATTCTGCCTGCCTGAGGAGTCGCGTGGGACTACTTGACAGCTTCGAAAGAGGTCTCGAGCGCGCCGTCAACGGCGCCTTCGCCAAGACCTTCCGTAGCGGGATCCAGCCGGTGGAGATCGCTTCGGCGCTCCGCAGCGAGCTCGACACGAACGCGGCGGTCGTCTCCCGCGAGCGCATCCTCGTGCCCAACACCTTCACCGTGTACCTCTCCGCCACGGACCTCGAACGCATGCGCGCACTCGGATCGCAGCTCACCAGTGAGCTCGACACCCTGGTCCACACGCACGCCCGCTCCCAGCACTACTCCTTCTCGGGCCCCGTCTCGATCAGCCTGGCGGCCGACCCGAAGCTCACCACCGGCCAGCTGCGCGTGCAGTCGCAGTCCGCGGGCGGACGGGTGTCGTGGCGCGGAGTGCTCGAGATCGCCGGGCGGCAGCATCCGCTCGTCGCCGCGCGCACCGTCATCGGCCGCGGCAGCGACGCCGACATCACGATCTCCGACGCCGGCACGAGCCGGAAGCACGTGGAGATCCTCTGGGACGGGGAGCGTGCGATGGTCCGCGACCTCGGCTCCACCAACGGCACGAAGCTCAACGGGCACAAGGTCGGCGAGGCCCCGCTCACACCGGATTCCACCGTGACCATCGGTCGTACCGATATCGTGTTCCGCGTCGTCCCGCAGACATCCGCGGACGACGCGACCCAGGCCTTGCCCCTCCGTGAGGCCCCGCCGTGGAGGGATCCGCTCGCATGAGCCAGCTCACCCTGCTTCTGCTGCAGATCGGGTTCCTCGTCGTCCTGTGGTTCTTCGTGTTCGCGGTGGTGTACTCACTGCGCGCCGACGTCTTCGGCGTCCGCGCCCGGAAGCTCCCCGAGCCCGCTGCCGCAGCGCCGGCCCCGCTCGCCCCCGCCGCCGCCGCGACCGCGCCCGTCACTTCGCGGCCCGCACCCAAGAAGAACGTCAAGGGCGCCAAGGCGACCACCGAGACCGCGCACCGCATCGTCATCACCAGCGGTCCGAAGACCGGCCTCGAGCTTCCCCTCGGCACCGAGCCGCTGACGATCGGCCGCTCCAGCGAGTCCGGGCTCGTCGTCCGCGACGACTACACCTCCAGCCACCACGCGCGGCTCATGCTGTGGGGCGAGCAGTGGATGCTGCAGGATCTCGACTCCACCAACGGCACCTGGCACGACGGCGAGCGCGTGTCCGCCCCGGTCCCGATCGTCATCGGCGCGCCCATCAAGGTGGGCGCCACGACCTTCGAGCTCCAGGGCTGACGGGCGGCGAATGGTCTTTCAGGGCTCGAGCGCCGCGCTCTCGCACACCGGAAAGGTGCGCTCGAACAATCAGGACTCCGGCTACGCCGGATCGAACCTGTTCGTGGTCGCCGACGGCATGGGCGGGCACGCCGGCGGCGACGTCGCCTCCAGCCTCGCGATCTCGCGGATCGCCGACCTCGACCGCCCCTTCGCCTCCACGAGCGAAGCGGAGAACGCGCTGCGGCAGTCGATCACCGACACCGCGACCGACATCATCGATACCGTCCGCATCCGCCCGGAACTCGCCGGGATGGGCACGACGGTCAGCGCACTGCTCATGGTCGACGACTACGCCGTCATCGCCCACATCGGCGACTCGCGCATCTATCTCTTCCGCGACGGTGCACTGACCCAGATCACGACCGACCACACCTTTGTGCAGCGGCTCGTCGACTCCGGCCGCATCACGCCGGAGGAGGCCCGCTACCACCCCCGCCGCTCCGTGCTCATGCGCGTGCTCGGCGACATGGACCCCGACCCCGAGGTCGACACCTTCATCATGCCGACCAAGCCCGGTGACCGCTGGCTGCTGTGCTCGGATGGCCTCTGCGGCGTCATCGACGACACCCACACCGGCAAGGCGCTAGCCGCCGGGAACGCGCCCGCCCGCACCGCGGATCACCTGCTCAAGCAGACGCTGGATGCGGGAGCCCCCGACAACGTCACGATCGTCATCGTGGACGTCGGCGGACACCACCCGGTGTTCTCCGGCACGCCCGCCATCGTCGGTTCCGCGTCCACGCCGATGGGCGTCGAGGTTCCCGCCGCCCGGCCCGGTCGGTCCTCGTGGCTGCACCCGAACCGGCAGGCCGCGAACGAACCGACCCACTTCGAGCCCGCCCCAGAGTTCCTCGAGGAGCTCATCGAGGAGGACCGGCGCCGCGGCAGACGGCGCCGCATCGCCTGGTTCGTGGGCCTGATCGTGGTGCTTGCGGCAATCGCCGCGGCCGTGATCACCGGGTACAACTGGACCCAGACCCGGTACTACGTCGGCGCGGACGACGACACCGTGGTCATCTACCGCGGGGTGCAGCAGAGCATCGGCCCCCTCGCGCTGTCGACACCATACGAGGACACCGGCATCCTGCTCGCCGACCTCACCCCGTTCGACCGCCTCACGGTGGAGAGCACGATCTCGGCACGTTCACTCGCCGACGCCGAGGCGATCGTGCAACGCCTGACCCCCGAGGAGGCGATCGGATGACCGCCACCACCGGACCCGTCGCCGCCGACACCGCGGTGATCCGGGCGTTGCGGCGCATCCGCGTGCCGCAGAAGCAGCGGAACCGCGAACTCGCCCTGCTGCTGTTCGCCCTCGTGGTCAGCGGCGCCGCGATCGCCCTGGTTCAGCTCGGTGTGCTGAAGACGATCGACCCGAGCTTCCTCTACTACTGCGGCGTGCTCGCCGTGCTCGCGCTCGGCCTCCACGTGATCCTGCGATTCGTCGCCCGTGACGCCGACCCGTTCGTCCTGCCGATCGGCACGGTGCTCACCGGTCTCGGCCTGGCGATGATCTACCGCATCGATCTGGGCGACGAGGCGTCGGGCTGGTCGGCCGCCTCCACCCGGCAGCTCGCCTGGGCGGGCATCGCGTTCGCGCTGGCGATCGCCGTCGTCCTGGCCCTGCGCAACTACCGGGTGCTGTTCCGCTACACCTACGTGTCGGGCTTCATCGGAGTGCTCCTGCTCATCCTGCCGATCGTGCCGGGCCTCGGCTCCGACGCCAACGCGGACGTCTGGGTTTCGCTCGGATTCTTCTCGTTCCAGCCGGGTGAGCTGGCGAAGATCGCGCTGGCCATCTTCTTCGCCGGCTACCTGGTGCGCACCCGCGAGAGCCTCACCTCGGTCGGCACCCGCTTCCTCGGGATCACCTGGCCCCGAGCGCGCGAACTCGGCCCGATCCTGGTGATCTGGCTCATCTCGCTCGGCATCATCGTGCTGCAGCGTGACCTCGGCACGGGCCTGCTCATCTTCGGCATGTTCGTCGCGATGCTCTACGTCGCCACCGGCAAGACGAGCTGGGTGCTGCTCGGCGTCGTCCTGGCGGCCGCCGGCGCCTTCGCCGCCTCCCGCGTACTGCCCTACGTCGGCGCTCGGTTCACGAACTGGCTGGATGCGTTCAATCCAGCGCTCATGGACAACAGCAGCTACCAGCTGGTGCAGGGCATCTTCGGTCTCGCCCACGGGGGCCTGCTCGGCACCGGCCTCGGGCAGGGCCGGCCGGGTCTCACGCCGCTCGCGCAGAGCGACTACATCGTCCCGAGCCTCGGCGAGGAACTGGGCCTCATCGGCGTCTTCGCCATCCTCTGCCTGTACATGGTCTTCACCAGCCGTGGCATCCGGATCGGTGTGGCCGGGCAGGACGACTTCGGCAAGCTCCTGGCCACCGGCATGGCGTTCACGATCGCGCTGCAGGTGTTCATCATGGTCGGCGGGGTGACCAGGGTCATCCCGCTCACCGGGCTCACCACCCCATTCCTCGCCGCCGGCGGGTCCTCGCTCGTGGCGAACTGGATCATCGTCGCGCTGCTGCTGCGGATCAGCGACTCGGTGCGCAATCAGCCTCGGGTGGTGATCGGATGACCCGGCAGCTGCGACGGCTCAGCATCCTCATGCTGGTGATGTTCCTCGCCCTGTTCGCCTCGACCAGCTGGATCCAGGTGGTGCAGGCCAACACCCTCGCCGCCAATAGCGAGAACAAGCGTGCGCTGTACGACTCGTACGAGGTGCAGCGCGGCGCGATCATCGCCAGCGGTGTGGCGATCGCGACTTCCGTTCCCTCCGACGACGTCTACGCCTGGCAGCGGGTCTACACGGATGCGAACATGTGGGCACCCGTCACCGGATACATCAACGCGGCCCTCGGGTCGGCGACCGGGATCGAGCAGGCGATGAACCGGGAGCTGTCCGGCACCGGCAGCTCGCAGTTCCTCTCCCGGGTGGAACAGATCTTCACCGGGCAGTCGCCGCAGGGCTCGAACGTCGTGCTGTCGCTGGATGCCACCGTGCAGAAGGCGGCGTACGACGCACTCGGCGACCTCCAGGGCGCGGTCGTCGCGATCGAGCCGTCGACCGGCCGCATCCTCGCCCTGGTGTCGAGCCCCAGTTACGACACCAACCTGCTCGCGGCGCACGACCCGGATGCGGTGAACGCCACCTACGACGAACTGGTCGCCAACGCGACCCACCCGCTGTACAACCGGGCGATCGCCGGGAACCTCAACCCGCCCGGGTCTACGTTCAAGCTCGTCGTGGCATCCGCCGCGCTGGCGTCGGGCCAGTACACCCGCGACTCCCCCTTCCCGAACGTCGCTGAATACACGCTCCCCGGGACGAACACCAGCATCCGCAACGCCGGCGGTGGCACGTGCGGCGGCGGCGAGACGGTGACGCTCGCGGACGCCCTGCGGCTCAGCTGCAACATCCCCATGGCGGAGCTCGCCGCGCAGCTGGGAGACACCGCGATCCGCGAGGAAGCGGAGAAGTACGGATTCAACTCCACGTTCACGATGCCGCTGGAATCCACCGCGTCCAGCTATCCGCGAGCGTTGGACGACGCACAGACCGCTCTCACCGGCTTCGGTCAGGGGCAGGTCACGGCCACGCCGCTGCAGATGGCCATGGTGTCGGCCGGCATCGCGAACGAAGGAGTGGTGATGAACCCCCAGATGGTCGATCAGGTCATCGGACCCGACCTGTCGGTGCAGCAGAGCTTCGAGAGCAGCGAGTTCATGCGGGCGCTCGAGCCGGATCTCGCCGCCGAGATGGTCCGCATGATGGTCGCCAATGTCAGTGATGGTGCGGCCTCGAATGCAAGAATGGACGGCGTCGAGGTAGCGGGGAAGACCGGAACCGCGGAGAACGGCGACGACAAGCCGTATTCGCTGTGGTTCACCGGGTTCGCCCCCGCCGACGATCCGCAGGTCGCCATCGCGGTCGTCGTCGAGGACGGCGGCGGTCAGGGTCAGTCGGGCAGCGGGAACACCATCGCGGCACCGATAGCGAAAAAGGTCATGGAGGCGGTGCTGGGACGATGAGACCGACGCAAGGTGCGACATTCGGCGGCCGGTATGAGCTCGACTCACGGATCGCGATCGGTGGCATGGGCGAGGTGTGGGAGGCGACCGACCACGTCATCGGCCGTACCGTAGCGATCAAGATCCTCAAAGACGAGTACATGGGCGATCCCGGGTTCCTCGAGCGGTTCCGCGCGGAGGCGCGCCACGCCGCCCTGGTGAACCATGAGGGCATCGCGAGCGTCTTCGACTACGGCGAGGAGAACGGCTCCGCCTTCCTCGTCATGGAGCTCGTCCCCGGCGAGGCACTGTCCACTGTGCTGGAGCGCGAGGGGTCGTTGTCCACCGACAAGACCCTCGACATCGTCGCGCAGACCGCGTCGGCCCTCCAGGCCGCGCACGCCGCGGGCCTCGTGCACCGCGACATCAAGCCCGGCAACCTGCTGATCACCCCCGATGGCCGGGTGAAGATCACCGACTTCGGTATCGCCCGCATCGCCGACCAGGTGCCGCTGACCGCGACCGGTCAGGTCATGGGCACGGTGCAGTACCTGTCGCCCGAACAGGCGTCCGGTCACCCTGCCTCGCCGTCGACCGACATCTACTCACTCGGCATCGTGGCCTACGAATGCCTCGCGGGGAAGCGCCCGTTCACGGGTGAGTCGCAGGTCGCGATCGCGATGGCGCAGATCAACGAGCAGCCGCCGCCGCTGCCGCCGACGGTCGCGGAGCCGGTGCGCAACCTCGTCATGGCCATGATCGCCAAGAAGCCCGAGGACCGCCCGGCCTCCACCGCGACGGTGGCCCGTGCCGCGAATGCGCTCCGCCGGGGCGACGTGGCGGCCGCGGCCGCCGCGGTGCCCGCGATCGCCGCCGGCCTCGCCGGCGATGACGCGACCCAGCTGCTCGGCGTGGGTGCCGACACGGCCACGGCGACCCAGCTGCTGCCCTCCGCCGCCGCGCTCTCCGAGTCCGGCGAGCCGGTCAAGCGCAAGCGGAGCCCCTGGACGTGGCCGCTGGTCGCCCTCATCGTGATCCTGCTCATCGTGCTGGGCGGCACGATCTGGGCACTGTTCGGCAACAATGGCGGGGGCGATGACCCGGCCTCACCGTCGGCCTCGCAGACGCCCACCAAGACCTCGGCGAGTCCCACCCCGAGCGCCACCACGGTGGATGTGAATGCTCTCCAGCTCACCGGGCTCAGCTGTGAGGATGCCTCCGCCAAGGTCAGCGCCGCGGGCCTGGCCGCCACCTGCGAGCAGGGCAACAACGCAACCACGTCCGACCAGGTCGGCCAGGTGTACCAGGTGAGTCCGACGGGCAACGTCACCAAGGGCACCGTGCTGACCCTGACGGTGTACGCCGACATGGTGGGTCTTCCCGCCCCGACCGCGCCGGCGATCTCCGGCACCGCGGTCGCCGGCGGCACGGTCCAGGTGACGTGGACCGGATACCAGTGCCCGTCCGGCACCGGGAACGTGAGCTCGTACAACTTCACCGCCACCAATGCCACGTTCAGCTCCACCGGTCAGTCCAGCGCGGCTTTCGGCTCGGGTGACCGGAGCGGGCAGTTGCTGATCAACGACAGCCCCGGCCAGACCGTGATCGTGACCTACACCGTCACGTGCTCCGGGAACGGCTCGGGCGAGCAGCGGACGACCAGCGGGTCGCCCGAGGCCAATGCGCAGATCGCGGCGAAGCCCAACCCCAACCCTTCGAGCACCCCCGAGGCCCAGTAGTCGTCCAGGGTGCGGCGCCAGCCATCCGTTAGGCTGGAGGGCGTTGCACCCAGGGAGTCACCGTGACAGATGTACCACGCGTCCTCGCGGGCCGCTATCGGGTCGATGAACTCATCGGACGCGGGGGCATGGCGAGTGTGTACCGCGGGTACGACACGACCCTCGGCCGCGACGTCGCCCTGAAGCTGCTCAAGCGCGAGCTCGCCGAGGACGCCACGTTCCGCACCAGGTTCCGCCTCGAGGCCCAGGCCGCATCCCGGATGGCGCACCCGACCATCGTCCGCGTCTACGACGCCGGCGAGGACGTCGAGACCACCCCGGACGGCGTCGACCATCCGGTGCCGTACATCGTCATGGAACTCGTCCACGGCACGCTGTTGAAGGACATCGCCGCCGAGGGCCCCCTCCCGGCCGCGGATGCGGTGCGCTATGTCGATGGCATCCTCGAGGCCCTCGACTACTCACACCGCGCAGGTGTCGTGCACCGCGACATCAAGCCCGGCAACGTCATGGTCACCCCTGCCGGTCAGGTAAAGGTGATGGATTTCGGCATCGCGCGAGCCGTGTCGGACTCGTCGTCCACGGTGGCCGAGACCACCACGATCCTCGGCACCGCCGCCTACTTCTCGCCCGAGCAGGCCAAGGGCGAGTCCGTCGACGCGCGCGCCGACCTCTACTCCGCCGGCGTCGTGCTCTACGAGCTCCTCACCGGCCGGCCGCCGTTCCGCGGCGACACCCCCGTCGCGGTGGCGTACCAGCACGTGAGCGAGGCCCCGATGCCTCCCTCCGAGCTCGTGGACACCCTCCCCAAGGGCCTGGATGCGGTCGTTCTGCGTTCGCTGGCGAAGGACCCGTTCCAGCGGTTCCAGGATGCGGCGTCGTTCCGCGAGACGCTCGGCAACGCGCTGACCGGCAAGGCGCCATCGAAGCGTCAGCTCGGCGCTCTGACCAGCGAGCTGTACGGCCCGAACCCGCGACAGGCAGCAGAGACCGCGCGGACGCTGCGTCAGCTCTCGGCCGATTCCACCATGAAGCGCAGCCAGGCCGGTCCCCCGGCCGCCTGGATCTGGGCGGGCGTGGCGGTGCTGGCGGTGCTGCTCGTCTCGGTGCTGTTCTGGGTGATGTCGATCCGCTCGACCGCGCAGCTGGCCGACGAGTCCCGCACCATCCCCGATGTCGCCACGATGACCTACGACCGGGCCGCGGTGCTGCTGGAGGAGGCTGACCTCGTCCCGAAGCGCAAGGACGTCACGGACGACGCGATCGCCCCGGGCAACGTGGTGGGCACCGACCCCGCCGCGGGGACTCCGGTCGAGAAGGGGCAGACGGTCACCATCCTCGTTTCCGCCGGCAAGGAAACCGTGACGATGCCCAGTGTGGTCGGCGTTGCCGAGCAGGCGGCTCGCGACGCCATCACCGCCGCCGGCCTCACCGTGGGAACGGTCACCGCGGTCAACGATCCGCAGATCGGCGCCGGCACCGTCATGTCCGCCGACACCGTCGCCGGGCCCCTCGACGCCGGCGACGAGGTCGCGGTGGGGACGACCGTCAACCTGAAGGTCGCGAGCGGCAAAGTCGTGCTCAACGACGTCACCGGGTACACCGTGGAAGCCGCGACGCGCGATCTGGAAGCGATCGGGCTTCAGGTGCTGACGGTCGAGGATCCGGGGTGCCCCGCCAGCAATCCGCCCACCGTGGGGGTCATGTCGGTCGCGCCCGGTGAGGTACCCATCCGTTCCGAGGTCACCCTGACGGTGTGCGCGGGCTGACCGCCCCGCGGTGAGGCGAGAGTGCCGCACCCCGGGATGCGGCGCCGTGCTGCCCCAGCGACTCGAGCCAGTTGCCGAGAAGACGGTAGCCGCCCTCGGTCAGCACGCTCTCGGGATGAAATTGCACCGCGGTGATCGGCAGGCTGGTGTGTGCGAGCGCCATCACCGTCCCCTCCGCGGTCCGCGCAGTGACCCGCAGCGTGTCGGGAAGCTCCACCTCCGGCGTTGCGAGGGAGTGGTACCGGCCCGCCACGAAGGGAGAGGGGAGTCCGGCGAAGAGCGCGGATCCATCGTGCCGGACGGCCGAGGTCATGCCGTGCATGAGTTCCGGTGCCTCGGCGATGGTCCCGCCGAAGGCGACGGCGATCGCCTGATGGCCGAGGCACACGCCCAGCAGGGGAACCGCGTCGGCCGCCGCGGCCGCCACGACCGCCAGGGAGGCTCCCGCAGCCTCGGGGGCGCCGGGGCCGGGGGAGACGACCACCCCGTCGTAGCCGCGGACCGCGGCGTCCGCCGCATCCGGATCGATCTCGTCCGCTTCGCGCAGCTCGACATCGGCGCCGAGCTCGGTCAGGTAGCCGACGAGCGTGTGGACGAAGCTGTCATGGTTGTCGATCATGAGGATGCGCAGGCGCTCACTCAACAGGCGCTCACTCAACAGTGACTTCCTGCGGGTTGAGGTAGGTCGACACCCACGGATAGACATAGGTGAAGAGGGCGTAGACCACGGCGGCCGCGAGGATGACGAGGATCAGCACCCGGACCCACCAGGGTCCGGGAAGGATGCGCCAGAGTGCCGCGTACATCAGGTCAGCCCTTCGGTCAGTGATGCCGGCGGTCCGTCGGCGCGCGGCGTGAACGTGTCGAAGACGCTGTACGCGATGATGCGCTCGGTCATGGCGTACATCGGGCTGCAGCTTGTCATGGTGAGGTAGCTGCCGTTCGCCGCGGCCCCCTGCTGCTGCGGCACCGGAAGCAGCACGTCCCCTGCATCCGGGGTCACGTACTCGAGGGTGCGGAACCGGTAGGTGTACCAGCCGTCCTGGGTCTCGATGACGATCGCATCGCCCAGCCGGAGGTTGGCGATCTGATTGAAGGGCTTGCCGAACGTGGTGCGGTGGCCGGCGACGGAGACGTTTCCTTCGGCGCCCGGCATCGGAGTCGAGCTGTAGTGGCCGACGCCGATCGGGTCGAGTGTTTTCGCTCGGGTGACACCGCCGGCCATCGCGACGGCATAGTCGGCGCCGAATCGTGGGACGTACATGGTGCCGAAGACCTCCCCGTCCCCGGGCACGGCAAGCACCGGGATCTCGACCGCTGCAGGGGTGGGGGTCTCGGTGGGGTCCGGGGTGGGCGCGGCGCTCTGGGAGGCATCGAACTCTTCCTGCCACTGCTCGGACAGGCTCCGGGCCTCGGCGGCACGCTCGGAGGCGTAGATGAGATCGCCGAGCCAGAGCTGCCAGGCCACGTACAGCAGTGCGACCACGCCGACGGTGATCAGCACCTCGCCGATCACGCCGACGACGCTCGTGCGTCGCCGCGGCCGCGGGCGGTCGCGGCGGGCCGGGGGAACCTGGACATCGGTCACGAGGGGATTGTAGCGATCGCGACCCAGACCGCCTCCCAGGTAGGATGTCGGCATGGCACGCACGGACAAGACAGACGAGTCGACCGGCGCGGGCGACCCGGCCCCGAACCCGGTGTGGTTCCTGCCGATCATGGTCGGTCTCATGGTGATCGGGCTCGTCTGGGTGCTCGTGTTCTACCTGAGCAACACGCAGTACCCGATTCCGGGGATCGATGCGTGGAACCTCGTCATCGGCTTCGGGATCGCGTTCGTGGGATTCCTCATGACGACGCGCTGGCGCTGAGAACTACACCGGTGTAACTCATCCCCACCTGTGGATGAGCCTGTGGATAACTTCCGTCAGCCGTAGATGAGCGGCGGGACGAGCAGCAGCAGGAAGAGACAGACGACGAGCACCGTCAGCAGCCCGATCTGCAGTCCACGCTGATTCGGTCGCCGCGTCCGGGCGAAGACGAGTCCGGCGAGAGCCCCGGCGACGAGCCCGCCGACGTGCGCCTGCCACGAGATCCCCATGCCCGGGATGAAGCCGATCGCCAGGTTGATGCCGAGCACGATGAGGATGCCGGTGAGGTTCGCGCCTAGGTGCCGCGCGATGATGACCAGCGCACCGAACAGACCGAAGATCGCACCGGACGCACCGACGACCCACCCGCCGAGGTCGAGCAGGGCCACCCCCACCGAACCGCCGAGCGCACCGATCAGGTACAGCGCCAGGAAGCGCCAGCGTCCGAGAAGCGGTTCCAGGATGCGGCCGATCATCCACAGCGACAGCATGTTGAGTCCGACGTGCCACAGCGAGGAGTGGACGAGCGCGCCGGTCCACAGCCGCCACGGCTCGAACGTGCCGCTGTACTGCGGGTACAGGAACACGCCGTTGAAGGCGAGCCACTGCGGGAGCAACTGACCGGTGAACAGCGACAGCACGTAGGCCGCCGCGGTGATCCCGATGATCGAATACGTGACCACCGGCTGACCACCGCGCACGGCGACGGGGGCGGGCCCACGACCCCAGCGTCGCTGCGCCTGGCGCTGCGCGGGAGTCTGCTCCCGCCGCTGCTCGGCCATGCATTCCGGGCAGATCACCCCGACGGCGCCCTGAGTCTGGCACTCGGGACAAATCGTGCGCAGGCACCGCTGACAGAGCACGAAGCTCTGACGGTCTGGGTGCCGGTAGCAGAAGTTGTCGCGATTGCGCGTGAACTCAGGGCTCGTCACGGATGCGGGGACTCAGGCGGCGGTGATATCGATCGAGGAGATGACGACGGGCTCGATCGGGCGGTCGCCGGCACCGGTGGGCACGGCGGCGATCGCGTCCACGACCGCGCGGGAGGCGTCGTCGGCGACCTCACCGAAGATGGTGTGCTTGCCCTGCAGCCACGGCGTGGGGTCGGTCGTGATGAAGAACTGCGAACCGTTCGTGCCTTCCGCGGCGCCGGTGATGGCGTTGCGACGGAGTCCGGCGTTCGCCATGGCAAGGATGTACGGCTTCTCGAACGTGAGCTCGGGGTGGATCTCATCGTTGAAGTTGTAGCCCGGGCCGCCGGTGCCCTGACCCAGCGGGTCGCCGCCCTGGATCATGAAGTTCGGGATGATGCGGTGGAAGATGACGTCCGTGTACAGCGGGCCCTCGCCGGGCTTGCCGGTGGCGGGGTTCGTCCAGTCGCCGGTGCCATCGGACAGGCCGATGAAGTTCTGAACGGTGCGGGGTGCGTGATCCCCGAACAGGTTGACGACGATGTCGCCGTGATTGGTGTGAAGGGTTGCAACGGCGGAGGGAGTGACCATAGGTACATTGTCGCAGAGTTCGTCGCAAGCCCGGCTGTGCCCGGGCCCTCGCTCTGGCAAGATGGGCAGACCGACATACCCACTGATAGGGGGAAAGCTCGTGAGTCTCAGCCGTAAGCGCAAGAAGGAGCTGCACAAGCTCCAGACCCAGGCGAACAAGCTCTGGGAGACGCAGCAGGTCCTGGTCGGCGAGGCGGCCGATGTCGCTCGCGAGGCCGGACGCCAGCTGGGTCACCTCAACCGTGAGCGCGTGGTGCCCGCGGTGCAGGAGGGCTACCACCGCTATGCCGAACCGTACGTTTCGCGCTCTGTAAAGGCATCCAAGCGTGTGCTGAACGACGCCGTCATCCCCGCAGCGGGAGCCGTCGTCGGCAGCGCCCTATCGGTATGGGATGCAGCCAACGACACCCGCTCGCGGCTCTCCTCGGGCCACGGCTTCGCTCTGCCGGACGCCTCCGCGTACCAGAAGAAGGCCGCCAAGTACGGCAAGAAGACGACGAAGCAGCTGTCCGCGAAGCTCGCCCGTCTCGAGCCGAAGAAGAAGGGGATGGGTGCGGGCGGCGTCATCGCGCTGATCCTCGGCGGCCTGGCCGCTGCCGGAGTGCTGTATGCCGCGTGGCAGACGCTGCGCGCGGACGACGAGCTGTGGGTCGCGGACGACCCGCTGCGCGCCCCGGACGCGTGAGTTCAGAAGACCTTTCGGTCGCCGGTCACGGTGACCCCACGGAGCGGGTGCGGCGTGCCGCATCCGCTCTCGGTCTGTCGGTCGAGATCCGGCCCCGCCCGGAGGCCGCGAACCTCCCGGACGCCGCGCGCCTGCTCGGGCTCAAGCCATCAGACATCGTGAAGACCTTGGTGGTCAAACGCAGCGATGACACCTACCTGTTCGTCCTCGTCCCGGGCGACCGGTCGATCGCCTGGCCGAAGCTTCGCGCGGTGGTCGGCGTGAACAAGCTCCAGCTGCCCGACCCGGAGCGCGCCCTCGAGGCCACCGGGTACGAGCGCGGCACCATCGTGCCGCTCGGCAGCACGACCGCGTGGCCCGTCTACGCCGACGAATCCATCAGCGGCCGTCGCGTCGCCATGGGCGCCGGCGCGCACGGCTACAGCCTGTTCGTCTCCGCGGACGAGCTCATCGCCGCCCTCCACGCCACCGTGGCCGACGTCACGCAGCCGCTGACCTGACCGTCACCGACGTGGGTCGGGGAGCCCCGCCCAGCCTCGGGCGATATCCACCAGCTTGACCCGGCGGAGACGCCCGAGCTCGACGAGGGTGAACCATCGCGCCCGGTCGGTGGAACCGCCCACCTCGTCCCGGAGTTCGCCGCCTGTGACCTGTGCCCGGTACACGATGCGCAGGGTGTGGAGGGGCTCGGGGCTCTCGGTGAGGCGACGGTTCGCCGGGATGACACGGGAGTGGATGCCGAGCAGCGTGCCCACCGCGGCGCGGTAGCCCGTCTCCTCCTCGATCTCCCGGCGGAGTGCGTCCTCCGGGTCCTCGCCGTCCTCGAGGCCCCCTCCCGGGAGCGTCCAGGCCCGGTGCCGGCCTTCGTTCCAGTGGGCGAGCAGCATCCGGTCGTCGTCATCGGTGATGACACCGTAGGCGGCGACGCGCAGATCCATGCGGCCGACTCTAGTCGGCGGGCGATCGCCGGTCGCGTCAGCGATGCACGATCAGGGCCGCGACGGGACAGACGCGGGCTGGCTCCGGCGCACCGTTCAGCGCGTCGTCCACGACTTCGACATGTCGAACTGGGACTGGTCGGTCGGACCACGGTGAGGCGACCCAGAGCGTCCACCGAGCGGTATCCGTTCATGCCCGCCCCGATGTCGGCGGCGCTCGAAAACTGGACAGTTGCGGCGCTTGAAAAGTGAACACTCAACGATTGGAGAGTGATCACTTTGGAGGATTGGGCGCTGATCCGGAGGCTTGCCGCGGAGGGTGAGCCGAAGGCGAAGATCGCGGCA
>NZ_JAPLAI010000032.1 GCF_026393345.1 Microbacterium sp.
ATGTCGTCGTAGTCGGGCAGTTGCATGTCCTCGTCGCCGCGCGCGTGCAGATATGCCTGTGCGGTCGACGCGAACGCGACCGGTGACGAGAAGAAACGCTTCTTCAGAATGATCGTCGCGAGGTCCGACGCACGCTTGCCCCGTTCCTGCTTGATGGCGGTGCTCCTCCGCCTGGTGAACGCGATGAGTTTGTCGTATGCGTCCGACTCATCATGCGTCGGGTCGAACCACAACGCCTTCACGGATCTGGGAAGGAAGCCCTCGTCGGGTAGGTCGCGCTTCAGGCGACGAACCGCGACCTGCTGCAGTGCCTTCTCGTCGAGGTCGGCGCCACGCGCGAACCGCTGCGGGTCGACCATCTCAAGAAGTGCCGTGAACGACTCGGTGTACCCGTTGTGCGGAGTCGCACTCAGGAACAGACGGTGCTCGCAGAGTTCCGCGAGCCGGCGCACCGCCGTCGTGCGCTGGCTGTCGATCGCGTACCGTGGTCTATCCGACGAGGAACGGGTCGGGGCCGAAGGTGCGACATGGTGCGCCTCGTCGACGACGAGGATGTCGAATGCGCGGCGCTCTGCGGTGCGGGCATCCTTCACGCTCGCGTAGAGCTCTTCGAGCATCCGCTCGGCGCGCGGGGAGGGCAGCCACGACATCGAGACGATGACGCGGGGGTACACGCGGAACGGGTTGGCGTGCACGCCGAAGGTGCGGCGGAACGCCTTCATCGTCTCGGAGTTGACGATCTCGAAGTGGAGGCCGAACTTGTCGCGCATTTCCTCCTGCCACTTGATCACGAGGCCCGCGGGGCAGACGACGATGACCGAGCGTGCGCGATGCCGCAGAAGGAGCTCCTGGATGACCAGGCCCGCCTCGATCGTCTTTCCGAGGCCGACGTCGTCTGCGAGGAGCATGTTCGCCCGCGGGGAGTCGATCGCGCGACGAAGCGGCTCGAGCTGGTAGGCCTCGACGGACGCGCTGCTGCGGAACGGGGCCTGAAGCGTCCTCGGGTCGGCGCTCGTGAGTGCTCCCCATCGGAGCGCGTCGACGTATGCGGCGAAGGTCGTCGGGTCGTCGAACTGGTCAGGCTGGACCGTGGTCGGCAGACCCTGCTCATGAACGACGCTCCGGCCGGGCTCGAGCTCCCAGATGACCGTGAGCTCGCGGCCGTAGTGATCTTCTTCGATCGACTGCATCGTCACGGCGTGCTGGAGCTCTGCGCGCCCGTCGTCTGCACTGCTACGCGGGAGCGACTGCGCGGTCACGTCGGTAACCGACCATCGCGCTCCACGCACATTCACCAGGCTGCCGATCTCCGGCACCTCTGCGCTCCCCGTCGCTGTGTCGTCAACCACGCTAAAGCTCATCCTCAAGTCCCCATTCGCATAAACCCAGAGCAAAGCCTTCCAGTATGGCGCGCCGGTCCGACACATCAAGCCGATTGCGGCGCTTCGGCGCGCACCGATTCTTCTGACTGCGCCGAGAGCGCCAGGAACGCGGTCAAGACGGCGGCGCCCAGCTGCGGCGGGACGGCATTGCCGATCATCGTAGCCAGGGCGCTCCGAGTGCGACATGCGGAGAAGTCGAAGTAGTCCGGAAAGCCCTGGATCCGCGCGGCTTCGTGTGCCGTGAGTGCTCGGGTGCGGTCCGGATGCATGTAGCGACCTTGACCGATGCTGCCGAAGCCGCTGGTGATCGTCTGCGCCGGCTCATCCCATCGCAAACGGCCGTACATCGATTTGTAAGAGTGCGAGCCCTGCTGGCAGTTCGGACGCAGCGCGTTCGGAAGATCGTAGAGGCCGTTGTCCAGGAGGAACTGCATCCGCTCAACGTTCTTCGCCATGGCCTGCGGCTCGCGGTCGAGCATCGAGGCCGACGTCGTGTCGGTCAAGTCGCCGATCGCCCAGCGCAGGTCATGCAGAGTGGCCGAAGCTTCGATCGCATCGAAGAGGCGCGCAGGGGCCGGCTCGCCCGGAGCGGTCGCCAGCATGACGTGTCTCTGTCGGGTCTGCGCCACTCCCAAGCGGGCGAGGACGACGACTCGGTGCTCGGTTCGATAGCCGATTCCCTCAAGGTGCTCGACTGCCCGCGCGACGACGCCTACACCGTTGTGACGGTCGCGAAGGACCGATGGCACGTTCTCGATCAGCAGCAGGCGCGGACGGAGGATCTCCGCCGCTCGAACCATCCGCAGATACAGAGCGTTCTTCTCATCGACTCGACGGGTGTGGTTGTTCAGGTTGCTGTGTCCCTGGCAGGGTGGTCCGCCCACCAGAACATCGACATCCGCCACCGATACCGCGATGCGCTGCTCCACGAATGTCGGCGCATCGCCCAGCACTCCGTCGAAGAACGCCTCGACCGGAGCGGTCTCGATGCGCTCTGCGAACGCGAAGTTCTGCTGGTAGACGGAGGTCGTGAGGGGCTCAGAGTCCACGGCGAGCGCGATCTCGAGCGCGCGACCGGCAGCCCGAGACGCCTGAGCGAGGCCGAGTGTGATACCGCCGCAGCCAGCGAACAAGTCGACGATCCTCACTGCTCCCCCACCCGAGTCAAACGCGGGTCGAGTTCGGGCACGGAGCGGGTGGTCAGACGGTCGCACCCGAATGCTCCTCGGTCGTGACGTCGTGGGTAGGAGTGTCTGCGTGCAACAAAGGGCTGGGAGATCCGCTCCACGTCACGGCGAGCGCATCTCGCGCACGGCTGGCCGCCACGTAGAGGAGGGATCGCTCATGGAGCATGACCTCGCCGCGCTCCTCGGGGGCTGCGCTATCCAGCATCCATGTGCTCGGGACCACTCCCTCGCTGACGTTGAAGAGAACGACCCGGCTGAATTCCATCCCCTTCGCCGTGTGCATCGTCAGCGTCAGGACACGGTCGCTGGTCCCCTGCGCGCTCTTGACGTGGTTCGCGGGGATGCCGTGACCGACGAGAGCGTCGCGCACGGCGAGTGCCCGATCGTTCGTACGAGCGAGGACAGCCACCGTTCCGGCATCGACGGTTTCATCGCCGACCCAGCTCTCGATGAGATCGCAGACACAGGCGAGTTGCTCTTGCTCGCTCCGCGCCCCGAAGACGACCGGAGTCGGGCCGCGACGTGCTGAGTGGTAACCCGCGATCTCGGTCGTGCCGCCTTCCGCATTGATGAAGTTGCCTTCCTCGAGCGAACGGATAGCGAATGCGAGATTCTCAGCGGTCGTTCGGTAGTTGAGCGTGAGCCGACGGGAGCGCCCGACGATCGCGATGCCGCAGCGCGAGAGGACGACGGGATGTCCGTAAATGCGCTGGTGCGCGTCCTCGGCGATGAACATGTCATTCCGTGCCGGGCGAGCGAGCGCGCGCAGCAGCTTCCATTGCGGGGGCGAGAGATCCTGCCCCTCGTCGATGAGCACGTGATCCGCGAGGACGCCTGCTTCCTCCCCATACAGGTCGAGCCAGGCGGCGCTGATCTCCGCGACTTCGGCGTAGGACAGCGAAGACGTGGACCGCGCGTTCTCCCGATAGCGCTCGATGATCGACCACACGGAGTCGCGCTTCTTGCGATCGAGCGCGACTCCGCGCCCCGGTCGTCGAATGGCGAAGTACTCCTCGCGCGACGTCACGCGGGCTGGTAGAACGACGTGGAGATACTCGCCCTCCAGGAATGTGTCCGTCGTCACTGCGGCAGGGAGGTCGTCGGTGGAGCCGACGGCGGCAGACGACCAGCGCTCGCGGCTGCCAGTGATCTGCCCGACGCGGCCGCGAACCTCCCCGAGGATGATGCCCGCGGTCTGCCCGAACGATTGGCCAGCCTTCTGCCTCACCGCCGCACCCAGCTGGTCGACCCCTCGGATCAGCACGCCAGGCTCGCCGAGTGCGGACGCGATGCGGATCTCGGGGTCCAGTTCGAGGAGGTCTCGTTTGAGGTTCTCGGCGAGCGCGCGTGTGTAGGTTGTGAGGACGACCCGGGCATTCGGGTTGTGCATCATAAGGTGCCGGGCGCGGTGCAGGAGGACCACCGTCTTACCGGTGCCGGCACCACCGCTGAGCCGGAACGGTCCTGCGTAGTCGCCTTTCGAGTACCGTGCCTGCTCGGGGTGGAGGAACACCCGCCACGCCGCGAAGTCGCCTTCCTCGATGATCTTCCGCAGTTCCACGTTGTCATCGACGAAGGTGAACTGCATCTTCGACACGTCGCTTTCGAGTGCTCGAAGGATCTTCTCGTCCTCACTTGCGTCAGCGTCGAGAACCGGGGCCTGGAGGCGGAGCTCATCCTTGATGGCCTCTATCGATGCTCCCGTCGCGAGACTGACCGCCGCATCCTGCTCCCACGCGTTCTCCAGACTCTGCGCGAGAGTAAGGATCTCGTCTTCGGTGGCGGCATCCAGGAGCCTATGTGCGACGGACCGCGCGAAGCCCAGCTCGTCGACGAGATCGGACAGCGAGTAATTGAACTGATGAAGGTGCCCCGGTGCGGTCGGCGCGCTCGTGGTGGGAGCCGCACCGGCGACGAATGGCGGATAGGTGGGAGGCATGGTTTCAGCGATGAGCTCCACCGCGCCGTTGATCTCGTTGAGGTTCACCTTGAGAGTCCGCGCACGCTCGATCGCAACGTCGTGTTCCCACGCGCCGGCGAACACCCAGGTGTGCTCCTGATACTTGTCCTCAAGGAGGTAGAGCACAGCGCGCCAGCTCTTGTCGATCCGGGCCGTGCGCGCACGCGGGTCCACAGACTGGTTCATCTTCTTCACGCGCAGGCCGTACGTGGAGTCGTCCTCGGCCAGCTTCTCCAGGAAGTCGAAGATCTTCAGGCGGACGGTCTTGTCCTTCGGCTGATTCTTCAGCTTCGTCATCACGATGTTTGGCATGCACGTCTCCGAGGTTCGGGGTACAGGCTACCGGCGGCTTCGGCGCGAACGACGGCACGACATTTGACTGGGTTTCGCTGCCAGTGGCGCCACCACGGTTCTCCGTACAAGGTCATCGGCCTAACGACGCAGCGCGTCCGGCAACTGCTTCGTGTGGATGATGGAGAGCTCACGGTTGGCCCGAGTTAGTGAGGTGTACAGCGGGCCTTGACGCCCAAGGTTCCTCGGAAACTCGGTCGGCTCAACGACCACTACCGCGTCGTACTCAAGACCGCGTGCTGCATTCGGTCCCACAACGCGAACCACCCGGCCGTTGAACTCCCACAGCTCGACGTTCCGGTCATGCATCGCCCAACCGAGACGGCGAAGCCACTGTCGCACGTCACTGAATCGAGGCGTGATCACCGCGTGGGTTCCGGACGGATACTCCCGCAGGAGCCGACGGACTTCAGCATCGACCGTCGAACCAAGTTCGGAGTCTCGAACCCGCGTGACACGTGGCGTCGGCCCACTGTCTTGGAACGCGAGTACAGCACGCTCGGCCCGCGGTAGGAGGCGGTTGGCGTACTCGAGAATCGGTCGGGTCGACCGGTAGCCGCGTTCGAGGCGACGTATCGGCATGTCCACTTCAGTGAGATCGAGCACCTCCAAGACCTGTTGCCAGCTGAAGAGGTTGTGATCGGACCGCCGCTGATTGAGGTCGCCGAGAAGCGTCCACGTGCCGTCATTTATCGCCTCAAGGAGGAACCACTCAAGTGGGGTGACGTCCTGTGCTTCGTCGATGATGACATGGGAGATGTCGCTCAGGGATCGGTGTCGTGCGAGCGTCGTTCCGATAACCGAGAGGAGTGCCGCGTGCGCGCGAAGTCCTCGCGCCTTCTCGAAGTCTGGTAGTTGTCGGAGGTAAGAGACCCAGTCAGAATCTCTGGTGAGGGGCGCATCAGAGCCGCCATTCGATCGCAAGTACTCATATACGGATTGGGCCGACGGTGATCTGTAGTTGGATTTCTTCAGTCGAGCTACTGCGGCGCGCGCGAAACTTCCCAGTTGCCAGTCTGCATCTTCCCACCTTGTCGACACGACTCCGCGAGGCGGTTCACTCGCACCGAGGATGAGCACCATGAGCTCGGGCAGGGACAAGACGTGAATCCGCTCGAAGTCATCCGTGAGGTCGTTTACCACGTCCCTGATGTGCTGCGAAGCGGGACCGCCGCGCCAGGTCGTGAACGGCGCGCGACAGCAGCTGGACGTCACTCGGAGATCCGGAGTGCACCACGATGCGCCTACCTACTTCCGGGGGTGACGGCGTCTTCGCCGCCTTCGTAGCGTCGAGGATAACACCGCCTGATCAGGCAGTGGCGTTCATCCCCTCGGGCGCGACGAAGCGTCCGAGGCATGAGGCGAGGAGGCCGCATGACTCACGTGAACCAGGATTCCGCTCCAACAGACGGGATCGACTACATCGCGGTGGAGCAATCTCCGCCTTTCCAGCAGCTCAAACGATCGCAGCGCAGTTTCGTCTTCCCCATGGCCGTGGCGTTCCTCGTCTGGTACTTCGCCTACGTGCTGCTGTCGTCGTTCGCCGTCGAGTTCATGTCGCAGAAGGTGTGGGGTGACATCACGGTGGGCCTGCTGTTCGGGCTCGGGCAGTTCGTGACCACCTTCGTCATCACGATGACCTACGTCTCCTATGCGAACCGCCGCCTCGACCCGCAGTCGAAGGCGATCCGTGACCAGCTCGAGCAGAAGCACGGGGTGCAGCCGTGAACGACGTCTTCGGTGCCATCCACGCCGCCGTGCAGACGGTCGAGAACAACCCCATCCTGAACATCTCCATCTTCGCGGCGTTCGTCGCGGTGACCCTCTTCATCGTCATCCGGGCCAGCCGCAACAACAAGACCGCCGCCGACTACTACGCGGCCGGTCGCTCGTTCACAGGGCCGCAGAACGGCTTCGCGATCGCGGGCGACTACCTCTCGGCTGCATCCTTCCTCGGCATCTGCGGTGCCATCGCGATCAACGGTTACGACGGGTTCCTCTATTCGATCGGGTTCCTCGTGGCATGGCTGGTCGCCCTGCTGCTGGTGGCGGAGCTCATGCGCAACACCGGCCGGTTCACCATGGCAGATGTGCTCTCGTTCCGGCTGAAGCAGGCTCCGGTGCGGATGGCTGCGGCCATCACGACACTCGCAGTGTGCTTCTTCTACCTGCTGGCTCAGATGGCGGGCGCCGGCGGGCTCGTGTCGCTGCTCCTCGGAATCGGCGACCAGATCGGGCAGTCGATCGTGGTGGCGGTGGTCGGCGTCCTCATGATCGTTTACGTGCTGATCGGCGGGATGAAGGGCACCACCTGGGTGCAGATCGTCAAGGCTGGCCTGCTCATCGCGGGGGCGATCGTCATGACGATCTGGGTGCTCGTCATCAACGGGTTTAGCCTGAACACGCTGCTCGAAGGCGCCGTCGCCGCGTCGCCCCAGGGCGACAAGGTGCTCGGTCCGGGTCTGCAGTACGGCAAGAACCCGTGGGACTTCATCTCCCTCGCCATCGCGCTGGTGCTCGGTACCGCGGGACTCCCGCATGTGCTGATGCGCTTCTACACGGTGCCGACGGCGAAGGAAGCCCGCCGGTCGGTGGTCTGGGCCATCTGGCTCATCGGCCTCTTCTATCTGCTCACCCTCGTGCTCGGCTACGGTGCCGGTGCGCTGGTCGGGCCGGAGACGATCGCTGCCGCCCCCGGCGGGGTGAACTCCGCGGCACCGCTGCTGGCGCTGACGCTGGGCGGGCCCATCCTGCTCGGCTTCATCTCGGCTGTCGCGTTCGCCACGATCCTCGCCGTGGTGGCGGGGCTCACGATCACGGCAGCCGCGTCGTTCGCGCACGACATCTACGCGAACGTGGTGAAGAAGGGACAGGTGCCGCCGGACGGCGAGGTGAAGGTCGCCCGCCGCACGGTCGTGGTGATCGGCATCCTCGCGATCATCGGCGGTATCGGGGTGCAGGGTCAGAACGTGGCGTTCCTCGTGGCGCTCGCGTTCGCGGTCGCTGCCTCGGCGAATCTGCCGACCATCCTGTACTCGCTGTTCTGGCGCGGATTCACCACCCGCGGTGCGGTGTGGAGCATGTACGGCGGGCTCGCCGCCGCGGTGATCCTGATCGTGCTGTCACCGGTCTTCTGGGGAACCGAGACGAGCGTGTTCAAGAACACCGGCGTCGCGATCTGGCCGCTGAACAATCCCGGCATCGTGTCGATCCCGCTCGGGTTCCTGCTCGGCTGGCTCGGTTCGATCACGTCCCGCACACAGGAGGACCCGCGGAAGGCGGCCGAGATGGAGGTGCGCTCCCTCACCGGCTTCGGCGCCGAGAAGGCCACGGAGCACTGACCGCACCGTCTGCATGAACAGGACGGAGCCGCCCCGGATCCGGGTTGTCCGGGGCGGCTCCGTCGGTCGCCGGCGGCCTACTCGCCGGCGACCGTTTCGGCCTCGAGGTCGAGCAGGAACCGCTTGACCTCGGGATGTCCGCCGTATTCGCCCATCGACCCGTCGGCGCGCACCACACGGTGCACCGGCACCACAAGCGAGAACGGCGTGGTGGCGCAGGCGGTGCCGACCGCCCGCGATGCCCGGGGGCTGCCGGCGTGCAGGGCCACCTCGCCGTAGCTCGCCGTCTCGCCGTAGGGGATGTCGGCCACGGCCTGCAGCGCGGCGCGGGTGAACCCATGCACGAGCTGCCAGTCCAGGGTGTCGGCGAAGGGCGTGCGCTCGCCGGTGAAGTAGCCGTCGAGCCATCTGATCACCGGCTCGAATCCCTCGTCGTCGGGTTCGGATGCGGCCTGCAGCCGCCGCGCCCATCGCTCCAGCGCCGCACCGAAGGGCTCATGGAGCAGGTCGAGGGCGAGCAGGCCCTGGTCGGAGTGGAGGAGGAGAGCGTCGCCCACCGGCGTGGGGTGGACGGCGAAGCGGGTTCGGATCATGGTCCCCATCTTGGCGGGCGGGTGTGCGGGGGCCTCCCTGCCGGCGACGACCTGTGTACGGGAGGGGGTGTTCGGAGGCTTGGGGAGGAACAGCCGATCACGCAGCGTGTCGGCCGATCCCGCGAAACTCGGCTCGTGTTGCCGGGATTGCGGCCTACCCGCGCCTAGGGTGACTGGTGTGTGGCGTGGAGAGGGAACGGCGGTGGCCGGAGCGGACGAGGCGGAGACGGCCGTGCGCCCCGGTGATCTGAGCGTCGCCGAGCCCGGACTCGACGTCGGGCACATCGCCGACACCGAGCGGACCCGCATCCGTGCGCAGGCCGCCCTGCTCGGCGGCCGGTCGACGCTCCTCTCTTATGAGGACACCCCCGAGCGCGGCATCGACATCAACAAGGCGCACCCGGGAAGCCTGCCGCAGTTCCTGACGGGCCGCTCCACGCTGCTGTCGAACCTGTACCGCGACGAGGTGGCCCTGCGCACCGCCCGCATCGCGGCGGAGCGCATCACCGCGAAGAATGTCGAGCTGCGCACCGCGCGCGGTCTCGAATCCGTCAACCTGGCCGTGGGCATGGCGTCGTGGAAGATCGGCGGCGTGCCGTTCACCGCGCCGGTGCTGCTGCGCCCGCTCGGCATCCGCCGTCACCACACCGACTTCGAGCTGAAGCTGCATGGCGGTTTCCGGGTCAACCCGGAACTCCTTCGCGCCCTCGGCACCCACTTCGGCATCAGCCTGGACAGTTCCGCTCTCGCGGGCCTCGCCTACGACGGCAATGTCTTCAAACCGCAGCCGGTCATCGATCACCTCCGCGCCCTGACCACGCACATCCCGACTTTCACCGTGGTGCCGCGGCTCGTCGTCTCGACCTTCGTCGACGTCGGCTCCGGCATGACACGCGACACCCAAGACCTCGACCGGCCGTTCCTCAACGCGCTCGCCGGTCACCCCGCCGACCGTGAGCGTGTCTCGCTCCGCCCCGCGCTTCCCACCGTCACGAGCCCCGACGACCGTACGCCCGCCGCCGACACGCTGCTGCTCGACGCGGATGCTGAGCAGGAGGCGGTGCTCGCGCGCATCGCCGCCGGGCACTCGCTCGCCGTGCAGACCCTTCCGGGTACCGGCGGCACGCAGACCGTGATCAACGCCGTCGGCGCCCTCGTCGGTGCCGGCAAGCGGGTGCTCGTGGTCAGCGCCCGACGCTCCACCCTCGACGGCATCCGGCACCGCCTCGCCGGCATCGGCCTCGATTCGCTCGCCGTGTCGCCCCGCCACCTGCGACGCGACCTCATCCGCGCGATCGGCCGCAACGAGAAGGCCACCGCGCCCAAGGTGTCCGACATCGACGATGCGCTCGTGCGCCTGCGTACGGTGCTCCGCGACTACCGCGGCGCACTCACCGTGCAGCATCCCACCCTCGGTGCCTCCGCGCTCGACGTGGTGCGCAAGCTCACGGAACTGAGCTCCCACACCCCGGCTCCCTCGACCAGCGCACGCTTCGACATCGCCACCCTCGAGGTGCTGCGCGATCGCCGCCCCGCCGCCGCCCGCCGGCTCGTGGATGCGGCCCGCCTGGGCGAATTCCGCTTCGGCCCGGACGACTCGCCCTGGTACGGCGTCGCCTTCGACACCACGGATGCGGCCCGAGAGGCGCACGCGCGCGCCGGCCGTCTCAACGGCCAGGACGTGCCGAGCCTTCTCGAGCGCGGCTACGAGCTGATCGCCCAGACCCGGATGCGGCCCTTCCGCACCATCGACGAACTGGGGGAGTACCTGCGCCTGCTGCAGGGCATCCGCGAAACGCTCGACAAGTTCAGCCCCACCGTCTTCGAGCGTCCCCTGGTGGAACTGATCCAGGCTCATGCGCCCAAGCGCGACGCCGGCACCATGTCGAGCGCGAACCGCCGTCGCCTCAAGCGCCTGTCGCGCGAGTACGTCCGCCCGGGCGTCCACGTCGCCGACATGTACGAGTCGCTCGTGCGCATCCACCAGCAGCGCGCCGACTGGCAGCGGCTGGTCGACGTGGGCGTCATCCCCGAACTCCCGGTCGGGCTCGCCGACGTGCTCGTCGCCTGGCAGCGCGTGCACGCGCAGCTCGGTGAGCTGACCACGATCCTGCGTCGCAGCGACAGCGCGCGCCTGTCGGCCATGCCGATCCAGCACCTGGTGCGGACGCTCGCCGCGCTCGCGGCGGAGTCCTCCTACTTCGACAACCTCGTCGAGCGCACGGCCCTCCGAGCGGAACTCGCCGGCCTCGGTCTGGAATCTCTCCTCACCGAGCTGTCGGTGCGGCACGTGCCGGAGTCGCAGGTCGCCGACGAGCTCGAATTCGCCTGGTGGCAGTCCGCGCTCGAGCATCTGCTGCGCACCGACCGGGCCCTGCTCGGCGCGAACACCGCCGTCCTTGACCGGCTGGAACGCGACTACCGACTCGTCGACGAGGCGCACGCTGCCGCATCCGGTCCCCTCCTCGCGCACCAGCTCGCCACTCGCTGGCGCATCGGCATCGTCGACCACGCCGACGAGTCAGACGCGCTGAAGCAGGCCATCCGCGGAGGGGTCGACAACCCCGAGCAGCTGCTGCGCGCCGCCCCGACGCTCCTCGGTGTGCTGGCCCCGGTGTGGATCGCGTCACCGTACGAGGTGCCCGACATCCCGGACTGGCCCGAATTCGACGTCGTCATCATCGCGGATGCGGGTTCCCTTTGCGTCGCCGAGGCCGCTCCCGCGCTCCGTCGTGCCCGCCAGATCGTGCTGTTCGGCGACCCCGTCACCCAGCGCCCCACGCCCTTCGCGGTCGCTGCGGGCGCCACGGCGGAGCACGACGAGTTCGACGAGCCGTTCGACCAGACGAGCGTCTTCGAGCGCGCCGGTGACCCCATCGACGTCGCCACCCTCCCCCGCAGCTACCGGGCCGGCGGCGAAGACTTGGCCGAACTCGTGAACGACGCGTTCTACGGCGGCGAGATCGTGTCGCTGCCGTGGGCCGGCTCGTATCTCGGGCGCGGCAGCCTCAGCGTCGACTACGTCGAGGGCGGCACCGGCAACCCCGATCCGGTCACCGGTGCGGTGGAGAGCCCGGATGCGGAGCTCGCCCGCGTCGTGACGCTCGTCATCGAGCACGCCGTGAACCGCGGCTCCGAATCCTTGATGGTGGTCACCGCGAGCCGCCGCCACGCCGAGCGCATCCGCGCGGCCGTCGGCGCCGCGTTCGCAGGCCGCTCGGACGTCGCCGACTTCGTGGCGCGCGACACCGCCGAGCCCTTCGCGGTGCTCACGCTGGAAGAGTCGGTCGCGGAGAGCCGCGACCGGGTCATCTTCTCCCTCGGTTTCGGCCTCACCAAGCACGGCCGCGTGCTCAGCGACTTCGGCGACCTGTCGACGCCCGACGGGGAGCGGCTGCTGACCGTGGGCATGACCCGGGCGCGCCGCTCCATGGTGATCGTCTCGTCGATCCGCCCCACGGCGTTCGAGGACGGCCGGCTAGAGCACGGCGCCGCGACCCTCATGGGCATCCTCGGCGGCGTGGCCGCCCGGAACCGTCACGCGCACCTGGAAGACCTGTCCGATCCGCTCACCCGCGCTCTCGCCCGGGAGCTGCGCCGCCACGGCGTCAGCGTCGAGCTCGACTACCGGGGCCTTCTCCCGCTCGTCGCCCGCCACGAGGGCAAGGCGATCGTCGTGGAGAGCGACCCCGAGACCCGTCACGAGTCGCTGCGGGAATCACTGCGGCTCCGCCCGCAGATTCTGCGACGCCTCGGCTGGCACTACCTGCGGGTGCACGCCTTCGACCTGTACAGCGACCCGGCGGCCGTCGCCGCCCGCGTGGCGGGGATGCTCGGTGTGGCCGGTGCCGCTCCGGGCGTCGACGCGACGACGCAGCCCCTCGATGTCGGCTGACCGCCAGCGGATCGAGAAGGTGCCGGGGTCGCGCCGGGCTCGGCTGACACCGGCTCCCGGCACGGCCGCGGAGCCTGATCCGCCCGCAGACGACGAACCCCCCGCATCCGTCTCGCCGGGCGCCGGGCCGAACGATGACCGCATGCAGCAGGACGTGCCGCCGCACTATTGAGGCGCGGTCAGACCCGCGGCGGAGTGGTCTGCGTCGGGGTAGCGGCGTTCTGCTGTTCGAGCAGGTCGCGGATCTGGATGAGCAGCTCGGCCTCGGTCGGGAGCTTCTCCTCCTTCTCCTCGGTGACGCCGGCCTTCGCGGCCTGACGCGCCTTCCAGGTGTTCATCGGCAGGACGAAGACGAAGTACACGACCACGGCGACCGCGAGGAAGCTGATGAGTGCACTGACGAGACCGCCGATGGGGAAGGTCACGGTGCCGCCGTACAGGTCGGGGACCGTGACACCGGGGATGCCGTTGGCATCGGCCTTCCAGAAGATCGCGATGAGCGGCGTGATGATGCTCTCCACCACGGCGGTGACGATCGCGGTGAACGCCGCGCCGATGACCACCGCGACGGCAAGGTCGATGACGTTGCCGCGCATGATGAAATCTTTGAAACCCTTGAGCATGTCTTTGTTTCCTGTTCTCATCGCGCGTCGGTCAGGAAGCGGCCGGCGTCGTCGAGCTCTTCGACTCTGACGTCAATGATGTCGAAGTCGTCGTCGCACCGCCACCACTTGACGAGTCGCTCGAGCCCGCCGCGGCCGTGCTCTTCGCGCCGCCGGAGCGCGAATCGGTGCGGTAGAAACCGGAGCCGTTGAAGGTCACGCCGATGGAGCCGTACTCCTTGCGGAGCGGGCCGCCGCACTCCGGGCACACCGTGAGGGTGGGGTCGGAGAAGGACTGCACCGTCTCGAAGCGGTGGTCGCACTGCTTGCAGGCATAGGCATAGGTGGGCATTGCTCTCCCGGGTGGTCAGCGCTTCGCGGAGGCGAGCGGAATCGTCTGGGTGGGGGTCACGACGCCGGACACCGGCTGGTCGTGCGGTTCGGAGGGGACTCGGTCCAGCAGTTCGCTGTCGAAGATCACGGCGTACACCGGCGGGCAGTTCTCCATGGATCCGATCGTCTTGTCGAAGTATCCGCGGCCCCAGCCGAGCCGCATCCCGTTCCGGTCGACGGCGGCGGCGGGGATGATCATGAGGTCGACGTCGTTGACGGCGATCGGGCCGAGCAGCTCGCCGGTCGGCTCGGGCAGACCGAAGAGACCCTCTTCGATGTCGCCGTCTTCGGTCGCCACCGACCAGTCGAGCAGGCCGTCGACCCGGGTCACCGGGAGGAGGACCCGGATGCCGCGGGCGACCGCCGCGCGGACGAAGTCGCGGGTGTTCGGCTCGCTCGAGGTGGAGAGGTAGCAGGACACCGCTCGGGCTCCGATCGAGGTGATCAGCGCGTCGAGCTGGGCGGTGATCCCGGCCGTCGCGGTTTCCCGTGCGGAACCGGACATCGTCGCGCGTCGTTCGCGCAGGTCGGCGCGCAGGGCGCGCTTCGCGTCATCTACGGGGTCCGGCATATGCATGATTGTAGTTTCCGCGCCGGATAAGATCGGCGCATGTCGCACAAGCCCTTTAAGGCCGTGATCCCTGCTGCGGGCCTCGGTACCAGATTCCTGCCCGCTACCAAGGCCATGCCGAAGGAAATGCTGCCGGTGGTCGACAAGCCCGCGATCCAGTATGTGGTCGAAGAGGCGGCCAAAGCGGGCATCCAGGACGTGCTGATCATCCTCGGGCGCAACAAGAACAACATCGCCAATCACTTCGACGCCATGCCCGAGCTGGAGCAGAAGCTGCGCGAGAAGGGCGACACCGACAAGCTGGCCAAGGTCGAGCAGGCCTCCGACCTCGCGGACGTGCACATGGTGCGTCAGGGCGAGCCGAAGGGCCTCGGGCATGCGGTGCTGCGTGCCAAAGCGCACGTCGGTGACCACCCCTTCGCGGTGCTCCTCGGTGACGACCTCATCGACGAGCGCGACCCGCTGCTGCCGCAGATGCTCGCCGAGTACGACAAGCGCGGCGCGGCGGTCATCGCGCTGATGGAGGTCGACCCGGAGCACATCCACCTCTACGGCGTCGCTGCCGTCGAAGCCACGGACACCGATGGGGTCGTGAAGGTCACCGGTCTCGTCGAGAAGCCGAGCAAAGAAGACGCGCCCTCGAACCTCGCCATCATCGGGCGCTACGTGCTCGGACCGGACGTGTTCGAGGTGCTCGAGCACACCGAGCCCGGCAAGGGCGGCGAGATCCAGCTCACGGATGCGCTGCAGGAGCTCGCGGCCGACCCGGAGAAGGGCGTCTACGGCGTCGTCTTCCGCGGCCGCCGTTACGACACCGGCGACAAGCTCGACTACATCAAGGCCATCGTGCAGCTCGCGAGCGACCGCGACGACCTCGGTCCGGACCTCCGGCCGTGGCTGAAGGACTTCGCCGCAGGCCTCTGAGCCGTCCCATCATGGATCTGAGCGTGCCGCGCGAGCACGGACCCGTCGGCATCCGGCTGGTCCGTAACCGCGACGCGCGTCCGCTGCAGGACCACCTGATGTCGAATCGGGCGTGGCTGGAGCCATGGGAGGCGACGAGTCCGGACGGCCCCGTCTCGCTCGACATGCGCCTCGGCATCCGTCGCCTGCTGCAGCAGTATCGTGACGGCGGCGGCGTGCCGCTCGTGATGGAGTACCAGGGCCTCGTCGTCGGGCAGCTGAACGTGTGGGGGATCGCGCGCGGCTCGTTGTCGTCCGCCACGATCGGCTACTGGATCTCGCGGGAGTTCGCGGGCCGTGACATCACGCCCACGGCCGTGGCCCTCGCCACGGACCTGTGCTTCACCGAGCTGCGGCTGCACCGGATGGAGATCTGCATCCGGCCGGAGAACCAGGCGAGCCTGCGGGTCGTGCAGAAGCTCGGCTTCCAGTACGAGGGACTGCGGCGCAAGTACATCCACATCGACGGCGACTGGCGTGACCACTACGCCTTCGCGCTCGTGAAGGAGGACGTGCCGCACGGCGTGCTCGACCGGTGGGTGAGCGGGCAGGCGCCGCGCCACGCCGCCGACATCCCCGAGGCCGACTGGCCGACCGCCGACTGAGGTCAGGCCGCTCGGACTTCGGGGCGGATTCGGGGTTCGGGCTTCGTCGGCGGGACTGGGTCGGCGGGGCGGGGTGGTGGCGGGCCTTCGTTCGGACCTCGGGCGCCGTGACTTGGAACGCCGGCGGGCCTTCGTTCGGAGTTTGCGGGCGTTGACCCGGGGCGCTGCGGGCCTTCGTTCGGACTTTGCGGGCGTTGAGCGTCCCGCGAGCACGCGATCACGGCGTGTCGGCGCGGAAGTCCGAACGACGGCGCGGGGCGCGGATGCGGGCACCTTCCCGGATCCGAACGACGGCGCGGCGCCGGGATGCGGGTCCGGTCCCGGATCCGAACGACGGCGCGGGGCGCGGATGCGGGTACCTTCCCGGATCCGAACGACGGCGCGGGATGTGGCGCGACGGCGCGGTCCCATCCTGCCTCGGAGGCGGTTTCGGGGTCCTTTACGCTGCATCCGTTCAGATCCACCCGCGACACGCGGGCGCCGGTGAGGGTGATCGCCCGCACGTCGCCTACCGTGGTCGACATGGGTGGGCAGATCTGGGGCGGCGGTGTGATCGTTCTGGTCGCCGTCGCGCTGTGGATGCTGTATCTGCTGCCGTCGTGGCACAGCCGTCACCTGTACAACTCCGCGGAACGCAACGCCGTCCGTCTCAACCAGGCGCTGCGCGTGCTGGCCGAGACCAGCGAGACGCCGGAAGAGGTGCGGCTCGAACTCAATGCCCGCACCGCCATGGCGCAGCAGCGGCTCGCCCGCCAGAGCCTCGCCGAACGCGAGCAGGTCGAACTGGCCGAAGCGCGTGCCGAACTGGCCGCCGCACGGGCCAAGGCCGCCGCAGACCGCGAGGCGGCCGAGCGCGCCGCCGCCGCCTCCCGCGCCGAACCGGCCGCCCGCCGCGCCCGCGTGCGCCGCCGGGTACGGCTCACGGCGACGACCGTCGTCGCCCTCGGACTCGCCACCGCCGGCGGAGGAACCTGGATGCTGCTCGTCACGGGCGCGCAGGCACTCGTGTGGATCGGCGGTTCGGTGACGCTCGCCGGGCTCGTCGTGCTCCACCGGATGTCGCGCGTCGCCGCACGCGCCGGCACCGTCGCCGTGGCGCAGGCCGCTCGCGTCGCCGAACTGCAGGACGTCGCGCTGCCCGCGACACCCGCTCCCGCAACCTGGCAGCCGCGCCGCCTGCCGCGCCCGCTGACGGCCTCGGCCGGGTCCCGCGCAGCCGCGGTGCTGGACGCCGCCGCAGCGCGTCAGGCGCTGCGTGAGGTGGCTTTGGAAGAGGCCATGCGCGAGCGTGTCGCCCAGACCGCACCGCCCTCGATCGCGGTCGCTCGCGCCGAGCGGGAGAGCGAGCAGCGGCCCGCCGCATCCGCTTCGCCGTTCGCCGCCATGGGGTACGTGGACGACGCCGAGATCGAGGCGCACGTGCGCCAGTTGCTCACGCAGCGCCGGGCCGCCGGGTGACAAAACCGCCTCAGCGAGCGTGCTAATCTAGCTGAGGTTCTTGGGCCTGTGGCGCAGTTGGTAGCGCGCTTCGTTCGCAATGAAGAGGTCAGGGGTTCGAATCCCCTCAGGTCCACCAAACGCTGAAAGCCCCCGCTTGTCGGGGGCTTTCCGCGTTTATCGGGTGCGGTGATTTGAAGCCCTGGGTGGGCCCAGGCGGCCGAGGCTCCGCACGCCGCGGAGCGGCGGGTGGAGGGGCGGTGGGGACGAATCCCCTCAGGTCCACCAAACGCTGAAAGCCCCCGCTTGTCGGGGGCTTTCAGCGTCTATCGGGGAGAGGGATTCGAAGCCCTAGGTGGGCCCAGGCGGCAGGATCGGCGGCGTCGACGCGCCCGGGTCCTAGGCCTGCGCGTTCAGCCCCCGGATGGCACCGTGTAGCTCGATGGTGTCGTCAGTGAGAGCGGCGGCGTTGCGCCGTACGCACGCAGAACGCCCCCGACGAATCGGGGGCGTTCTGTTTCACCGGCGTGTGCCGGCCGGTCCGGCCGGAGCCGGGAGCGACGTTCGGGCGAACCCGGTCGTCAGAAGCTTCAGAGCGGGCGAATGTTCGCAGCCTGCATGCCCTTGGGGCCACGCTCAGCGTCGAATTCGACCTTCTGCTCCTCGCGGAGCTCCTTGAAGCCCGAGCCGGTGATCGCGCTGAAGTGCGCGAACAGGTCGGCGGAGCCGTCGTCCGGGGCGATGAAGCCGTAGCCCTTTTCGGAGTTGAACCATTTCACGGTGCCAGTAGCCATCGTGGTTTTCCTTCTATCTTTCGGGCCGCGTGAGCGGCCAGGTGATCCGCCACGCAACGTGCGAGGCGGACGTAGGGGGAGACCGCGCGGGGCGCGGTCAAGGGCGGCCAGGGCGGCCGGGAGCGCGGTCGGTGCGGCGACAGCATCCTGGGCGAGGTCGAGCGCCGTGAAGACGCCGAGATCCTGGCCGGTGGCGCTGTGCGCGACGTAACCGTCGACGCTGCCGTGCACGAAGCCCGCGTACTCGCCGGAGCGGGTGGCGACGAGGACGTCGTCATCCGCCTGGCGCCAGTCGAGGGCCGGTCGCGCACAGGTGTGAGCGGAGGAGAGGTAAGACAAAACAACTTTCAGTGGACGAGATGTCCTGGGGGAAACGGTCCGGGATTCGGACGGGGGCCTATCGATACGCTCCGACGTTGGAGAATCGGTTGCCTGGGACGAAGGGACTCAGAACGAGTCGCAGATCACACTAGCAGCATCCGGCGGAAAAGGCACATCGAGTCTCGGCGTCATGTGACGACGGGCTGTTTCCGAGGCCCCGCAGACCTGTGGGATGTCACATTTCGGTGTGTGCGGACACCGATGCCTACAGTCATGGGTATGGCCGACAGCTACACCCACGGACACCATGCGAGCGTGCTGCGCACGCACAGTTGGCGCACCGTCGAGAACTCTGCCGCGTACCTTCTTCCGGAGCTCGTGCCGGGCTGTTCGGTGCTCGACGTGGGTGCAGGGCCGGGCACGATCACCGTCGACATCGCGCGGCTCGTGGCCCCTGCCCCGGTAATCGGCATCGACGCGTCCGACGACGCCGTCGCGGCCGCGGAGGCCGCCGCCCTCGGCATCGACAACGTTTCGTTCCAGGTGGGGGACGCCTATGCGCTCGCCTTCCCCGACGACGCGTTCGACGTGGTGCACGCCCATCAGGTGCTGCAGCACCTCGCGCGGCCGGTGGACGCGCTGCGGGAGTTCCGGCGCGTGTCGGCCGGGGTGGTCGCCGCCCGTGACGTCGATTACGAGGGCGCCATCTGGTACCCACAGGTCCCGGGTCTCGACGAGTGGCGCGACGTCTACCTGCGCGTGCACCGAGCGGTCGCGGGGGACCCCGCAGCGGGGCGACGCCTGAAAGCGTGGGCGCAGCAGGCCGGATTCGCCGAGGTGACCGCATCCGCGTCCGTCTGGCTCTTCGAGTCCGCCGAGGACCGGGTCTGGTGGGGCGGGGCGTGGGCAGAGCGTGCCGTCGCCTCGTCGTTCGCGACGCACGCGCTCGAGCACGGCTTCACCGACCGTGACGGTCTGCAGCGGATCGCCGCGGGCTGGGAGGAGTGGGCCGCCGCAGACGACGGTTGGCTGCTCATGCCGCACGCGGAGATTCTCGCCCGGGGGTGAGTGGCCGGATGAGTGTCGGAATTCAGGCTGTGAGGTCGAAATCTTCGCCTCTCAGGGCGTGAGCGCACGCTCAGCCTGAATTCCGACACGCGACCCGGGGTGCGGCTCTGGCGTCGCTTCACCTCGCCTCCCCAGCCGGTCTGAGAACGTCCGCCGTGCACAACCCGTCGGCTGTCGCGTGTGGCCTGGGTGGTGGCGCGTAGGACAGGCGCATGGCTCAGAACAGTCCGCACTCATCCATCCCGCGCATCTACCGGCGCACCGAGTTGCTCGCCGCCGGGTGGCACGGCTCCATGTTTACTGCCGCGGTGCGAAGTGGTCAGCTGGTCAGGGCGCGGGGTGGTTGCTATCTCGCTCCAGACACAGCCGCCGACGTCGTCACCGCCGTCCGGATCGGCGGGCGGCTGGCATGCGTGTCCGCGCTCGCAGCCCGTGGCGCCTTCGTCCGTGCCGTGGACATGCCGCATGTGCACCTCGAGCGATCGCAGTCGCGCCTTCGCTCCACCGCGGTTCCTGTCCGGATGCACTGGCGTGGGCTGGCGCGGCGGCCTCACCCCGCCGCGGCGTGTGTCGAGGCCTTCGACGCGGTCATCCAGGCCATCGAGTGTCAGGCACCGCGGGATGCGGTTGCGACCGTCGACTCCGCACTCCACCTCGGGCTGATCCGCGAGGACGAGCTGGACGAGCTCTTCGCTCACGTCAGCCAGCGCAAGAAGAGCCTGCGGAGCCTGGTGGACGGACGCGCCGAGGCAGGCACCGAAACTCTGGTGCGACTGATGCTCCGCGGGCTCGGTGCCGACACGGATATTCAGGTGAAGATCGGCGGTGTGGGGCGAGTGGACCTGGTCGTGAACGGATGGTTGGTCATCGAGTGCGACAGCCGCGAGTTCCACTCGTCGTGGGAGGCGCAGCGCGCCGACCGACGACGGGATCAGAAGCTCGCCGCGCTGGGATACGTCGTCTACCGGCCCATCGCCGAAGACATCCTGTTCCACCCAGAGGACGTCGTCGCCGCGCTCAAGGGCCTGCTGGGCTGCGCGAAGCGTCGGAATTCAGGCTCAGCGGCACTTTAAAGGTGCGGGAGGGTGGTTTCGACACTCTCAGCCTGAATTTCGACATGAAAGTCATCGGCAGAGACCCTTCCGCGGCCTCAGCGCGTGGGCAGACGCGCGCCGCCGAGGCGACGCAGCAGGGACATGGCCGAACCGCCGGGAAACCCGGGCTCGCTAGGCTGGCGCTGTGAGCGACGCCCCCGAGAACCTACGCACCCGAAGCCGCCTCGTGCACGATGCGATCCGCGCCGCAGGGATCACCGGTGACATCGTCGTGCTCCCGGATGCGGCTCACACCGCCGCGCTCGCCGCCGCGGCACTGGGGGTCGAGGTCGGGGCGATCGCCAACAGCCTCGTGTTCGACTGCGACGGCAGCCCGCTGCTCGTGATGACGAGCGGCGCACATCGGGTCGACACCGTCGCGCTCGCCGAGCGGCTCGGCCGCGGCAAGATCAGCCGCGCGAGCGCCGATGCGGTACGTGCCGCCACGGGCCAGGTCATCGGCGGGGTCGCGCCCACCGGGCATCCGGCGCCCCTTGAGACCATCGTCGACGAGGCGCTCGCCGCCTACCCGGAGATCTGGGCGGCCGGGGGCACACCTGACACCGTGTTCCCGATGACCTTCGACCAGCTCGTGGCCCTCACCGGCGGCACCGTCCAAAAAGTCGACTGAGCCGGAACGTCAACGGCGCCACAAGGTCGACTGAGTCGAAAGGTCAACGGCGCCCCAAGCTCGACGAGCACACAAGGCTCACGAGCCCACAAGGTCGGCGAGCCCACAAGGTCGTCGAGCCCACAAGGTCGTCGAGCCCACAAGGTCGTCGAGCCCACAAGGTCGTCGAGCCCACAAGGTCGGCGAGCCCACAGGCCCGCTAGACGGCACCGCCGCCGGCCACCTCCAGGCACACGATGGCGGCGGCCGCCGACCATGCCTGCGGGCGGCACGCGGCGGGATACGGCACCGGCCGCGAGGCCCAGGCCGCCGGGTCGCCGGCATGGAGCTCCGGCATCCGGTAGTCGAACGCGGATGCGGCGGCCAGGAGCCCCTCCACGAGCGGCCCCGCATCGAAACCCTCGGCCGCGAGACCGTGGATCGCAATGGCGGTGTCGTGCGTCCACACCGATCCCCGGTGGTAGCCGAGCGGCCAGTAGCCCGCCGCGTCGGTGGAGAGGGTGCGGAGGCCGAAGCCCGAGTCGAGTTCGGGGGACAGCAGGCGCCGGGCGACGAGCTCGGCCTGCGACGCATCGAGCAGGCCGGTGCCCAGCAGATGACCGAGGTTCGAGGTCACGCTGTCAACGGGGCGCTTGTCGGCGTCGAGCGCGATCGCCGGGTACGCGCCGGCCGGGTCGTCGATCCAGAATCGCGCATGGAATCGTTCGCGCAGCCGTGCCGCCCAGGAGCGCCAGGGCGTGCCGTCGCGACCGAAATGCTCCAGCAGATCGGCGCCGTGCATCGCCGCCTCGTACGCGTACGCCTGCACCTCGCACAGCGCGATCGGGCCGGTCGCGAGCGTCCCGTCGCGCCACTGCACGCTGTCGCCGGAATCCTTCCAGCCCTGGTTCGACAGCCCGTGCCCGGTCTCATCGACGTACTCGAGCAGCCCGTCGCCGTCGCTGTCGCCGAAGTCCCGCATCCACGCGAGCGCCGCCTCCAGGTTCGGCAGGAGCGCCGCGACCTCACCCTCCGGCATGCCCGCCCGCCATGCGTCGTGCAGCAGGCACGCCCACAACGGGGTCGCATCGACCGTGCCGTAGTACAGCGGCGGCAGCGCGATGGCCTCCCCGGGGATCTCCAGGGTGTCCCGCCGCAGCTCGTGCATGATCTTGCCCGGCTGCTCCGCCGTCTCGGGAACGGATGCGGTGCCCTGCAGGCGTGCGAGCACCCGCAGCGTCGACCCCGCCAGCTCGGGCCCGAGGGGGAGGAGCATCCGCGCCGCCCAGATCGAGTCGCGGCCGAACAGGGTGAAGAACCAGGGGCTGCCCGCGGCGAGGAACTGTTCGCCCGGCACCGCGGTGCTCTCGAGCCGCAGCGCGTCGAGGTCGTCGAGCGCGCGGGTGACCCAGCGGCGCATCCGGTCGTCGCCCGCCACCGCGGGCACCCGCCACGGCGCCGAGCCGGCGGCCGCACCCACGACCGCGAGGCTGTCGGACATCGACACCGCCCAGCCGACCTCGACCTCGCCGCCCGCCGGCACCGTGACCTCCCACGTAAGCACGAGCGCGTCCGAGTCGACGCTCACCCGCGCCTCGTCGGCCACCAGTCGCGCCTGCACCAACCCACGACCCCAGGTCGCGCTCCCGCCGTCGAGGGTGAAGGATGCGGCCTCACCGCGGCGGCCGGATTTCACCAGGTCCATCGCGGCGAGGTCGCTGCGCAGCAGCACCGTGATCGTCGTCACCAAGTTGGACCGAAGCGCGGAGGCCACCCGGACGCGCTCCCATGCGCCGTCGGCCGTGACCGCGCGGGTGTGCACCGCGCGCAGGTGTGGGTCGGCGTCGGTGTCATCGAGGTGTCGCAGCAGGTGGACGAAGCTCGCCCGGTCGACCGCATCCTCGAGCATCGCGACGTGCTCGCCGGGCGCCCCGCCGATCTCGACCTGCACCTCCGACAGCACCCGCGTGTCGCCGAGGTACAGCCCGTGGATCGGGGCCGTGCCGATGGTGCCATCGGGCGCCTGCCACGCCTGGACCGGGGCGCGGAGGATGACGTGCTGATCGTGGAGCAGGGGTTGCAGGTGCATGGATTCCCAGAGGCTCGGGGAGGGCCCGGTCACTCCTTGACCGCCCCCTCACTGGTGTTCATGATGCGGCGCTGGAAGATGAAGAACATCACCGCGACCGGGATGGTCATGATGAGCGCCGCCGCCAGCTTCAGCGGGTATTGGCGTCCCTGACTGAGCTGCCCGTTCGCGAGCTGCGCGACGCCCTTAGTGAGGGTCGTCAGCTCGGGCGACTGCGTCGACACGATGAAGTGCGCGAGTTCGTTCCAGGAGCCCTGGAACGACAGGATCACGATCGTCACGAGCGCGGGCCGGGCCATGGGCAGCACGACCGACCAGAACAGCCGGAAGGTTCCGGCGCCGTCGATACGAGCCTGCTCTTCGACGGCGACAGGGATCGACTCGAAGAAGTTCTTCATGATGAACACGCCGGCGGCGTCGACGAGCAGCGGCAGGATCATGCCGGCGTAGGAGTCGTAGATACCGAGAGTGTTGATGACGAGGAACTTCGGGATGAGCAGCACCACGGTGGGAACGCTCATGACCGCCACGAGCCCCGCGAACACCACGCCGCGCCCGCGGAAGTGCAGGCGCGCGAGCGCGTAACCCGCGAGGGAGACGAAGAACACGCGCCCGAGCGTCACGACGACCGTCACGATCACCGAGTTGGTGAACCAGGTCGGGAAGTCCGAGCGCAGGAACAGCTGCGTGTACGCCGCCGTGCTGAAGGTCTGCGGGATGAGCGAGAGCGGGCTGGATGCGGCATCCGGATCGGTCTTGAAGCTCGTGGCGACCTGCACCAGGAACGGATAGATGTAGACGATCGCGAGCGCCACCAGGAGCGCGTAGAACACCGAGGTGGTCGCGACGCGGGCGTTGCTGCGTCGGCGCGGGCGCGGCGGCGCGGTGGTCGCGGACTCGGTGGGCACCGTCTCGACGCTCATCGTGCGCCTCCCTGCTGGCCCGCGCGTTCCACGGCGAGCAGATACGGTCGCATCCGCCGGGCGGAGACCTTGCGATCACGCAGCACCCAGCGCTGGATCAGCGTGAACACGATGATGATGACGAAGAGAAGAAAGGCGATTGCGGCGCCCTGTCCCCACTCCTGGTTGACGAACGAGGACTGGTACGACTGGTACGCCGGGGTCAGCGTGGTCTTCGCTGGCTGACCGCGGGTGCCGGTATAGATCTGATCGAACACCTGCCAGCATCCGATGAGTCCCAGCGTCAGCACCGTGAACAGGGTGGGGCGCAGCTGCGGGAGGGTGATGCTCCAGAACCGCTGCCACCCGTTCGCGCCATCGACCATGGCGGCCTCCTGCACCTCGGCGGAGATGTTCTGCAGCGCCGCCACGAACAGGAGCATGAACGTTCCGCTCGTGGTGAAGATCGCCATGATGATGTACACGCACATCGCGACGGACGGTCCGCCGATCCAGTCCCAGAGCGGCACGCCCAGGATGCTGCCCTGCTCCAGAGCCGCCGGACCGCTCGTGGCACCGAAGTGGAAGATACCGCTCGGGTCGTTCAGCCAGTTGGGGCCGTTGATGCCGAACCAGCCGAGCGCCGCGTTGACGGCGCCGGTGGTGGAGAAGAGGAACAGGAAGAGGACGGTGATGGCCACCGAGCTCGTCACCGAGGGGAAGTAGAACGCGGTGCGGAAGAACCCCCGGCCCTTCAGGATCTGCCGGTTGACCAGCACCGCGAGGAACAGCGACAGCGCGGTCTGGCAGGGGACGACGAGGATCACGTACCAGGCGTTGTTCTTCAGGCTCATGCCGAAGTCCTGCTCGGCGAGGCCGCCGCCGAACAGGAGCGCGCCGTAGTTCTTCAGCCCCACGAAGTCGACGGAGCTGCCGAAGGGGGAGCCGCGGCCGCCCCAGTCGCTCACGCTCACCCACAGCGCCATGAACACCGGCACGACGAGGAAGAGGCCGAGGAGGATCAGCATCGGGGCGGTGAACAACCACCCCGATGCGGCCTCGCCGCGATGAAGACCGCGGCGAGGCCGATCGGTGACGGTCGACATGATTACTGCAGCAGCGCTTCGAGGTTCTTCTGCGCGGTGGCGAGGATCGCGGCCGGGTCCTCGGTGGCGAGCGAGCCGATCTTGCCGTTGAGGTCGGTCACGACGTCTGCCGCGCCCTTCGCGGTGGGGACGCCCTTCGCATACGAGGCGCCGTTCAGGAACGGCACGAGGTCGGGGTTGGCGCTGCTCCACTGGTCAGCGGCGGACTGGATCGACGGCATGACGCCGAAGGCCTCCGAGAAGGCGAGCTGCTGGTCGGTGCCGGTCAGGTACTGCACCAGATCGAGCGCGGCCTCCTGGTTGGGGCTGTCGGCAGCGATGCCCCAGCAGTTGGTGAACTGCAGCGTGCCCTGACCGGCGGGGCCGGCGGGCAGCTCCGCGACGCGGTAGTTCACGCCGGGGTAGTCGTTCTGCAGCGCGCCGGTGATCCAGTTGCCCTCGACCGTCATCGCGGCCTTGCCGGTGCCGAACGCCTCGCCGCCCCAGCCGGCGCCGAGATCGGCGGCGAACTGCAGCTGCCCGCCCTGCAGGAGGCCCTGCAGGTAGGTGAGGGCTTCGACGTTGGCCTCGCTGTCGGCCGTGGCCTCGGTGGAGTCGTCGTTCATGAGATTGCCGCCGGCGGCGACCATGAACGCGCCGACCCGGGCGTACTCGCCGCTCATGGTCAGCCCGACCTGGCCGCCGGTGGTGAGCGTCGTCGCCACCGCGGTCAGCTCGTCCCAGGTGGTGGGGATGTCGTCGTCGGTGAGACCGGCCGCCGCCCACATGTCGGTGTTGATGATGAGCTGGAGCGTCGAGAAGTCCTTGGGGGCGCAGTAGAAATCGCCCTCGTAGGTGAAGTTCGTGACGAGGCTCGGGTAGAAGTCGTCCTTGTTCTCGAGTCGGTCGCCGTAGGCGAGCAGCGACCCGTTCGAGGCGTAGCCGGCTAGCGCGTCGGTGGACAGGTAGAACACGTCGGCGGGCTCGCCGGAGGCAAAGCCCTGCGACAGCTGCTGGCCAAGGTCGCTCGCCGCGGTGACGGAGGCGTCGGTGCCGGACTCGTCCGACCAGGCGGCGACCGCATCCTCGACGGCGGTGGTCTCGGCCTCGCCGGAGGAGCCGATCATGACGGTGAGGGCGTCGTCGGACGAGGTCAGCTCGCCGGACGAACCGCCGGAGCCGCCATCGTCGAATCCGGAGCCGCAGGCGGTGAGGGTGAGCGCTCCGACCGCCAGGAGCGCTGTCGCCCCGAGCGTCGTGCGCGTGGTGCGCGTGGTCATGTCTCTTCTCCTTTGATGAGGCGGGACGGAGTTCGAGGGAATTTGAACGATCAAACTCTGGTGCTGAATCGACGTTACGGAGGTGGGCACGACCGTGTCAACCGCTTGTGTGCGCTCTAGGATGGCGGTTCGACCGTTGCGAGGAGACCGGGATGCCGAAGGCGCCGACCGTCGAAGACGTCGCCCGCGTCGCCGGGGTGTCGCGTCAGACGGTGTCGAATGTGCTGAACACCCCCGGCATTGTGAAGCCCGCCACGCGCGAGCGGGTGGAGCGGGCGATCGCGGACCTCGGCTACCGGCCCCACACCGCGGCGCGGGCACTGCGGACCCGCCGGAGTTCCACCATCGGCATCCATCTCGACCCCTATGCCGGGGGGATCTCCGGCGTCGTTCTCGACCGGTTCGTGCATGCGCTCACCGATCGTGCGGGGGAGCGGCGGATGCGGGTGCTGATCTACGCCGCGAGGAGCGCGGACGAGGAGATCGAACGGATGCGGGACCTCCTCGACGGTGGCGAGGTCGATGCGTTCGTCATCACCGGGACGTTCCGCGGCGACCCGCGGACGCGCTGGCTCGACGATCGCGGCGTTCCCTTCGTCGCCTTCGGCCGCCCGTGGGGCGCGGAGGAGACGGGGACACCGGACCACTGCTGGGTCGACGTCGACGGTGCGGCCGGGGTCGAGGCGGCCACCCGGCACGCGCGCGCCGTCGCCGGCGACGCCGTCGCCTTCCTCGGCTGGCCGGCGGGCTCGGGTACCGGCGATGACCGGGAGCGCGGCTGGCGGGCGGTGGTGGGCGCGTCAGCGCTCCGCCTCACCGCGCCGGAGGGGGTGCAGCCGGCCCGCGCCGTGGTGGCCGAGGCGCTCGCCGCCGGCGCCCGGATCGATGCTGTCGTGTGCGCGAGCGACACGCTCGCGATCGGCGCGCGGCTCGCGGTCGCCGCGGCGGGCCGGGACGACGTGCTCGTCATCGGTTTCGACAACACTCCGGCCGCCGAGGCGCTCGGCCTGTCGAGCGTGGAGCAGCTGCCGGAGGAGGTGGCGGACGGCGTCCTCGCCCTCCTCCTCGGCCCCACCGGCAACATCGTGGTCCCGCACGAGGGCGACGCGCACGTGCTGGTCGAGCCGCGCCTGATCCTCCGCTGAGCTCAGTCGCCGACGGCGGGCGGGGTGAGAGGGACGAACACCCAGGCGTCGACGCCGCTCTCCAGGGTGGCGCGGATCCGCCGGTACCCAGGCGCGGCATACTCGTCGGCCGCGTCGAGTTCGGCGAGGGTGAGTTCGAGCACATCGCCGACGAGCTTGTCCAGCGGATCGTCGGTCTCGTGCGCCACCGGATGCCGCCGCATCCCCGTCAGCCCCGCCACCAGCGGCATGTCGAACTCGGCGTAGCCCAGCCGATACCCGGGAAGGACATCCGGGGTGGTCTCGATCCGGCGACCGAAGGTGTCCAGCTGCAGGTCGGTGCGGGTCAGCAGCCCGTAGACGAACAGCAGCTCGGTCGCATCCTCAGCCATGGCCACACAGTAGCCGGGGTCAGCGGCCGAACAGCAGGTGCGCCACGGTGAAGATCGCAAGCCCGGCGAGTGAACCGACGATGGTGCCGTTCAGGCGGATGTACTGCAGGTCGCGGCCGACCATCAGCTCGATCTTCTGCGTGGTCTCCTCCGGGTCCCATCGCTCCACCGTGTCGGTGATGATCGAGGCGATGTCGTGGCGGTAGCGGTCGACGAGGAACACGGCCGCATCCGTCACCCACTCATCCACCCGATTGCGGAGGACCGGGTCGGTGCCGAAGCGCTCGCCGACCTGCACCAGCGCGTCGACGGCGCGGACGCGGAGCGGGCTCGCGGGATCTTCGAGCGCGCGGACGAGCCCGTTCTTCGCCGTGTTCCAGGCCTCGCCCGCGAGCTCACGCACCCGTGGTGAGTCGAACACGTTCGCCTTCGCGTCCTCGAAGCGTCCGATCATCGCCGGGTCGTGCTGCAGGTTGCCCGCGAGCTTCTCCAGATACGCGTCGATGGCCTTCCGGGCCGGATGCTGCGGGTCGGCGCGGACGGCCTCGACGAACTTCACGGCCTCGTGGTACGCGGCCTCGTCGATGAGTCCGCTGACCATGGACGGCACCCAGGAGGGCAGCCGGCCGGAGACGAGACCGGCGAACGAGGCGCGGTTCGCGGCCAACCAGTGCGACAGGTTGTCCGCGGCGAGGTCGACCGCCTCATGATGGGCACCGGTGCCGACCAGGCGCTCCAGCCAGCCGCCCAGCGGCGGACCCCACTCCGGCACGATGAGGTGCTCGCGGGCGAGGTCGGCGATGAGTTCCTGCACCTCGTCGTCGCTGAGGGCGCGAAGCACCCCGGCGGCCATGGCGGCGCCCTCCGTCGCGACGCGTTCCGCGTGCTCGGGGGTGCGCAGCCATTCACCCAGGCGCGCGGCGATGGGGGTAGACGCGAGCTTCGTGCGCACCACCTCGGCGGAGAGGAAGTTCGTCTCCACGAATTCGCCGAGCGTACGGCCGATCTCGTCCTTCCGCTGCGGGATGATCGCGGTGTGCGGGATCGGCAGGCCGAGCGGCCGGCGGAACAGCGCGGTGACGGCGAACCAGTCCGCGAGAGCGCCGACCATGCCGCCCTCCGCGGCGGCACGCACATAGGCGAGCCACGGGTACCGCTCCTGCAGGGCGAACGCGACGAGGAAGACGAGGGCGAGGAGCACCAGGGCGCCGAGCGCGATCGCCTTCATGACGCGCAGGCTCCGCAGCCGCTCCCGGTCCGCGTCGGAGAGGAAAGCCGACGGAGTGCGGGACATGCGCTCATCCTCGCACGGTGGCGGCGGCGTACGCTGATCCGGTGATCGACGACATCAAGAAGCGTTCGCTGCACCGCGCCCGCATCCTCGAGGGTCAGATGCGAGGGCTCACCAAGGCCATCGAGTCCGAGGACTACTGCATGGACATCATCACGCAGTCGCGTGCCATCCAGCGCTCACTCGAGTCGCTCAACCGACTGCTGCTGGAGAACCACCTGCGCACCCACGTCACCGACATGTTCGAGCACGGCGGCGCCGAGCGCGATCAGGCCGTCGGCGAGCTCCTGAAAGCGTTCGACTTCGACGGCAAGTAACCCCGCGCGAGACGTGCAGGCGGGCGCGGGCTAGGCTGCGGCGTCGCCGCGCTGGCTGGTCCAGTTGCGATCGAAGCTGCGGTCGCCGCGGATGCGGGCGGCGAACGGCTCCAGGAGCGCCAGGGTCGCCGCATCCAGCCGCGTCGTGACCGCCGGCAGCCACTCGTCGACGTGTGCGGGGAACCGCGACCCCGGGATCGGTGCGATCCGGATGCCGATCACATCCGCCCGCGTGTAGAGCCACGCCAGCGCGAGCTGGGCGCCGGTGAGGCCCGCGCCCTCGGCGATGTCGAGGAACTCGGCGCGCAGGCCCGCGTTGGCGGTGAGGTTCTCGGGCGCGAAGCGCGGGAATTTCGGCCGTCCGTCGCCATCGCCGATCTGCTCCGGCGCGAAGGCGTCGGTGAGCCACGCGCGGCTGAGCGGCGAGTAGGGCACGAAGCCCACGCCGAGTTCGGCGGCGGTGGGGACGACGGATGATTCGACATCGCGGCTGACGACGCTCCACTCGGTCTGCACCGCGGCGATGGGGTGCACGGCGTGGGCACGACGCAGCTCGTCGGCGGTGGCCTCCGACAGGCCGAGGTGGCGGACCTTGCCGGCCTGCACCAGCTCCGCCATCGCCCCGACGGTCTCTTCGATCGGCACATCCGGGTCGACGCGGTGCTGGTAGTAGAGGTCGACGTGGTCCGTGCCGAGCCGGCCGAGGCTGAGGTCGATCTGCTCACGCACGTAGTCGGGCCGGCCGCACACGGCGCGCGCGCCGATGGCGCCGCCGGCGATGCCGAACTTCGTCGCGAGCGTGATCTCGTCCCGGCGGGTCGCGAGGAGCTTCGAGATGGTCCGCTCGCTCCGCCCGGCTCCGTAGATGTTCGCGGTGTCGACGAAGGTGAGCCCGGAATCGACCGCGTGGGTCAGGGTGGCGAGCGCGGTCTCGTCGTCGACCGGCCCATACACGTCGGAGAGGCTCATGCCGCCGTATCCGAGCGCGCTGACGTGGAGGTCGTCGCCGAGGGCGACGGAGGGGAGAGCGGTCACAAGTGTCCTTCAGTTCTCGATCGGGCCGAGCCAGGCACTCGCGACGGTGGCGTGCGCGGACTCCGGGTCGGAAGGGTGGAAGAGGCCGGCGATCACGTCGCGGTACAGCCGGCCGAGTTCGCCGGTGGCGCCGTACGACGAGCCGCCGGCGACGAGCATGGCGTCATCGACCACCTGCTTCGCGGTCGTGACGGCGCGATGCTTCACGCCGGCGAGGAGCGAGAACCAGCGCGGGCCGTGATTGGCCAAGGTGTCCACGTCGTCGCACAGCTGCGCGAGCTGCGGCCCGAGGGCATCGTAGGCGAGCGCCATGTCGGCGATGCGCCAGCGGATGTCGGGGTCCTGGCTGTACGCGGCGCCGGTCTTCTTGGAGCGCCGCCGGTGCGCGGTCTCGACGGCGAGGTCGAGCGCGCGGCGGGCGATGCCGGTGTAGACCGAGGCGAGGAGCAGCTCGAAGACGCTGAAGATGCCGAACACGATCGGGTCGGGGTTGGGCCCCGGGTCGACGCGGCGGACGACCCGGTCGGCGGGGGCGAGCGCCCCGTGCAGCTCGGTGGTGCGGGACTGGGTGGCCCGCATCCCGACCGTGTTCCAGTCGTCGCGGGTGGTGACCGCATCCGTCCGGGAGACGAACGCGTAGACGAGCTTCGGGGCATCCGGCGAGGTGGTGTCGAGCCCGTGGAGGCCGAGCTGCGTCCACGCCGGCGCGAGCGAGGTGAAGATCTTCGTGCCGGTGAAGGCGTAGCCGCCGTCGGGCTGGGGCACCGCTTCGGTGTCGCTCGCGAACAGCACCAGGTCGTTGCCCGCTTCGCTGATCCCGAAGGCGAAGAGCTCGCCGGCGGCGGCCCCGGTCTGCACGAACGCGAGGTCGTCGATGCCGCGATCCTGCAGCACCTTCGCGACACCGGTCCACACCAGGTGCATGTTGACGGCGAGGGCGGTCGCGGGCGCGGCGGTCGCGAGGCGCTGCTGCAGCACCGAAACCTCGGCGAGGCTCAGCCCGGCGCCTCCCCGGTCCGTGGGCACGAGCACCGACAGGTAGCCGGCGTCACGGAGCTCCGCGAGGTCCTCGTCCGGGAAACGGTTCTCGGCGTCATAGGTCGCCGCACGGTCCCGGAGGCGGGTGAGGAGGTCATCGGGCAGGTAGGCGTTCGCGTCGAAAGTCATCGCAGCACCTCCCGCAGGATCCGGACGGTGTCCTCCGGACGGTCGCGATGGGGGGAGTGCCCCGCCCCGACCACCACGGACTGCGTGATCGCCGGGTTGGCGGCGCGGACGGCGTCATCGATCTTGCCGGTGTAGATGCTGTACACGGCCGGGTCGGAGGCGATGACGTGGGTGGGGACGGTGAGGCGGGCGACAGCGTCGAGCACATTCCACTCCGGGTTCTGCGTGTTCGTCTGCTCGACCGCCCACGTCGATGCCTGCTGCGCCGACAGCGCCTTCAGCTCCACGTCGTTCGGATGCCAGGTGGGGTGCGCGCGCCGCACGGCCTCGACCGAGGTGTCGGCGAACGCCTCCTCCTGACTGCGACGCACCACCTCGCGGTCGTGGGCGAGGAGGTGCAGGGCCGGGTCGACGAGGATGAGCCGTCGCGTCCAGCTCGGGTCGTCGGCGGCGGCCTGCGTGGTGGCGGCACCGCCGAGGGAGTGCCCGATCACCAGGTCCCAGCTGCCGGATGCGGCGCGGACTTCGGCGACGTCGGCGGCGTAGGCCGCGATCGAGTAGTCGAGGGTGCGGGGGGCCGTGCCGTGGCCGCGGAGGTCCACGGCGACGGCGTGCCAGCCGTCCTCGGCCAGTGCCGTGCCGTAGCTCCACATGAGGGCGCCGGTGGAGCCGAGGCCGTGCACGAGCAGGGCGTGCCGGTCGGCGTCGGGGGAGCCCCAGGCGAGCCGGGGCAGGGTGACGGAGGTGACCATGCGCTTAGCCTACGAGCGGTCTGCACGAGATGCCCGACGACGGTCACACACGGTCTCAGGTGATGATCGGCACCGGTTCCGTGTCGGGGATGGGGCTCGGGTCGCGGTGGCGGAGGTCGGGGAACGCTCGGACGAACACGAGGGCGATGACGAAGCCGATGATCGCCATGCCGGCCGCCGCCACGTAGGCGCCCTGCGGCCCGACGCCATCGATGAGGAAACCCGCCACGGCGGAACCGAGGGCGGCGCCGATGAGCTGACCGGTGCCGATCCAGCCGTAGGCCTCGGCGGTGTCGGAGAACTTCACGCTCACCGACGTCATCGCGAACAGCACGGCCAGAGCCGGGGCGATGCCGATGCCCGCGATGATGAGCGTGCCGCCGAGCCACCAGACGTTGAGCGAGACGACCGTCAGGCAGAGTCCCGCCGCGACGATGCCCATGCGCCGTGCCATGGCCCAGCGGCCGATGGGGATGTGGCCGAACGCCAGGCCGCCAGCGAGGCTGCCGACGGAGAAGACCGCGAGGACGAGACCCGCCTCGAGTCCGCCGTGACCGAAAGTCGCCACCACCCCTGCCTCGACGGCGGAGCAGGCGCCGATGAGGAGGAAGCCGATGACGGTGGCCAGGAGGACGGTCGGGCGGGTGAGGACCTTGCCGAAGCGGCGCTTGCTCCGCGGGATGCGGACGCGCCCGACCTCGGGAGAGAAGATGAACCACGCCCCGCCGCCCACGAGGATCACGACGATCACGATGAGGGCTTCCCACGTGCCGATCTGTGTCGCGACGAACGTGATCAGCACCGGCGCCAGAATCCAGATGATCTCCTGCAGCGAGGCATCGAGCGAGTACAACGGGGTCAGCTGGCGGGAGTTGACGAGCTTCGGATAGATCGTGCGGGCGGCGGACTGCACCGGGGGGGTCGACAACCCGGCGATCGCGCCCAGCGCCAGATACGCAGGCAGGGTCATCGGCACGAGCGCAATCGTGAAAATCGCGAGCGCGCAGACCGCGGTCGTGAGGGCCAGCACTTTGCGCATGCCCCAGCGGCCCATCCACCGGCTCGTGATCGGCCCGGCGACGGCCTGCCCGATGGAGGTGGCGGCCAGCACGAGTCCCGCCGCACCGTAAGAGCCGGTGATGTACTCGATGTGCAGCAGCAGCGCGAGGCTCGTCATGCCGTTCGGGAAACGGGCGGTGAGCTGTGCAGCGATGATCCGGAGCACCCCCGGGGTGCGCATCAGATCGCCGTAAGCCGCCACGGTAGTCCATCGTATGTCCCTCCCCGCGGGGCTCACGAGGGCACCGACGGGCGGGGATGCAGACACGCTGACGACACGCCGGAGCCCGAAACAGTCGGCGGATGCGGCCCGAATCGTCGGACCTGTGGGAACTCGATCGCCACCGGCGGCGAAAACCGCGTCTTCCAGCCGTTTTCCAGGCTTCCAGAATGTCGGCGGCTTGTGGATGAATCGGTGGACAACCTGTGTTGTATCTGGGGAGGACGGGGGAAAAATCACATGGATGTAACTACTACCCCTTGTGGTGCTTCCTGATGTCCATCCCCATATGTAGTATTGAGGTCCCGGCAGTCGTAACGCCGGGAAAGACGACCGAAAGAGGGGAGAGGGCCCGAATCATGGCGATCACCGTTTACACCAAGCCTTCCTGCGTGCAGTGCACCGCGACATACCGTGCGCTGGATTCCAAGGGGATCGAATACGAGGTCCACGACCTCTCCGAAGACCCCACCGCCCTGGCCCAGGTCAAGTCGCTGGGCTACCTGCAGGCGCCCGTCGTCGTCACCGACGAGGACCACTGGTCGGGCTTCCGCCCCGACAAGATCGACGAGCTCGCCGCCCGTCTGGCCTGATCCCGTGACGACCGCGACGTCTTACGGCAGCGCGGTCCACGAGAACGAGACCGCCGCTCCGCTGCTGGTCTATTTCTCCAGCGTGTCCGGCAACACGGCACGCTTCATCGAGAAGCTCGGGATGCGCAGCATCCGCATCCCGCTTCTCGCCACCGACGCCCCCCTCCTCGTGCAGGAGCCGTACGTCCTGGTCACCCCCACCTATGGGGGAGGCCAGGGCCGCGGCGAGGAGAAGGGCGCGGTGCCCAAGCAAGTCATCCGGTTCCTCAACGACGAGCGAAACCGGCGAGGAATCCGCGGAGTCATCTCCGCGGGGAACACCAACTTCGGCGCTGCGTTCTGCGTCGCCGGAGATGTCATCAGCCGCAAGTGCCGCGTACCGCACTTGGATCGGATCGAACTGTTCGGTACGCCGGAGGACGTCGAACGCATCGGCGTCGGATTGGAAAGATGGTGGACGCAGCACTGACCGATACGGGGTTCAAGCTGGACTCCCGATTCGATGGGCTCGACTATCACGAGCTGAATGCGATGCTCAACCTGTACGACGAGCAGGGTCGCATCCAGTTCGAGGCCGACAAGCGTGCCGCGCGGGAGTACTTCCTGCAGCACGTCAACCAGAACACCGTCTTCTTCCACTCCCTCAAGGAGAAGCTCGACTACCTGGTCGAGAAGGAGTACTACGAAGGCGCGGTGATCGAGAAGTACCGCTTCGAGTTCGTCGAGCAGCTGCACCAGCGCGCCTACGACAAGAAGTTCCGCTTCGCGACCTTCCTCGGCGCGTTCAAGTACTACACGAGCTACACGCTGAAGACCTTCGACGGCAAGCGGTACCTGGAGCGCTTCGAGGACCGCGTCGTCATGACCGCCCTCGGCCTCGCCGACGGTGACGAGAAGCTCGCGAACGACCTGGTCGATGAGATCATCGCCGGCCGCTTCCAGCCCGCCACTCCCACGTTCCTCAACACCGGTAAGGCGCAACGCGGCGAACTCGTCTCCTGCTTCCTGCTGCGCATCGAGGACAACATGGAGTCGATCGCCCGTGGCATCAACTCCGCGCTGCAGCTCTCCAAGCGCGGCGGCGGCGTCGCCCTGCTGCTGTCGAACATCCGCGAGGCGGGGGCCCCGATCAAGCAGATCGAGAACCAGTCCTCCGGCATCATCCCCGTGATGAAGCTCCTCGAAGACAGCTTCAGCTACGCCAACCAGCTCGGTGCCCGTCAGGGCGCGGGGGCCGTGTACCTGTCGGCGCACCACCCCGACATCATGCGCTTCCTCGACACCAAGCGCGAGAACGCGGACGAGAAGATCCGCATCAAGACACTCTCGCTCGGCGTCGTGGTGCCCGACATCACGTTCGAGCTCGCCAAGAACGATGAGGACATGTACCTGTTCTCGCCGTACGACGTCGAGCGCGTCTACGGTGTGCCCTTCGGCGACATCTCGGTAACCGAGAAGTACCGCGAGATGGTCGACGACCCGCGCATCAAGAAGACGAAGATCAACGCGCGGCAGTTCTTCCAGACGCTCGCCGAGATCCAGTTCGAGTCGGGCTACCCGTACATCATGTTCGAGGACACCGTGAACCGGGCCAACCCCATCAAGGGCCGGATCAACATGTCCAACCTCTGCAGCGAGATCCTGCAGGTGAACACGCCCACCACCTACAACGAGGACCTGTCCTACAGCCAGATCGGCAAGGACATCTCCTGCAACCTGGGTTCGCTCAACATCGCCCTGGCGATGGACGGCGGCGACCTCGGCCGGACGGTGGAGACCAGCATCCGTGCCCTCACGGCGGTCAGCGACCAGAGCCACATCCGCTCCGTCCGCTCGATCGAGGACGGCAACGACCGTTCGCACGCGATCGGTCTCGGCCAGATGAACCTGCACGGGTTCCTGGCGCGTGAGCACATTCACTATGGCTCCGAAGAGGGCCTGGACTTCACGAACATCTACTTCTACACGGTGCTGTACCACGCGCTGCGCGCGTCGAACAACATCTCGATCGAGCGAGGCGAGAGCTTCGAGGGCTTTGCTGACTCGACCTACGCGTCGGGGGAGTTCTTCGACAAGTACCTCGAGCAGGAGTGGGTGCCGCAGACCGATCGCGTGAAGGAGCTCTTCGCCGGGCACCACATCCCCACGCAGGAGGACTGGCGCGCGCTGAAGGCGTCGATCCAGCAGTACGGCATCTACAACCAGAACCTGCAGGCGGTCCCGCCGACCGGGTCGATCTCGTACATCAACAACTCGACGTCGTCGATCCACCCGATCGCGTCGAAGATCGAGATCCGCAAGGAAGGCAAGCTCGGTCGCGTCTACTACCCGGCGCCGTTCATGACGAACGAGAACCTGGAGTACTACCAGGATGCGTACGAGATCGGCTACGAGAAGGTCATCGACACGTACGCCGCTGCGACCCAGCACGTGGACCAGGGCCTGTCGCTGACGCTGTTCTTCAAGGACACCGCCACCACCCGCGACATCAACAAGGCTCAGATCTACGCCTGGCGCAAGGGCATCAAGACGATCTACTACATCCGCCTGCGCCAGATGGCGCTCGAGGGCACCGAGGTCGACGGCTGCGTCAGCTGCACGCTGTGACCCGTCGCACGTTTTGAGGAAAGAACGATGACCGAGAAGCTCAAGCTCCTGGACAAAGTCCAGGCCATCAACTGGAACCGCATCGAGGACGACAAAGACCTCGAGGTGTGGAACCGTCTCACCGGCAACTTCTGGCTGCCCGAGAAGGTGCCGCTGTCGAACGATGTGCAGTCCTGGAACACGCTCACGCCCGATGAGCAGCAGCTCACCATGCGCGTGTTCACCGGCCTCACACTGCTCGACACCATCCAGGGCACGGTCGGCGCGGTGTCGCTGATCCCGGACGCCATCACGCCGCACGAAGAGGCGGTGTACACGAACATCGCGTTCATGGAGTCGGTGCACGCCAAGAGCTACTCGTCGATCTTCTCGACGCTGTGCTCGACGGTGGAGATCGACGACGCGTTCCGGTGGTCGACCGACAACGTGAACCTGCAGCGCAAGGCGCAGATCGTCATGGAGTACTACCGCGGCGACTCGCCCCTCAAGCGCAAGGTCGCCTCCACCCTGCTGGAGTCGTTCCTGTTCTACTCCGGGTTCTACCTGCCGATGTACTGGTCCAGCAAGGCGAAGCTGACCAACACCGCCGACATCATCCGCCTCATCATTCGTGACGAGGCCGTGCACGGCTACTACATCGGGTACAAGTTCCAGAAGGGCCTGGAGAAGGTCTCCCAGGCGGAGCGCGACGACATCAAGGACTACACGTTCTCGCTGATGTACGAGCTCTACGACAACGAGGTGCAGTACACGCAGGACCTCTACGACGGCGTCGGCCTGACCGAGGACGTCAAGAAGTTCCTGCACTACAACGCCAACAAGGCGCTCATGAACCTCGGCTACGAGGCCATGTTCCCCGCCTCGGTCACCAACGTGAACCCGGCGATCCTGTCGGCGCTCTCGCCGAACGCTGACGAAAACCACGACTTCTTCTCGGGGTCGGGTTCGTCGTACGTCATCGGCAAGGCCGTCTCGACCGAAGACGACGACTGGGACTTCTAAAGTCCCTGCGCGCTCGCGTCGACCGGTAGTTACAGGAGCGATCCTGTGGCTACCGGCGGCGCGAGTCGTTGTTTGAGCTGACGGAGTCGTGGTCGGACGCTCCGCGATCCGATCCAGCGGGCGAGACGTGGCGATCGCCGGAGGCACGATTCGGCATCTGCTGTCCGGGGGCGGCACAGCCGGACCTGCACACCATCTCGAGCGGCTCCCGGACGGTGCTCGTACCTGGTCTGAGTGGATCGGGGCAGACCCTGCGGACGAAACACTTCGTCGATCGTCCTCGCTGTCCGAGCCGCCCGTTTGAGGTCACCTCTCCGGGCATAAGCCCGGGCGGGTCGTTTGCGAACGGATGCGGCTGTCAGCGAAGCCGGTAGGAGCCGGCTGGGCGCGCCGCGAACACGCCATGACCCCGACGCTGTTGTGCCCAATTTATAGGACGGCTTGAGCCCGACCCTGCCCGAGTTTCTTGTACATCAGTGCGCGACCGCTCAGGGAGCGGCGCGGTAACTGGTCTCCCAATAGTGGAACGTGATGGTGACGTCGGGCAGCGCGCGCCGAACCTCGTCGTACAAACGCTCTCCTTCAGCCCGATGTTCGTCCGCGGTGGCCTGGTCCGGCCAGCCCTGCTGCCAATCGAAGAGCTGCTCGAACTGGTCCACCCAATCCCTCACATCGCGCTCGAGCTGTGGCGGAAGCGCGGGGTCCCCGTCCGCGCACCGCCCATGAGCAGCCCAGAACGGCCAGCGAGTACCGTAGTCATTGGCGAATCGGTAGTGCATTTGGTGATTCTCCTCGATGGAGCCGTTTGGCGCGCGGACAACGACCGGTCTCCGCACGGCGACCTACCCACAACCGAGCGCACTCTGGCCGGCGCGCCAAGGGTCAGCGCGCACGGCTCTCGCCCGACCGTCGGTGCTCTCGACGGTTGGTTGCCGCGTCGTCCGCCACTCAGCGCCGCTTCGTCGCGGACTGATCCTCATGGTGGCGCTGTGGCGGAGCGGGCGTGGAACGTACGGGATGCGTGGGAACTCTGCTTCGAGATTGCATCTCCATCGAGAGCTGCCTTAGGATGAAGTCAACATTCGGACCCACTCGGCGCAAGCTGGGTGGGTTCTTCGTTTCGGGGAGCAGCAGGTGAAGAGCTGGATTGACCTCAACGCGCAGGTGCAGAAGCATCTAGAGCGGGGGCTCGACCTGGCCGACGTTCCACGTCAGCGGTTCGCCATGTTCCTCTACTCAAGCAACTACTACCGCGTAAGCGGATACGCGCGTTGCTTCTACGAGGCCGACGTAGATCGATACCGCAGGGGGACAACGGCAAGCCGACTCATGGATGTCTACGACCTCGACCGTGCAGTTCGAACCTCAGTGCTCGACGGAGTTGGTGTCCTCGAACCAACGCTTCGAAGCAGGGTTGCCTTCCACGTCGCGAAGGTAGTCGGAGGCGGCGACGGCTACCTTGATGAGAGCCTTTATCTGCCGGATAGGGATGCGCCGGATCCTCAGGACAAGCCCGCTATGCGGCGCTGGCAGGCTCAGGTCAAGAATCGCGACAAGGTGCTGGCGAGCTTTCTTGAAATTCAAAAGCGTGACGAAATCTTCATCCAACACCACGTCAAGAACGGCGACCCTGTTCCGTTCTGGGCAGCAATCGAAGTCGTCTCGATCGGAACCTTCTCGCGCTTTCTGCGTGCGCTCCGCGACAAGAGCCTCCTAGCACCGGTAACTAAGTCACTCTCGCTCGAAGATGAGCCAAAGCTGCTGCAGGCGGTTCAGAACATCGCGTTCCTGCGAAACATCGCCGCGCACCATGGCCGGCTCTGGAACCGCAGATTCGATGGCCATGTCACCTTGCCGCAGATAGCCCTAAGCGTGAAACGCCAGTACATCTCGACCACGACTCCCGCCGCCGCCCTGACACTGCTTGCCGGGATGGTGGATCAGATCGAGGGGCGCAGCTCCTACTCAACAAGCGTGCTCGACCTGGTCCACTCGGTGCCAGATCTCGTGGATGGGTACTACCAACCGATGCTCTAGCCACGAGGGCCTCCAGCAGTCGGGCGACGTCGGCTTGGTCAACGCCGATCAGATGTGGTGTCTCAGGGGCCGCTCAACGACCGCGATATGGATGGTTGCTCGCTGAGAGACTGCCGCCACATCCTCGATGCACCATACGGCGTAGTTACTTGGCAACTCGTAGACGCTCGAACAACCTGCGCAATTCGATGTCATCGGCGTCGGCGAGAACACTCTGTTGCGCGGGGGGCCGAGTCACCTCCTCGGACTCATCAGGCCTGTTACGAACCGCTTCGTAGGCGTCCAGCCACATGGAGTCCAACGTCGAAAGGCCTACCCGCTCTGCGACCCGCTCCAGTTCGGCAAGTTCCTCCTCGTCTGCGACTTCCTCCAGCGAATAGGTTAAGAGCGTCGAAACCCACTCATCGAATCGTTGCTCCAATTGGTCCGAGCCGATATCGAGGGCATCGGGGGCATCGTCGAGGACGTTCACGACGGCGTCCCATTGTTCGCGGGTGTGCGCCTCCAGCGCGATCCGCGTCGCGCCGGCCCGCGTATCGGGAGACAGGTGGCCCCGCTCGAAGAGCTCGACAACGAGGTCGATCGCCGTTTCGAGGTCGCTCGTCACGCCACGGTTCCAAGCAGTGGAGAGGCGGCTAATCTCTACGCGCATCCACTCGTGATAGCGGCTCGTAGATCTCGACGGCGGACCCGCGTCCGCGAGACCCATCGCGAATAGCAGGCGACCTTCCGGGCCGCGGGCCGCTCGATGCGCAGAGAACCATCGGGCAGTAATCGGTCCCCCGGGGCGACTAAGCGGTGGGGTGCTGAACGTACGCATGACGGCCTCCCGGAGCTCTTCGAGTAGTAGCCGTTCGTTGCGCGGGCTTGACCGCGCCAACTGAGTCGATAGCCAATCCAGCTGCTCGAAGTAGATGGCCGAGCTCCCCAGGCGGACAGCTTCGCTGGGGTTCGAGGCAATCCAGTTGCCCACGAAATCCGCCACGGACGGATCGGCAATCGAAACCTCGGTTGATCTGCGGTATCGGTGCGTCGACCGAGTGAAGGAGTCGTCAAGTGTGGCGAGGGCTGATAGCACCGCCCCTGCTCGCTGTTGGCGCTCCCGACTCGCTGCAAGCATGTCGAATGCTGGCTCAAGCTCTTCAAGGGAAATTGCAGCGGGCATAGTGCTCAGCAAGAGCACGATGTCTCGCGCGTCATCGTCGAGCTGATTCCGAAAGGCGTGGTTCCACACTCGGTCGGGATTGTCCAAGTTGTCCAGCACGTTGGACAACAGCGTTTGGTCTTGAGAGAAGTTCGCCAGGGCGCCAGTAGCGTGCTCGATGATTCGCGGGTTGTAGTTCGGATGATCGATGATCTTCAGGTAGCCACCATCCCGCAGTATCGACTGCTTCTCTCGACTGGATAGCGCACCGGAATGGTACAAGTGGTTGTAGAGGATTAAGCCTCGCTCACGCCGAGAGTAGGACTTGAGCTCGACGAGCAATCGTCTGATTGGCAGGTCGACTCGATCCAGTTCGTCGTACCAGGCCGTTGCTTGTCTGAGAATGTGTTCGCGGGTGGTTAGCACAAACAGTGTGTTCTTCGACGCGCGGCAACGCCGAATGAACGATGCCAACCGCTTGTCTTCGTTCTTGATGAGTCTGTCCTGGAGGAAGGTTGCCCCGAGGAAGTCGTCGTAGAGGAAGATCTGACGCACCTGGCTATCAACAACGGCGTACGCTTCTTCGATGTCCGTAGACACTTCGATTGGTTCGAATCCCTCTGCGACTGCCTCAGCCACGAGCATTCGAGCAACGGTTGTCTTGCCGATACCCGGAGCGCCGGACAGCACCAGCGCCTTTTCGTCGTAGAGGCGACGGCTGGCGGTCTCAAAGACACCGGTATCCACGAACCGAGGGAGTGCATCGGTCAGTTCATCGAGCATTTGGCGGCTTCGCTTCCAGATTGCAGTGTTGACCGCCTGGTCGAGTTGCGCGGCGCTCGTGAGCCACAGCTTGACGTGTCTTCGCTCGACCTCTGGATGCGCATTCAACAGAATCTCCAGATCCTCTGCGCCGATGACGTCACCGTCGGCCGCGATCCAGGGAGTGAGAACCGAACGGAGCTCCCCCTTGTTCGCGGCGGTCAGCGACTTGGAGGTGACGAATAGGTAGCGAGTCGGCGCGGGGTTAAGTGACGATAGCTTTTTCGCTTCCCCCCGCGCGGCTGCCCGCAGTTGCGCGAAGGTGCTTCCTTCCATGTGTTTGCACTGCGCAACCTCGAGAACGCGGGCCGTGCCGCGCGTCCTATCCGCGGGAACGGTAGCGCGGATGTCCACACCAGCATCTGCTCCGCGAGCAAACACTTCGAAGCGAGTTTTCCGCTCAACTCCGAGGAGATCAGCGACAAAGAGTTCAAAGTCGTGATCTGACAGGTTCTTGTAACTTCTCAACCGAGAGACACTCCTCGACTATCGGGCTTTACCACAATCATGGCGGGAGGTTTGGAGAACTCCGCGCGAGTAGGTGACATGTCTGACCGACAATGCGCCGGGCGGGACCGGCATACGCGCGGTCGTCCAAGGTGTTCCGGCGGCGCTTGTCGGGCGTGTCGGGGCTTCCCTCTACTTTGCTGGCATGCCGAGTGGAACCGAATTCCTGCAGATGACGATTGCCATCTTGTCATGACCAGCTGTCGCAGCAGCCACCTGGTTGGCGCGCCAATTCAGCAAAGAGTCGCGTCTGCTGCGGCTCGAACGGTTGGCCGCGATCTACCCCCAACCTTCCGGAGGGCACGATGCAAGAAGAGTTCGCGAAGAGAGTGGGTGGCGCTGGTGCGGAGTTGAACGCGCGACTGGGTCCACTCTTCAAGCAGCAGCGCAGGAGAAAGCGGAAGGTCATCGTTTGGCTCGTCGTTGGGTCTGCGTTCGCTGCCCTGGTCTGGCCAGGCCATGCGGCGCTGGGGCCGGGGGCAGCAACTTCGTAAGTTGGCGCTGGGAGGCATCGGCGTGGCCGCCTCCCTCTTCATCGAGCGTGACACTCGCCGCCAACGTGCTGCCATCAGAGTTGAGCAGGGGGCGAACTCAGCGCGCTCTAGTCAACCCGCTGCCGCTCGTGTCCGTCGAGGCGCCGGGCCCGCGCCCGTCAGCCGAAACTAGCGCGCTCCGGGGCGAACCCCATACGTACATTGCCCGCAAGAGGATCGCGTTGCGTGAGGGGGGCGAGAGGGGGAGTGGCCTCGTCTTTCACGCCACATACCACCGGCACGAATCCGCTGGAGGAAGCTAAAGCCGATCAAATAGAGCAACCGGTCATCGCGTGTCTGCCCTTCGGCTCACTGCTAGCTTGGCCTCGTGCCGCCCACACCCACCCCAACCCCGCTGCTGATTCAGATGGTTGGTGGCAGTGAGAGAGCTCTGTGGTGGGGAGTGCCGGTGATCGCCGGGGGCTTCCTCGTCCTCGGTGCCGTGCTTGGTTATTGGTTCAACCGCCTCCAAGATGAGCGGAAGTTCAAGCGCGACAGCAACCACCGTTGGGACGAGGACGTACTGCAGCATACGTCCGAGGTGATTGCCCTGAGCGACGCGTTTAAGGACGAAGCTGTGGGCTGCATCATCAAGCTGACACTGAGGAGGAAAGAAGTCGGGTCCGACGACCCAATGAGATTGACGTTGCCCTGGGAGGAACGCAAGGTGCTGTTCCCGAAGTACGAACCGCTCACTGCCGAGTGCACCGCCTTGCGACTCGTAGCACCCGAACAAGTTCGCGTTGCAGTGGTCACCCTCGCAACTGAAGCCCGAACACTTCTCTCTAGCTTCTCTACGGTCGGCGCCTGGCCAGATACCGATCGGCTTAGCGACGCCGTGGAGGAACTTGAGAGTGCGGTGCGTAGGCATTTCGATATCAAATGAAGGAGCGCCCATCTTGGAGCGCTCACCGTCTGATGAGTTGCGTCAGCTACTTCTTCGGTGCTGCGTTCGGCGCTCCCACCACTTCAGCTCCTTGAACTCGTGCGGGTTCTTCTGGAGCGGGGATAGCCTCCACCGTTTGAGAGTTGCCGGCGCCGACGACCGCGTGCGCGCATCTGAGCAGGGGGTTCGACGCACGCGCACATGTCTCGCCCCGCGCGCGCAGGAGCACCCTTCTACGCGAACGATCCAGCGCTTGCCGGCCTCGTAGCATATGAGAGTGACTGACCCATTCATCATCGCGGGCGGAATCGCTTCCGCTCCTCTGGTACTCGACGCGGCGAAGCGTCTTCTGGGCCCGAGCCTCGACATGCTTGGGGATGGAATCAAGAGCGGTCTCGTCAACCGTAAGAGCAATGTTCATAAGGTGGCAGAGCGCGCTGACGCGAAGGCCGACACGTCGCAGCCGGGCGCGATACCGCCGCGCGTGGCCTCGGAAGTCTTCGACAAGGCGCAGTGGGCTGAAGACGAATTCGTGGCCGAGTACCTGAGCGGGATGCTGGCGTCTGCTCGAACCCTTGCCGGAATCGACGACAGCGCCGTTTCGTGGACTGCTCTGGTCGGTCGCCTATCGTCGGACCAGCTGCGCCTCCATTACGCGCTGTACTCCGCGGTCCGAGGGAAGGTGGTTGGACAGAAGGTCGAGAATCTAAGCGACTGGGAGAGCAAGCCTGTCTTCGTTGGCTACATGGATCTGATCACCAAGGTTCTGGCTTGGGACGGAGACACGTTTCAGGCACGGGTCATCGAGGCCGGAGTTGGGTTGGAGCGAGAAGGGCTCATCGACACTTTGGCGCACGGTTCGACCGGCTTCTGGGAGAAGCATTGGTCTCCTCGCTCGGGCAAGGCTCTCCCCGACGATCAGTTCGGTTTTCTCATGTTCCAGCCGACTTCCGCCGGCGCGATGTTGTTCTTACGTGCGCACGGTCACAAGCTCGACGCCGGGAAGCTTACCGACGTTGACCTCACCCTGGAGTTCGCGGGTGACCCCAATCAGGCGCCGCTTCCTGTTCCGGGGTATTGGGCCGATGACCTGCCAGTTCTCCAGCAACCGTCGCCGGTTCACGAACAGGAAGATCCGCCTCCAGCGAAAGGCTAGGACTCGTCGTCTCAGCTAGAGGTTGGTCCTGGGTGTCCAGCGCGCTGCGGATGCACGATCGGGAACCTGTGCGACGGCCCGGCAAATGCCAGCGCCATCTGGCATCAACGATCGCAGCGCGCAGCTCACCCTCGATCGCCCGCCGCAGGTGCCGCTATCGTTCACCGCACGCAAGCGGATCCGCAACGAGCGCGGCATTTTGACTTCGGCGAGATGCTGAGCCGATGGATGGAATACAGATTGGGTATGCCAGGGTCTCGACCACCGATCAAGACCTCACGTCTCAGCGCGACGCTCTGTTGCGGATGGGAGTTCGCGAAGCGAACATCTACGTCGATCACGGGCTGACCGGCACGAACCGCGCCAGGCCCGGACTGCGGGAGGCCCTCGCCGCTGTGCGCGAAGGCGACACGCTCGTCGTTACAAAGCTCGACCGGCTTGCCCGATCGTTGCATGACGCCCGCGACATCGCCGACGAGCTGACCGCGAAGGGTGTCGCTCTTAGCTTAGGCGGCAGCAGGCATGACCCGACGGACCCTATCGGTCGGCTGCTCTTCAACGTGCTTGCCATGGTTGCCGAGTCCGAGCGCGACTTGATCAGCATGCGCACGCGAGAGGGGATGGCGGTTGCTCGAGCGAAAGGGAGACTGAAGGGAAAGCAGCCCAAGCTGTCGATGGCTCAGAGAAAGCTGCTGTTCGAGGTGCAGGACCGAGGCGAGTACACCCAAACGGAGATCGCCGAACTCTTCAGCGTCTCTCGCGCCACCGTGTATCGGGAACTCCAGAAGCGCCGGACGGCGTTCCTCGCCACCTGTGAGGCGCACATCTTCTGAATCGACAGTCGGCTCCACTCGTCCGTCGACGAACCCAGGGCGGTCACTGAGCTCGAACTGATCCTCCTCAGCTTGAGACGGCTTGCGACCACCTGGATGCGGACGGTCGGCGTCAACGGCGGAATCACCGACGACTTGGAGAATTCATCTTCTGACAAGGCGACCACCCCGCCCGGATGGAGAAGGATACTTTCATGAAGATTGCTCTCACTGGCTCGTCCGGAAAACTGGGATCTGTGGTCGCACGCGAGCTGCGTAGTGCGGGTCACGACGTCATCGGCCTGGATCTCCACGGCTCCCGCGGCCCCGGGTTCGTGCAGGTCGACCTCACCGACTACGGCCAGGTCATCGACGCCCTCGCAGGCGTGAACGATCAGCATGACGGCGTCGACGCACTCGTGCATCTTGCCGCCATCCCGGCCCCCGGCATCCGCTCCGACGTGGCCACGTTCCACAACAACATGATGAGCACGTTCAACGTGTTCTGGGCTGCCGCGCGGCTCGGCATCACCAAGATCGTGTACGCGTCGAGCGAGACGGTTCTGGGTCTTCCCTTCGATGTGCCGCCGCCGTACATCCCCGTGGATGAGCAATACGCGCCGCGTCCAGAGTCGGTGTACTCACTGGTGAAGACCCTCGAGGAGCATCTCGCGAGGGAGCTCGTGCGGTGGCACCCCTCACTGTCGATCACCGCGCTTCGGTTCTCGAACGTCATGGTCCCCGAGGACTACGCCGAGTTCCCGTTCGACGCGGACGCGCGCACCCGAAAGTGGAATCTGTGGGGCTACATCGACGCGCGAGACGGGGCGCAGGCCGTTCAACGCGCACTTGAGAACGCGCCTGCGGGCTTCGACAACTTCATCATCGCGGCGGCCGACACCGTCATGACCCGCCCCAACGCCGAGCTGGTGGCCGAAGTCTTCCCCGGCGTCGAGACACGCGGCGAGCTGGGCGAGAACACGACGCTGCTCTCCATCGACAAGGCGCGCCGATTGCTCGGCTACGAGCCGCAGTACTCGTGGCGCTCTGGCGCCGGCGCATCCGCTTAGGCCGCGTCCGCACCGGCCTTCACGACGACACGTCAGAACGGTCGCACCCTCGAGGGTGAAGCGCAGGAACAGGTGGCCGTCCGCGACTACGGGCACAGGTAGATGAGACTTCTCACGTCCTGCCCGAACACACATTTCGTGCCCTCTCTCAAGAGACCGGAGAGCCCCAGGCATCGCCGCGGTCGCGGATGCCGACCCCTGCCTTCGACCCCACGGGTGTACGTTGCGGAGATGGAGCCGATCCGTGTCGGACTCGTGGCCGACCCGGCGTCGCCCACTGCGGTGGCCCGCCGGATGACGAACCTCGTCCCGCCGGGCGCCGCGGGTCGAGGAGGCTGGGACATCCAGCTCTTGAGCGAGCCATTCACGCTGGGGAATGAGGACGTTGACACCGCGTTGTCGCGACTGCGGACGGAGCGCAGCAGGCGACAGTGGGAACTCGTCATCGGGGTGACCGAGCTTCCGCTTCGCGATGACGACGGCGGGTACCTGCTGGCTGCAATCGATCCGCAGCGACAGTCGGCGGTGCTCTCGCTCCCCGCTCTCGGCGGGTTCCGCGTTCAGACTCGCGCTCGCGACGCGGTGCGGGGGCTCATCAGCGGGATGACCGAACCTAGATCGAGTGAGGAGCAGCGCGTTCCTCTTCCCGGTCTCAGTGGTCGTGGGCGGGTGCTGATGGGTATGGTGCTCGCCAATCGTCCGTGGCTGCTGGCGGCGGGACTCAAATCCGCACTCGTGGCGGCCCTGGCGACCGGCGCGGTCGCGACAATCCAGCCCACGGTCTGGCAGCTCGCCGCTTCCCTTTCGGGCTGGCGCCTCGTCGTCGCGACCATCGCCTCGATCATGATCGTGGTCGCATGGATCGTGATCGACGGTGAACTGTGGGACCGCCCCGAGAACGGCTCCGCACAGGCGCGGGAACGGTCCCGTCTCTACAACACCTCGACGCTGTTGACTCTGACGGCCGGAGTCGTCATCTGCTACGCGGTGCTGTACGTCGTAAATCTCGCCTGGGCGCTGTTCGTCCTGAACCCCGACGTGCTGGGCGGCTCGCTCGGCGAGTCGGCCGGCTATGGCGATCTGTTCGTGCTCACGTGGTTCGTCGCGTCCGTGGCGACTCTCGGGGGCGCGCTGGGCACGGGGCTGGAGTCGGATGAAGCGATCCGCGCGGCGGCGTACTCGAAGCGTGAAGAGGTGCGACGGGCGCGCTTGGCGGCCGAGCCGGCATAGCGCGTCGCATCAGCGTGGGACGGCGCTTCCCGGCGTCCCACGCGGCGTTCCCGCACGCAGTGACCGGTGCGCGCGCTGCGCGACGCGGCTGTCGGTCGGGAGCGGGTCATCGTCATCATGGAAGAGGTGGTCGTCCGCGACAAGCGGCGGCGGTGAGCCATGAGACTTCTCTCATAGTGCCGCGACCCGGCCGTTTGGGGGACGCGGGGGCACCGCGGTCGTGATGGGATCGAAGAGCGACGGAACCCCCCGGACCGCCCCCAGCTTCTTCCCCGTGAAGCGGTTGGGGGCGGTTTCGTTTCCGGATGCGGGTCAGCCGCGCCGCACGGATGCGGTCACGGTGAACTTCGCGTCACGGGCGACCTGTCGCGTCGGGCCGACCAGGCGCTCGAGCGACTGCCGATACTGCAGCGGCGAGTTCCACACTGTCCACAGCTCGCCGCCCGGCCGCAGCGCCCGCGCCACATCCGCGAACATCCGCGGGGCCAGCGCGTCGGTCACGGCGGCGCCGGAGTGGAAGGGCGGGTTCAGTGCGATGAACGACGCGCTTCCGTCCGGCAGGCTCCGAAGCAGGTCGTCGCGGGCGATGGTTACCCGGTCGGCGACGCCGTTCGCGGCGGCCGTCGCGCGCGCCGACGCCACCGCGGCGGCGGACTGGTCAGACCCGTATACCGGGCGCTCCGGATGCCGTAGCGCCAGTGCGGCGGCGACCACGCCGGTGCCGCAGGCGAAGTCGATGAGCGCATCGTCACCCGGGATACTCTCCGGAAGGCGGGCGAGCAGCATCCGGGTACCGAGGTCGATCGAGGCCCCCGCGAATGTGCCGCCGAAGGCGCAGACGGTGATGCCGTCCACCTCTGCTCGTCGCGGCTGCGGGTCGGCGCCGTCGGGCGGGCCGCGCGAGACGAGCACCCGTGACTTCTGCCGGGCATGCGTGACGTCGACCCGGTCGAACCGCCGGCGCAGCACGTCGTTCATCGCCACCGTCATGTGCTTGATGCGTCCGCCGGCGTGGACGACGACATCCGGCGAGGCGTACGCGGCGATGAGACCCGCGATGTCGTCGAGCGCGTCGAGGGCGCGGGGGAGGCGCAGCAACACCACGGTCGCGCCGCGCACGAGGTCGGCATCGAAGCCGTGTGAGGTGAAGGTGCCGGACAGATCGAGTGCGTCGGCGTTCCGGGCGAGAGCCTGTTCGCCGACGAGCCCGTCCTGGTGGACGCGGATGCTGCGGGCGCCGTCGCGGGCGGCGGCGAGCGTGAGGGCGCCGTAGCCGTCGCCGATCACGACGAGACCGCCGTCGGCAACGCCCGCACGTGCTGCGGCGGACTCGTCCAGGATCAGCCGGTCCGCGGCATCGTGCGCGTCGAGCCCAGGACCTTCGATATCGGGGGCACGGCGCAAGCTCTCGAAGGGGAAGTCCACCTGCCCACGGTACCCGCCGCGCCGCGCTCAGCCCGCGGCGAGCTTCGCCTTCGCGTACGCCACGATCGCGTTGGCATGCCCGTGCCCCAGGCCGTGGTCGTCCTTGAGGACGCCGACGACTTCCATGTGCGGCCGACCGGCATCGAGCTCGGCGACCGCCAGATCGAGCCACTCCTGCACCGGGCGGCCGTACGTCTTCTCGATGCTCGGGAAGTAGGAGGCCGGACCCTTCGGCTTCTCGCCGGAGGACAGGTCGGGAGCGATCACGCGTGCCATGCCGCCAGCGTAGGGGCGCCCGCGGACACTGCGACAGCCGCATCCCGTCACAGTCCGTCACCCGTTTTTGCGCCGCCGGGACGGGCGCGGATGCTGGAACCACCCACCACGACCGGAAGTCCCATGAGTCACGACGACACCATCCGCAGCCTCCTCGACGAACGACGCAGCTTCCCGCCGCCCCCGGCGTTCGCTGCGCAGGCGAACGTGACGGAAGCCTGGCTGCAGCGCGAATGGGTCGAACGGGCGGGGGAGGACCCGGAGACCTTCTGGACCCACCGCGCCGAGGCGCTGGACTGGGCGGAGCCCTGGCACACCGCCCACACCTGGGCGCCCACCGACGGCGACAGCATCCCCGCGGCGACGTGGTTCGAGGGCGGCCGGCTCAACGCCGCCGTCAACGCCGTCGACCGGCACGTGGATGCGGGGCACGGCGACCGCGTCGCGTTCCACTTCGAGGGGGAGCCCGGTGACCGCCGCACCCTCACGTACGCCGAGCTGCAGCGTGAGGTGGCGAAGGCCGCGAACGCCCTCACCGATCTCGGGATCGTGCCGGGCGACCGCATCGTCGTCTACCTGCCGGTGCTGCTCGAGACGGTCATCATCCAGCTGGCCGCCGCCCGCATCGGCGCGGTCCACTCGCTCGTCTTCGGCGGCTTCTCCGCCGAGGCGGTCCGTTTCCGCGTCGAAGACACCGGAGCGAAGCTCCTCGTCACCACCGACGGGCAGTTCCGCCGCGGTGCCGCGGTGCCGGTGAAGGCGCAGGCGGATGCGGCCGTCGCGGGTGTCGACAGCATCGAGCACGTGCTCGTCATCCGGCGCACCGGTTCCGACATCGACTGGACCGAGGGGCGCGACCTCTGGTGGCACGAGACGGTCGGCACCGCATCCGACGTGCACGAACCGGAGTTCTTCGACGCCGAGACGCCGCTGTTCATCATCTACACCAGCGGCACCACCGGAAAACCCAAGGGTCTTGTGCACACCACCGGCGGCTGGCTCACCCATGTCGCGTGGAGCTACTGGGCCGTGTTCGACGCGAAACCCGAGACCGACGTGTACTGGTGCACCGCGGATCTCGCGTGGGTCACCGCGCACAGCTACGAGACCTACGGGCCGTTGTTGAACGGCATGACGAGCGTCCTCTACGAGGGCACCCCCGATACCCCCAGCTGGGAGCGGCACTTCGAGATCCTCGAGCGGTACGGCGTGACGACCTACTACACGGCGCCTACCCTCATCCGTTCGCTCATGAGCCGGTTCCCGGGCGGCCCGCCCGACCGCTTCGACCTGTCGGCGCTCCGCCTCCTCGGCACCGTGGGGGAGGCCATCAACCCGGAGGCGTGGGTGTGGTTCCACACGCACCTCGGCCGCGGTGAGACCCCCATCGTCGACACCTGGTGGCAGTCGGAGACGGGCGCCGCGATCGCCGCGCCGCTTCCCGGCGTGTCGACGCTCAAGCCCGGCTCGGCGCTCACCGCCCTTCCGGGACTGACGGTGCGGGTCGTGGATGCGGCGGGCGTCGAGGTCGGGCCGGGCGGCGGCGGGCTCCTCGTCGTCGACGGCACCTGGCCCGGGATGTCGCGCACCGTCTGGGGCAACCCCGAGCGGTACCGGGACTCGTACTGGAAGCGGTTCGCCGCTCAGGGCTACTTCCTCGCCGGCGACGGCGCCAAACGGGATGCGGACGGCGACCTCTGGGTGCTCGGTCGCATCGACGACGTGATCAACGTGTCCGGACACCGGCTGTCGACGATCGAGATCGAGTCCGCGCTCGTCGCGCACCCGTCGGTCGGGGAAGCGGCCGTGGTCGGCGTCGCCGACGCCGTCACCGGGCAGGCGATCGCCGCGTTCGTCACCGGCGACGGCGACCCGGCGGCGCTCCGCCGCCACGTCCGCGAGGCGATCGGACCGGTCGCGCAGCCGACACACGTGTTCCTCGTGCCGGATCTGCCGAAGACCCGGAGCGGCAAGATCATGCGGCGGCTGCTCGTCGATCTCGTCGACGGCCGTCCGCTCGGCGACACCACCTCGCTGCAGGACGAGACGGTGCCGCCGCGGATCGCCGAGGTCGTCGCCGCGGCGCAGCGGCGCTGACCTCACCGCTGGCTAGCATGGGGGGATGGACAGCCACGCGGTGCCGGCAGAGACCCCGCGGCGCCCGCCCTTCAGCCCGGTGGTGTCCCTCCTCACCATCTCGGCGGTCTGGGACGCACAGCTCGGCACCGCGCTGAAGCGCGTCGGCCTGACCACGCGCAAGTACGCGCTGCTCGCCCACATCCGCGCGACCCCCGGCATCTCGTTCTCGGAACTGGCACGCCGTTCGCAGATCACCGTGCAGACCGCGCACACCGCGGTGCGCTCTCTCGTCATGGACGGACTCGCGCAGGACGGCACGGCTCACGCCGGGTCCGCATCCGATCTCACGATCACGGAGAAGGGTTCGCGCGCGCTCGACGAGGCCGACGCGCAGCTGGCGCGGCTCGATGGGATCTTTGCGACCGGCATCCCGGAGCTGGCCGACGCCTTGCGTGGCCTGCACGAAGAACCGTTCGGGGAGAACCTTCAGCACGACTGAAGGTTGCGTGACTCCGAAAGGAGTCTCCCGGGCTCGGGGAAGAGCGGCTACTTCGCCTTCATGTGCATTGGGAGCGCCATGGCGGCCGTGATCAGCAGGATCCCCGCAACGAACGAGATCGCGGGGAGCAGCTCCCAGATCGTGTCGAGGGAGAACGCGATGCCCATGGCGGCCATTCCGAGCAGGAACAGCAGCAGGGAGACGACGAACAGCATGGCACTCCTTCGGCGAAGACTTCTCCCAGGATACCGGTCGCCGGCGGTTCGTCGAGCCAGTCAGTCTTCCGCCGCGCCGACGGGGATCAGATCTCCGGCCAGCAGGGTGGCACCGACGACCGCCGCGGGCATCGTGATGACAGCGCCGAGCGGGACGAGGAAGCACACCTGCGTGGCGACGCCGAAGCCGAGGGCTCGGGCACGGCGGGTGCGCAGCAGCGCACGTCGAGCGCGCCGGTCGTAGCCGCGCGCGGCGAGGGCTCGGGAACTGAGCTCGTCGGCGAGGAGTCGCCCGGTGAGGACGACCCCGATCACGGTGCCCGCGATCCCGCCGACGACCGGCACCAGACCGAGGAGGAAGGCGAGGATGCCGACGCCGGCGCCGCGGACGATGAGATCGACGCCGTCGCCCACGGATCGCCAGAATCCGGGCCCCGCCTCGGGCACCGTTCCCCCCTCGGCTTCGACGGCACGCCAGATCCGGTCGTAGAAGGGTTCGCCCACGATCAGGGTGAGTGCGGTGAACGTCACGGCGGTGAGGGCCAGGGCGCCCCCGAACACCGCGGCCCCGAGCGCGACGCGCAGCAGCACCGACCACACCCCGGGCCACGCGTCCGCGAACGGGGTGACCGCATCCGTCAGCCACGGCAGCTGCGTCGCGAGGGCGATGAGCGCTGCGCCGAGCACGAGGCTCACGATCGCGGCGGGGAGGAGCCCCCACAGCATGAGCCCGGGGCGGCGCCGCCACCAGCCGAACCCCTGCACGAGCAACCGGACGCCCTGTCCGAACTCGCGGGCCGACCCCGCCGCGGTCACCATCCGCACTCCAGGACGTGGGCGAGTTGATCGACGAAGGTGTCCGCGCTGGCGCGGGAGAAACACATCGGCGGCTTGATCTTCAGCACGTTCTGGTGGTCGCCCGTCGGCTGCGCGAGGATGCCGCGCTCCCGGAGGCGCGCGCAGATCGCGGATGTCTCACGCGTCGCCGGCGCCCACGTCTCCCGGTCCGAGACGAACTCGGGTCCGAGGTACAGGCCGGAGCCGTGCACGGTGCCGAGGATCGGGTACCGCGCGCCGAGCGCGGTGAGCCGGTCGATGAGGTACGCGCCGACCTCGGCGGCATTCTCCTGCAGCCGCTCGTCACGGATCACATCCAGCACGGCCAGGCCCACGGCGGAGGAGACCGGGCTGCCGCCCGCGGAGGAGAAGAAGTAGCCGCCGGCCCGGTAGGCGTCTGCGATCGCCCGGGTGGTGACGACGGCGCCGAGCGGATGCCCGTTGCCCGCGGCCTTCGCCACCGCCACGATGTCGGGCACCACGCCCTGCTGCTCGAATCCCCAGAACGTCGTGCCGAGACGCCCCAGACCCACCTGCACCTCGTCGGCCACCGTGAGGCCCCCCGCCGCGTGGACGGCGTCGTAGACATGGGACAGGTAGCCGGCGGGGAGGGGGATGCCGCCGGCGTTGCCGAACACGGCTTCGGCGATGAAGGCGGCCGGCGCCGCGCCCGCGGCGGCGAGGCGCGCGATCTCCGCCGCCGCATCCTCGGCGTACCGGCCGACGTCGCCGCCCCGATACCGGCCGCGGAATGGGTTTGGCATTTCAACGGTGTGCACCCAGTCCGGCCGCGTGTGCAGTGCGTCGGGGTTGTCGGCGACGGAGGTGGACACCGCATCCGAGAGGAAGGTCCAGCCGTGGTATGCCTCCCGCATCGCCACGACGTCGCGCCGCCCGGTCGCCGCCTGCGCGAGCCGGAGGGAGAGATCCACCGCCTCCGAGCCGCTGTTCACGAGGAACACGGTGTCCAGTGGCTCGGGCAGCAGGGACGCCAGTCGCTCCGCATACTCGACGACGGCGGGGTAGTGGAAGCGGGAGTTCGTGTTCAGCATCCGCCACTGCGCGGAGCTGGCCGCAATCACCCGGGGGTGCGCGTGCCCCACCGCCGTGACGTTGTTGAGCGTGTCGAGGTACACCCGGCCGTGCTGATCGACGAGGTATTCGCGCCAGCCGCGCACCATGACGGGCGGCTCGGCGAAGTAGTGCTCCTGCACGGTCGCGAAGACCGCGTTCCGACGCCGCAGCAGATCGTCGGCGTCGAGGGGCTCGGGAGCGACCGGCACGTCGGCGATGAGCGCCGTCGGATCCGCGGTGACGTGCCGCCAGGCCGCGAGCAGCGACCGTGCCACGAAGGGCGGCGCCAGCACGCCCGCCTGCACCCACGCGGTGCCGGTCACCCTGGCGAGCAGTGCGCCCGCGGTGACCGGGCCGGATGCGGAGGTCGGAACAATCCCGCGGATGCGGAGTTCCACCGGGCCGCCGAGGAGGGTGATGCTGTCGTCGTCGATCCTGGCTTCGCCGTCCCAGGGGGCGTGCAGGTCGAGCGGCTCGGCGACCGTGATGGAAACGCCCAGGGCGGTGTTCACCGGCTCGGCGGTCGACGGCGCATCGGAGCGGGTCAGCCGGCTCTCGCCGAACCGGGTCAGGACGAGGCCGGCGCCTTCGCTCAGCGCCTCGGCCGCGAGACCTCCCTCGATGTCGGCGTCGAGCCAGCGGCCTTCGTCGAGCGCGGGGGAGGAAGTCGACAGGTCGAGCACGTGCGTCGGGCGGGAGTCGGCGATGAGACGGCGCGGCGCGTCGAGCGTCAGCGGCGCCACCCGGCGGCCGGTCGCCGCGGCCACGAGGGCGGTACCGACCTCGATCGGCACCGAGAGTGCCTGGAACAGGATGCGGCGCTCGCCGTCCAGGTTCCCCGCGGCGTAGGCATTACCGGGGTCGCTCGCGATGACGTGGTGTGCGCTGGCGACCAGCGTGGCGCCGCGGAGGACCAGGAGGGGCCAGAATGCCGCGACCTCGGCGTCGGTGAGCGGGCGCACCTCGGCGTAGGCGCGGACGGCCTCGAGTGCGGCGGGCAGCGTGAGACCGTCGTGGTGGAGGAGGGCCGAGAACGTGATGACGATCTCGGCGACGGTCCAGCTGCGGGTGAGGTCCCCGAGATCGATGAGACCGTCCGGGGCGCCGTCCGGCCCCGCCACGACGTTGTCGTCGGTGAGATCGCCGTGGATGGGCTGCATCGGCAGGTGGGCGGCGACCGCATCCAGTCGCCGTTGGGCGTCCGCGGCTGCGTCCGTGAGGAGCGCACGCAGGTCTTGGTCCGCCACCGAGGGCAGCATCACGCGGAGCGCGGCGGCCGCGTGGCGCAGGTCCCACTGCTGCACCCGGTCGACCCCGGGGTGGGCGAAGTCCGCCAGCGCGGCATCCGTCTCGGCGGCGAGCCGGCCGAGCGTCCGGACGGTGTCTGGCCGCAGGTAACGGTCGCCCGAGAGGGTGTCTCCTTCGAGGAAGTCCAGCAGCCGTGCCGAGACCTCCACCCCGGCGACCGCCATGCGGCGCACGGTCGATCCGTCGGGGGCGCGCCGAGCGAGCGGAACCCGGATCCCGCCGGACGCGCGGATGTGCTCCGCCGCCTGCGACTGCGCCTCGAGCTCGACCACGCGGGACGCGGGGTTGGCGATCTTCAGCAGCATCCGGGGCGAGCCGTCGACCGGGGTCAGCAGAACGTTCCGGTCCTGGTGGCTGCCGAGAGAGCGGGCGGATGCGGTGACGCCGAAGTGCTCCGCCGCCAGCCGGGCTGCCGTCTCGTCGTCGAGGGCGGGCGGGGCGTCGGGAACGAGCGGGGCGTCGGGCGCGGTCATGACGGATCTCCGGAGGTCGGCTGGGTCGAGCGTAACGGTTGCCGCTGCCGGGAATACGCCGGGAGGTGGCGCGTTTAGGTTGATACATGTCGCCTCAAGTTCCTAAACTTGAGGCCTATCGACTCAGATTCAGGAGAGTTCATGCCGGAAGACTTCACCCCCGACGCGGGGTCCGAAGGCCAGGGTGCCTTCGACGAATTCCTGGCCCGCTACCTCGAAGGCGAGCGGGCCCGGGAAGCGCGGTCGATCGACCTCAGCCGCTTCCTCGCCGCGCGGACGCAGGAGGTCCTCCAGGCCGCCGGTCGCTACGCGCTGGATCGCGGTCAGCGCGAGCTCGACGCGCTCCACGTGCTGCACGAGCTCGTCGGTGCGTCGCCGGTCCGTGAGGCCGTGACCCGCATCGGTGCGGACCCCGCACGCATCGTCCGCGCCGTCGAGGAGCGGCTGCCCGCCGCGTCCGCCCGCGCCGACGTCGCCGGGGCGGTCATCACCCCCTCGGTGCAGCGCGCGCTGTTCCACGGATTCCAGGTGGCGCGTTCCTCCGGCTCGACCTATGTCGGCCCGGAGCACCTGTTCTTCGCGCTCGTGCTCGCGCAGGACGCCCCGGCCGGCCAGGTGCTGGCCGACGCCGGTGTCACCGCTGAGGCCCTCACCCAGGGCCTGCGCGAGACCGTGGGCGCGCCCGCATCCGCCCCGGAGTCCGCAGCGGACGCCGCATCCGAGACGCCGATGCTCGATAAGTTCGGCACCGATCTCACGGCGCTCGCCGAGGACGGCCGGCTCGATCCGGTCATCGGTCGTGCCGACGAGATCGAGCAGGTCATCGAGATTCTCAGCCGTCGCACCAAGAACAACCCGGTGCTGATCGGCGAGGCCGGTGTCGGCAAGACCGCGATCGTGGAGGGTCTCGCCCGCGCGATCGTCGCCGACGCCGTGCCGGAGCAGCTGCGCGGCCGCCGCGTCATCTCGCTCGACCTGCCCGCGATGCTCGCCGGAGCCCGCTACCGCGGCGACTTCGAGGAGCGCCTCACCGACACCATGAACGAGATCTCCGCCCGGGCGGGCGAGGTCATCGTGTTCATCGACGAAGTACACACCGTGGTGGGCGCCGGTGCCGGCGGCGAAGGTGCGATGGATGCCGGCAACATCCTGAAGCCCCGTCTGGCGCGCGGTGAGCTGCACCTCGTGGGTGCGACCACGCTGTCCGAGTACCGCACCATCGAGAAGGACCCGGCGCTCGAACGTCGCTTCCAGCCCGTCAAGGTGGGGGAGCCGGCGATCGAGGATGCGGTGCAGATCCTGCACGGGCTGCGCTCCGCGTACGAGGAGCACCACCGGGTCAGCTACACCGACGACGCCCTTCGCGCCGCCGTCGAGCTGAGCGACCGGTACCTCACCGACCGCGTGCTGCCGGACAAGGCCATCGCCCTCCTCGACCCGGCCGGAGCCCGGCTCCGGCTGCGGCCCGGCGTCGCCGTCGACATGGAGGCGCTCATGACGGAGCTTGCGACCTTCGCGTCCGCGAAGAACGCCGCCGGGACGCCTCGCGCCTGCGCGACGCCATCGCCGAGGTGCAGACGCGCATCGCCGAGGCCGCAGACCGGGGAGCTGCCGCATCCCGGGGCGCCGTCGTCGACGAACCGCAGATCGCCGAGGTCATCAGCCGGGCCACCGGCATCCCCGTGACACGTCTCACCGCGACCGAGCGGGAGCGCTTGGCGCACCTAGAGGACGAACTGCACGCCCGCGTCATCGGGCAGGACGACGCCGTCACGGCCGTCGCCACCGCCGTCCGGCGCAACCGCACGGGCATGGGGGATGCGGGGCGCCCGGTGGGATCGTTCCTCTTCCTCGGTCCGACGGGTGTCGGCAAGACCGAGCTGGCGAAGGCTCTCGCGCAGTCGCTGTTCGACGACGAGAGCGCCGTCATCCGGTTCGATATGAGCGAGTTCGGTGAGCGTCACACGGTGTCGCGCCTGGTCGGCGCCCCTCCCGGATACGTCGGCTACGACGAGGCCGGGCAGCTGACCGAGCGCGTGCGGCGGAACCCCTACGCGGTGCTGCTGTTCGACGAGATCGAGAAGGCGCACCCGGACGTGTTCAACCTGCTGCTGCAGGTGCTCGACGATGGGCGCCTGACCGACGGTCAGGGGCGCACGGTGGACTTCCGCAACACCGTCGTGATCATGACGAGCAACATCGGCGGCGAGTTCCTCGCCTCCCGCTCCGGCGCCATCGGGTTCATCGCGAACGGGGGCGGAGAGACCGGCTTCGGTTCGGAGAAGGACCTGCGCGACCGCGTCATGGGACGCCTGCGTGAGGCCATGCGGCCGGAGTTCCTCAACCGCATCGACGAGATCGTGCTGTTCCGGAAGCTCGACCGTGAGCAGCTGCGCGACATCGTTTCGCTGATGCTCGAGACCACGCGGGATCGCCTGGTGCGTCGCGAGATCGCGCTCGAGGTCACGGAGGCCGCCGCGCAGTGGCTCGCCGACACCGGCTACGAGCCGGAGTACGGCGCGCGGCCGCTGCGCCGGCTCATCCAGCGCCGGGTCGACGACCGCATCGCCGACCTGCTGGTGCGGGGTGAGCTGGCCGACGGCGGGTCCGTCACCGTCGACGCCGTCGACGGTGACCTCGTGGTCCGCGCCGCAGCGTCGC
>NZ_JAPLAI010000075.1 GCF_026393345.1 Microbacterium sp.
GGTCTACGACGTGACATTCAGCGGATTCGGCGGCGATCCGGTGGGCGGATGGCTGCTTCTCCCGTCCGACACCGATGAGCCGCTGCCCGCGGTGGTGGAGTTCAACGGTTATGGCGGAGGCCGCGGCCTGCCGCACGAGCGCCTGGGGTGGGCGTCGTCGGGCTACGCGCACTTCTTCATGGACACCCGCGGGCAGGGCAGCGCGTGGGGCACGGGCGGAGTGACCGCCGATCCACACGGTTCGGGCCCTGCCACACCCGGGTTCATGACCCGAGGCATCGAAGACCCGAGCAGCTATTACTACCGGCGTGTGTACACGGATGCCGTGCTCGCGATCGACGCCATCCGCTCGCTGGACCGGGTCGACGCGACGCGTGTCGCCGTGTGCGGCGGAAGCCAGGGCGGCGGCATCGCGATCGCCGCCGCCGCTCTCTCCACCGGCCTCATCGCGGCGATGCCCGACGTGCCTTTCCTGTGCCAGTTCGAGCGCGCCGTCGGGCTGACCGGACGCGACCCCTACAACGAGATCGTCAGGTACCTCTCGATCCATCGCGGCACCGAAGATCGCGTGTTCGAGACCCTGTCGTACTTCGACGGCGTGAACCTCGCGCGCCGCGCCACCGCCCCTGCCCTCTTCTCCGTCGCCCTGATGGATCCGGTCTGCCCGCCGTCGACGGTCTTCGCCGCACGCAACAGCTGGGGCGGGGTCGCCGAGATCACCGAGTACGCCTTCAACGAGCATGAGGGCGGGCAAGGCGTGCAGTGGCAGAAGCAGGCCGCCTTCCTCGCGGAGCAGCTCGCCGGCTGAGACTGTCACTGCCGCTTGAGTTCGCGGCCGGCTCCCATCCGCCTGAGCAGCCTGCTGCGCGTTCTGCTCTGAGCAGAACAGCGGTGACACCGGCGAACGGCGGGGTTACCGTGAACCATGGCCGAGATCGTCCCGTTCCCCCGCACGCCTCACTCGCCCCGCGCTCCGCGCCCGCAGAACGGACCCGAGCCGCTCTGGCGCGATCTGCTCGGCGATCAACTCCGGCGTCGGCGGCATGAGCGTGAAGAGACACTCACCGAGACGGCCGACAAGGCGGGCGTCTCACCGCAATACCTCTCCGAGATCGAACGAGGGCTCAAGGAGCCGTCCAGCGAGATGATCGCCGCCGTCGCCGGAGCCCTCGACACGACGCTCATCGAACTGGCCAGCAGCGTGGCCGACGAACTGCGCATGGCCTCGGCACCGGCATCCGCTGTGGTGTCGGCCGGAACACGTGGCGCTTTCGTCCTCGCGGCCTGAGCCCCACTCGCGGCCTGAGCCCCACCCGACACTTGTCAGTTAGCAGAATCACAGATGTCGGTCGAAATCAGGTGATCTCGACCGACAGGCGTGATCTGAACTGACAAGTGTCGGGTGCGGCTACGCGCCGGCCACCCGCTCCCCCAGCACCCGGTCGATCAGGCCGTAATCCAGCGCGGCGGATGCCGTGAACACCCGATCGCGGTCGGTGTCGGCGCGCAGCGCCTCGACGGTGCGACCCGTGTGCCTGGCGAGCACGGCCTCCATGTCGGCGCGCACCCTGACCACCTCGTCGGCAGCGAGGATGAGGTCGGGGATCGCCCCGCGGGACTGGCCTGCGGGCTGGTGCAGCACGATGCGCGCATGCTCGAGCGCGGCGCGCTGCTCCGGCGCGCCGGCTGCCGAGAGGAGGGCGGCAGGGCCGATCGCCTGGCCGACGACCGTCGTCGCGATGGCGGGGCGGATGTGCTGCATCGTGTCGTAGATCGCGAGCGCCGCACCGGGGTCGCCGCCCTCGCTGTTGATGTAGAACTGGATGCCGGTCTCCGGACTGTCCGCGTCGAGATGCAGCAGCTGCGCGATCAGGGCGTTCGCGACCCCGGCGTCGATTCCGGTGCCGAGGTAGATCACGCGCTCCGCGAGCAGGTGCGAGTAGACGTCCATGACGCGCTCACCCCGCGGATGCTGCGCGATGACGTTCGGGATCGTGTAACTGCTCATGGCCTTGTAGTCGTTCATGAGCGTGCTCCTTCCTGAGCGGATGCCGCGGCATCCGTCCCCAGCCCGACCCGCGCACGCCGACGCGGCATGACCTCAGCGACCGAACTGACGATCGCGTCGATGAATCCGTATTCCTGCGCCTGGGCGGTCGTGTACCAGCGGTCGTGCAGCGAGTCCTCGAAGATGCGCTCGGCCGGCTGCCCGGTGTCATCGGAGATGAGCCCGAGCACGGTGTCGCGCATCTGCCGCAGGTCATCGGCCTGCACCTCGATCTCGACGGCGGTGTACCAGCGGTCGTGCAGGGAGTCTTCGAAGTCGCGCTCGACCGGCTGTCCGGTGTCCTGCGCGATCAGCCCGAGAACGGTATCGCGCATGTGCCTCAGGTCGTCCGCCTGCGCCTCGATCTCGACGGCGGATCCGCCGA
>NZ_JAPLAI010000044.1 GCF_026393345.1 Microbacterium sp.
CGCCGCCCTCGGCGTCCTGTTCATCGTCGCCGGCATCATCGCGCTGGCCAACCTCGCCGAGAGCACCCTGCTGCTTGCCGTGTTCGTGGCCGTGTTCGTCGGTATCACGTGGATCATCGAAGGTGTCGTCTCGCTCACCACGCTGGGTGCGACCGGGCGGGGCTGGACGATCTTCTTCGCGATCGTGAGCATCCTCGCCGGCATCATGCTGCTCATCACGCCCGTGTTCGCGGCCGCGTTCCTGTGGCTGTTCGTCGCGTGGTCGCTCGTCATTCTGGGGATCATCCAGGTGGTCCGCGCCTTCACCTGGGGCAAGGTCAGCTGACTTCGGATGCAGAACGGCGGAGGGCCCCGGGAGATGATCCCGGGGCCCTCCGCCGTTCCCGCGGGGCTACTCCGCGATGAAGGAATCGGTGTCGCCGACGAGACGGGTGTTGTCCGCCGGAATGGGGTCGACGGCCGCCTGCGCGACCTCCGCGGCGAACTCCGAGACGTTGTAGAGACGACCGGCGGATTCGCGGCGCTGGGTGATGGCGCCCGGGTTCGCCCGCTCGAGCAGGGTCGCGGTGATCGTGCCCTCGATCATGTCACCGGAGACGACGACGAACTCGATGCCGAGTTCGGTGAGCGCCGGGATCCGCTCGCGCAGCGCGTCTTCGCCGGCGCGCTTGGAGAGCGCCACCGGCTCATACTCCGGCATCGTCGGGGTGGTACGGATGAAGTGCGCCTGATGGCTGGTGACGAAGACGACCCGGGATCCCTCGTGCAGCAGCGGCAGCGCCGTCTCGAGCACCCGCACCTGCGCGTCGCGGTTGAGCTGCAGCGCGTAGTCCTCCGCCATGCCGCTCTCCATACCGCCGGAGGCGTTCAGCACCAGGACATCGAGACCGCCGAACTCGTCGCGCACCGCGTCGAACATGGCAGACACGGATGCAGGGTCGGTCAGGTCGGCGCCCACCACGAGCACCCGCACGCCGAGCTCGCGCAGTTCGGTCGCAAGCTTCTCTGCACGCGGCGCTTTGTTGCGGTAGTTGATGACGACATCCGCGCCCGCCTGGGCGAGATACCGCGCGGTGTCGGCCCCGATCCCCCGGGACGATCCGGTGACGAGCGCGGTCTTTCCGGTGAGGGCGCCGGGGGTCAGAGGGGTCGAGATGTCGGACACAAGAGCTCCTGGTCGTGCAAGGCGGTCACGGCGTTCGCGACCCCCCTGACCCTACCAATGCGTGTCGCACCACCGTGTTAGGTTCGCGCGGTGACGCATGCGTACCTGCCTCCCACCAACACGATCCGCATCCTCGCCCACCGGGGCCTCGTCGGACCCGAGCAGGAGGCCGCGGGCGTCGCGGAGAACTCGTTCGCCGCCCTGGCGGCCGCGCACGCCGCGGGCGCCGCCTACATCGAGTCGGACTGTCATCTCACGCGCGACGGACACGTCGTGCTCTTCCACGACGAGGACCTCGGCCGAGTGACCGGCGATCCGCGTCCGCTTCGCGAGGTCGACCTTCCGGAGCTCGAGGAGATCATGTCGAATCGAGGCGGTCTCGCGACCCTCGCCCAGGCGCTGGCGGCGTTCCCGGACACCCGATTCAACATCGACGTGAAGGCGGAGGATGCGGCGGTACCCGCCGGCCGCATCGTCGCCCCGGCCGCCGAACGGGTGCTCCTCACGAGCTTCTCCGACCGTCGCCGTCGTGCGGCGCTCGCGGCCGCCGGCTCGGCACGCCCCGACCTGCTCCCCGCGACCTCCCCCGGGAGCGGCACCATCGTGCACCTGCTCGCGGCCGCGGTCTCCACGCGCGCGGTCGCCCGGGTCCTCCGCGGCATCGACGCCGTGCAGATCCCCGAGCGACACGGCGCGCTTCGCGTCCTCACCCCACGGCTGCTGGATCGCGTGCATGCTGCCGGCGTCGAGGTACACGTCTGGACGGTGAACGATCCGGCGACCATGGAGCGTCTGGCGGACCTCGGCGTCGACGGCCTCGTGACGGACCGCGCCGATGTCGCCATACGCGTTTTCGGCGCCCCAGACTGAACATCGTCTGTGAGTTGTCGACCGATCCCGCTGCTTCGGATGATCCGCCCAGGTGGTCACGTTATACCGGAGATACGCGACGAGAGGACCACACAATGGCAGACCGCAGTCTCCGCGGCATTCGACTCGGCGCCCAGAGCTTACAGAGCGAAGAGGGCGTCGTTCTTCATGAACGCACACAGCGGACCTACGTGTGCACGGTATGTGCACACGACAGCACCCTGACGTTCGCCGCCGACGCCGAGGCGCCGGACACCTGGGAGTGCCGCGCATGCGGCGCCGAGGCCGTTCTGCGCGTCGGTGACACGACGGTGACCGTCGACCACAGCGACGACAAGGCGCCCCGTACTCACTGGGACATGCTGCTCGAGCGTCGCTCGATCCCCGAGCTCGAAGAGCTTCTGGAGGAACGCCTGGCCTTCATCCGCGATCGTCACGGTGCCAGCACGCCGGCTTCCAAGAAGTCCGCGTAATCACACTTCTGCGGCGCCGGATCCTTCGGGAACCGGCGCCGTTGTCGTGCCCGCGCGGGTGCGTCGCGTCCGGACCTTCCCCAGCAGGCCGACGGCCAGCAGCACGGCGAGCGATCCCCAGCCGAAGACGGCGTGCAGCACGGGGCCGAGCGCCACAGACGGCGTGAGTCCGGTACGGAGCGGGACATCGGTGAGCATGGCGCCGGCGACATTCTCCGGCAGACCGTCGATCACCGAGCCGTCGGGCGCGATCACCTGGCTGGTGCCGACGGTCGAGAGGTTCACGACGGCGCGGCCGGTCTCGATCGCCCGCATCCGGGCGAAGGCGAGCTGCTGCAGGTTCTCGTCGGTCCCGCGGAAGTCGGCGTTGTTCGTCTGGAAGACGAACACCTCGGCGCCCCCGCTCGCCCCGTCCCAGATGACGTCGTCGTAGATCACGTCGAAGCAGATCGCGAGCCCCACCCGGGTGCCCGCCGTCTCGATCACCGGCGGCAGCGTGCCCGGTGTGTAATCGAGCTGCAGCAGCCCGATGAGTTCCGGCGCGAGCGGCTCGTACAACCAGCGATCCGGAACGTATTCACCGAACGGCACCGGATGCCGCTTGTCGTACGCGGCGGCGGCCCCCTCCCCCGGCTCCCACAGCAGCGAGGTGTTGAAGTACTCGGTGCCGCGCGCGGTCGCGGCGTTCATCAGGAGCGGGGCACCGATTTGCTCCACGAGACGGTTGAGCCGAGCGGCAGTGACCGGGGTACTGGTGGGGTCGGAGTCGACTCCGCCCTCTGGCCAGACCAGCAGGTCGATGTCCTCGCCGATGAGCGGCTCGGTGGCGGCGCGCTGCGACTCGAACACCGCATCCCGGGTGCGCTCGTCGAAGTACCCGGCCGGGCCGTTCCCCTGCACGGCTCCGATCCGGATGCTGCCGGCATCCGTGGTCGGAAAGGCGGGCGTCACCACGAGCAACACGACCGCGGCGGCCGTCGGCAGGTACGACAACGGCCGGCGGAGAGAGCGCTGGCGGACCACTTCGATCGCCGCCGCGCAGACGAACACGATGAGAAACGACAGGCCCGACATGCCGATCCACGACGCCACCGGTGCCAGCGGACTCGATGCCTGCGTGACGCCGATCCGCCCCCACGGGAACCCCCCGTACGGCCACGAGCCGAGGAACTGCTCCCGCATCGTCCACAGGCCCGCGACCAGCGCGGGAAGCGCCACGAGCCGCCACCAGCGCCCCGGTACGAGCCGCGGAAGCCACCGGTACGCCCAGGTGATCGTGAGAGCGGCGACCCCGGTGAGGAGGGCTTCGAAAACGGACAGGGCGATCCACGGCACCGGACCGAGGTAGCGGGCGGTGAAGGCGACGTTCACGCTGAAGAACGCGGCGCCGAAGGCGAAGCCGACGAGCAGGGCTCCCCCGGCGCGCCGGCCGATCAGCGGCAGCAGCGCAAGCGGTACCGCGACGAACACAATGGGCCACCAGGCCAGCGCGGGGAACGCGGTCGACAGCACGATGCCCGCCACCACGGAGACGGGCACGGCCGCCCACAGGGGAAGCAGCGGCACGTCACGGGTAGCGACGGCGGTGCGGGGCGCGGCGCGGTCTTCGGTGCGGTGTTCGGGCACGATGTCGAGCCTACGGGGCGGAGGTCACACCGAGCTGTAGGCGACGATCCCTCGCCGCACCGCATCCAGCGCGGAACGCGCGGTCGTCCCGACCGAGCCTTCCGCGACGAGAGACAACTGATCCAGCAGGTCGATGGTCTGCTTGGTCCAGCGGACGAAATCGCCCGCGGCCATGTCCGCCTCGATAAGCACCCGGTCAAGGACCGCGCCCCGTGCCCACTGGTACATCGCCGGCGACAGACCGAGCGCGGGCGGTTCGGAACCGGGCAGGTGGTGCTCCTGCTCCAGATCGTCCAGGCGTGCCCAGAGCGCCTCGGTCTCGGCCATCGCGGTGCGGAAGGCGCCGCGGGGTAGTCCCCGCTCGCCGGTCCCGCCATCGTCTCGTCGGGGCTCGTACACGAGCGCGCACACCAGCGCCGCCAGTGACGGGGCGTCCAGCCCCTCCCAGATGCCGGTGCGGAGCGACTCCGCGACGAGGAGGTCCCGTTCGCCGTAGATCCGCCGCATGGTGCGGCCGTCCGCGGTCAGTGCGACCCCGTGCTCGGTGGTCACGACGTAGCCGAGCTCGGTGAGAACGTCGACGACGCGGTCGAACACGCGCGCGACGGTCCCGGTGCGCGTCTCGATCTGCCGACGCATCTTGTCGACCTGGCGCTTCAGCTTCCAGTAGCGCTCGGCCCACCGGGCATGCGATTCCCGGTCGGGGCACTGATGGCAGGGATGCCGCTGCATGCGGCGGCGAAGCGACTGCAGCTGACGCTGGCGGCTGTCGCGCGTGGCACGGGACGCGGTCACGTCGCGCCGATTGACGCGCTCCAGGTCGGTCAGCTCGCGGCGGATGCCGGAGTACTCGGTGAAGTCGCCGCGGTCGCACGCCATCGCCTCGGCGTAGCCGGCGAGGGAGGTCTCCCCCTCCCGCACCTCGCGCGCGAGCCCGACAACGGACCGGTCCGCCTGGAACTGCGCGAAAGACGACTCCAGTACCTCCCGCGCACGGGCACGACCGAACTGGTCGATGAGGTTGACCGCCATGTTGTACGTCGGCCGGAAGCTCGAATTCAGCGGGTAGGTGCGCCGCGAGGCCAGCGCCGCGACGGCCTGAGGATCCACCGACGGGGTCCACTGGATGACGGAATGCCCCTCGACGTCGATCCCCCGCCGTCCGGCCCGGCCGGTGAGCTGGGTGTACTCGCCGGAGGTGATCGCGACGCGGGCCTCACCGTTGAACTTCTCCAGCTGCTCCAGTACGACGGTGCGGGCGGGCATGTTGATGCCGAGCGCCAGCGTCTCGGTCGCGAACACGACCTTCACGAGCTTGCGTTGGAACAGCTCCTCGACGATCTCCTTGAACGCCGGCAGCATCCCCGCGTGGTGGGCGGCGATCCCTCGTTCGAGGTCCTCCCGCCACTCCCAGAACCCCAGAGCGGCGAGGTCCTCCTCCGGCAGCGAGTGGGTGCGGTCTGCGATGACGGCACGGATCTCCGCGCGCTCCTCGGTGGAGGTCAGGCGAACCCGCGCGCGTCGCGTCTGCGCCACCGCACCGTCACAGCCCGCCCGGGAGAAGATGAAGAAGATGGCGGGCAGCAGGTTGGCGCGCCCGAGGAGCTCGACCACCTGTGGTCGGTCGACGCGGTCCGCCCCGCGTCCGAAACCGGAGCCACCGGACCGCGGGCCGCCGCGGCGCGCGTTCGGCCCGCCATGACGATCGCCCGGGCGACGCCCGCCGTCGTACCCGCCGGAGCCGCCGGATCGCAACCGCAGCAACTCTCGATTGACCTGCGCGACACCTGCGCCGACACGATCGTCGAACAGCGGCAGCAGGTCGCCGCGGACGAGCATGTGCTGCTCGAGCGGCACCGGGCGGATCTCCGACACCACCACATCCGTGTCGCCGCGGACGGTGTCGAGCCAGTCCCCGAACTCCTCCGCGTTCGACACGGTCGCCGACAGCGCCACGACCCGCACCCGTCGGGGGAGGTGGATGATGACTTCCTCCCACACCGCGCCACGGAACCGGTCGGCGAGGTAGTGCACCTCGTCCATGACCACGAACTGGAGGTCGCGCAACGCCGGCGAGTCGGCGTACAGCATGTTGCGGAGCACCTCGGTGGTCATCACGAGGATGCGGGCCGAGCCGTTGATGTTCGTATCGCCGGTGAGAAGTCCCACCTCGTCGGCGCCGTAGACATCGACGAGTTCGCGGAACTTCTGGTTCGACAGCGCCTTCATCGGCGTGGTGTAGAACGCCTTTGCCCGCGGCTCGAGCATGGCGAGGTGGATCGCGAACTCGCCCACGATCGTCTTGCCCGCCCCGGTGGGTGCGGCGACGAGCACACTGTGCCCGTCCTCGAGGGCAGCGCACCCCTCACGCTGAAACGGGTCGAGTTCGAAGCGCTGGGATGCGGCGAACGCCCGGGTCAGCGGATGCTGCTTGTCCTGCTCGGCACGGGCGTAACGCTCCGCCGGGCTCGGCTCGGTCATGCCGGCGTTCCGGGCAAGAGGTCCCGCTCCCGTTTGGCCTTGCGGCGATCGAACAGCAGCGACAGCGTCGCTGCGGCGAAATAGAGCACGACGAGGATCCCGGCGAGCAGCAGCATCGAAGTGACGTCGGCGGCCGGCGTGGCCACCGCGGCGAAGATGACGATGACGAGGATCGCCACCCGCCACGCCTTGAAGATGCCGACACCGCTGATCACTCCGGCGAGGTTCAGGCCGACGAGGAACACCGGGGAGACGAACGAGATGCCCACGACGAGCAGGAGCTTGAAGACGAAGTCGTAGTACGTGTCGTACTTGTAGAACTGCGCGACGCCCTCGCCGCCCGGGACGAAGGTCGCCATGAGAGTGATCATGTGCGGCATGATCAGCCAGCCCACGTACAGTCCGGCGCAGAAGAGCGGAATCGCGGAGGCGATGAAGCCTACGGTGTAGCGGACTTCCTTGCGGGTGAGGCCGGGCATGATGAACGCCCAGATCTCCCACAGCCATACCGGGGCCGAGACCAGCAGGCCGATCGCGAACGCGATCCGGATGCGGAGGTCGAAGCCGCTCGAGACGGTGTCGAAGTTCAGGCGGGCATAGGTGTCGCCGTTCGCCGTGGCGATCTGCGAGATGGGCTCGGTGAGCAGCTCGATGACCGGTCCGGTGATAATGAACGCGACGATCATCCCGACGATCAGCGCGGCAGCGGCGATGGCGAGACGCTTACGCAACTCCAACAGGTGCTGGGCCAGCGTCATACGCCGGTCACGGCGCGGGGATTCCGGCTCCTCGACGTGCGGCGGGCCTGCTGTGGCCACCGCGGTCAGGAGGGAGTGTCGGAGGACGACGTGTGCGGCGTGGCCTTCACCGGTGCCTGGGGTGCCACTGCATCCGTGGTGGTGCCCGTGGTCGTCGTGGTGGTGTCGTCGTCCTTCATGGCCTTCATCTCACCCTTGAAGACACGGGCCGACTGACCGACGCTCTTCGCCAGAGCGGGAAGCTTCGCGGCACCGAAGAGCAGGATGATCACCGCGAGGATGATCAGCAGGTGCGGCCACCCGAATGCGCCCATGATTGCTCCCTTGAGTCGAGGATTCGCCCAGTCTAACCCCCGTTCACTTCTGGAGTCCTGAAGGCTCGCTCAGTCCAGCCCGTACTGGTCGAGACCGGCCTGCGCCCAGGCGTCCACCGCGGACCGGACGGCGGCAGGCGAGAGCACCTCGACGTCGCCGCCGTAGCGGGTCGCGAGCCGGCGGAGACTGCGGTCGTCGGCCAGGCGCATCGTCGCCGTGCACAGTCCATGCGCCTCGGTCGTTTCGGCCGCGGAGATGTAATCGCCCAGCAGCGGTGCGAGCGCGGCGGGGAACCGGATGCGGGCGACGATCTCGCCCCGATCCGCGTCGAACAGAGCGGGGGTCTCGGCGTCTCCGTGCTCGATCGCGATGTCGGTCAGGACGAGGTCGGACACCCGGTCGAGATGGAAGGTGCGCATGGCCTCGCGGAGGTGGCACCAGCCCTGCAGGTACCACTGTCCGTCGGCGATGTGCACCTTCACCGGGTCGACAGTGCGGGTGGTGGGTTCGCCCTCGGGCACACGGTACGTGAAGGCGACGGCCACGCCCTGACGGAGGGCCTCGCCGACGCGCTCGCGGGCGTCATCGACCGGCGCGGGCGCGACGATGACCTCTGCGGGCGTCGCCGAGGCGCCGCGCGCGAGCTTGGCCAAGAGCCCGGCGAGCACCGGAGACCCTGCCATCCCGGGGAGGGAGCCTGCCAGCTGCAGTCCCGCCAGGAGGGCGGCGGCCTCGCGAGCGGTGAGGCGTGGTGCACGTTCGAGCCCCACCGTGTGGGTGAGCGAGATGCGGTCCTGCTCGTCCAGCAGATCCCAATCGATGTCGAACAGGTCGTGCGGCATCTGCCAGAAGCCGCCGTCTCCGGGGCGGCCGATGACCGTGAGCGTCTGCACCATGCGGCGCATCTGCGCCGGGGTCATGTCGAAGTCGGCGGCGGCGTCGGCGACGGACACCTCGCCGCGCTCGATCAGGTAGGGCACGAGCTGCAGCATGAGCGCGGCCCGGTCGGTGGCGAGGAGCTTCCGTTCGCCGCTCATGTGCGCGCTCCGTTCACACGTCGAGCGCCGCGCAGCCGCTCGATAACCAGATCGCGCAGCTGGGCCGGCGCGACGACGCGCACTTCCGGTCCGTAGGACGCGAGCTCGTCGGCGAGGACGTGGACGTCCACGTACGGCACTCGCAGTCCCTGCTCGGCCACGCGCGCCCGCCGGCGCAGCCGCAACGCCGCCTCGGTGCCGGGGTGGACCTCGACGTGCGCCTCGTGGGCGGCCGCGACTGCGGCGAGTCCTGCCAACGCCCGGTCGCCCGCACCCTCCCGCAGTGCCGGATCGAAGGTCTCCCGCGTGGTCTCGACCGGTCCGGTGATGCGCGAGAGCAGGAAGGTGCGCTCCGCATCCGCATCCAGGTCGTGCCCGAGGACGTGCCAGCGGGCCTCGTAGTCGACGAGGGCGAGCGGACGCACGCGCCGCAGCCGGGCAGCACCCTCCCCCGGCTTCAGGTAACGGAAGGCGACGACCTTGGCCTGTTCGATGGCCCGCTGCAGCGGCGCGAAGGCCGCATCACGGATGTTCAGGCGCGGGGCGTAGCCGATGATCTGCTCGTCGACGGTGTCACCCAGAGCGCGAATCTTCCGGAGTCCGCTGCGGGCGTCGTCGGACATCGAGCTCGACCCCCATACGCCGCCCGCGAGGTTCAGCAGCGCGATCTCGGCGGGGGTGAAGGAGATGTCGGCGGGCAACGCGTACTCGCTCGTCGGGACGCGGTAGCGGGCCTCCCGCAGATCCTCGGGGTCGGCGTGGTCGCCGATCGTGTCGATCGGCACGCCCAGCTGCCGCAGGCTGTCCTTGTCACGCTCGAACATCTTCTCCAGCGCGTCTTTCGACGCGCCGGACTCGACCTGTTCTCGGTACCCCGAGACGGACGACAGGATGGCGTCCTTCGTCAGACCCTGCTGCGTGGCCATGAGGGCCACGACGAGGTTGACGAGTCGCTCCTCGGGGGCGGGGTGAGTCGGCACCCGGCCATCCTAGGCCGGGGCGGCCGGGGCTCAGCCCGCCTGGCCGTCGATTCCGAGGATGTCGATGACGAACACCTGCGTGTCGGCGTCCGCACCCTCCGCGGGCGGGAGCACGACGAGCAGTTGCGAGCCGACGGACTGCCCGATGAGGGCGGTGGTGAGCGGATCCGTCTGCGCGGACAGGTCGTATTGGTACGGTTCCGTGCCCCAGGATGTGCCGCCGACCTCACGGGTCTGCCACGACACGGTGGTGTAGTTGATCCGGATGGTGTCGTCGGCTGTGGTGACCGCCCCGTCACCCTTCTTCAGCACCTGTACGACGGCCTCCGTCGGCGGTGCGGTTTCCGGCACGATGACGCCCGGCTGGCCGTCGGGCGCGCGGACCACGGCCGGCAGGCCCCAGCCGGAGTTGAACTGGTCGGACCCGTCCGCCGCGGACAGGTACACCTTGCGCAGGTCGATGACGAAGACCGCCGAGGCGCCGTCGGTGACGCCGAGCGCGGCACCGGCATCGCCGAGTTCATCGGCATCGAGCCCGACGACGATGCGCGAGCCTTCGGTCGCGCACTGCAGCGCGTCTTCGAGAGCGGGCAGCGCACTGGTCCAGCTGTCTACCGTGGTCACGCTGCTGAGGTCGTCGTACCCCTGCTGGATGAGCAGATCGCCGGTGTCGCCGTCGACGATGCTGATGCCCATGACGATGTCCTGCCAGTCCGAGACGATCGCGGTGCCGTCGCCGGTCTCGAGATCGGACACCTCAGCACCGGAGACGTGGAACGGGGTGGGTACCGAGATCTCGGGCTTCTCACCGACCGGGCCGGACACGCTCACGAGCGACGCCAGGTGGTCACTCGTGACCTCCCGGTCGCAGGTCGGGGACGACGTGGACGAGCAACCGGTCAGCGTGACGGCCACAAGGCCTGCGGCGGTCAGGACAGCGGGCAGTTTTCGCACCGGAACAGTCTAGGCCGTCGGCACCTCACCGCCGGAACGCGCACGCTTGGCCCCCTCGGCGGCCTTCTGGGCCTCGCGGGCGCGCTTGCGCAGGTTCTTGTCGGTGATCTCCCGGTCGCCCACGGCGCCGGGAGTCCATGCCTCGAGGTCGACGTCGGTGCCGCTCGCTTTCGAGGCGCGTCGCTTCCGCTCCGGCGGGACCGCGCCCGGCGCGAGCCGGCGGGCGGTGAGGAGGAACCCGGTGTGCGCGACCATGCGGTGGTCGGGGCGCACCGCGAGACCTTCGACGTGCCAGCCGCGGACGAGGGTCTCACTCGCCTCAGGGTCGGTGAAGGCTTCGGTGCCGCGGATGTACTCCGCGACCCGGCTCAGTTGCGTGGCCGTGGCGACGTAACAGATCACGACGCCGCCGGGCGTGAGGGCGTCGGCAGCGGCATCGATGCACTCCCAGGGCGCGAGCATGTCGAGCACGATGCGGTCGACGGATGCGGGGGCGACAGCCTGCGGCAGCTCCTCCGCCAGGTCACCGAGGAGGAGGTCCCAGTTCGCGGGGACCTCGCCGAGGAAGGTCTCCACGTTCGCCGTGGCCACCTCGGCGAACTCCGCGCGGCGCTCGAACGAGACGAGACGCCCCTGCGGGCCGATCGCCCGGAGTAGGTGCAGCGCCAGGGCACCGGAGCCGACGCCGGCTTCGACGACGACCGCGCCGGGGAAGATGTCGGCCTGCGTGACGATCTGCGCCGCATCCTTCGGATACACGATCGCCGCGCCCCGGGGCATCGACATGACGAAGTCGCGCAGCAGCGGCCGGAGCGCCAGGTACTCGTGCCCGGCACTGTTGGCGACCACGGAACCGTCGGGGCGACCGATGAGCTCGTCGTGTCGCAGCACGCCGTGGTGGGTGTGCAGCTCGCCGCCTTCGCGCAGCGTGGTGGTGTGCATGCGCGCCTTGGGATCGGTCAGCTGCACCCGCTCGCCGGCCCGGAACGGGCCGCGCGGGGGCGTCACCGCTCCGGCGGCTGCGGAGGTCTCGGGGGTCGGCGACGTCATGAGGCGTCCTCTCTGGCACGCAGGGCGTGCGATGCGTGCAACTGGGCGATGTCCTGCGCGGTCCGCCCCTCCAGGCTCGGCCACAGCGTGTGTGCGCCGGTGCCGGTGAGGGAGACCATGAGGGGGACGCCGAGGGTGACGGTGCCGGCGCTGACGGCCGAGCGCACGCCGTTCGGCGAGTCCTCGATGGCGACGGTGTCGGCCGGGTCGACGCCGAACGTCGCGCAGGCCTGCAGATAGGGGTCAGGGTAGGGCTTGGGGCGGGTGGCGTCGTCGCCGGCGACGATGAGATCGAATCCTTCGAAGCCGATCAGGTCGACGACGGTCTGCGCCATACGGCGCATCGACATGGTGACGAGCGCGGTGCGCACCCCGGCCGCGCGGAGGTCGGCCAGCAGTTCTCGCGCGCCGGGGCGGAACGGCAGACCCTGCTCGCGCAGCTGCGTCATGACCCGCTCGGTGAGCAGGTCGACGATCTCGTGGGTGGCAAGCCGCACCCCGGCGCCCTGCAGGATGCGGGCGGAGTCCTCCAGACCGAGTCCCACGAGCCCCAGGGCCTGCTCGTGGGTCCAGGTGCCGCCGAAACTCTCGACGAGGGGGGTCTCGGCCGCCATCCAGTACGGCTCGGTGTCGACCAGCGTCCCGTCCATGTCCCAGAGCACGGCGGCGGGAAGCGGAGAAGTCATCCGTCCATCGTACGCAGGGCCCGCGTCGCGCCCGCCCCGCGTGGACGGCCTATCCTGGAAAGGAACCCCGTCGGGCTAAGGGAGGGATCGCGTGGACGGACTCGGTCGCCGCATTCTCGTCGCCGCCTTCGATGGCTGGAACGACGCCGGTGAAGCCGCCTCTGCTGCGCTCGCCGTGATGAAAGCGGAGGGCGAGTACGAGCCGGTGTTCTCCGTCGACCCGGAGCTGTACTTCGACTATCAATACACCCGACCGCAGGTGTCGATCGACGCCCAGGGGCGACGGACGCTGAGCTGGCCGGAAACGACGATCCTTCGCCCGTCCCGCACCACCCGCGCCCCGCAGGTGTGGCTGCTCACCGGGGTGGAGCCCGCCCGCGCGTGGCAGGCCTACGCGGCCGAGATCATCGATGTCGCCCTGCGTGAGGACATCACCGGTTTCGTCGGCCTCGGCTCGATGATGTCCGACGTCCCCCACACCCGGCCGATCTCCGTCTTCGGCGGCAGCGACAACGAGGCGCTGCGCAGCGCGCTCGACCTGGAACGCTCCACCTACGAGGGGCCCGTCGGCATCCTGTCGGTGCTCGCCCAGACGGCGGAGGAAGCGGGTATCCCCACCGCCACACTGTGGGCGAGTGTGCCGCACTACGTCGCCGGTCACACCCCGTCGCCCAAGGCGACGCTCGCGCTCCTCGACCGGCTCGAAGACCTCACCGGTGCCCGCATCCCCCGCGCCGATCTCGCCGGCGAAGCGGCGGTGTGGGAGGCGTCGATCGACGCGGCTGCGGCGGACGACGAGGAGATGACGGAGTACATCCGCAGCCTCGAGCAGACCCGCGACACGTGGGACTCCCCCGAGGCGTCCGGCGACGCGATCGCCCGCGAGTTCGAGCAGTACCTGCGTCGTCGTGGGGACGGACCGGGCAAGCCCGACCGCGGCGACCCGCGCCGCTGACCGGGCCGCGAATCGCCTACGCCGCGATGACCCCGGTCGCCAGGAGCACCAGGATCAGTGCACCCAGGGCGACCCGGTAGATCACGAACGGCAGGAAGCTGTGCTTGGAGATCCAGGCCATGAAGAACTTGATCACGACGATCGCGACGACAAAGGCGACCACGGTCGCCGCCGCCGTCTCACCGAGTGAGTAGACGCCCGGCTCGTCCCAGCTCTTCAACAGCTGGTACAAGCCGCTGCCGAAAACGGCGGGGATCGCCAGCAGGAACGCGTAGCGTGCGGCCGCGGCCCGCTCGTAGCCCATGAAGAGCCCGGCGGTGATGGTGCCGCCGGAGCGCGAGACCCCGGGGATGAGGGCGAACGCCTGCGCGACGCCGTAGATGGCGCCGTCGCCGATGGTGAGGTCGGAGAGCTTCCGGCGCTTGGCCCCCACCGCATCCGCGATGCCGAGCAGCACACCGAAGAAGATCAGCATCCCGGCGACGAGCCACAGTGAGCGGAAGACGGTTTCGATCTGGTCCTGCAGGAACAGGCCGAGCACCACGATCGGGACGGAACCGACGATGATCAGCCAACCCATCTTGGCGTCAGGGTCGTTCCGCGGGATACGGCCGAACAGGGCGCGGAACCAGTGACCGATGATGCGCGTGATGTCGCGCCAGAAGAAGATCACCACGGCCGCCTCCGTGCCGATCTGCGTGATGGCGGTGAAGGCGGCGCCCGGGTCCTGGGCGTTCGGCAGGAACGCCCCGACGATGCGCAGGTGGGCGCTGGAGGACACGGGGAGGAACTCGGTCAGGCCCTGGATCAGGCCGAGGAAGATCGCCTCGAGGAAGTGCATGCGCGCCTTTCGGTGTCAGGAGGTGCGAAGGAGATCGGTGAGAACACGCTGGCCGAAGACGAGCGCGTCGATCGGTACCCGCTCGTCCACGCCGTGGAACATTCCGGTGAAATCGAGTCCGGCCGGCAGCCGCAGCGGGGCGAAGCCGTACCCGGTGATGCCGAGCCGGGAGAGCGCCTTGTTATCGGTGCCGGCACCCATGAGATACGGGATGACGGGGACACCCGGGTCGTGCCGGCCGAGCGAGGCGACCATGGCGTCGACGAGGTCGCCGGAGAACCGGGTTTCGAGGCCCACGTCCCGGACGACCGTCTCGATCTCGATGTCGGGGCCGACGATGCGGCGGATATCGGCGAGGGCTTCGTCCTCCGTGCCGGGCAGGACGCGCACATCGATGAGGGCTTCCGCGCGGTCCGGGATGACGTTGTGCTTGTACCCGGCGGTCAGCGCCGTCGGGTTCGTCGTGGTGCGCAGGGTCGCCTTCAGGAAGGCGGATGCGGGCCCGACGCTGGAGGCGACCGCATCCGGGTCCTGGCGGTCGGTGCCGGAGAGTTCCGCGAGGGTGTCGAGGAACTGCGTGGTGGTGTCGGTGAGCCGCACCGGCCACTCGGTGCGGCCGAGCGCGGTGACGGCCTCGGCGAGGCGGGTGACGGCGTTGTCGGGGTGGAAACGACTGCCGTGGCCGGCAGCGCCGCGCGCAACAAGACGCAGCCACAGCAGCGCCTTCTCCCCCACCTGCAGCAGGTACGCGCGCCGGTCGCCGACGTCGACGGAGAACCCGCCGACCTCGCTGATGGCCTCGGTCGCACCGGCGAACCATTCCGGCTTGTCACGGACGACGAGCGCGGAACCCTCGACGCCGCCGTTCTCCTCGTCTGCGAAGAAGGTAACGATGACGTCGCGCTGGGGCTGCTCCCCTGCCCGCAGGATGTCCGCCACCGAGGTGAGGATCATGGCGTCCATGTCCTTCATGTCGACGGCACCGCGGCCCCACAGCATCCCGTCGCGGATGACACCGGCGAACGGGTCCTCGGTCCAGTCGTCCGCGATCGCGGGGACGACGTCGAGGTGGCCGTGGAGGACGAGCGCCGGCCTGTCGCGGTCACGGCCGGGGATGCGGGCGGTGACGTTCGTGCGGCGTGGGATGGGCTCGTAGTACTCCGGGGTAAGCCCCAGGCCTTCGAGGTAGGCGCCGACGTATTCGGCGGCTTCGCGCTCGCCGTTCGCCCGGCCGCCGCCGTAGTTGCTGGTATCGAAACGGATGAGGTCCCGAGCGATGCGGGCGACCTCGGGCAGGTCGGTTCCCTCGGAGGTGCCGGGTCCGGTCATGCGATTCAGGCTACCGGCTGACGGCGTCGGTCCTGCGCGGCCGGGAGCGGCCGCGTTGTGCGGGTGGGAGGGGTCGTGTTGGGGGGGCGGGAGGGGCCGCCTTGTGCGGGCGGGAGCGGTTACTTTGACACGCGCGGGGCGGCCGCGTTTTCGGTCGCCGCCGACACATGCTAGGCTCGTTCCTCGGCTGCTGGGCCCGGAAATATCCGGTTCTGGCGACGGAAACACCCAATGCGCGGGTGGCGGAATAGGTAGACGCGCTAGCTTGAGGTGCTAGTGCCCGTATAGGGCGTGGGGGTTCAAGTCCCCCCTCGCGCACAGATGAGAAAGGCCCCCTTCACCGGGGGCCTTTCTCGTTTCCCGGTTCTTCTCGGCACCGCGGTGTGTTCGTGTTCAGGTGGCATCGCGCGGGGCTGGTTCACGTGGCACCTCGGGCGGGATGGGAGCGGGCGAACCCGCCCCAACTGCCACCCGAACGAGGACGCGTGACAGCGCTCAGCGCTTCGGGTGGCACTTCGGGCGGGATCACGGCCGGGAATGCCACCGCACGCGCCACATGAGGTGCGGCCCGCACGGGCAGCGGGATCAGCATCCTGGGGCGGAAGGGGCTTCGAGGCAGGTGCGATCGACGAGCGCGGTGCGCGCCTCGACGATGCGCAACGGATAGCCGCCGGCGGTCAGCGTGAGCGTCCCCGGCACCTGTCGCCAGCCGCCGCCGAAGTTCACCTGTGCCGTGTATTCCGTCGCAACCGTGACCGTGTACTCGCCGCGCGCCGAGTAGGTGTGGCTCGTGGGGGTAGGCGTGAACTGCGCCTGACCCAAGGATGCCCAGGTCGCGCCGGGCGTGGTCCTGCGAGCCGAAGTGCCGTCGCCGTGGCGGAACGTGAAAGCCGTTGGAGTGAAGCGGACGGTGACCGCGTAACCGAACAGCTCCCCCGTGACCGTGTGCGTGGATGCGGCGACGACGAGGTTCGTCGGCATCCCGGCGATTCCGATGCCAGCAGGCTCCGAGGATGCCCACGGCGCAGCTGGCCGGAACGACGCGAGATCCTCCATCGTCGGATCCGGAATCGTCGCCGTTTCGTAGTTGCCGCGGCACAGATCCTCCGCCGACGGTACGCACGGCGCAGCCGCGGCGTCGGTTCCCGTCTCAGCGCCGTTGCCAGCACCGGCCTCGCCGCCACCGCCACCGCCACCAGAGCCTTCGCCGTCGCGGGTTGCCCCGACCTCGACCTCGGTGCCGGTGTTCTCCAAATGACATACACCGGTCCAGTGACTGTTGCTGAAGCACTCCTCATTCGTTTCACCAGAAGCGGAGCCGCCGACAATGAACACCAGGACAAGCACTGTTGCTAACACCGGTGATCACCACTCGATAGATCCGAGATGAGCCACCCTGTCTTCGATCGCGAATCGGCCGTCGTAGTCACAATTACCGACTGCAACTGTGGGCGGTTCGGGTCAACCATGGACTCGCCTACCGCATTAGTGACGGTGACCTCACTGACATCTGAACAAGCGCGAAGGGTGGCGGCACCGTCCTCAATATTCGAAAGCTCTCGATCAGGCGAGATCGAAGCCACAGTGCTCGCGCCGGCAACGGTCCAGCCCTCGGCGTGCATCCCCGAAAGCGACTTCTTCTCACCGTCTAACGCCGCACCCGTGGTCCACGCGTACACGTCCTCAAACGTCGCGGGGTCGCTGAGGTCGACGTGGTTCAGCGCATCCACGTACGCGCGATAGGTCTCCTCGGCGGCGGCGAAGGCCGCATCCTCGTCGGCGAAACCGGTCGGCGTGGGCGTCGGGGTCGGGGCAGGCGGGGTGCATGCACTCAGGCCGAGACTCAGCAGCACGACGGCGACCAGCGCGCCGACGTACCCTCTGCCCCGAACCATGCGGCCACGGTAATCACGGGCCGCATCCCGCCGCGGCGGTTATCCACAACCTGCGTCAGCCGGCCGAGACTCCGAAGACGAGGCCGAGCACGTAGGTGATGGCGGCGGCACCGAACCCGATCGCGAGCTGACGGAAGGCTCGGCGAAGCGGCGGACCGCCGGAGAGCAGCCCCACCATCGCACCGGTGCACAGCAGCGCGACGCCCACGAGGACGAGCGCCACTACGAGCGCGGTGAGCCCGGAGAGGCCGAAGATCCAGGGCAGCACCGGGATGACCGCGCCGGTGGCGAAGAACATGAAGCTCGATCCCGCGGCGGCAAACGCTCCACCGACCAGCTCGTGGCTCGCGGCGGCTTCGACCTGCGGCCGCCGGTACGGGATGCTGCGGTCGGCGTCCTGTGCTTGTTGCACGACGCGACGGGCGCGGGCGTTCGCCTCCGCCTCGGACATGCCACGGGTGCGGTAGACGAGTGCGACCTCGTTCGCATCCAGGTCAAGGTCGGGCAGGATCTCGTCGGCGTAGTTGCTCGGCTCCGTCGCCTCGAGCAGCTCCCGCTGCGACCGCACCGACACGAACTCCCCCGCACCCATCGACAGTGCCCCGGCGAGGAGCCCGGCGATGCCGCTGAACAGCACGAACTGCGGTCCCACACCGGTCGCGCCGATGCCCATCACGAGCGCCAGGTTCGAGACGAGTCCATCATTCGCGCCGAAGACGGCGGCGCGGAAGGTCCCCGACAGGCGACGGCGTCCCCGGGCGGCGAGGCCGCGGACGACCTCGTGGTGGATCTTCTCGTCCGCGCGCATCGCGGGGGTCGCGAACGGGTCACCGTCGTACGGCGACCGGCCCTCGGCGTTCTGTGCGAGCGCGAGCACGAAGATCGACCCGAACCGTTTCGCCATCCACCCGAGCAGCCGGGTGCCGGTGGAGGCACGGGGAACGGATGCGGGTTCCCCGCCGAGCAGGTCGAGCCAATGCCGCTCGTGCCGGCCCTCCGCCTCGGCGAGGGCGAGCAGGATCTCGCGCTCCTCCCCCTCACGCCGGGCCGCCAGCTGCCGATAGACGCGGGCCTCGGCCCGCTCGTCGACGAGATAGCGCGCCCACCGGCGGCGGTCGTGCGCCGTGGGCGCAGGCCGGATGCTGTCGTTCACGCCTCGACGGTAGCCCGATCCGGCGCGACGCGCGGTTCGGTGCACCGAACTCGGCTTACGCGCGGATGCGACGCCGGAGGACCTCGATCCGTGCCTGCAGCTGCGCGACGGTCGCGTGCGAGACCGCGGGCCCGCCGCACTGCCGGCGTAGTTCGGCGTGCACGAGCCCGTGCGGCTCACCGCTCTGTCGCGCATACAGGCCGACCATGCTGTTCAGCAGCTGTCGCTGCTCTTTCAAGGTGCGATGCAGGGGCGCCGGAAGCGCGGCTTCGTCCACCGGCGCGTCGCCCTGCTCCTTCTCGCGCGCCTCGCGCACCCCACGGTGCCGGCCCTGCCGCGCCTGCCGCTGCATGAGCAGTTCGTGGACAGACTCGGGTTCCAGCAGGCCCGGGATGCCGAGGAACTCCTCCTCCTCCGGCGTGCCCGGGGTGGCGAGCTGACCGAACTCCTGGCCGTCGAAGAGCACCCGGTCGAAGTGCGCGGCCGACCCGAGCGCCTGGTACGAGAACTCCTCGGTCAGCGCGTCGGAGGCCTTGTCCTCCCGCTCGGCCGCGTTCATCGCGTCCTCTTCGGCGTCCCACATGTCCTCGGCGTCGCTCTCGCGGTCGAGTGCGTGGTCGCGCTGACGTTCCAGCTCGTTGGCGAGGGCGAGCAGCTGCGGCACGTTCGGCAGGAAGATCGTCGCCGTCTCGCCGCGTCGGCGTGCCCGCACGAAGCGGCCGACCGCCTGTGCGAAGAACAGCGGCGTCGACGCGCTCGTGGCGTACACACCGACGGCAAGGCGAGGCACGTCCACGCCCTCCGACACCATGCGCACCGCCACCATCCAGCGGTCGTCGGCGGTCGCGAACGTCTCGATGCGCGACGACGCCTCCGCCTCGTCGGAGAGGACGACGGTCGGCGCCTGCCCGGTGATCTGGTGCAGGATCGCGGCGTAGGCGCGTGCGGCGGTCTGATCCGTCGCGATCACGAGGCCGCCCGCATCCGGCACCGACTCGCGCACCTCGGTGAGGCGCCGGTCGGCGGAGCGGAGCACGGCCGGGATCCAATCGCCCTCCGGATCGAGTGCGGTTCGCCATGCCTGCGAGGTGATGTCTTTGGTGTTGTCCTGCCCGAGCTGGGCTTCCATCTCGTCGCCGGTCTTCGTGCGCCAGCGCATGTGGCCGGCGTAGACCATGAACAGCACCGGGCGGACGACGCCATCCTCGAGTGCGCGGCGGTAGCCATAGGCGTAGTCGGTGCGGGACACGCGGTAGCCCTTGGCGTCCGGGTGATATTCCACGAACGGAATGGGTGCGGTGTCGCTCCGGAACGGGGTTCCCGACAGCAGCAGCCTGCGGGTGGCGCGGGCGTACGCCTCGCGGAGAGCCTCGCCCCAGCTGAGCGCGTCGCCGCCGTGGTGCACCTCGTCGAGGATCACCAGCACCCGCGCGCTGAGGACGAGGTTCTGGTGCACGGCCGCCTTCACCGCGACCTGCGCATAGGTCACGGCGACGCCGTGATACTGGCGCGACGGGATGCTGTGGCGGTTACTGAAGTGCGGATCGAGCCGGATGCCGACACGCGCGGCCGCATCCGCCCACTGGGTCTTCAGGTGCTCGGTCGGGGCGACCACCACGATGCGGTCGACGACGCGGCGACGGAGCAGCTCACTCGCCAACCGCAGCGCGAACGTCGTCTTGCCTGCGCCGGGGGTCGCGGCCGCGAGGAAGTCTCGCGGACCCTTGCCCTCGCCATCCGGACCGTCGAGCGAGAAGTAGAGGTCCAGCGCCTCGGCCTGCCAGGCGCGGAGCCGCTGTGCGGTACCCCAGGGAGCACGCTGCGGGAAGGAGGGAGACAGATGCTCGGCGGCGAAACTACCGATGTGCTCGGGCACGTCGACGGGATCGACGGCGGCCTCGGAAGGACCGGCGACCACGAGCTGTTCCTCGTCCATGCCGCCACCTCCTGTCACTGCTTGCGCGCGATTTTCGCCCCCTGCGCGAGAGTCCACGATAAGCCACGTCACCGACATGCCGGTCTACGCTGGATCAGGAGGAGGCACCATGTCGCAGGACTCTGATGAGCTCACCCGCGCCCCGTACGCCGAGAATCCGGGGCCTCATCCGTGGCGTCGTTTCGTCGCGCTGGGCGACTCCTTCACCGAGGGGATCGGCGATCCGTCGCCCGACTCGCCCGGGGGCCACCGCGGCTGGGCCGACCGCGTCGCGGAGGTCCTCGCCGACACGGTGGAGGACTTCGCCTACGCGAACCTCGCGGTGCGCGGAAAGCTCATCGCGCAGATCGTCGCGGAGCAGGTGGAGCCCGCTCTCGCCCTGAAGCCCGATCTCATCACCTTCTGCGCGGGCGGCAACGACGTGATCCGGCCCGGCACCGACCCGGATGACATCGCCGCCCAGTTCGAGGACGCCGTCATCCGGCTCAGCTCTGCCGGCGCGACCATCGTCATCTTCACCGGCATCGACGTCGCGTTCACCCCGGTGTTCCGTCCGTTCCGCGGCAAGATCGCGATCTACAACGAGAACCTCCGCGCCATCGCGGAGCGGTACGACTGCATCGTGGCTGACCAGTGGGCGCTGAAAGAAGTACAGGACGCCCGCTTCTTCGCCGACGACCGCCTGCACATGAACCCGCTCGGTCACCACGAGGTGGCGCGCATGGTGCTGCGTGCGCTCAACGTGCCGAACGACCTCACCCCCATGCAACCCGAGCCGATTCCCCGGCTCAGCTGGCGGGCGGCACGCACCAACGACCTGGTGTGGGCGCGCACGCACCTCATGCCATGGGTGCTGCGACGGCTCCGGCACGAATCATCCGGCGATGAGGTGCAGGCCAAGCGTCCGGAACCGTTGCCGTTCCGCCACGCCGACGCCGCGGATCAGCGGGACGGCGGGTAGCGCAGCGCCCAGAGGGCCACGGATGCGGCCGCTGCCACGTTCAGCGAGTCCACTCCCCCCGCCATCGGGATGGTGACCACCGTGTCCGCGGCGGCGAGGGCATCACGGCTGAGGCCGTCTCCCTCGGCGCCGAGCGCGATCGCCACGCGGTCCGGTCGCGCGGCCGCGAACGCATCCAGCGGGACGGCGTCATCGGTAAGCGCGAGCGCCGCGAGATGGAATCCGGCGTCCCGGAGCAGCGGCCCGGCGTCGCGCCATGCGGGAAGCCGCGTCCACGGCACCTGGAACACGGTTCCCATGCTCACCCGGACGCTGCGCCGGTACAGCGGGTCTGCGCAGCGCTCCCCCACGAGCACGGCGTCGGCGCCGAGGCCCGCGGCGGCGCGGAAGATCGCCCCCACGTTGGTGTGATCGACGAGGTCCTCCAGGACCACCACCGTCGATGCCTCGGCGAGCACCTCGCCGAGGGCGGGAAGCGCGGGCCGGTGCATGGCCGCCAGCGCGCCCCGGTGCACCGCGTACCCGGTGACCTGCTCCGCGACGGCGGCCTCGACGAGATAGACCGGCGCGTCGCCCGCGAGCTCTTCGGCATCCGGCAACCACTTGTCCTGTACCAGCAGCGAGCGGGGACGGTGCCCCGCGGACACCGCGCGCCGGATGACCTTCGCCGACTCCGCGATGTACAGCCCGCCGGCCGGTTCGCTCACGCGACGGAGCGCCACATCCGTCAGGTCCCGGTAGTCCGCCAGTCGCGGGTCGCCCGCATCCTCGATCCGTTCGATCCGCATCCCTCCACTCAACCACGTCCCCTCGCCGTTGCCCGGTAGCCCGAAACATGCGCGTAAACCACCGGGCGTACTCTCGGATGCAGGAGGTCCCGTGCCCGCTGTGACCCAGCTCGATCCGACGACGACAGCGCTCGTCGGCCGCGCCGTGGACGCCCTCGCCGGGCGCACCGTCGCGGTGCTGACCGGTGCCGGCGTGTCGACCGACTCCGGCATCCCCGACTACCGCGGCAAGGGCGCGCCCGAGCGGACGCCCATGACGGTGCAGCAGTTCCTCTCGAGCGAGCTGGCGCGCCGCCGGTACTGGGTCGGCAGCCACCTCGGCTGGCGTCAGTTCGCCGCCGCGGCACCCAATGACGGCCATCAGGCCCTCGCGGACCTCGAACGGAGCGAGTGCACCAGCGGCGTCATCACTCAGAACGTGGACGGGCTGCACCTGCGTGCGGGCAGCCGCCGTGTGATCGAACTGCATGGGACCATGCGTCGCGTGGCGTGCCTGCAGTGCGGTCAGGTCTTCGACCGGCGCGACCTCGCGGCGCGCGTCGAGGCCGAGAACCCGTGGCTGCGCGTCGACCACGATCTGCCCCTCGGCCCCGACGGCGATGTCGCGCCCGACGCGGTCGGCGAGATGACCGTGCCCGATTGCACCGTCTGCGGCGGGGTTCTGAAACCCGATGTGGTGTTCTTCGGGGAGTACATCCCGGCGGAGAAGTTCCGCGAAGCCGAGCAGATCCTCCGGGCCAGCGACGCCCTCCTGGTAGCGGGTTCCTCGCTCGTGGTGAACTCCGGCATCCGGCTGGTCGAACGCGCCCGCCGTCGTAAACTGCCCGTCGTCATCGTGAATCGCGGCGAGACACGGGCCGATGCGCGCGCTACGGTGAAGATCGACGCGGGGACCAGCGAAGTGCTCCGCGCCTTCGCCGAAATGCTGCCCGCGGCGCGCTGACAGCCGCCGTAGCCCTTCGACCCGGAAGTACCCGTGACCCGTCTGCTCCTCATCCGCCACGGTGAAACCGACTGGAATCGCGATCAGCGCGTCCAGGGCAACACCGACATCCCGCTCAACGACACCGGACGCCGGCAGGCGAAGGATGCGGCGGCCACCGTCGCCGGCCTTCTCGGGACCGATCCGGCCGTGATCGCCGCCAGCGACCTCAGCCGAGCACGGGAGACCGCGGAGATCATCGCGGCCGACCTCGGGCTCGCGGAGCCGTGGACGACGCCGCTGCTGCGCGAGCGCTCGTACGGCGAGGCCGAGGGGCTGGACCTCGACGAGTTCCGTCGCCGCTACGGCCGGTACGGGCACGCGGAGCCGGAGGGCGCCGAGACCCGCGACGAGCTGCGTGCCCGCGCTCTCCAGGGCATCCGGGAGGCGGTCGCCGAGACGCGGCGTCGCACCGGACCGGGCAGCAACCCCCTCATCGCGGTCGCCCACGGTGGCCTCATCCGCGAGATCATCTCGCATGCCAGCGGCGGGACGTTCCCGGCCCAGGGTGACCGCATCCCGAACGCGTCCGTGCACGAGTTGCTCGTCGAGCGTGACCGCCTCCGTCTCGTATCCCACGCCGCCGCATGACCCCCGACGAGACCGAGCGCCGCGCCAGTCGCCGCGACTTCCTTCGTGTCGGCGGACTGACCCTGGGCGGCCTCGCCCTGGGCGGCGGCGCGGTCGCGGCCGTCGCCAGTGCCACCGGCACGCCGAACCCCGAGAAGACCTCCGTCCCCGGTTTCGCACACGTCGTCGTGTTCATGGGCGAGAACCGCTCCTTCGACAACATCCTGGGCCACCTGTACACCCCCGACACGCTGCCCGCCGGAACGACCTTCGACGGAGTCCCGTTCGGCTCCTACAGCAACACCGCCCCCGACGGCACGGTCATCCCCGCGCACATCTACAGCGGCGCCACCGACGCGATCATGTGTTCGCCCGACCCTGACCCGGGCGAGACGTTCCCGCACGTGAACACCCAGCTCTTCGAGACCATCGATCCCGCCGAGAACGAGCACGCCTGGAAACACGGGATCGCCGCCCCCTTCAACACCCCGGATGCGAAGGCGAAGGCCACCATGGGTGGGTTCGTGCACGACTATCTGGTCAACTATCGGATCACGAAGAAGGGCGCGGAGCCAACCCCGGACGAACTCGCGGTCATCATGGGCGGCTTCTCCCCCGCCATGCTGCCCGTCCTGTCCACGCTGGCCAAGGAGTTCGCCGTCTTCGACAACTGGCACGCGGCGGTTCCCAGTCAGACGTATTGCAACCGGTCGTTCTTCCACGCCTCGACCTCCCACGGGTTCGTCACCAACGGCGACGGCGGGCGGGCGAAGTGGCTGAACGTGTCGCCCTACCCGACGATCTTCACCCGGCTCGAGCACGCCGGTCTGTCCTGGAAGGTGTACTTCGACGAGATGCAGCTGGTGTCGCTCACCGGGCTCCTGCACGCGCCCGTGCTCGAGGAGTACTGGCGCACCGGGCACTTCGTGTACATGGACGAGTTCTATACCGATGCCAAGAACGGCACGCTCCCCGAGTACGCCTTCATCGAACCGCGGCTCGTCTACAACCACAACGACTTCCACCCGCCGGTCGGCCGCGTCCGCGAGAGCGACGTCGACGGGACGGAGGTCTTCGACTCCGCGATCTCCGACGTGCGCGCCGGCGAGGCCCTGGTCGCCTCCATCTACGACGCCGTGCGCACCGCCGACTCCGCGACCGGGTCGAACGCGACCAACACGCTGCTGCTCATCACCTTCGACGAGCACGGCGGAACGTACGATCACGTCGGCCCGCCCGGCGCGACTCCGCCGGAGAAGGACGCGGATGCGGGAGAGATGGGCTTCACCTTCGACCGGCTGGGCGTGCGGGTGCCGGCGATTGCGGTGTCGGCGTACACCAAGGCCGGAACCGTCATCAATGACGAGTTCCACCACGCCGCGGTGGTCGCGACCCTCTCGCGACTCCACGGCCTGGAGCCCCTCACCGATCGAGACCGCGACGCGCGAGACCTCTTCTCGGTGATAAACCTGGACACGCCACGCGACCCCGCGACCTGGCCGACCGTGCATCCGGCGTACGTGCCGCCGCTGCAAGACGAGGACGAGGTCGAAGACCTCAAGTCGTCGCCGCGGCCGCTGACCCCGCCGGCACGGGGCGCGCTCGGCCTGCTGCTGGCCTACACGGGCGACACCGACACGGCGGATGCGGAGACGTACGCGGACGCGTACGACATCCTCAAGAAGCACGGGAACGGTCTGTTCTATCCCAAGAACGATGACTGATCGGCACATAGACTGAGCACTATGCCCGGACTCGACCGCACGGACCTGGAACTTCTGCACGCACTGTCATCCGATCATCGGGCGACGGTCGTCGCTCTCGCCCATCGGCTCGGTCTCTCCCGTAACACCGTCCAAGCGCGGATGGGACGCCTCGAGGCGTCCGGGGCATTCCTCAGCTACGAGCGCGCAATCGCCACGCAGACGCTGGGCTTCCCGATCCGGGCATGCCTCACTGTCGTGGTCCGGCAGCACGAACTCCCCCGCATCCGGGAGTCGCTGTCCGAGGTGCCGGAGATCGTGCAGGCACTCGGCCTCAGCGGCAGCGTGGACCTGCTGGTGGTCGTCGCCTGCCGAGACACTCAGCATCTGTTCGACGTCGACGCGCGCATCCTCGCGATCGAGGGCGTCGAGCGCACCGAGACGTCCCTCGTCATGGACGAGGTCATCCCCTACCGGGTGACACCGCTCATGGAGCTGGCGCGGCAGGAAGCCTAGCGGCCTCCCCCACCGGCACCGCTGCGGACCGGTCGTCCCACCGGACCAGCACGACACCGCCGAGCAGCACGACTCCGCCGAACAGCTGCACCGCCGACGGCGTCTCGCCGAGGAGGAGCCACGCGAATCCGAGCGCGAACAGCACCTCGCTGAGGCCGACGAACGACGCCACTCGCGACCCGAGCAACGGCACTGCCTTCACCCCCAGGGCGTACCCGACGGTGGTGGCCACGCACGCGACCCAGAGGATCGACGCAAGTGCCGGCATCTCGATCCCGGCGAGGAGCACGGTCACGGCCGGCGCGGCGAAGGGCAGGATGCCGAACAGGCACAGCAGCGCCATGACACCGGTGCCGGTGACGAGCCCCCCAGCGGCGAGGGCCAGTGGGGGAAGGTCGTCGCCGGCGCGCTCGGAGAGCAGGAAATAGGCGCCCACGCACACCGCTGCACCCAGGGCGAAGAGCGTCCCCAGCAGGTCGAACCGCGCGCTGGACACGTCGACGACGAGCACCAGCCCGATGATCGCGAGGACGGATCCGACCATCACGGTGCGCGAGGGCGCCCGCCGTGTACGGACCCAGGCCAGGAGGACGAGGAGCACCGGGGCGAGGTACTGGATGAGCAGGGACACCGCCACCGGCATCCGCTGCATCGCCGCGAAGTAGAACAATTGACAGCCCGCGACGCCGGTGAGGCCGAAGCCGACGATGAGTCGCCACCGCCGACGCACGACGCCGGGCTGTCGTCGCCACGCGATGATCAGCGCGGGCGAGAGGATGAGCGCCGCGACGCCCATCCGGATGAGCAGCGCCGCGCCCAGCGACCACTCGGCTTCCAGCAGCGGCTTGACGAACGGACCGCTCGACGAGAACGCGAGCGCGGAGCCGACTCCGACGAGCAGGCCGACGGAGCGGTGTCCCGCGGCGGTGCCCGCCGAGGGAGGGGATACAGTCGAGGCGACCATGGAGGACTCCGCCTGTCAGGGGTGATCGGTGGTTACACTAGTGACAGTACGTCCCGCATCGGTCAGGAGTCAAGGTGGTCTTCAGTGATGACACGCGCGGCTCGCTGGCCTGGGGTGCGGACCTCATCAACACCCTCCCCGGCATGGCCTCGGACCCGACCGACCGGCTCGTCACGACCAAGGAGCTCCGGGACTTCCTCACTGCCCACCCGTACTCCGGCGCGGTGCGCCTGGATGCCGCCGAGCGCGACGCGGTACGGGCTATCCGGCCCCGCCTGCGCGCCTTCTGGACGGTGGACCGGGACGGTGCGGCGGAGCTCGTGAATGAGATGCTCGCCGAGGCGCGCGCCGTCCCCCAGCTCGTCCGCCACGACCAGTACGACTGGCACATCCACGCCACCCCGGGGGACGCGCCGCTTGCCACCCGGATGCTGGTGGAGACCGCGATGGCGATCGTCGACGTCATCCGCGCCGACGAGTACGAGCGACTCCGGGTCTGCGAGGCCGACGACTGCGAAGCCGTGTACGTCGACTACTCGCGGAACCGGTCGAAACGCTACTGCGACACCGGGAACTGCGGCAACCGGATGAACGTCAACGCGTACCGTCGGCGACGGGCCGAAGGAACGGCGTGATCGCTGCCGCCGCCTGACGCGGCGTCTCATAGTGGATGAGGTGTCCCACCTCGGGGATCTCCACGAGCTCGGCGTCCGGAAAGACCGTTCGCAGCCGCCGCTCCGCCTCGATCGGGGTGATGTCGTCACGCTCGGCGGCGACGAGAAGTGTCGGCACGTCGATCCGCGCGGCGAACTCGCTCACGTCGTGCGAGACCGAGGCGACGAACGCGTCGTGCAGCACGTCCCGGTCTGCGAAGCGGGAGAAGTACATGTCGTGCTGAGCGTGGATGAAGGCACGGAGCTTCTTCTCGCGCGTCTTCGCCATCGCGACGCTCATCACCCGCACGATGACCCCGTTCCGGAGCACCGCCTCCCCCACCGGCCGCGGTAACTTGGCGCCGGCCCAGTAATAGAAGACGGCCAGGCGCGTGAAAACGCCGCGGGGACCGGACAGTGCGGGAGCCCCGATGGGGTTCACGAGGATCAGGCGCGGGGTGGCCAGCCCGCCGGCAACCGCCGCGGCGGCAACGATGGAGCCGAAGGAGTGGCCGAGAATAACGGCGCCCGGCGCGACAGCGGCGGCGAACGCACGCAGCCACTCGGCATAGGCGTCGAGGGTGTGCGCGCGACCCGGAAGCGGCGCCGTCTCGCCGAAGCCGGGGAGATCGGGGGAAATGACGCGCACGCCGTCGAGGTACGCCACGACCGGCTCCAGGCCGTGGTGCTCACCGCGGAAGCCGTGGACGGCCACGATCGTCGTGGCGGCGTCGTCCGGGCCATACACCCAGTACGCGGTCGTCCCGCCGAGCACCGAGACCTCGCGACGCTCGGTCGGAATCGCATCCAGTCGGGCGGCGTAGGGGTTGGCGGTGCTCACGCCACGAGTCTACGGAGTGCGGCCGGTCCGCGAGCCGCTGCCGGGGGATGTCGGCGGCGGGCCCTACGGTCGAGGCATGGACACGTGGCGACCCGAGCCGCTCCCCCTCTGGGATGACGAGATCACCCTGCCCGCGTGGGCCAGTACCGTCGGGGTGTTCGACCTGGAGACCACCGGGATCGACGTCGCCGCGGACCGCATCGTCACCGCGCACGTCGGCCTGCTCGACGCCACGGGAGCGGCCCTTCGCGCCCAGGACTGGATGGCCGACCCCGGGATCGAGATCCCCGCCGGCGCCACCGCGGTGCACGGCATCACGACCCAGCGAGCCCGCGCGGAGGGCCGACCGGCCCGGGAGGTGGTCGCCGAGGTCGTGGCGGCGCTTCGAAGCCTGCTGGACGCGGGGATCCCGGTCGTTGCCTACAACGCGCCGTACGACTTCTCGCTGCTCAAGTACGAGGCGCTACGTCACGGTGTCGCGCCGATCCTCGACCCCGCACCCGTGTTCGACCCGCTGGTCGTCGACAAGTCTTACGACCGGTACCGGCGAGGAAAGCGCACCCTCGAAGTCGTCGCCGCTCACTACGCCGTGACGCTCGAGGGCGCCCACGACGCCGCCGCCGACGCCATCGCTGCGGGTCGGGTGGCGCAGGCACTGGCCGCCCGTTACGCCCTTCCCGCGACCGCGCACGAGCTGCACACCCGGCAGATCGGCTGGGCACGCGAGCAGGCCGACAGCCTGACCGAGTACTTCGTCCGGATCGGGCGGATCGACCCGGCCGACCCGGTCGACGGCAGCTGGCCGATCCGCTGAGACCCGATCCCGGGAACGCCGAAAGCCCCGCCGAGGCGGGGCTTTCGGGTGCGGCGGGTGTTACTTGCCGAAGTTCTTGAAGCGCTGGTTGAACTTCTCGACGCGGCCGGCCGAGTCCATGATGCGCTGCTTGCCCGTGTAGAACGGGTGCGAGGCCGAGGAGATCTCGACGTCGATGACCGGGTACTCGACACCGTCGAGCTCGATGGTCTTGTCGCTGCCCACGGTCGAACGGGTCAGGAAGGTCTCACCCGAGCCGAGGTCGCGGAAGACGACGGGCTGGTAGTCGGGGTGAATGTCAGTCTTCATGGGATTCCTTAGTTGCTGCCCTGGATTGCGCCAGGGACGAGGGAAGTCTGTGGTGCCGAACGCACCAAACAGCGAGTCTACCAAAGTTCGTCGCACATCAAGACACTCACCCGGTCGCGCGTGCCGCGTAGCGGCCCGCGACCTCGGTCAGCTCGATGTCGAGGCCGAACGTGGCGGACAGGTTCGCGGCGGTCAGCGTCTCGCGCGTGGGTCCCGCGGCGACGACGGCGCCGTCACGGAGCAGCAGCACGTGCGTGAAACCGACCGGGATCTCTTCGACGTGGTGGGTGACCATGACCATCGCGGGCGTGGTCGGCGCCTGGGCATACCGGCCGAGGAGGCTCAGCAACTCTTCGCGCGCGCCGAGGTCGAGGCTCGCGGTCGGCTCGTCGAGCAGCAACAGCTCCGGGTCGGTCATGACGGCGCGGGCGATCTGCACCCGCTTCTGCTCCCCGTCGGAGAGGGTTCCGAACGTCCGGTCGGCGAGGTGCTCGAGCTTCCACTCGGCGAGCACGCGCAGCGCGCGGCGCTCGTCGATCCGGTCGTACTGCTCGTTCCACCGACCGAGCACCGCGAGTGCCGCGGTGAGCACGACGTTGAGGACGGTCTCTTCCGGCGGTACCCGGCGCGCCATGGCGGAGGACGCGATGCCGATGCGCGGGCGCAGGTCGAAGACGTCCGTGCGGCCGAGCCGCTCGCCGAGAATCGTCACGGCACCGGAGGTCGGGTGGTCGAGGGTTGCCGCCAGCTGCAGCAGCGTCGTCTTGCCGGCGCCGTTCGGTCCCAGGATCACCCAGCGCTGATCGTCGGCGACGTGCCAATCGACGTGGGAGACGATGTCCCTGGCGTTGCGGCGGACGACGACGTCGGAAAAATCGAGCACCTCGGGCATGGTCCTAGCCTAGTCGTCGCACCCCGCCGTCACCGCGCCAGAACCTCCCGGTACAGCGCCTCGGTCTGCTCCGCGATGCGCCCCCAGCTGAACTCCTGTGCGGCACGTTCGCGGCCCGCCCGGCCGTACTCGGCGGCGCGTGCCGGGTCGGCGACGATCTCCGTCAGCACGCGAGCGAGGTCCGCCACGTAGCGCTCCGGGTCGACCGGGGTGCCCGTCCCGTCCTGCACCTGCTCGATCGGCACGAGTCTGCCGGTCACGCCGTCCGCGACGACCTCGGGGATGCCGCCCGTCGCCGTCCCGACCACGGCCGCGCCGCACGCCATCGCCTCGAGATTGACGATGCCGAGCGGCTCGTAGATCGACGGGCACACGAACGTGGTGGCCGCCGTGAGGATCGCGCAGAGCTCGTGACGGGGCAGCATCCGGTCGATCCAGACAACGCCCTCGCGGGTCTCCTGCAGGTCACGCACGAGACCTTCGACCTCCGCGAGGATCTCGGGCGTGTCGGGCGCGCCGGCGCAGAGCACGAGTTGCACCTCGGGCGGGAGCAGGCGTGCCGCACGCAGCAGGTAGGGCAGACCCTTCTGCCGCGTGATGCGGCCGACGAACACGACCGAGGGCCGAGTCGGATCGATGCCGTGCTCGGCGAGCAGCGCCGGGTCTTCCACCGGATGCCACGCCTCGACGTCGATGCCGTTGTAGATGACCCGCACCCGGGCCGGGTCGAGCGCCGGGTAGCTGCGCAGAATGTCTTCGCGCATCCCTCCGCTGACCGCGACGACGGCCGCGGCGCCCTCGTAGGCGGTCTTCTCGATGAAGCTCGACACCGCGTAGCCGCCGCCGAGCTGCTCGGCCTTCCACGGCCGGAGCGGCTCCAGGCTGTGAGCGGTCACGATGTGCGGGATCCCGTGCAGGAGCGACGCGAGGTGTCCCGCGAAGTTCGCGTACCAGGTGTGGCTGTGCACCACATCGGCACCCGCGATGTCGGTGACGATCTCCAGATCCGTTCCGAGGGTCTGGACCGCGCCGTTCGCGTCGGCGAGCTCGGCCGGCACGCGGTAGGACGTCGTGCCCTCCTCATCGCGCGGCGCGCCGAATGCGCGCACGCGCACGTCGAGACGTTCCCGCAGCGCCTTGACGAGCTCGGCGGCGTGCACTCCCGCCCCGCCATAGATCTCGGGCGGGTATTCCTTTGAAACGATGTCGACGCGCATGTCAAGGACGCTAGTACAGCCCCTGTGTGCGGCATAGTGTGGTGCCATGCCGGCTACACCCAAGGTCTTCGGGATCGTCCTCGCCGGCGGCGAGGGCAAGCGTCTCATGCCCCTCACCGCCGACCGCGCCAAACCCGCGGTCCCGTTCGGTGGCCAATACCGACTCATCGACTTCGCGATCTCCAACCTCATCAATTCGGGGTTGCAGCAGATCGTCGTGCTCACGCAGTACAAGTCCCACAGCCTCGACCGGCACGTTTCGCAGACCTGGCGGATGTCGCCGATGCTGGGCTCGTATGTCGCCTCCGTCCCCGCCCAGCAGCGCCTCGGCAAGCGATGGTTCTCCGGGTCCGCGGACGCGATCCTGCAGAGCCTCAACCTCATCAACGACGAGAAGCCGGACATCGTCGTGGTCATCGGCGCAGATCACGTCTACCGGATGGACTTCCAGCAGATGATCGACGCGCACATCGCCTCCGGCGCTCGTGCCACCGTCGCCGGGATCCGGCAGCCTCTCGCCCTCGCCGACCAGTTCGGCGTCATCGACGTGGATGCGGAGGACCCCACCCGCATCCGGGAGTTCCTGGAGAAGCCACAGCACGCGACCGGCCTCGCCGATGCGCCGCACGAGGTGCTGGCCTCCATGGGCAACTACGTCTTCAACACCGACGCGCTCATCGAGGCCGTGGAGACCGACGGCGAGGTGCCGACGTCGAACCATGATATGGGCGGCGACATCATCCCCTACTTCGTGAACCGCGGCGAGGCCGCCGTCTACGACATGAAGCGCAACGACGTGCCGGGCGCCAACGAGCGCGACCGCTCGTACTGGCGGGACGTGGGGACGATCGATTCGTTCTTCGACGCGCACATGGACCTGATCTCGACCCTGCCGGTGTTCAACCTGTACAACATGCAGTGGCCGATCCACTCCCAGCTGATCAACTCGCCGCCCGCGAAGTTCGTCCGCGACGCAGTGGGCCGCATCGGCAACACGATCGACTCGATCGTGTCCCTCGGTTCGGTGCTCAGCGGCACCCACCTGGAACGCAGCGTCGTGGGTCCGTGGACCCTGGCCGGCGGCGGCTCCACCGTCACCGACTCGGTGCTGTTCGACCGGGTGCGCCTCGGCGCCGGTGCCCGCATCCATCGCGCGATCATCGACAAGAACGTCGTCCTCGCCGACGGCGCGACGGTCGGCGTCGACCGGGAGCGCGACCTCGCCCGCGGATTCACCGTGACCGACTCCGGCATCACCGTGGTCGGCAAGGGCACCCACGTCGAGGCGTGATCCGCTCCCCCGGTAGCCTCGAGGGGTGCTGCCGCGTTTCCTCGTCGTGCTCGATGCCGACTCCACCCTCATCCGCAACGAGGTCATCGAGCTGATCGCCGATGAAGCCGGGCGCGGCGCCGAGGTGGCAGCCGCTACCGAGGCGGCCATGCGCGGCGAGGTGGATTTCGCGACGAGCCTGCGTTCGCGGGTGCAGGAGCTGCGCGGGGTCCCGGTCGAATCCTTCGCTCGAGTGAAGGCGCGGATCGAGCCGACGCCGGGCGTGCGGGAGCTCACCGCCGCGGTGCACGAGCGGGGCGGCATCGTGGCGGTCGTCTCCGGGGGGTTCCACGAGATCCTCGACACCGTCGCACCGGCGCTCGGCGTCGACGTGTGGCGGGCGAACCGGCTCCAGGTCGAGGACGGGGTCCTCACAGGATCCGTCGAGGGCGAGATCGTGGATGCGGCGGGCAAGGCCACGGCGCTCCGCGCCTGGGCGGACGAGTACGGCGTGCCCCTGTCGGCGACCTTCGCCATCGGCGACGGGGCGAACGACCTGAAGATGATGGCAACGGCTGCCCTGGGCTTGGCGTTCAACGCCAAACCTGCGGTCCGTGCGCAGGCGGACCTGGTGATCGGCACGATCGACCTCGCCGAGGTGATCCCGCTCCTGCCCTGAGGCCGTAACGCTGTCCGGTGGGGCGGCGGTCAGTGCCCCATGCCGAGACCGCCGTCGACGGGGATCACGGCGCCGGAGATGTAGGCCGCGTCGTCCGAGGCCAGCCAGGTGACGACACCGGCCACCTCGTCGGGGGTGGCGAACCGGCCGGCGGGAATGTTCCGCTTGTACTCCGCCTGGGTGTCCTCGGGCAGTTCCGCCGTCATGTCGGTCTCGATGAACCCGGGCGCCACGACGTTCGCCGTGATGCCGCGGCCGCCGAGCTCACGCGTGAGCGAGCGCGCGAAACCGACGAGCCCGCTCTTGGAGCTGGCGTAGTTGATCTGTCCCGGCGAGCCGTACAGGCCGACCACGCTCGAGATGAGGATGACCCGGCCCCAGCGGCCCTTCAGCAGCCCCTTCGCGGCGCGCTTGACGACACGGAACGATCCCCCGAGGTTCGTGGTGACGACGTCGTCGAAGTCCGCGTCCGACATGCGCAGCAGCAGCGTGTCCTTGGTGATGCCGGCGTTGGCCACGACGATCTGCACGGGACCGAGCTTCTGCTCCACCTCGGTGTACGCCGCATCCACGGACGCCGCGTCGGTGACGTCCGCGCGGACGGTGAGCGTTCCCTCGGGCCCTTCGCCGGATCGAGCGGTGACGGCGACCCGGTAGCCCTCCGCGACGAAGCGTTCGGCGATGGCGCGGCCGATCCCGCGGTTTCCTCCGGTGACGAGGACGACACGATCCGTGGACATGGAGCCAGCCTATCGGGACGTCACCGGACGCCCTGGTCGTTTGACATCCCCCGCGCCACACTGGAAGCCTGAAGGCCAGCCGAGAAGAAGGGCGCACCATGAGCGACCAGACCCCCGAGAACCCCGTCCCCCCGTCCGCGCCGCAGGCCACGCCTCCCGCCTATCCCGCGGCACCGCCGTACGGGCAGCCCGCCGGCGCCTACCCCCCGCCCGCCGCCCCCGCCTACGGCGCACCGGCCGGTTATACGCCGTACCCCGCGGCGCCGAAGACCAACACGCTCGCGATCGTGTCGCTCATCTCGTCGCTCGCGGGCGTCGTGATCGTCGCCTACATCGGTCAGATCGTCGGCATCATCACCGGCCATATGGCGCTGCATCAGATCAAGGAGCGGGGTGAGAACGGCCGCGGCCTGGCCCTCGCCGGCGTCATCGTCGGGTACGTCTCGCTCGCGTTGTATATCGTGCTCGGCATCGTGTTCATCGTGATCTTCGTCGCGATCGTCCAGAACGGCAGCTACTACGACTACGACTACTCGTCCTGAGCCGCGGTAGCGGCTCCGTCACGGTGCCCCGGGCGTAGGCTGGGGGCACCGTGAAGACCCCACCTCCGCCGCAGTCGGCGACCTCGCTGCCGCGCGCCCCGCGCGACGATGCGCACGCGCGCTCCACGAAGTACCTGGTGATGATGGCCGTGCGCATCCTCTGCTTCGTGCTGATGGTGCTGATCACCCCGTACGGCTGGTACACCTGGGTGTTCGCGGTCGGTGCCGTCTTCCTCCCCTACGTCGCGGTCGTCATCGCGAACGTCGGCAAGGACGTGCACGAAACCGACGTCGTGCCGCCCGAGCAGACGCTTCCCGCCGCGACGCCGGCCGCACCGACCGGTCCGGTCCCTGATGCCGGCCCGACCGTCATCCAGATCAGCGAGTCGCCACGCGGGCTCGCTCCGCACGACGACGCGGATGCGGCATCGTGACCGCTGCGTCCGACGCCACCTGCTCGCGCGCGGGGTGCCGAGCACCCGCCACCTGGGCAGTGCAGTGGCGGAACCCCCGCATCCATGACGCCGCACGGCGCAAGACGTGGCTCGCCTGCGACGAGCACCTGACCTTCCTGCGGGACTACCTGACCAACCGTGCCTTCCCGGTGGAGGTCCTCCCGATGTCCGAGATCGGAGACCGCGCCCGATGAGCGCCCGTGCATCACAGATCCGCCGGTGGAGTGCCTACATCGCGATCGCGGTGGCGTTCGCGATCGCCTGCGGATTCCTCTCGCACTGGCAGTTCACCCGGAATGCGGAGCGGTCGACGCAGCTCGCCCTCGTGGAGGCGAACTACGACGCCGCCCCGATCGCGCTTGACAAGGCGGTCTCCGGCCTCGACGACTTCGATCCGGCGTACGAGTGGCATCCGGTGGAACTACACGGCCGATACCTCGTCGACGAGCAGCTGGTGGCACGGAACCGGCCGCACGGCGGCACGTCCGCCTTCGAGGTGCTGACCCCGTTCCAGCTCGACGACGGGCGCATCCTCGTCGTCAACCGCGGCTGGGTCGCGGCCGCCGAGGCCGGTGATGGCCCCGTTGCCATCCCGGAACCCGCGGGTGGCGACCAGACCGTGATCGTGCGGCTCCGGCAGGGCGAACCGCTGCCGCCGTCGGGACGCAGCGCGCCGGACGGACAGGTCCCCACCATCAACGTGCCGCTGCTGGCCGACATGCTCGGCGGGGACACCATCTCGAGCGTGTACGGGATCATGGTGGAAGAGTCCCCCGCCGCGACGGAACTCCCGAACGAACTCGACTCCCCCTCCGACGACCCGGGCCCGTTCCTGTCCTACGCGGTGCAGTGGA
>NZ_JAPLAI010000064.1 GCF_026393345.1 Microbacterium sp.
CACGATCAACGAAGCAAGCCGACGACGCCCTTCCGGCGTCAAGGGAGCGTTAGCGTGAGTCACGAAGACCTCCGGGTATCTGATGTGAGGGTGGTACCCACATCGTCCCGGAGGTCTTCGCCTACCTCAGACGATCACAACGTATCGGGGAAGAACAGCTAGGACGGTCCATTGGCGGCCGCTGTAGCGCAGCACGCGCACGCCGGCGCCGTCGTGCCACCACAGCCGTAGAGGCTCGGGGATCTTCACAGCGTTCTCCTGTCGCTCGGCGGCTCCATTGTCGCGCACAGCGACGCCCCCGGCCGGGAGAGAGTGCGGCCGGGGGCGTGCTGAGTATGTGGGGTTAGTCGTTGCGCGAGGACGGGACGTTGGCTGCCTCGATCAGATGCGGGAGGCGCTGCAAGACCAGTCGAGAGTGATACAGCTCCCCCAGGGCGTAGTCCGCGAGGGTGTGACGTGATCGTGCTCGTCCAGGTGCGATACCGGGTCAGCTATGAACAGAAGCGACCCCGCACCGCCTCGACGCGCTCGGAGACGGTGAGGAGGTCCCCGTCTTCGCGCATGGCGTGTAGGTGCCAGTTCACGGGCTGAGTGGGCGGCTCGGGGCCGCGCAGCACCCGGTCGCCTTTCCGGGCGACCGATGACGGCCCGTGGCTGGCATACGTCAGCGCGTCGTCTTCGTTCACAGCGCGTCGAACCACCGCACGACACCGTTTGCGGAGTGGGCGGCCCGGAGCGCTTCAGCGGCGGCGGACAGCGCGGCGGCGGCCCGTTCGAGTTCGGCGGCGGCGGTAACGGTCCCTGTCGCTCCGCCCCCCCGGCTGTCCTCCCCCGCATAGTGTGTGCCGTCAACGACCCGTGAATGCCAGCCTCCGAGCTGTCGACAGACCTGTTCGAGGTCGTCGACGCTGGCGACGAGCTCTCCGAGAAGCGTGTACGAGTCGAACGGCGCGGGCACGTCTCGGGTCGAGTGCGCGAGGGTCCTGGCTTGGGCTGAGAGGTCGCGGGCGACCTCGACCTGGCGGTGTTGGCGATCGCGGTGACGCTCATCCCCTCGAACGCGAGTTGCTGGAACGCGGCGGCTCGGTCGCCGTCGGTGAGGGCTTCGCGCTGGTCGTTCTCGACCATCTGCTGGATGATGCGTTCCGCGGTGGCCTCGTCCGCGTCGACGATGTAGACGGGGATGGTGCTCACGCCTGCTTCTCGGGCGGCGAGGGTGCGGCGCTGTCCGGCTCGCACGAGGATGTTCCCTTGTGCGTCTCGGCGCGCCAGCACGGGGGTGAGTACCCCGTTTTCTCGGACGCTCTGCACGAACGCGCTCGTCAGTGGTGCGCTGGGTCTGACGTTGGCCTCGATGACGAGGGTCTGCGGGTCGATGTGCTCGACGGTTCCGGTGTGGATGGTGGTGTCAGCCATGATCTGTTCTCTCTCCCGATCAACTGTTTTGTTCGCCTGTCTGGCAAGAGGATCGTTTGAGAGCGCAGCGGCGAGAGTGCCGGGTCGTGGAATACCGGACTGAGCGCAGCGAGGGAGGATATGCCGCGAAAGCCCGGCACGGCAGCCGTGGAGCGAACTACGATTCGGCGGCCAGGCAGACGGACAGCAGACAAGCTCTGGCCGCGTAGCGGCTCCATTCATCGGTGCAGCTCGTGCGCCGATCGCGCTCGAGCGCGGTTCTACGCCGCGGCGAGAGCTGTGGCGGGGGAAAGGATGCCGGCGTCGACGAGCCGGAGCGCTTCTTTGTGGTCGGCACGGCCATCAGGGCCTCGTGGGTACCGCGAGTAGTCGGGACGATCGTTCTGGGCGAGCAGGGCGACGCCGGATGGGGCTCGACGGCCTCGGCGCTTCTTGTTCGGTTTCCGCATCCAGGTCAGCTCGGCGTTCCACCACTCCCACCGGCCGCGCTCGGCGCCGTAGCGGGCTCGGCGGGCCTCCAGGTAGCCGGCGACGTCGAGGGCGTCGGCGGCCGCGTCGAGCGCCGTGGTGTCGCCTCGACTCCATCCGGCACCGCCACGGCGGGCCAGGCGGTGGAACCGGAGCCGGTGTAGCGCGACCCGGATGCGTCCGGCGTCTAAGCCGGTCCGGTGCACCAGGTCCTCGATTGTCGTGGAGGCCGCCTCCGGGAGGTGCTTGAACACGAGGCCCGCGGTGCGGCCCAGGCTGCGCGGGGCGGCGAACGTATCGTGCGTGAGCGGGTGGAGATCAGCGGTTAGTCGCGTGGTCCAGTAGCCGGCGTTGAGCGGGTGGCGGGTGGGGGAGGGGCGTGCATCCGCGGTTCCCTGGCCGTCTGCCGCGGACACAACAGCGGAGATCGTGCCCGAGTCGGGGTTTCGGATGCGGTCTCGGCGCACTTCGCGAAGGATCTCCGCCGTTGTGCCGAGAGCCATGCCGGGGGAGCCTCCCGACCCGGGCCGCGGCCTAGGCGTTCTGCATCGAGCGGAGGCGCGCGAGCAGGTCCGGGGCGGTGCGGTCGAACACACGACCGCCGACCAGGATGCCGATAACGAGGAACGTGACCCCCAGCACCACGCCGACCGCAAGCGCGGCCCAGCCGAACGCCGCGGACCCGGTCACCGCGGCGATGATCGCGAGCACGGTGGCCGGAGACCCGAGCACCCCGATGATCAGCCACACGCCAAGCATGAGGAATCCCATCACGGCGGTCGTGCCGGGCACGCGCTTGAACGGGCTGTCACCGGGCGCGGCGACCGGCACCACGAGCAGCGCCGACGAGACGGCGCACACGCCAAACCCGGTCAGCAGCATCCCGATACCGGCACCCAGCACGGCCGGCAGCAGCGTCCACATCCCCGACAGCGCCACCGTCACCACGGCGACGATCACGAGCAGGGGGACCCCGATGGCGGATGCGGCCAGCATCCGTCCCGTGCGATCGGCGCGTCCGCGCACCCCGGTGGCGAGGACCGATGCGAACGCGGTGCCGTCGTAGGACACGTCGACGTACGGCACGATGCCGAACACGAACGCGATCACCACCGCGGAGAACGCGAACAGCGGGCTGCGCACATCGCCCCCGGAGTACACCAGCATCAGCACCGGGAACACCGGCACCACGAGCAGCTGTCGCAGGTAGCGGGGGTCGTGCAGCCAGTACGTCAGCGACCGCGCCCACGATCCGCCGACCCCGCCCGTGGGCAGCCGGCCGAACCAACCGAGCTTCCCCGGCTTCACCTGCCGGGTGGTCCGCTGCACCGGGGCGCCCTGTGAGGCGACGAGGATGCGGCGCCACAGCCACCACAGCACGACCGGGGTCGCGACGGCCACGGCGAACTTCACCAGTGCGGGCAGCCAGTCACCCGCCGCGACATCGCCGGGCACCGCCCAGGCGGCGGCGAGCGGCGTCCACGACACGGCGGAGACGGCCGCGGTGATCGGCGCGAACGGTTCGGAGCCCGTGCCGACGCTCGCGCGAACCAGACCGGAGATCCCGGCGAAGATGGGGCCGAGCAGGATCAACAGCAGGAAGGCGACGCCGCCGATGAGCTCCCGGATGCGGCGGTTGCCCCCGGCTCCGCTCATGAGCGACGCGATCAGCCGCGACGACAGGACGCAGGTGACGACACCGAACGGGACGCAGAGCACCGCGACGGCGGCTGCGACCGGCCAGTGCAGGAACGCGGGGATGACCGCAAGCGCACCGGCGACGGTGGCGATACCGGGGACCCCGGTGAGGCCGGCTGCGGCGAGTGCCACCATCATTCGATCGGTCGAGATCGGGAAGGGCGCCAGCCGGTCGGGGTCGAGGGTGGTGTCGACGCCCGCGATCAGCACCGGGCCGAGTGTCCAGCCCAGCAGCAGCACCGCTCCGCCCGCGGTGACGACGGTGCGCGTCAGCTCGAGCCCCGCGAAACCGGCGGCGATGAGCCCCGCCCACACCAGCAGCAGCACCCCCGCCGCCCACAGCATGCCGAAGATGAAGCCCACCAGCTGCCAGGGGCTGGCGGCGAGCTGATTGCCGAGGACGCGGAACCGCAGCCTCAGGAGAGTCGCAACCACTCCGGGCCCTCCGAACGGTGACGGCCGCCGACGAGGTCGACGAAACGATCCTGCAGGCTCTGGTCGCCGCGCACCTCGTCGACCGTGCCGGCGGCGAGCACCCGGCCGTTCGCGATGACCGCGACGTGGTCGCACATGCGCTGCACGAGATCCATCGAGTGGCTCGAGACGATGACGGTGCCCCCGCTCGTCACGTACCCGCGCAGCACATCCTCGATGTTCGCCGCCGACACCGGGTCGACCGATTCGAACGGTTCGTCGAGCACGAGCACCCGGGGCGCGTGCACCAGGGCACAGGCGAGCGCGACCTTCTTGGTCATGCCGGCCGAGTAGTCGACGACGGCCGTGCCCGCGGCTTCACCGAGATCCATCAGCGCGAGGAGATCGGCGGTACGGCGCGTGATCTCCTCGCGGGCGAGACCGAACATCATCCCGGTGTAGGTGATGAGCTGCTCCCCGGTCAGCCGATCGAACAACCGCACCCCGTCGGCGAGATTCCCGATCATCGCCTTCGCGGCGACCGGATGCTGCCACACGTCGACGTCGTGCAGCACCGCGCTGCCCGCATCCGGGCGGAGCAAGCCCGTCGCCATCGACAGTGTCGTCGTCTTTCCCGCGCCGTTCGGTCCGACGAGGCCGTAGAACGAGCCCGTCGGCACGCTGAGGTCGAGGTTGTCGACCGCGATCTTGTCGCCGAAGCGTTTCACCAGGCCCCGGAGGACCAGGGCGGGCGTGCCGGGCGGTGCGGTCTCGACCGGAGGAAGTGGGGCGTCCGTCATCGCGCCATCCTATGGGGAACCCACCGTGCCGTCCGTGCAGGTGCGCTCCGGGTGTGGACGCGCCAGGATGGATGCATGATCACGATCCCCACGGTCACCCTCAACGACGGCACCTCCTTCCCCCAGCTCGGCCTCGGCACGTACAACCTCACGGGAGCGGACGGGACGGATGCGATCGTCTCCGCCATCCACACCGGCTATCGGCTCCTCGACACCGCCGTGAACTACAAGAACGAACCTGAAGTCGGGGACGCCGTGCGACGCAGCGGTCTCGACCGCGATGAGCTGCTCGTGGCGACGAAGATCCCCGGCCGCGACCACGGGTACGACGAGACGATCGCCAGCGCCCGCGGGTCGCTCGAGCGGCTCGGCCTCGATCGTATTGACCTGTACCTCATTCACTGGCCGAACCCCCGGGTCGACAAGTACGTCGACACCTGGCGAGCGATGGTGGCGCTCCGTGACGAAGGGCTCGTCACCTCCCTCGGCGTCTCGAACTTCACCGCCGACATGCTCACCCGGCTCATCGACGAGACGGGGGTAGTCCCCGCGGTGAACCAGGTCGAGCTGCATCCCTACTTCCCTCAGGCCGAGCTGCGGGCATTCCACGAGCGCAACGACATCCGCACCGAGAGCTGGAGTCCGCTGGCGCGACGCAGCGAGCTGCTGACCGAACGGGTCATCGCCGACATCGCCGCGCAGCACGACGTGACGCCGACGCAGGCGGTGCTGCGCTGGCACGTAGAGCTGCAGTCCACGCCGATCCCGAAGTCGGCCGATCCGTCCCGTCAGCGCGAGAACGCCGATGTCTTCGGCTTCTCGCTCAGCGAGGCCGAGATCGCGGCGATCTCGGCGCTGGAGCGCGGGCGGCTGTGGGACGGCGACCCGGAGACGCACGAGGAGTTCTGACCCGGCGTCAGCGCTCCGTCAGCCACTCCGCGAACGTCGTGCGGCCGAGGTCCGCATCCGCATCGGGGAGGAGGAGCCCGCCGCGCTGCGCCCGACCGAGGTCGCCGGGAAGCGATACCGCGGGGATCCACCCGTGGGCGCCGCTGGCTTCCGCGTAGTCGCGGATCATGTCGACCAGCGACTCCTCACGCGGCCCCGCGAGGTCGCGCACCCGGCCCTGTGGCGTCCTCTCGCACAGGTCGACGAGCCGCGTGGCGACCTCCGCGGCGGCGACCGGCTGGGTGCGCATCCGCGGCGCGAGGTGGAGCGGACCAAATCGCGCCCGCTCGTACATCTGCGCCGCGAACTCGTGGAACTGGGTGGCGCGCAGGATCGTCCACCCGTTCGTGCTCGCCTCGACCAGCCGCTCCTGCGCCAGCTTGCCGGCGTAGTAGTCGAACGGGGCCTTGTCGATCCCGACGATCGAGAGGGCCAGATGGTGCGGCACCCCCGCATCCCGCTCCACCGCGAGCAGGATGCGGGTCGTCTGCTCGAAGAAGGCGATGGATGTGGCGGCCTTCAGCGTGACCACGCTGAGCACGTCCACGACGACGTCGGTGCCCTCGAGTGCCCGGGTCGCCGCCCCTCCCACGGTGAGGTCGAAGCCTTCGGAGCGGCTGAGCACGAGGACCTCATGGTCGCGGCGGCGTGCTTCTTCCACCACCCGGCGGCCCAGGAGTCCGGTTCCTCCGGCGACGGCGATCTTCATAGCGGCGGCGTCGCTACAGCTGGGCGCCGTCGTCGTCGCGGTCGTAGACCCCGACGTTCCGGCCGCGCCACGACTCGTAGGCGATCAGCCAGCCGACCGAGACGGCGAGTGCCACCAGGACGCCGGTCCAGATGTTCTCCAGCAGGATGCCGACGAGGATCCCTCCGGCGGACAGCACGACCGTGCCGATGATCCAGGTGGTGCGGCCGCGCGGCCAGCCGGTGTTCGAGGTCCCCATGGTCACAGCGTAGGGGAACCGGTCACACGTCCGCCGCGATCATCCACGGCACGCCGAACCGGTCGGTCAGCATCCCGAACTTCCCGCCCCACGGCGGCGTCTCGTAGGGCAGGGTGACGCTTCCACCCTCGGACAAGGCGTCCCAGTACCGCTGCAGGCGCTCGCCGTCGTCGCCCGACAGTGACACCGTCGTGCCGGCGGGCGGGACGTAGGGCATGCCGCTCGGGGTGTCCGACCCCATGAGCACGAGGCCGTCGTCGGTGGTGAGCATCGCGTGCATCACCAGTTCCTTCTCGTCGTCGGAGAGCCCACTGTCGGGATAGTCGGCGAAGGTGCTGATCACGAGGTCGCCGCCGAGGACGGAGCGGTAGAACTCCATCGCGGCGCGCGCATCCTGGTGAAACGAGAGGTAGGGGTTGAGGCGCAGCATCGAACACTCCCGGGGTCGGATGGTGCCGCAACGGCGCGGCACGGCCAGTGTGCTCCCGGCGGATGCGGGACGCAACGGGTACGCGGATCGCGGCGGCGCCCGCACGCGACCCGCCTCAGCGTGAGCGGTGATCCTCCGGATGCAGCCGTGCCCCGCGCCGCTGTTCGCGGACACCGCTCAGGCCGAGGAGGCGGATGACCCGCTGTCGGTGCCCGGCCCACGGCGCGAGGAGTTCCAGCATCCCGTCGTCGTCGGTGCGGTGGCCGGTGAGCGCGTGACCGACCTCGTGGGCGAGGTGGTAGTCGCCGACGCTGACCGCATCGGGATCGCCGTACGCCCGGATGCGGGTCTCGGCGGAGGTCCAGACCCCGACGCCGGGGAGGCTCATGAGCACGCGCTCGCGGTCGGCGGGGCGCTCGTCGAGGGCACGGACGAGGGACACGCCGCGCTCGGCCGCTCGCACCACCGTGCGGGACTGCGGCGGTTCGAGGCCCGCGCGATGCCAGACCCAGGAGGGGATGCGCCGCCATCCGTCGAGCGACGGGGGCGCGAACATCGGCCGCGGGGTCGGGCCCGGGGCCCGGTCGCCATGCCAGGTCACGATGCGACGCCACGCCCCGAACGCCTGGAGCGCGGTGACCTTCTGTTCGAACACGGCACTGGCCAGCGCATCGAACACGAGGTCGGTGCGGCTGAGCCGAAGGCCCGGGTGGCGGTGGTGGGAGGCTGCGACGAGTGGATGAGGGGAAGGGTCGAACCCGTCGGCGTCGTCGTCGGCACCGCAGAGCGCCGGGACCTGTGTCAGGGCCCACTCGGCCCCCGGTCCCCATGCGGCGGCGCGGACCGCGGACCCCGCCGCCCGCAGAGCGAGCGTGGCGACCCCCGCCGGGGTGCGGGACGCGCGCCAGATGACCACCCCGTCCACCACCAGGGTCGGGTCGTTCGCGCCGCGGCGCTGGAACACGACCGTGCGGTGCAGATCCAGCGGGTGTCGGGGGCGGTACTCGGTCTCGCGGGCAGGCGTGGTCGGCCGTGCGCGACGAGCGGTCGCCTCAGGCGACGCCGTCCGGGTTGCCGTGCTCGCCTCGGTCACGGCCCCACCCTACGTCGGCCCCACCGACATCCGGTGCGGCGTGGCGGGTCAGAAGCGGTCGGGCGAGGGAGTGCCGTGGCCGTAGCGGATGACGACGTCGGCGTGGCGGTCGAAGCGGTAGCCGACACCGCGGACCGTGCGCACGATGTCCTCGAAACGGCCGAGCTTGGCCCGGAGGCGCCGCACGTGCACGTCGATGGTCCGCTCGCCGGGGGTCTCGTCGCCGTCCGGGGACCAGAGCGACCCGACCAGCTCGGTCCGCTCGATCGTGCGGCCCTCGCGCAGCACGAGGTACTGCAGCAGCTCGAACTCCTTGAAGGTGAACGCTGCCGATTCGCCGTCGATCAGCACGCGCTTGCGCGAAATGTCGACGACGACGCCGGCTTCGGCGCGCTCCTCGACCTCGATCTCGGGCTTGGTGCGGGCGACGGCCGAGGGCTCGTGCAGGGCGAGGCGGACGAGGTCGACGTCGCGGCCACCGGCGCCGGCCGGGGCCAGGGCGACGGTCGCGTAGGTCTCGGCCTCGGGGGCGAGGTCGTGCAGGGTACGGCGGAGCGCTTCTACCAGCACGCCGAGCGAGACGCCGGATGCGGCGGCCTTGGCCTCGTCGATCCCCACGTAGAGGGCGAAGCCGCGCGGCGCGGTGCCGGCGGGGATGCTGCGTTCGGCGGCGGCCGGAGCCTCGGCGGCGGGAGCCGGAGCGGCGGCAGCGGCGGCCTGACTGGCCTGCTCGGCGCGCGGCACGAGGCGGAGGTCGGGGCGGGTGGTCTCGGCGGGGCGGGAGAGAAGAGCGGTGGTGGACATTGCGAATCCTTGCGGGAGGGGGACCGTACGGTCCGAGCTGTTGTCAGCAGGCCCCTGGTGGGGGCCGGAGTGCGCAACTCCGCGCGTGACGCGACGGAGCGGGGGATTCGACGGCTGCGATTCAGACACAGCGGCCGGATCCGGCGGGATCACCGATTCAGCGGCACATTCGACAACACATGACAACGCGGCCGGCCATCATGGAGCCGGCAGTCCCGTTCGCCTCCCAGGCGGACACAGAACGTGCGGAGTCAGTCATGCGCCCGATTATCGCCGCACTCCCGTCCTCGCGTCAAACCGAGTGATGATCCCGCCCGTTCTGTGACGAAGTGTGACGGCGCTCAGAACCGCTCGGCCAGCCACGCGGCCTGCCGCATCCACTGGTGGAATCCGCCGCCCTCGTGCCCGTTGTAGCCATACACCTCGATGTGCTTGTCGACCGAGCCGGTGGCGTTGAACGCGGCGAAGACGCTCGAGGGCAGCACGATGTCGTCCATGAGTGCGACCGAGTACAGCGCGGGCGCGGTGATGCGGCGGGCGAGGATCGCCCCATCGACATACGCCAGAGTGCGGTGCACCTGCTCTTCGGCGCCACGGTGCACCGACAGGTACTGCACGATCTCGGTGAAGGGTGCCAGCGGCGTCGTCGACACCGACCGGGGGAAGTCGCACAGGAACGGGACATCCGGCATCACGGCGCACACGCCCTCGTGCAGAGCTGCCGCCGCGATGGCGGTGCCACCGCCCTGGCTGACGCCGGTCACCGCGATCCGTTCGGCGTCGACGAAGGGCAGCGCGAGTGCCGCGTCGACGAGGCGCACCGCATCCGTGAACACCCGCCGGTAGTAGTAGTCCGCGGGATCGAGGATGCCGCGTGTCATGAACCCGGGGGTGGCGGGCCCGGCACCGTGCGGGTCGGCGGTGACCCCGCCGGAGCCCCAGCCGCTGCCCTGCCCCCGCGTGTCCATGATGATGTGCACGTAGCCGGCCGTGGCCCAGGCCAGGCGTTCGCCCGGGATGCCACGACCGCCGCCGTAGCCGAGGTACTCGATCACCGCGGGCCGGGGCTCCTTGGTGCGCGGGCGCGTCACCCAGGCGCGGATCGGATCTCCGGCGAACCCCGGGAAGGTGAGATCCTCGACGATCACTTCCCGCAGTGGCCCGTCGTGCGGCACGAGGATGATGGTCCCGGCAGCGTCGCGGGACTCGCGGAGGGTGCCGGCCCAGAAGTCGTCGAGGTCGGCGGGTTCGGCCAGCTCGGGGGAGTAAGACCGCAACTCGGCGAGCGGCATGTCAGTGCGGAACAAGGCCATGGATGATCCTCGGGTCGGGCGGACATCTTCACTGTAGAGGCCTGCGTCCGCGGATTTGTTGTCTGCGGCACCAAATAGATATGCGAGGCTTGCCTCGGGCGATCCGTCCCGAGAACGGGAACACGAGGCGCGTCCTCGACCGCGCAGAGGTGACCGAATGACCGCGACCGGCAACACCGACTTCCGGGACGCCGGACTCGTCTTCCCCGAGGGGTTCACCTTCGGTTCGGCGACCGCGTCGTACCAGGTGGAGGGTGCCGCCACCGAGGACGGACGCGGGCCCTCGATCTGGGACACGTTCAGCCACACCCCCGGGAAGGTCTGGAACGGCGACACCGGCGACGTCGCCTGCGACCACTACCACCGGTGGGAGGCGGACCTCGGCCTGATGGCCGGACTGGGCCTGAACGCCTATCGGTTCTCCATCGCCTGGCCGCGGATCATGCCCACCGGTACCGGCGAGGTGAACCAGGCGGGGATCGACTTCTACTCCCGGCTGGTCGACGGGCTGCTCGAGCGCGGCATCCGCCCGGTCGCGACGCTGTACCACTGGGATCTGCCGCAGTCGCTGGAGGATGCCGGCGGATGGCCGGCGCGCGCCACCGCCGACGCCTTCACCCGCTATGCCGAGGTGGTGGGCCAAGCCCTCGGCGACCGGGTGCACACGTGGACCACGCTCAATGAGCCGTGGTGCTCCGCCTACCTCGGCTACGGCCAGGGTGGCCACGCCCCCGGCCGGCACGAGCCCGCGGCGGCGCTCGCGGCGGTGCACCACCTGAACCTCGCGCACGGCCGGGCGGTGCAGGCGCTGCGGGCGACCTCGGCAGGCGACCCCGACTACTCCGTGACCTTGAACTTCCACGTGCTTCGCGGGATCGGCGACGGTGCGGGGGAGGCGATGCGGCGGATCGACGCGCTGGCGAACCGGGCATTCACCGGTCCCATGCTCCGCGGGGCCTACCCGTCCGACCTGCTCGAGGACACCGCATCCGTCACGGACTGGGGGTTCGTGCATGACGGCGACCTCGCCGAGATCCACCAACCGATCGACGTGCTCGGGGTCAACTACTACTCCACCGCCACGCTGCGCCTCTGGGACGGCGTCTCGCCGAAGCAGCAGAACGACGGCCACAAGGGCGCCGACGGCGGCACGGCGTGGCCCGGCAGCGACGGCGTCGTCGAGTTCGTCGAGCAGCCCGGGCCGTATACCGACATGGGCTGGAACATCGCACCCGAGGGGCTCGAGGAGCTGCTGCTGTCGCTACGGGAGCAGTTCCCGGCGCAGCCGCTCATGATCACCGAGAACGGCGCCGCTTTCCCGGATACGGTCGATCCGGACGGCGCGGTGCACGACGTGGAGCGGGTCGACTACCTCCGCCGTCACCTCACCGCGGTGCACCGCGCGCTATCCCAGGGCGTGGACCTCCGCGGATACTTCGTCTGGTCGCTGCTCGACAACTTCGAGTGGGGTTATGGCTACGCCAAACGCTTCGGCATCGTCCGTGTCGATTTCGACACCCTGGAGCGCACCGTGAAGGACTCCGGACTCTGGTACCGAGAGCTTGCCCACACCCGCGTCGTTCCGGAGCTCGGCCCCCGGGAGCGGCGTACCCTGGACCGGTGACCGACGACCTGCGCTTCACGGACGAGACCGATGCGTCCCGCTACACCCTCCACCGCGGCGACGACCTGGTCAGCGTGCTCGACTACCGCGACGACGGCCGCACCGTCGCGATGACCCGGGCCTACACGATCCCCACTCACCGGGGCCACGGCTACGCCGGCGAGCTGGTCGACCGGGCCGTGGCGCAACTCGAGCAGCGCGGCGACCGTGAGGTCATCCCGGTGTGCTGGTACGTCGCCGACTGGTTCGCGGCGCACCCCGATCGCGCCGGCATCCTGCAGGCACGCCGCTCTGCCTGATCCCGTCCCTCCTCCGCGCGCCCGCCCGTCTGCCCGGGACACATCTGTGTCCCCGGACACTCCTTTGTCCGCGGACACAACGGCGGAGATCCCCGCCGTCGGAGGCACGTGGATGCGGTTTCGCCGCCGTTCGCGCATGATCTCCGCGGTTGTGCCGCGGGGGACGGGTGCGGCGGAGGCCGAACGGGACCGACCCCTACACTGACGGCATGGAACCCGTCTTCACCGTTGTCGCCGTCGCGTTCGAGTCCGTCGGCGCCGTCGTGATGGTGCTGGGTTTCTTCGTGGCGCTGGTGCTCGGCATCCGTGCCCTCGGGCGGGGCGAGGGGGGCCACGTCGCCTTCCTCACCCTCCGCACCACGCTCGGCGGTGCCATCCTGCTGGGCTTGGAGGTGCTCGTCGCCGCCGACCTCATCCGCACCATCACCTCCAAGCCGTCGCTGGAGGATGCGGTGATCCTCGGGATCATCGTGCTGATCCGGACGATCCTCTCCATCTCCATCCAGATCGAGATCGACGGAACCCTGCCGTGGCGCCGTGCCCTGCTCGGCAGCGGCGCGCAGGTCGTCGCCTCGCAGGTGACCCGCGACCGGACCGCCGCCCACGGCGACGCCGCGGACTCCTAGACCCGCGCCGCGGCGCGGTCAATCCCCTCGGGCACCTCGGTCGGCCCGGTCAGGCTGGGATCATCCCGACGAGAGGAACAGCCATGTCAGACCGCGACCTTCCCGAGGGCGTCATCGACGCCGACCCGCCTGGTGGCTGGGAGAGCGGCGATGTCGCCGACGGTGAGACGAACGAACAGAGCGACGCCGCCGCGACCTCGCCCGACCTCGTGACCTCGGACGAGCCCTCCCAGGGCGCCGACCCCGACCTGGCCGTGGGAGACGGATCATGAGCGACGACGTGCAGGACGAGCCCGTGATGGATCAGCACGTGGCCACAGACGACGACAAGATCGACGGCATCATCGCGCAGGTCCGCATGGACGTGGGCGACAAGGGCGAACGCCGGATCGCCGACGTGCTGCGGCAGCGCTTCACGCAGAGCGGCGTGCCGTTCGACGATGCGCTCGTAGCGTCAGCTGTCGGTCGGGTCCGCGAGGGCTGAGGTCGACGCACTCGCGCCGACGAACGTGAGGATCCGGGATGCGGTGGGCGCCGCGTCCCGGATCATCGTCTCGTGGCCGTGCCCCTCGATCTCCTCGAGTACCGCGCCGGGGATGGCGCCGGTCACCCGAGCGCACCAGTCCCTCGGGCAGACCCGGTCCTCGCTGCCGCGGATGACCAGGGTGGGAGCCGTCACGCGGGGGTAGGAGTCTTCGGGACGGTGCGCGAGCATCTCGTGCATCTTGCGCCGGAGGTTCGGGCCCGCCCGCACGTACTCCCGCGCGCCGACGGCGAGGACGCGGGGGCTCTCGGCGAGGAGATCCCGACCGAGCCGCAGCAACTGCTGGTGCGCGGTGCGCGCCACCGCATCCACGGTCGGCGCGACCAGGACCAGCCGGTCGACGAGGTGCGGGTGACGGACGGCCAGCTCGGTGGCGACCTGCGACCCCATCGAATGCCCGGCGACGACGATCTCCCGCCCCGACGACCGGAGCCGCCGCTCCGTCAGGAGCGCCGCGATCAGGTCGGCGGTGCGCTCCATGGTGGGCGTGCGCTGCGGTTCCGGCGCTTCGCCGTAGCCCGGCTGATCCAGGGCGATGACGCGGCCGTGCGTGCGCAGCTTCCCGACGAGGTCGGCGAAGACGGTCCGGCCCATGCCGATGCCGTGGATGAGGACGAAGACCCGCGGGCCCCCGCCCTGTTCCTCGACGCTCACCGTCGCCCCCCGATACGAGAAGTCGTACCGCTCGAGGTCGGTCGGCAGGTCGGGGTCGGGCATACTCCGACCGTAGCCGGGCGGCCGGGTCGGTCGTGAATCGGGTGGGTCAGACCCCGATGGGCGGCGGGTTCTCGCCGACGACGGTGGCGAGGTCGTCGCCGAACGTGTAGCCCGTGGCAGTGATGCTCCCACCTCTCAAGACCTCCGGCAGCCAGCGCCCGGCGTCGTCCCACATCCGCTCGTACGGCACGTCGCCGACGGCGAACCAGGCCGGCACGATCTCTTCGGTCTCGACCGGCTCACCCGCGAAGCGACGGCAGACGAACACATGCGAGCGCTGCGAGTAGTCGGGCCGTGACGGGAAGTGGTAGTCGAGCACGCCGACGGGGTCCAGATCCGCCGCCGACACCGTCAGTCCGGTCTCCTCCTGGATCTCCCGGACCGCGGCCTGCGGCACGGTCTCGCCGGCCTCGACCTTGCCGCCGATGCCCACGACCCGGCCCAGGCCGAGGCCGGTGCGCTTGTAACCGAGCAGCACTTCGGGCACCTCGTCACGGGTGCGCAGGATGTAGACGACGCAGACGTCGATGAGGGCCATGATCGGCAACGTTACGCCCGGAATGTTTCGGACCTGTGGCGGGCCTGCCCCGGCATGTCGGAGGGGCGATCTACCGTGAAGACATGCGCATCCTGCACACCTCCGATTGGCACATCGGCCGCACCTTCCACGGTCACGCGACCCTGGATGCGCTGCGCGACGTGCTCGGCGCCCTCGTCGCCCAGGTGCGCGAGAACGACGTCGACCTGGTGCTCGTCGCCGGCGATGTCTTCGACTCCCCTACTCCGTCCGCCGATTGCTACACCCTGCTCACCGACACCCTGTTCGCCCTCCGCGACACCGGTGCCCGCGTGGTCGTCACCAGCGGCAACCATGACTCCGCTGCCCGGCTCGGGTTCCAGTCGCGGCTGCTGCGGGACGGCATCCATGTGCTGACCGACCCGCGCCACGTGGACGTGCCGGTCACGGTGACGGATGCGGACGGCCCGGTGCACGTATACGGCATCCCGTTCCTTGAGCCGGCGCTGCTGCGGCACGAGTGGCCGGGGGTGCGCACGCAAGAGGCGGCGATGACCCACGCCATGGGGCTCGTCACCGCCGACCTCGCCGAGCGGGGCGGCCGCTCCGTCGTCATGGCTCACTGCTTCGCCGCGGGTGTCGAGCCGACGCCGCAGCTGGAGCGCGACATCCAGCAGGGCGGCCTCGACGTCGTCCCGCTCGACGTGTTCGCCGGCGTCGACTACGCCGCGCTCGGTCATATCCACGGGCGGCAGCGGCTCGGTGAGCGGGTCCACTACTGCGGCGCGCCGCTGCACTACAGCTTCGGCGAGGGCGACAAGCCCCGCGGATCGTGGCTGGTCGAGCTCGACGCCACGGGTGCGGTGGCCACGACCTGGCTGGAGCTGCCGGTACCGCGCCCCCTGGTGACACTGCGCGCGCCGATGGACGAGCTCCTCACCGACCCGCGATTCGACGCGCATCAGGGCGCGTGGGTGCAGGCCGAATACACCGACACGCTGCCGCAGCGCGAGGCGATGCGCCGACTGCAGCAGCGCTTCCCTCACTGTGCCGTGGTGGTCCACGCACCGGCGGAGCGCGCCACCGGCGATGGCCGCAGCTATGCGGATCGCGTGCGCGCGGCGCGCAGCGACAGCGAGCTCGTCGAGGCGTTCCTCGTGCACGTGCGTCAGGGAGAGGGCGCCTCCGACCGGGAGCGCGACCTCATGACCGCGATGCTCGACGACCGTGTGATCGCGCAGGCGCGTGCATGAGACTCCACGGCATCGAACTGACCGGGTTCGGCCCGTTCCGCGAGCGGCAGAGCGTCGATTTCGACGCCTTCCTCGGTGACGGAATCTTCCTCATTTCGGGGCGTACCGGTGCCGGGAAGTCCAGCATCCTCGACGGCGTCGTCTTCGCGCTCTATGGCAGCGTGCCCCGGTACGACAGTGGCGAGAAGCGCCTGCGTAGCGACTACTGCGAACCCGGCGATCCCACCGAGGTGCGGGTCGAGCTCACCGTGGGGGAGCGTCGCTGGCGCATCACCCGGGCGCCGGAGTACGAACGCCCCGCCAAGCGCGGCGGCGGCATGACCACGGAGGCCGCCCGCGCCGAGCTGGAGGAGGAGGTCGACGGCTCGTGGGTCGGCCGCGCCGCGCGCCCGCGCGACGTGGCGCTGCTGCTCGATGAGATCGTCGGCCTCAACCAGTCCCAGTTCCAGCAGGTCATCCTGCTGGCGCAGAACAAATTCTCCCGGTTCCTGCTGGCCGGCAACGGGGAACGGCAGGCGTTGCTGCGGACGCTCTTCGACAGCCGCCGGTTTGAGCAGTACCGCGATGCGCTCGACGCGCGCAAGCGGGACGCGCAGCGCCAGCTCGAGGCGGCCGGCGCACAGGTACGCACGCTCCTCGAGGTGGTCGAACGCCTCATCGCCGACGACCTAGCGGCGGATGCGGGTGGCGACTCGGGCACCGTCGGCCGCCCGGGCGAGGTCGTCGCGGCACCGGCGACCCCAGAGTCCCTCACGATCGCCGAGCGGATCGACGCCGCAGAGCACGCCCTGCAGCGCGCCGCGTACCGCGCCGAGGCTCGCACGCAGGAGCGGGCCCGCGCCGACGAGACCCACTCCCGCGCCGCGGCGGAGCACGCCCGGCGCACGGCCCTCGCCAAGGCCCAGCACGACCTCCTCCGCGCCCGCGAGACGCTGCAGCGGCTCGCGGCAGAGGAGCCCGCGGTCGCCGCGGACGCCGCCCGGCTCGCCGCGGCCCGCGCCGCCGAGACGCTCCGGCCGGCCCTGGCCGCCGTGACGCGCGCAGAAGCCACCGCCGCCGACACCCGTGCCGCGGCAGACGCGGCCGAACAGACATGGACCGCGGTCCGGGCCGAGGACGACTCCGACCCTG
>NZ_JAPLAI010000014.1:0-7398 GCF_026393345.1 Microbacterium sp.
CAAGCCGCTGTTCTACGACGAGAAGGGCTACGGCGGCCTGTCCGACACCGCCCGGTGGTACATCGGCGGCCTGCTGGCGCACGCGCCGGCCGTCCTCGCGTTCACCAACCCGACGATCAACTCGTACAAGCGCCTGGTCAAGGGCTACGAGGCGCCGGTCAACCTGGTCTACTCGGCCGGTAACCGCTCGGCTGCCATCCGCATCCCGATCACGGGCTCGAACCCGAAGGCAAAGCGCATCGAGTTCCGCGCGCCGGATGCCTCGGGCAACCCGTACCTCGCCTTCGCCGCGCAGATGATGGCCGGCCTGGACGGTATCCTGAACCGCATCGAGCCGCACGAGCCGGTCGACAAGGACCTGTACGAGCTTCCCCCCGAGGAGGCCAAGAACATCCCCCAGGTCCCGAACTCGCTGCTCGACTCGCTGGAGGCGCTGCGCGCCGACCACGAGTTCCTGACGCGTGGCAACGTGTTCACGGAGGAGCTGATCGAGACCTGGATCGAGTACAAGATCGAGAACGAGATCAAGCCGATCGCGGCTCGCCCGCACCCGTTCGAGTACGAGCTGTACTTCGGGGTCTGAGTTCCTCAGCATCTCAACGACAGAGCCCTCCGCACTCCGGTGTGGGGGGCTTCGTCGTGGACGCGGCTCAGCCCAGCCCGAGAGAGCATGCGGTGACGTGGAGCTCCACCCCCGTCATCCCCTCGCCGATATCGAGTGACACACAGACGAGGAGCCCCCGATCCGGGCGGATTCGGGGGCTCCTCAGTGTTCCGTTGCGCGTTACTTGAACGCGTCCTTGACGTTCTCGCCGGCCTGCTTCAGCTTGGCGCCGGCCTGCTCGCCCTTGCCTTCGGCCTCCAGGCCCTTGTCATCGGTGGCCTTGCCGGTGGCTTCCTTGGCCTTGCCGGAAACGTTCTCGGCAGCGTTCTTGATCTTGTCGTCGAGTCCCATGTCGGGCTCCCTTCGCTTGGCGATCAGTGGGGTGATGTACCCGCTGCGCCGACGCTACCGCGCGGAAATCCGTTCCGCGGGGGGCTGGCGTTTCCCAGGAAAATGGTGTTCGGCGCCGCTGCGCAGGCGCCCCATCCTTGTGGGGCCGGTGCGCCGCGCACCAGAATGCTGCCATGACCGACGTGACAGTGCTCCGGTCGCCACCCGACCCGGATCACAGCACCGAGGCCGGCAGACGGCACCCCTCCATCGCGGACAAGATCCGCATGGCCGGTCAGGCGCGCATCGGGGCGGTTCTCCTCCTCATCGGCACAGCGGCGGCGATCCTCTGGGCGAACCTGGCGACCGGCTCCTACGACTCCTTCTGGGACACGCACCTCGTGGTCGGGGTGGCTGAGTTCCAGCTCGACTTCACCCTGCACTCCGCCGTCAATGACGCACTGATGGCGATCTTCTTCTTCACAGTCGGCCTCGAGGTGCGGCGCGAGTTCGCGATCGGCGAGCTCACCAGCTGGTCGCGGGCTCTCGTCCCGGTCGTCGCCGCGATCGCGGGGCTCGCGCTTCCTGCCCTGCTGTTCGTGCTCATCGCCCAGGGCTCCGGTGAGGCGCACGCCTGGGGAATGGTCATCTCTACCGACACCGCGTTCCTCGTCGGTGCACTGGCGCTCATCGGACCGCGCGTCCCCGGGCGACTCCGGGTGTTTCTGCTCGCCCTCGCCGTCGTCGACGACATCGGCGCGCTGACGATCATCGCCCTGGTCTACACCGAGGACTTCACCCCGCTCCCCCTCATCGTCGCCGCGATCGGGCTCGCCGGGATCTACTTCACCCGGTACCTCCGCGGCGGGCGCGGTCCCGTCTACGGCACCCTCGCCATCATCGTCTGGCTCGCCTTCCTCGCCTCCGGCGTGCACCCGACGCTCGCCGGCGTCGCGATCGCGCTCCTCGTGCCGGTGTATCGCCCGAACCGCCGCGACGTGGAGCATGCCCTCGATCTCGCCCGCACGTTCCGGCAGTCGCCCAACAGCGACTACGCACGGGCGGCTGCCAACAGCCTCCGCGAATCGATCTCCATCAACGAGCGGCTGCAGTCGGCGTACTCCCCATACGTCGCCTACGTCATCCTGCCGCTGTTCGCCCTGGCGAACGCCGGGGTCGTGGTGAGCCCGGAGATCCTCATGGGCGCCCTGCGATCGCCGGTCACGTTGGGCATCATCGTGGGCCTCGTCGTCGGCAAGTTCGTGGGTGTCTTCGGATCGTCCCTGCTGTTGAAAGCGCTGCGCATCGGCGACTTCGGCCCCGGCCTCACCCTCGACCGCATCGCCGGCGGTGCGATGCTCTGCGGCATGGGGTTCACCATCTCACTGTTCATCGTCGATCTCGCCATCGAGGACGCCCAGGTCGCCAACGAGGCGCGGGTCGGGGTGCTCGCCGCATCCGTGCTCGCGTTCGTGCTGGCCGCCCTCATCTTCCGGATCTCCGAATCGGTCCGGCCCTCGCACGACACCGGCCTGACGCTGGTGCGGCCGGTCGACCCGGCGCGGGACCACATCTTCGGACCGGTCGACGCGCCCTACACGATCGTCGAGTACGGCGACTTCCAGTGCGAGTTCTGTCTCAAGGCATCCGGCTCCATTCAGCAGGTACACGACCAGATCGGCGACCAGCTGCGATACGTATGGCGTCATGCACCGCTGCAGCGGCAGCATCCGAACGCCCTGGCGGATGCCGAGGCGTCGGAGGCCGCCGCCCTGCAGGGGAAGTTCTTCGAGTTCGAGCGCGGGCTCTTCTCGGATCAGGAGAATCAGCGGCCGTCCGACCTTCTCCGCCTCGCCGCCCGACTCGGACTCGACGTCGACAAGTTCGAGCGCGACCTCACCTCCGCGCGGGTGACCGGCCGCGTGCAGGAGGACATCCTGGACGCGGAAGCCATGAACATCACGTCAGTGCCCACGCTGTTCGTGAACGGCCGCCGCCACGTCGGTCCCTACGACGCGAACTCGCTGATCCGCGCGCTGGAGCAGGCCAACGCCCCCGCCGCAAGCCCCGTGGGTGTGCCGGGAGCGGGCGCATGACGGCCGCCGGTTCCGGATCGCGTCGGGTGCCCATCGAGGCGCAGCGCATCGACGCACCGCTCACCGGTTCCGCCGTGTTCCTGACACTCACGCTCGATAAGGGCACGGATGCGGCGGCGACCGTCCGCGACGTCCTCAGCTCCGTCGGGGAGACGGTCAAGAACGTCGCATTCCGCGACCTGGATGCGGCCCTCGCGTGCACAGTGGGGATCGGCGCCGACGTGTGGCCGGTCCTCACCGGTCGCCCCCTCCCCGCGGAGCTCCATCCGTTCACGCCCATCGTCGGCGCGCACCACACGGCGGTCGCGACCCCCGGGGATCTCCTCCTCCACATCCGGTCGGAGCGGTACGACCTGTGCTTCGAACTGGAACGCCAGCTCCTGGATCAGTTCGGCGACGCCGTCGAAGTGGCCGACGAGACGATCGGTTTCCGCTACTTCGACATGCGCGACCTCCTCGGCTTTGTCGACGGGACGGCGAACCCGGTCGGCCAGGCGCTTCCGCTCGCGACCCTGGTGGATGACGAGGATCCCGCCCACAGCGGTGGGAGTTACGTCGTCGTCCAGAAGTACGTCCACCCGATCGCCGCGTGGCAGGCCCTCACCACCGAGCAGCAGGAAGCGATCATCGGGCGCTCCAAGGCGGACAACATCGAGCTCGACGATGCGGAGACCGGACAGAAGTCACACAAGACGCTCGCGACCATCGAGGTCGGCGGGCAGGAGCACGACATCCTCCGCGACAACATGCCGTTCGGCAGCCCGGGGACCGCGCAGTTCGGAACCTACTTCATCGGGTACACCCGGCACCTCTGGGTCATCGAGAAGATGCTGCAGCGGATGTTCATCGGCGAGCCGGTGGGGCTGCACGACCGCTTGCTGGATTTCTCGGTACCGGTCACCGGTGCGGCATTCTTCGCGCCGTCCGCATCCTTCCTCGAGTCCCTCGGGGACGACGCAGGCACGTGACACCGTCACGCTTCACCATCGAAAGGATCGTCATGACCGAACACCTGAGCGAGGCCCACCGCACCACCCTCGGCCACCTGGACCGGCACCCCACCACGCACAACCTGGAATGGCACGACGTGCGCTCGCTGCTGGAGGCGGTCGGTGACGTCACCGAGGAGCACAACGGCAAAGTCAGGGTCACGGTGGGAGATCAGACCCTCACGATCACGCCACCGCGCCACAAGGACGTGGATGAGTCGACCCTGCTCGAGATCCGACGGCTCCTCCATGCCGCGGGATACCGCGCCGACCCCGAGTAGGGGCGGGGCTCAACCGTAGAAGAGCTTCTCGAACACGCGGCGGGCACGACGGGCGGTGCCCATCCAGTCCTCTTCGACCCGGGTCGCCGAGCGCTCGGGATACTCCAGCAGGCGCCCGATGCCGTCGAGGCGCTGCCGGTCGGTCGGGAGCACGTCGCTCGTCTGGGCGGACAGCAGGGTGTTCGCGGACCGCAGCCGGCTCGCGAGGTGCCAGGCCTCGGCGAGGCGGGTCGCCGCAGCCTCCGGGACCAGGCCGGCGTCCCTCGCGGCGGTCAGCGCGCCGAGGGTCGAGGTCGTGCGCATGCCGGGAACGGCATACGCGTGCTGCAGTTGCAGCGACTGGACGAGCCACTCCACATCGCTCAGGCCGCCGGGCCCGAGCTTCAGGTGCCGCGCCGGATCGACGCCCTGCGGCAGCCGTTCGCTCTCCACGCGCGCCTTGATGCGCTTGATCTCGCGGATGCCCTGCGGGTCGGCGGCCTCGGGATACCGCACCCGGTCGGCGAGCTCGGTGAACGCACCGATGAGCTTCACACTGCCCGCCACACCGCGGGCGCGGAGCAGCGCCTGCGCCTCCCACGACAGTGACCATCGGCTGTAGTACTCCTCGTACGCCTCGAGGGAGCGCACCAAGGGCCCGTTGCGACCTTCCGGACGCAGATCGGCATCAAGATCCAGGGGGACGCGTTGGTCCTCGGAGTGCTGACGCAGGCCCGCGACCAGCTGCAGCGACAGCTGATGCGCGCGCTCCGGGTCGACCCCGTTGGGACGGTAGACATACAGCACGTCGGCATCCGAACCGAATCCGAGCTCCCGTCCGCCGAAGCGTCCCATGGCGATCACCGAGAAGTCCAGGGCGTCGTCTTCGGCCGGCACGACTTCGCGGCGAACCGCGCGGAGCGTCGCCTGGATCGTGACCTCAGTGACCACGGTCAGCGCATCGGCGAGCTCCTCGATCGTAAGCACGCCGACGACCGCGGCCATCGCGATGCGCAGCAGCTCGCGGCGACGCAGCGCACGCACCGATCGCATGGCCTCGTCGATCGTGTCGTGGCGCATCTGGATGGCGCGCGCCTCCTGCTCGAGCGCCGGACCGCTGCGGGGACGCAGCTGCTCGGTGTCATCGAGCCAGGCCACCGACTCCGGGATCCACTCCATCAATTCGCCGATGTACCGCGAGCCGGACAGCGCGCGGGTGAGACTCTCGGCGGCGCCTGCGGAGTCACGCAGGATGCGGAGGAACCACGGGGTGTCCCCCAGTCGCTCGCTGATGCGACGGAAGGAGATGAGCCCGTAATCCGGGTCGGCACCGTCGCCGAACCAGCGCAGCATGACGGGCATGAGGTGGCGCTGGATGGTGGCCTTCCGGCTGATGCCGGTGGTCAGCGCACCGATGTGACGCAGTGCCCCCACCGGATCACGGAAGCCGATCGCGGCGAGGCGATCGTGCGCCTGCGCGGCGGAGAGCGACCGGTCCGCCTCCGGGAGGGCGGCGACCGCTGACAGCAACGGCCGGTAGAACAGACGCACATGGATCTCGCGCACCTCGCGCTTCAGCCGCTCCCACAGCACCCACACGCCCTGCGCCGTGTCCGCGAGGCCGCTGGCCCGCGCGAGCACACGCTGATCCTCGGCCGCGGCCGGCATCAGATGGGTGCGGCGAAGCGCACGCAGCTGCACTCGATGCTCGAGCACCCGGAGCATCCGGTAGTCGCTCGCGAAGGCCGCCGCATCCGTTCGTCCGATGTAGCCCTCCGTGACGAGCGCCTCGAGAGCATCGAGCGTGCCGCGCTGGCGGATCTTGTCGTCGCTGAGACCGTGCACGAGCTGCAGCAACTGCACCGTGAACTCGACATCACGGATACCGCCGGCCCCGAGCTTCAGCTGGTACGGCTTCTCGGCCGCGGGGATGTGGTCGGTCACCCGTTCCCGCATCCGCTGCACGCTGTCGACGAAGTTCTCGCGCGCGGCGCTCGTCCACACCTTCGGTTGCACCGCGTCGACGTACGCCGCACCGAGTTCCGCGTCGCCGGCGATCGGGCGCGCCTTCAGCAGCGCCTGGAACTCCCAGCTCTTCGCCCACCGCTCGTAGTACGAGACGTGCGACTCCAGCGTGCGCACGAGCGCTCCCTGCTTGCCCTCGGGCCGGAGGTTCGCGTCGACCTCCCACAGGGCGGGTTCGATGTCAGCCGAGGAGATGCCCTGCATCGTCTGCGCGGCGAGGCGGGTGGCGATGTCGATGATGCGGCTCTCGCCGAGCTCCTCGCGCACGTCGTCGGCGGCGCCGCAGACGAAGATGACGTCCACGTCGCTGACGTAGTTCAGTTCGCGTGCGCCGGTCTTACCCATGCCGATGACCGCGAGCTTCGTCGCCGCGACCTGCTCGCGGGTGAACAGCGCACGGCCGCTACTGATCCGCGTGCGGGCGACCGCGAGCGAGGCTTCGAGAGCAGCGGCGGCGGCATCGGCGAGGGCCGCGGCGACGTGGGGCAGCACCGCGACCGCATCGCCGCTCAGCAGGTCGTACACCGCGATCCGGGCGACCAGTCGCCGATACCGGACACGGAGTGCCATGGGCGCGTCATCGCCCGTGACCGGGGCGAACCCGTCGACCGCACCGACTGCGTCGAGCAGTCCGTCGCGCAGTTCGGCGGCCGTCGGTAGCCGGTCGCCGGCATCCGCGAGATCGGCGAGCTCGTCCGGATGCCGGAAGTAGAAGTCGCCGAACCCCTCCGCCGACGCGCCGAGGAGGACCCACATCGCGACGCGGGCGCGGTCGTGCCGGAGCGTGTCCCGGACGGCGCCGGCGTCGCGTCGCGCGATCCGGGCGAGGGCGAGGACGGCCCCGTCCGGATCGGCGGCGCCGCCGGCCCCGACCAGCCACGTCGACCGGGGAAGGTCGACGTACTGCTCGATCTCGTCGAGCAGCCGCTCGGCTTCGGTGGTGTCACCGAAGCCGAGGCGGGCGAGGTCCGTCCGCGTGGAGAAGCGGTCGGATGCGGCCATCACCGCGTCAGAGCATCTCGAGGTTGCTCTGCAGCTCGAACGGCGTCACCTGTGCGCGGTACCCGTGCCATTCCTTGCGCTTGTTGAGCAGG
>NZ_JAPLAI010000014.1:7457-40485 GCF_026393345.1 Microbacterium sp.
TCACCGAGCGTCTCGGCGACGAGTTCCGACTCCTCCATGGCCTGCAGCGCCTGGTCGAGGCTCGCCGGCAGCGGCGCGTAGCCGAGCGCGCGACGCTCGCCGTCGGTCAGCGACCACACGTTGTCCTCGGCCTCGGGCGGCAACTCGTAGCCCTCTTCGATGCCCTTGAGGCCGGCGGCAAGCATGAGCGCGTACGCGAGGTACGGGTTCGCGGCGGAATCCAGCGCGCGGTACTCAACCCGCGACGACTGGCCCTTGTTCGGCTTGTACAGCGGCACGCGCACCAGCGCGGAGCGGTTGTTGTGACCCCAGGTGATGAAGCTCGGCGCCTCGTCACCACCCCACAGCCGCTTGTACGAGTTCACGAACTGGTTGGTGACCGCGGAGATCTCGTTGGCGTGACGGAGCAGGCCGGCAATGAACTGGCGGCCGGTCTTGGAGAGCTGGTACTGCGCGCCCTCTTCGTAGAACGCGTTGACGTCGCCCTCGAACAGCGACATGTGCGTGTGCATGCCGCTGCCAGGGTGGCCGCTGAGGGGCTTCGGCATGAAGGTCGCGTAAACGCCCTGCTCGATCGCGACCTCTTTGATGACGGTGCGGAACGTCATGATGTTGTCGGCCGTGGCGAGCGCGTCGGCGTAGCGCAGATCGATCTCGTTCTGGCCCGGTCCGGCCTCGTGGTGGCTGAACTCCACCGAGATGCCCAGATCTTCCAGCATCCGCACCGACCGGCGACGGAAGTCGTGCGCGGTGCCGCCGGGGACGTTGTCGAAGTACCCGGCGGAGTCCACCGGCTCCGGCCCGTTGGGGCCGTAGGACGAGGACTTCAGCAGGTAGAACTCGATCTCGGGGTGCGTGTAGAACGTGAACCCGGCATCGGCCGCCTTCGCGAGCGTGCGCTTGAGCACGTGCCGCGGGTCGGCGACGGCGGGCTGGCCGTCGGGGGTCGTGATGTCGCAGAACATCCGCGCGGTGGGATCGATCTCACCGCGCCACGGGAGCACCTGGAACGTCGTCGGGTCAGGGAGCGCCAGCAGGTCGGATTCGTACGACCGGGTCAGGCCCTCGATCGCGGAGCCGTCGAAGCCGAGTCCCTCGTTGAACGCCCCCTCGACCTCTGCCGGCGCGATCGCGACCGACTTCAGCGTGCCGATGACGTCGGTGAACCAGAGGCGCACGAACTTGATGCCGCGCTCCTCGATCGTGCGCAGAACGAAGTCCCGCTGCTTGTCCATGGTGTCCCCTCTACGGGCCGGTGCTCCGGCCTCGGATCAATGCTAGGCGTCCGCGCGGCGCGGACGTTCAGTCGTTGTCGCGCGCCTCATCCTCGGCCCACTGACGAGACCGCTCGCGCAAGAGCTCGGGTGCCTTGGCGGCGTCCTCCTCCGTGTCGAAGGGACCGGCACGATCGACGGCCGGGGATGCGTAACCACGCTCGACCTGGCCGGTCTTCAGGTTGTACCAGTACTTCTCGCTGTCGTCGCTCACGGGTGCTCCTCGTCGATGCCTGACACGATCCTACTGATCGCACAGCTCGCTGTCGGTAGGGTGGAAGACATGGCTTCGGAGAGTGCACGCGCGGTCGGAATCGACATCGGGGGAACCGGCATCAAGGGCGGCATCGTCGACCTCGACAAAGGTGAGCTGATCAGCGACCGCATCAAGGTCTCGACCCCGCAGGGTGCCGAGCCGGATGACGTGCTGACGGCGGTGCGCGAGGTACTCGACACGCTCAAGGTCGCCGAGTCGGACTATCCGCTCGGCGTCGCCTTCCCTGCGATCGTCAAGAACGGCCGCACCCTTTCCGCCGCGAATGTGTCGCACAAGTGGATCGACTTCCCGGCCGAGGAGTTCTTCGAAGACGGTCTCGGTCGCGACATCCACTTCGCCAACGATGCCGATGTCGCCGGGGTGGCGGAGATGCGCTTCGGCGCCGCGAAGGACGCGGCGGGTCTCACGATCCTCACCACCCTCGGCACCGGCATCGGCTCGGCGCTGCTCTACGACGGCCAGCTCATCCCGAACTCCGAGCTCGGCCACCTGCAGCGCGCGAAGCACGGCAAGGATGCGGAGGCGTACGCCGCATACTCCGCCATGGAGCGCGACGAGCTCACCTGGGAAGCATGGGCCGAGCGGCTGCAGTGGTACTACAGCCACGTCGAGTTCCTCTTCAGCCCCGACCTGTTCATCGTCGGTGGCGGTGTCACCTGCGGTGGCCAGGCGACGACGCCGATCGTCGCGGCCGTGCACCGGAACAACGCCGGCATCATCGGCGCCGCAGCGCTGTCGCTCGGTGCCGCGCCGCAGCGCCTGTCCGCGGTGACCACGAAGGACTGAGCGCGGCGCACGCGTTCGCGTGGCACCCGTGTTCGGCACGGGTCGCACCGCCCCGGGTGTGTTCACGTGGCACAACCCGCGGGAACCCACGCGGGTATCCCGCCGGAGTCGCCACCTGAAGCGGTAGTTCGGCGTCCGGGTCAGAAGAGGGCGAATGGGCCGGCCTGTACGCCGGGTTCTGTCCGGGAGCCGAAGCTCCGTGGACGGTCATCTCTCTCGGCGACACGTTGCCGTGCCGCTCCAGCGGTCTACCCGGGGACTCGGCGGGCCGCGTCAACATCCCCTGTCTGACCTTGCTCCGGGCGAGGTTTACCGTGCGGGTCGTGTCACCACGACCCCGGTGGTCTCTTACACCACCCTTTCACCCTTACCGGGACGAATCCCGGCGGTCTGCTCTCTGTGGCACTGTCTCGCGGATCACTCCGGGTGGGTGTTACCCACCGCCCTGCCCTATGGAGCCCGGACGTTCCTCGGTGCGGTTTCCCGCCACGCGACCGTCCAGCCGACCCATTCGCGTTCCGAGTCTATCCGCGTGCCTGGTCGCCCGCCCGCTCGTCTCCGATCACCCGCACGTCCAGCGGGAAGTCGATCGGGAACGAGCCGAACATCCGCCGCCCCGCGGCGGCCGCGGCATCCGTGACGACAGTCGCCACCGCATCCGCGATGTGTGCGGGCGCGTGCACCATCACCTCGTCGTGCAGGAAGAACACCAGGTGCGGGCGGGGGGCGAAGACGGCGCCTGCCCGGTCCGCCCGGGGAACCCCCGTCTCCCCCAGCGTGTCCAGCCTGCTGCGGATCTCGGCCAGCCAGCAGAGCGCCCACTCTGCCGCCGTGCCCTGCACCACGAAGTTGCGCGTGAACCGCCCCCGGTCCCCCGCTGCTCGCCGGGCCACATCGCGCACCACGGGGTCGGCTCCTTCTGCGCCCGCGGAGGAGGCCAGCAGGAGCCAGTCCGCATCCGGGGCCGGGGCGGTGCGTCCCAGCCACGTCTGCACGGTGCCGCCGCCCTCGCCGGTCGCGGCGGCATCGTCGACGACGGCCATCGCCACGGGGTAGGTCTGGCGCAGACGCGGGACGAGCCGGCCGCCCTTGCCGGTCGTGGCGCCGTACATCGCGCCGAGCATGGCGTACTTCGACTCGTCCCGCGTGGCGACGGTGCCCGAGGCGACGATCCCGGCGTAGAGGTCGCGGCCGCGCGCGGCGGCAGCCAGGGCGAGGTCCCGTGACATCCCCGCGAGCACCCGCGGCTCCAGCTGCGCCACATCCGCATCCACGATCACCCACCCCGGGTCGGGGAGGACGGCCGGACGCAGGAGCTTCGGGATCTGCAGCGCCCCGCCGCCGCTGGAGGCCCAGCGGCCGGTAACCACGCCGCCCGGCACGTACACCGGCCGGAACCGACCGTCGTGCACCCATTCCTCGAGCCATGCCCAGCCATTCGCGGCGAGAAGGCGCGCCAAGCGCTTGTATTCGAGCAGCGGTTCGATCGCCGGATGCGGCTGGTCGGCGAGCTCCCATTTGCTCGTGGACGCGACCTGAACGCCGCAGGGCGCGGAGCAGCTTCGGCGGCGAGTCGAGGTTCACGCTGGTGTCGCCGAGCGCGGCCCGGACGCGGTCCGCCAGCTCCGCCATCCGCTCGGGGACGGCGGCGACCGAGGTCCGCGAACCGAGGGTGTCGGCGAGGATCCGCTCGTGCGCGGCGACGTCCCAGGGGAGCCCCGCCGCATGCATCTCTTCGGCCACCAGCGCGCCGGCCGACTCGCCGTGCAGGAGCAGGGTCATCCGCGGGGTGTCGGGTGCGGCGTCCAGGGTGATCAGCTGACGGCGCAGTTCGGCGACGGCCTCGTCGGAGGAGGGCACTTGCCCCGCGTCGAGGGTGAAGAGCCCCTCTTCCGCGATCGGTCGGGCGTCGCCGTCCCACGCATCCACCGGTCCCAGCGCGCCGGTGCCGGAGGGATCGACGGCGGCACGCAGGATGCGGTGGCAGAGCCGCAGGTCCCACGCCCGGGCCACCCGAACTCCGTCGCGGAGCACCGCGCGGTAGGTGTGCGCGGTGTCCGCCCAGACCCAGCGGGTCTGCGGGCGCGCCGCGATCAGCGCGGATGCGTCGGCGGGACGCCAGCGCTCGCGAGACAGTTCGGCGCCGTCGGCCGACAGATCGACGACCTCGAGTGGACCGCCCGCGCTCGGAGCGAGCACGCTCCACCGCGCCTCCCGCTCGTGCTGCGGCGCCGACACGGAGTCAGGCCCGACCGTGCGTCAGAGCCCGGATTCGCCGGTACGCACCAGAATCGACCCGCACTCGGGGCAGGTGGCGACGGCCTCGTCGGGAAGCTGGCGCAGGCTGTTCAGGTCGGTGCCCGAGAGCATCATGTTGCAGCCGGTGCAGGTCCGCGCGCGCAGCAGCGCGGCGCCCGAGCTGCGGGATGCCGCCGCGTCGTACATCGACAGCAGCGCGGCGGGAACGGATGCGGCGACCGCGGCGCGATCCCGCTGCAACTCGGCGATGCGTGCGGTCGCCTCCGCGACGAGCGCCTTGGCCTCACCGGACAGACGGGCACCCTCTTCGTTGGCCTCGGCGACCAGACGCGCCTGGTCGGCGACCGCCTGCTCCGCCGTCTCGAGCCGCTCCATGATCTCCAGCTCGCTGTCCTCCAGCTCGCGCTGGCGGCGGCGGAGCGAATCGAGCTCGTGCTCGAGGCCGGCCGCATCCTTCGGGTTCGAGACGGTCTGCAGCAGCGCGGTGTCCCGATCCTGGCGAGCACGGACCACCTTCACATCGGATTCGATCCGGCCGAGTTCGGCCTGCATCTCCTCCACCGCGCCCTGGCGGTTCGACAGCTCCCGCGAGAGCTCTTGACGCTGCTCGATCAGCGCCTTCACCCGCGCAGCCTGCGGCGGGTTCGCGCGGGCGTGCTCGGCCTGGCGCAACCGGGTGTCGAGGTCGGCGAGCTCGAGCAGGCGGAGCTGTTCTGCGGGGGTGGCGTTCACCCCTCCAAACTACGCCAGGCACGCGCTCGCTCTGTTACCTCCCGTGTCGGCCGCCTGGAGCCCGGCTTTCTCGCTGTCTAGGGTCGGAACACGCTGCCTATGCCCGAAAGGAACCCGATGTCCGCCGCACTCACGGATGCACCCGCCGAGGCCTCGCGCCCGACGCCCGGTGCACCGTTGCGCCTGCGCGGACTCGGCCGATCGTTCGGCGAGCACGTCGTGCTCCAGGGCATCGACCTCGATGTCGCGGCCGGCGAACTCGTCGCCATCCTCGGGTCGTCGGGTTCGGGCAAGTCCACACTGCTGCGCATCGTCGGCGGCCTGGATGCGGCGACCTCCGGCGAGGTCGCCATCGATGGTGAGCCGGTCACCGGTATCGACCCGCGGGTAGCGATCGGCTTTCAGGAGCCGCGACTGCTCCCCTGGCGCTCGGTGGCCGACAACATCGCGCTGGGACTTCCGGCGGGGCTGTCGCGTCCGGAGCGGGCGTCCCGCATCCAGGAGCTGCTGCGTCTGATCGGTCTCACCGACTTCGCCGGTCACCGTCCCCGGCAGATCTCCGGCGGCATGGCGCAGCGCACGTCACTGGCCCGAGCGCTGGCCCGCCGCCCCGACGTGCTGCTCCTCGACGAGCCGTTCGGCGCTCTCGACGCGCTGACCCGGCTGCGCATGCAGGACCTGCTGCTGTCGGTGCTCGACGAAGCGCCCACCACGACCCTGCTCGTCACCCACGACGTCGACGAGGCACTGCAGCTCGCCGATCGCGTGATCGTGCTGGGCCCGACCGGTGATGCGCCGGGTGCCGGCATCCAGCAGCTCCTCGTCGTCCCCGGGGATCGGCCCCGCGATCGTGGCTCGGCAGAGCTCGCGCGGCTGCGCGCCGAGTTGCTCGATGCGCTCGGCATCGACCGGCACGCGCACTGATCTTCACCTCGCACCACAGCACCTCTCCCGCTCACAGCCACCGAAAGGCACCCATATGTCCTTCCGCCGCCGCACTATCGGCCTCGCCGCCGGAGCCGTCGTCGCCGCCCTGGCCCTGTCCGGCTGCGTCGCCGGCGAGGATGCCGCAGAGCCTGCCGCATCCGATGCCGCCGTCACGACGACCATCAAGCTCGACTGGGCGACCTACAACCCGCTCAGCCTGATCATCAAGGACCAGGGTTGGCTGGAGGACGCCGGCTACGACGTCGAGTGGACGCAGTCGCTCGGCTCATCGAAGGCCAATGAGTCGCTCCGCGCCGGCGCCATCGACTTCGGATCCACTGCCGGCTCCGCATCCCTCCTCGCACGGGCGAACGGAGCGCCGCAGCAGATCGTCGACGTCGTCGCGCAGCCCGAGTGGGCGGCGCTCGTCGTCCCCGCAGGCAGCGACATCACCTCGGTCGAGGACCTCAAGGGCAAGACCGTCGCCGCCGCGCTCGGTACCGACCCGTACTTCTTCCTGGTGCAGTCGCTCGAGGCCAACGGCCTGTCGATCGACGACGTCACCGTGGAGAACCTCATCCACGCCGACGGCTGGGCGGCGCTGCAGAGCGGGTCCGTGCAGGCCTGGGCGGGCCTCGACCCGATCATGGCCTCCGCCGAGGCCGCGGGTGCGGAGCTCCTGTACCGCGACATCGATCTGAACTCGTACAGCGTGCTGAACGCATCCGAGACCATCATCGATGAGCACCCCGAGGTCGTGCAGGCCGTCGTCGACGCCTACGAGAAGGCACGCGCCTGGGCGCTGGAGAACCCCGACGAGACGGCGCAGATCCTCGCGGACGCCGCCGCGATCGACCTCACGGTCGCCCAGGCGGTCATCGATGAGCGCGCCGGCCTCGACGTGGACCCGGTCCCCGGCTCGACGCTGGCGAAGGTGCTGAAGCCCATCGGCGCCATCCAGGTGCAGATCGGCGACGCCGTCAGCCAGCAGTCCATCGACGACGCGCTCGACACCCTGTTCGCGCCGCAGTTCGCCGAGAAGGCGATCGGCTGAGCGCAGGCCGCTCGAACGGAAGACGACACGTATGAGCACGACCGGGACCACCCCTACCGCGGACCGCACCGCCCCGACCGCCGGCACCAGTCCGCTGTCGCGGCGCGGTGTGCGAATCGCCGTGGGCGTGACGCTCCCGGTCGTGCTCATCGTCGTCTGGTTCCTCGTCACGATCCCCGGCGCCGCGCTGGTGCCGCCCTACAAATTCCCCAGCCCCGCATCGGTGTGGCAGGCGGCAGTGTTCCTCGGCGAACGCGGCGAGCTGTGGCAGTTCACCGCGATCTCGCTGCAGCGGGTGCTGATCGGCTTCGCGGCCGGCGCCTCGCTCGGCGTTGCCCTGGGTGGACTCGTGGGCCTTTCGCGCTTCTGGGACCTCGGCCTCTCCCCCAGCCTCGGCGTCATCCGCGCCGTGCCGTCTCTTGCGTGGGTGCCGCTGCTCATCGTGTGGTTCAACCAGGGCGAGCAGTCGAAGATCATCCTCATCGCGATCGGCGCGTTCTTCCCCGTGTTCACGACGGTGTCGATGGCGCTGCGCCACGTCGACCCGCACCTCGTGGAGCTCGGCCGCTCGTTCGGGTTCAGCGGCATCCGGCTCTTCTTCACCGTGCAGCTGCCGGCCGTGCTGCCCGCACTGTTCTCGGGCCTTCGCCTCGCCCTGGTGCAGGCGTGGCTGTTCCTCGTCGCCGCAGAGCTCATCGGCGCGTCGATGGGCCTCGGATTCCTGCTCACGCGCGGCCAGTCCACCGGACGTGTGGACCAGATCGTGCTGGCGATCATCCTGCTGGCCGTGATCGGTAAGCTCACCGACTCCGCCCTCGGCTTGGTGCAGCGCTGGGCCGTGCGTCGCTGGGGCTGAGTCTCTCCGGGCGCGCGGCTCGGCCGTCGGCGCCGCCGTCGGCCACGGCCGTTCAAAACTCAGGACATTCCGCGGCTCCCTGCCACGCGACCCCGTGTTTCGGACACCACAGGCACAGATGTCCTGAGTTTTGCGCGAGCCTCGAGGCACCCGGCTGTCAGAATTCAGGCTCAGCGGCGGTTTGGGGGCGGTTTTCGGCGTCCGCGGCTGTTTCAGCCTGAATTCCGACGCCTCGCGACGGCTGTGTGGTCACGGCCGGCAGAAGGCGACACCGCGGGCGTGCCAGCATGGGAGCACCATGCATGTGCGCGCACTCTTCCGTCACCCGGTCAAGGGCTTCACCCCCGAGGCCCGCGAGAGCCTGACTGTCCAGGACGACGGCCGCGTCACGGGCGACCGCGTGCTCGCCTTCCGGTTCGCCTCGGCGACGCGGCCGCAGCGTATCGACGGCCTCGACTACTGGCCCAAGAGCCAGGGACTCGCGCTCATGGACATGCCGTCGCTCGCGCGCCTGCAGCTGCACTTCGATGCAGACCGTCAGCGCCTGCGCATCGAGCAGCACGGCACGCTCCTCGTCGAGGACAGCCTGGACGAAGACGGACGCCGCCGGATCGAGGATGCGGTCACGGCCTGGGTGCTGGAAGGTCCCGACGCCAGGCGACTCGAGGCGGAGGACGCGTTGCCCCTCCGCCTTGTCGGCGACGGCCGGACGTCCCAGTTCCAGGACCGTCCGCGCGGCTACGTATCGCTGCACGGCACCGGATCAGTTGCAGCGGTCGACGCCGCATCCCCTGCCCCCGTCGACGACCGCCGGTTCCGCTCGAACATCGTGGTCGACGACGTGCCGCCGTGGGCCGAACTCGACTGGACTGGCCACGTGACGGTCGGCGACGTCACCTTCGCGGTGCAGAACCGCATCGGCCGCTGCGCCGCTGTCATGGCGAACCCCGACACCGGCGTACGGGATGCGCGGCTGCTGCGGCTGCTCACGACCGAGTTCCAGCAGCCGGAGCCGACACTCGGCATCCTGCTGCTGCCGGTGGCTGCGGGCGGTGTGATCCGGGTGGGTGACGCGGTGACCGTCACGGCGGGTGACGGCGTCGAGCTCCCCGTAGACTGAACGCGAGGGGCCTTTAGCTCAGTTGGTAGAGCGCCACGTTTACACCGTGGATGTCGTCGGTTCGAGCCCGGCAGGGCCCACCACCTCCTCCGTACACTGACCCCATGTCAGCCCGGACGGTCTTCCGCCGCACGATGATAAGCGCCGCCCTCTCGTGCATCGTGGCGGCGTGCGTGCTGACCGGATGCGGCGGCCCCGCCCCCGACCCGCTCCCCGAGGGCGTCGAGGCGTCGCTCGTGCAGCAGCGGTCCGATGTCGCCGGGCGCCAGGCGCAGCTGCGGATCCGCAACGGCTCCGATTCCGCTGTCACGATCGGGGAGGTGAGCATCGCCGATCCGCGCTTCGTCGAGCCGGCGCAGCGGGTGGTCGACCGCACCTCCGTGCGCGCGCCCGGCGGCTCGGTCGATGTCCGCATCCAGCTCGCTCCGGTCGACTGCGACGCGGCCGACGCGGCCACGTCGACCCTCACCCTCCACTACGTCGTCGAGGGCGCCACAGGCGTTGGCGTCGCGCCGGTCGAGGAGCAGGTGCCGTTCCTCACCGCCCTGCACGCGGCGGAGTGCCTGCGGGAGCGCGTCGACGAGGTCGCCGAGATCACCTTCGGCAGGTTCACCCCGTCGCCCGCCGAATCCCCCGCGACGCTCGAGCTCGTCATCGCCGGCACCGGCACGGATGCGGGGACGCTCAAGGTGCGCGATATCCGGGAGACGAACCTGCTCGGTTTCGTGGACGGCGAGCCGCAGTACGCCGTCGAGAAATCGGGGGATGTCACGGTAGGGCTCCCGCTCATCCCTGCGCGCTGCGACCCGCACGCCGTGCAAGAAGACAAGCGCGGCACCGTCTTCCGCGTAGACGTCGAACTCGACGGGGTCGAGGGGTCGTTCGACCTCGCGGCCACGCCCGAGCTGCGTGCCGACATCCTCAGCTGGGTGGCCGATTGGTGCGGCTACGGACCCGACGCGTGAGACACCGCACGGATGCATCCCCCGCGGTCCGCATGTCGCTAGGCTGGACGACGGTGCATTGTGGCTGGCTAACAATGCCTGCACCGATCTGATGGCTGTTTCTGGCACGACCTGCCAGATGATGAAAGGGCACATGTGACCGTCCACGATCAGGATCCATATTCGCAAGGGCCCCTCGACAGCGACCCGGAGGAAACCTCCGAATGGCAGGAATCGCTGCAGCAGCTGGTTGACGCGAAGGGCCACGGACGTGGCCGCGAGATCATGCTCAGCCTGCTGAAGACGTCGCGGGACCTGCACCTCGGCGTCCCCATGGTGCCGACGACCGACTACATCAACACGATCGCTCCCGAGAACGAGCCGGAATTCCCCGGTGACGAAGAGATCGAGCGCCGCTACCGCGCCTGGATCCGCTGGAACGCCGCCATCACGGTGCACCGCGCGCAGCGCCCCGGAATCGGTGTCGGTGGACACATCTCCACCTACGCATCGTCCGCGGCCCTGTACGAAGTCGGCTTCAACCACTTCTTCCGCGGTGCCGACCACCCCTCCGGTGGCGACCAGATCTTCTTCCAGGGCCACGCCTCGCCCGGCATGTACGCCCGCTCGTTCCTCGAAGGCCGTCTCAGCGAGACGCAGCTCGACGGGTTCCGCCAGGAGAAGTCGGCGGCGCCGAACGGTCTCCCCTCGTACCCGCATCCGCGCCTCATGCCCGACTACTGGCAGTTCCCGACGGTGTCGATGGGCCTCGGTCCCATCAACGCCATCTATCAGGCGATGACGAACAAGTACCTCGCCAACCGCGGCATCAAGGACGTCTCCGACTCGCACGTGTGGGCGTTCCTCGGCGACGGTGAGATGGATGAGGTCGAAAGCCGCGGTCAGCTCCAGGTCGCCGCGAACGAGGGCCTGGACAACCTGACCTTCGTCGTCAACTGCAACCTGCAGCGCCTCGACGGCCCGGTCCGCGGTAACGGCAAGATCATCCAGGAGCTCGAGAGCTTCTTCCGCGGTGCCGGCTGGAACGTCATCAAGGTCATCTGGGGCCGGGAGTGGGACGACCTGCTCGCCCGCGACACCGACGGCGCCCTGCTGAACCTCATGAACGTCACCCCCGACGGTGACTTCCAGACGTACAAGGCCGAGAACGGCGCCTACGTGCGTGAGCACTTCTTCGGTCGCGACGAGCGCGCCGCCGCCCTGGTGAAGGACTACTCCGACGAGCAGGTCTGGAACCTCAAGCGCGGTGGCCACGATTACCGCAAGGTGTACGCGGCGTTCAAGGCGGCGCAGGAGCACAAGGGCCAGCCCACCGTCATCCTCGCCCACACCATCAAGGGCTACGGTCTCGGACCGCACTTCGAGGGCCGCAACGCGACCCACCAGATGAAGAAAATGACGCTCGAGGACCTCAAGCAGTTCCGCGACGCGATGCACATCCCGATCTCTGACGCGAAGCTCGAAGAGAACCCCTACCTGCCGCCGTACTACAACCCCGGTCCGCAGGACGAGACGATCCAGTACCTGCTGGAGCGTCGCCGCGCCCTCGGCGGTTTCCTGCCCGAGCGTCGCAGCCACCACGTCGGCCTCGAGCTGCCGGACGACAAGGCCTACGCCCTGCCCAAGAAGGGCTCCGGCACGCAGGAGATCGCCACCACCATGGCGTTCGTTCGACTGCTCAAGGACCTGCTGCGCTCCAAGGACTTCGGTCACCGCATCGTGCCGATCATCCCGGATGAGGCACGCACGTTCGGCATGGACGCGTACTTCCCGACGGCGAAGATCTACAACCCGAACGGGCAGAACTACACCTCCGTCGACCGCGAGCTGCTGCTCGCGTACAAGGAGAGCCCGCAGGGCCAGCTCGTGCACGTCGGCATCAACGAGGCCGGCGCCATGGCCGCATTCACCTCGATTGGCACGTCCTACGCGACGCACGGCGAGCCCCTCATCCCGGTGTACGTCTTCTACTCGATGTTCGGGTTCCAGCGCACCGGCGACGCGAACTGGGCCGCCGGCGACCAGATGGCGCGCGGCTTCATCATCGGCGCCACCGCCGGCCGCACGACCCTGACCGGTGAGGGCCTGCAGCACGCCGACGGACACTCGCTGCTGCTCGCGTCGACCAACCCGGCCACGGTGTCCTACGACCCTGCCTACGGGTACGAGATCGCACACATCGTGCGGGCGGGCCTGGAGCGCCTGTACGGCGGGAAGCACCCCGACCCGAACGTGATGTACTACATCACCGTCTACAACGAGCCGATCGTCATGCCCGCCGAGCCCGAGGACGTGGATGTCGACGGCATCCTGCGCGGTCTCCACCGTATCTCCGAGGGCACCGGCGACGGGCCCCGCACGCAGCTGCTCGCCTCCGGCGTCGGTGTGCCGTGGGCGCTCGAAGCGCAGCAGCTGCTGCGCGAGGACTGGGGCGTGACCGCGGACGTGTGGTCGGTCACCTCGTGGGGCGAACTGCGCCGCGACGGACTGGCCGCCGACGAGCACAACTTCCTCCACCCGGACGAGGAGCCGCGGACGGCATACGTGACCGAGAAGCTGAAGGATGCTGACGGCCCCGTCGTCGCCGTCAGCGACTTCATGCACGCGGTGCAGGACCAGATCCGGCAGTGGGTGCCGCGTCGATTCCTGACGCTCGGCGCCGACGGCTTCGGGTTCTCGGACACGCGCGCCGCCGCTCGACGGTACTTCAAGATCGACGGTCCCTCGATCGCGGTGCGCGCCCTGCAGGGCCTCGCCGACGACGGCAAGATCGACCGTTCGGTGATCGCGCAGGCCATCGAGAAGTACCGGCTCCACGACGTCGCTGCCGGCACCACCGGCAACGCGGGCGGGGAGAGCTAACCCGGTGACGACCACGCCGACGCCTGCGGAGAAGGCGGAGACGCTCGCCTGGTTGCGGCGCATCTCCGGCGACCTCGCGACGGCGACGATCAAGCGACTCGAGGACACGCTGCCCTGGTATGCGGGAATGCCGCCCGGGCGGCGGTCCTCGGTCGGCTTGGTCGCGCAGGCCGGTATCACGTCGTTCATCTCCTGGTACGACGACCCCACCTCGACCCCGTGGATCGCGGCGGACATCTTCGCCGCCGCCCCACGGGAGCTGCTGCGCAGCGTCAGCCTGCAGCAGACACTGCAGCTGATCCGCGTGACTGTGGAGGTCACCGAGGAACGGGTCGCCGGCCGTGGAGATGACCTCCGCGAGGCCATGCTGCTCTACTCGCGCGAACTCGCCTTCGCTTCCGCGGACGTGTACGCCCGTGCCGCCGAGGCGCGCGGGCTCTGGGACGCGCGCCTCGAGGCGCTGGTGGTGGACTCCATCCTCACCGGCGAGGCCGACGAGGAGCTCCCGAGCCGTATCGCCGCCCTCGGCTGGCACGGACACGGCGAGGTGGCGGTGCTCGTCGGCACCACGCCCCCGCAGTTCGACGTGGACCACCTTCGGCGGATGGCACGCAAGCTCGGCGTCGACGTGCTCGTCGGCGTGCAGGGCTCGCGCCTCGTGCTGGTCATCGGCCGCACCGAACCGGGGACGGGTGCCGGCGAGGACGGCGCGGAGCTGTCGTTCCCCGAGATCGCCCGCCGCCTCGAACCGGGGTTCGGCACCGGGCACCTCGTGCTCGGACCGACCGTCCCGGCGCTCGTGGATGCGGGGCAGAGTGCCCGCGCCTCGCTCGCCGGATTCGCCGTGGCCCGCGCGTGGCGAAACGCCCCGCGTCCGGTCGAGGCCGACGACCTCCTCCCCGAGCGGGCACTGGCCGGTGATGCCGTCGCCCGCCACACGCTGGTGGAGCGGATCTACCGGCCCCTCCGGGCGCACAGCGCGGACCTGGTCACGACCCTCTGGAGTTATCTCGACAACGGCCGGTCGCTCGAAGCCACCGCCCGCGAGCTGTTCGTGCACCCGAACACGGTCCGGTACCGCCTCAAGCGGGTATCCGACGTGATCGGCTGGGACGCCACCGGTCCTCGTGAGGCGCTCATCCTGCAGACCGCCCTGATCCTGGGCGCGATCGGCACCGACACGACGCGTCGCCGCCCTGCAGCGACACGCCGTCCCCGATGACTTTGTGGCCCTGACACAAAGGTTTCCCGCGATTCTGTGTCGTCGCCGCCAGATCCCACCGACAAAGGTTGGCAGGATGGAACAGTGATCATCGGCGCATTCCCCGGGCAGGGTTCTCAAACCCCCGGCTTCCTCTCCCCCTGGCTCGACCTTCCCGGCGCACGCGATCTCGTGGGCGTCTACGGCGAGGCCGCGGAGGTGGACCTCATCGCCGCCGGCACCGAGTGGGATGCCGACGCGATCCGTGACACCAAGGTCGCGCAGCCGCTGATCGTCGCGGCCAGCCTGCTGTCGTGGTGGGCCCTGGTCCAGCGCGCCGACCGCGCCTTCGACGGTGTCGCGGGCCACTCAGTCGGCGAGATCGCCGCGCTGGTCGCGGCCGGCGTCCTGTCCGCCGATGACGGGATGCGGCTCGTCGGTGTCCGCGGTCGCGCCATGGCCGACGCAGCCGCGCTCGAGACCACCGGCATGGCCGCCGTCGTCGGTGGCGTCGAAGCCGACGTCCTGGCGCGCCTCGCGGAGCTCGATCTCACCCCCGCCAACTACAACGGCGGCGGGCAGATCGTCGCCGCCGGAGCCGCAGACCACCTGGCGGAACTCGTCGCATCCGGACCCCGTGGTGCACGGGTCATCCCGCTGCAGGTCGCCGGCGCGTTCCATACCCGGTACATGGCCCCGGCCGTCGAAACCCTCGCGACCGCCGCATCCGCCCTCACCCCTGCCGACCCGTCGCTGCAGCTGTGGACGAACGCCGACGGCAGCGTCGTCACGTCAGGCGCTCGTGCGCTGGAGCTCCTCATCGGGCAGGTCGCCTCCCCGGTCCGCTGGGACCTGTGCATGGCCGCGTTCGCCGAGGCGGGCGTCACCGGCATCATCGAGTTCGCCCCGGCCGGCACGCTCGTCGGCCTCGCCAAGCGGGCCCTGCGCGGCGTACCGTCAGTGGCGGTCAAGACGCCCGAGGACCTGGATGCAGCCGTGGCGCTGCTGAGCGAGGAGAACGCATGAGCACGCCCACCCTGAAGCAGGCCTCGGGGCCTGCCTACACCCGCATCTACTCGTTCGGTGCGGCTCGGGGCGAGAACGCCGTCACCAACGACGACATCGTGGGTCCGATCAACTCCAGCGACGAGTGGATCCGCCAGCGCACCGGCATCATCACGCGCAAGCGCGCCGTGCCCACCACATCTGCGACCGACCTCGCCACGGATGCGGCCCGCGAGGCGATCGAGCGGTCCGGAGTGCCCGCAGATCAGATCGACCTGGTCATCGTGGCCACCATCAGCAACGTGCGCCAGACCCCGTCGATGTCGGCTGTCGTCGCCGACCGGGTCGGCGCCAACCCGGCGGCCGCCTACGACTCCAATGCCGCATGCGCCGGCTTCGCCTACGGCATCGCCCAGGCGGACGCCCTCATCCGGGCCGGTGCCGCGCATTACGCCGTGGTCATCGGTGCCGAGAAACTGTCCGACGTCGTCGATCCGACCGATCGCAGCATCTCTTTCCTCCTCGGCGACGGGGCCGGTGCGGTCGTGATCGGCCCGAGCGACACCCCCGCGATCGGACCCACGGTGTGGGGGTCGGACGGGTCGAAGGCCGACACCGTCGGCATGAACGCGACCCTCACCGAGTTCCGCGACGGCGAGGCCGAGTGGCCCACCCTCCGTCAAGACGGGCCGTCCGTGTTCCGCTGGGCCGTGTGGGAAATGGCCAAGGTCGCCCGGCAGGCAATCGAGGCGGCAGGCATCGAGGCCGCCGATCTCGCGGCATTCATCCCGCACCAGGCGAACATGCGCATCATCGACGAGTTCGCAAAGCAGCTGAAGCTGCCCGACACCGTCGCGATCGCGCGGGACATCGAGACGACGGGCAACACCTCCGCTGCATCCATCCCCCTCGCCGCCCATCGCCTGCTCGAAGAGCACCCGGAGCTCAGCGGCGGTCTCGCCCTGCAGATCGGGTTCGGCGCCGGACTCGTGTTCGGCGCGCAGGTGGTCGTGCTCCCGTGACCGGGAATGCCACCGCCCTAGACTGATTCGCGGTGCCCAGCCGCCCAAACCCAACCAGAAGGAGAAATCATGGCCCTTTCGAGTGACGAGGTCCTCGCCGGACTCGCAGAGCTCATCACGGACGAGACCGGCATCTCGGCCGACGAGGTCGCGCTCGAGAAGTCCTTCACGGACGACCTCGACATCGACTCGATCTCGATGATGACCATCGTCGTCAACGCCGAGGAGAAGTTCGGCGTCACGATCCCCGACGACGAGGTCAAGAACCTCAAGACCGTCGGCGACGCCGTCAGCTTCATCACGTCCAACCAGGCGTGACTTCGCGCGGTGGGGGCGATGCCCCCACCGCTCAACCCATTCAGAGAGCGAACATGACCACCTCCCGCATCGTCGTCACCGGCATCGGCGCGTCCTCCCCCCTGGGTGGGACCGCGCCGGACAGCTGGTCCGCCCTGCTGAGCGGGGCTTCGGGCACCCGCACCCTCGAACACGACTGGGTCGAGAAGTACCAGCTGCCCGTGACCTTCGCCGCCGAGGCGCTCGTCCGTCCCGAGACCGTGCTCGATCGTCCGATCGCGAAGCGCCTCGACCCCGCATCCCAGTTCGCTCTCGTCGCCGCCATGGAGGCGTGGGCTGACGCCGGCGCCCCCGAGGTCGACCCCGACCGTCTGGGCGTCGACTTCGCCACCGGCATCGGCGGCGTCTGGACGCTGCTCGACGCCTGGGACACGCTGCGTGAGAAGGGTCCGCGCCGCGTCATGCCGATGACGGTGCCGATGCTCATGCCGAACGCGGCAGCCGGTAACCTTTCCCTCCACTTCGGAGCCAGGGCCTACGCCCGCACGGTGGCCAGCGCCTGCGCGTCCAGCACGGAGTCGATCGTGAACGCGATCGAGCACATCCGCGCCGGTTACGCGGACGTCGTGATCGCCGGTGGCACCGAGTCCGCCATCCACCCGATCACGCTCGCGTCGTTCGCCTCGATGCAGGCGCTGTCCAAGCGCAACGACTCCCCCGAGACCGCATCCCGCCCCTGCAGCATCGACCGTGACGGCTTCGTCATGGGCGAGGGCGCCGCCGCGCTGATCCTCGAGACCGAGGAGCACGCGCGTGCCCGCGGGGCGAAGATCTACGCCGCCGTCGTCGGTGGCGGGGTCACCGCGGATTCATACCACATCACCGCCAACGACCCCGAGGGTCGCGGCGCCGCGCGTGCGGTCCGCATGGCGCTGGAGACGGCGGGCGCATCCCCCGAGGACGTCACCCACATCAACGCCCACGCGACCTCCACCCCGGTCGGCGACCCGAACGAGTACCAGGCCCTCAAGGCCGTGTTCGGTTCGCGCACCGAGGAGATCCCCGTGTCGGCCACCAAGGCGTCCACCGGGCACCTGCTCGGCGGCACCGGCGCGCTCGAGGCGATCTTCACGATCATGGCGATCAAGGACCGTACGGCACCCCCGACCATCAACATCACCGAGCAGGACCCCGAGGTGCCGTTCAACATCTCGGGCGATTCGGTCGCGCTCGGTGCGGGCGACCAGCTGGCCATCAGCAACTCGTTCGGCTTCGGCGGACACAACGCCGTGGCCGCGTTCGCGAGCGTCTGAGCATCCGCACGACAGGAAAGACCCCCGGGACCTGAGTCCTGGGGGTCTTTCCCTGTGTCGGGGGCAGTTCGACGCTGTCTCAGTCGCCGGGAATGAACATCCAGCATCCGGTACCGGCGCCGGGCTGCACCCGAGTCTCGTGGCGGTCAGCCGACCTTGTGCAGCCAGACGACCGGTGCCTCGCCAGAGGCGTGACGGAAGGTCTCGAGCTCGTCGTCCCATGCGGCGCCGAGCGCGACGTCGAGTTCCCGCCGGAGCTCCGCCATGTCGCCGGCGGCGGCTTCCATCGCGAACCGGATGCGGTCCTCGCCCACCACGATGTTGCCCGCGGTGTCGGTCTGCGCGTAGTGGATACCGAGGTCCGGGGTGTGCAACCAGCGACCGCCGTCGCTGCGCGGGGTGGGGTCCTCGGTGACCTCGAACCGGAGGTGCTCCCAGCCGTGCATGGCACTGGCGAGAGCGGCGCCGGTTCCGGCGGGCGCCTCCCAGTAGAACTCCGCCCGACGGGCGCCAGGAAGCACCGGCTGGTCGTCCCAGTCGAAGTTCACCGCGCGTCCGAGGGCACGCCCCACAGCCCACTCGAGGTGGGGGCACAACGCTCGTGGCGCTGAGTGGATAAGCACCACTCCGCGCGCCATGTGTCCAGCCATCGCCTCTCCGTTTCTTTCAGGTACGTCTTCCCCTACGACCTGATGGAGTGCGATGCGTGTTCAGTTGTGCTTCCGGCCATTATCACCGGCGCTGCGCTGAATCACAAGTGTGTAACTTCTTGTTGCCTCGTTCCGCCTACGGCGGCTCCAATCAGGAGAAATCCCGAGGACAGGAGAATCCGCGCTGAATCCTCCTGCCCTGGCGTTCCTTCCTGTTCTCGGTTCGCCACCGCTCACGGTGCATGTCCCACTTTCTGCCGTTCTGAGGTCACCAGAACGGCAGATTTCGGGACACGTTATGTCGAAAGTGGGACATGGCGAGCGGGGTCGGGCGGATGTGGCGACCCTGCCCGGCCGACTGCGCAGGCCTGACCCGGCGTGGCCCCGCCGGCGCCGAGCCGGAAGACGGCAGGCTGCAAGGGAGCGTCGTCGAGGGCAGAGGAAGTGGCACGTCATGGTCGGAGCGACGCGGCGCGCGCGTGCGTGGATCGGGGCGGCCGTCGGCGTCGTCACCCTGGTCTCCGCGGCATCCGTCGGGGGGATCGCGCTCTCGGCGTCGCCGGCCACGGTGGCGGTCGTCGCGGATTCCGTCGGCGGCCATACCGCGCTCGAGACGCTGGCGACACTGGCCGTGAAGGGCCGTGCACCCAAGACCGGGTACGACCGCGATCAGTTCGGGACGCGGTGGCTCGACGTCGACCGGAACGGCTGCGACACCCGCAATGACATCCTCGCCCGCGATCTGACCGAGGTGCAGCGGTCGGGCTCCTGCAGGGTGCTCGCCGGCGTGCTCGCCGACCCCTACACCGGCAGTGTCGTCGCGTTCACCCGCGGCCAGGGGACGTCCGAGCGGGTGCAGATCGACCACGTCGTGGCGCTGTCGAACGCGTGGCAGACCGGCGCACAGCAGCTGTCCGCGGAACGCCGCGCGGCGCTCGCGAACGACCCGCTGAACCTCCTCGCGGTGGACGGTGGCGCCAATGCGCAGAAGAGCGACGGCGATGCCGCCACCTGGTTACCGAAGAACCGCGCGTTCCGCTGCGCCTACGTCGCCCGCCAGGTATCGGTGAAAGCCGCGTACGGGCTGTGGGTGACGCCAAGTGAACACGACGCGATCGCCCGGGTGCTCACGGATTGTCCGAACGAACCGGCGCCCACACCGCTGTCGCCCACCGCTCCGTCCCCCGCCCCGCAGGCCGGGGTGGTCTTCGCGACCTGCGCCGCCGCGCGATCGGCCGGTGCCGCGCCACTGCGCGCCGGGGATCCCGGGTACTCGCTCCGGCTCGACGGCGACCGCGACGGCGTGGCCTGCGAAACGCCCTGACGCGGTCGTCATGCCCTGACGCGGTCGTCACGAGTCGTAGCGGTCCCAGATCCGGTCCGTCTGTCCCGAGATATCTGCGCCGTGGACCTCCTGCCAGTTCAGACCGCCGCGCGCGAAGGCCGCGCTCACCGGAACGGGGACGTCGGATGGGGCGATCGGTGCCATCAGCCACCGGCACGGCCGCACGTGGACGAGGTCCACTCTGCGCGCCTCGGGCGAGGTGTCTTCGGAGAGATCACCGTCGAGGCGCCCGAGCCACCAGAGCCCGTCGACGTCCCGCGTCCAGATCGGCGCTCCGCTCGGTGCCGCCGCGAAGCGGGCGATGCGGCGAGCGAGCCGCTCATACGCTCGCACGGCGTCGTCGCCCTCCCGGGTGCGCTCGACGCGCGCGCCCATCCCGCAGATGCCGCGCGTAAGCGCACGCTCCACCGCGTCCCCGGCGGGAACCCGGTCGTCACGCGAGCGCATCGGTGCGCGGAACACGGGCAGGTCTGGCATCGGTCCTCCGGTCGGTGTGCTCCAGCGTATCCGGCGATCTGAGACGCACGTGATGCCCGGGTGGCGTCCACCACCGCGCGCCCGCCGCATCCGCACGCGTCACAGGGATAGTCCCCCGGTTGCCACAGCAACCTCAAAGATCCGCGTCATCCTCGGCATCTGAGGTGTTCCAGTTGTAGGGCGGGTGGGACTTGAACCCACGATCGTCGGGTTATGAGCCCGCTGCCTTAACCAGCTTGGCCACCGCCCCCCGGCGTACGAGCCTAGCGGTCCGGCTGATCTCCCGCGGGGTCCGCGGAGCCGGCGGAATCGTCCTCCTCCGCATCCGAGCGCCCGCGGGTGATACCGAGCTCCTGGCTCTCGCTGAGCACCTGCGGGTGGAACAAAGCGAGCGTGATGACGCCCCACACCGCGAGCGCGCCCGCAAGGACGAAGACGATGAAGCCCCAGAACGGGACGCCCGCGCCCTCGCCGAGGACCAGGAGTCCGATCAGGACCGCGACCATGGGGTCGACCACAGTGAGGCCGGCGATGGCGAGGTCGGGCGGGCCCGACGAGTATGCGGTCTGCACGAAGTAGGCACCGAGCACGGTGCCCGCGACCAGCGCGACCACGCAGATCAGGGTGAGCCAGTCGACCTCACCGCTCTGCAGCCGCTTGATGACGGTCTTGGCGAGAGTGGCGACGAAGCCGTAGATCACGCCGGCGGCAAGCACGTAGAACAGCGCGCGCACATGCTTGCGTCGCACCATCAGCCACAGCACAATCAGCGCGGCAGCCACGACCACCAACACGATGAGCACAGTCAGCACCTGACCGGTCCCGATCGGCTGTTCCGTACCGAAGAGAGCCGCGACGGTCACGAACAGCAGGATGCCGCCCACGCAGGCGATGATCGCGCGAATCGATCGCCCGGTCGGCGAGTGGCCGGTGACCCGGGCATTCAGAAGCGTGGTGATGACGAGGGAGATCGCGCCGAGTGGCTGTACCACGATCAGCGGCGCGACACTCAGAGCGCCCAGCTGACACACGATTGCCAGCGCGAGCATGAGCGTGCCCGCAACCCACGAGGGCCGGGTGAGCAGCCGTCCGAGCTGGGCGAGAGAAAGGCCGCCGGAACCGTCCTGTCCGCTGAGGTGCTCGACCTTCGTGACGCCCCGGTGCTGGTACTGCGCCCCGAACGACATGAAGACTGCACCCGCGAGGGCCAGCGGGATGCCGAGCAGCAATCCGGGGTTGTCGAAGACGCCGATCAGCTGATCGCTGACGTCACCGATACTCGAGGGCACCCACATCACCCCTCGACACTAACGGGCGAGACCCTCGATAGGCTTGAGGCGTGGCCGTACTCCCGATTCGCATCATGGGCGACCCCGTCCTTCACTCCCCCGCATCCCCCGTCGCCGAGGTCACGGACGAGATCCGCACCCTTGTCGCCGACATGTTCGAGACCATGGATGCGGCGCCCGGCGTCGGTCTTGCCGCCCCCCAGGTGGGTGTCGGACTGCGGATCTACACCTACACGTATCAGGACGACGACGGCGCCCCCTGGCGCGGGGTGATCATCAACCCGGAACTGTGGATGACTCCACCGGTGCCGGGCGACCCGGACGAGGACGACGAGTCCGAAGGATGCCTGTCGTTCCCCGGCGAGCGGTTCCCGCTCCGCCGATCCGACCGGGTGATCGTCACCGGAACCGATCTCGAGGGCGAGGCCGTCCGGATCCAGGTGGACGGCTGGCGCGCGCGCATCATGCAGCACGAGTTCGACCATCTCGACGGCATCCTCTACGTCGACCGCCTGGGCGACAACGACTGGAAGACCGCGCAGAAGATCGCGAAGAAGCGCGGCTGGAACCGCCCCGGCGCCTCCTGGATGCCGGGAGTCGACGACCTAGACGCCTGACCCGGGCTCCGCCCGGCCTACTCGGCAGGTGCCGGAGCCTCGGATCCCGCGGCGGGAACGACGCTCTCCGCGGCGCGCGACCCGGCGACCGGAGACGAGGCCGTCTGCAGGCCGTCCGCGATGGACTGACCCACGACGCGGCCCTGAATGATCTCACCGAGGTCGAGGCCGGTCGCTGCGCGAACTGCCTCGAACGTCGCGCGAAGCCCCGTCGCGGATTCGGCGGCGAGGTGACCGCTCGCCCCCTCGCCGCCGAGGACGGTGATGGACCCGACCTTGTCGTAGCCCTTGGCGAACTCGGTCATCATCGGCACGAGAGCCTCCAGGGCCCGCTGCGCGAGCAGCGCCTGCTGGTTGTGTGAGAGCGCCTCCGCCTCCGCGGTGATGGCTGCGGCACGGGCGTCACCGGCGAGCCGGATGGCATCCGCATCCGCCTGCGCCCGAACCCGGGTGGCGACGGCGTCCTGCTCCGCGATCTCGGCCTGCGCCTGCGCCGCCTTGACCTTGGCGTAGGCGTCCGCGTCTGCGTTGCGCTGCCGCTCGTACAGGTTCGCGTCGGCGACCCGCTTGATGTCGGAATCGAGACGCGCCTGGGTGTTGTCGGCCTCCTGCATGAGCACCGCCTGCTGGCGCTCGGCGCGGGCGAGCGCCTCCGCCTGCTCGGCCTCGGCGTTCGCGCGTCCGACCTCGGCCTTCGCCGCGGCGGAGTTCTTGTCGAGCGCGGTCTGCTCGATGAGGTTCGCCTCGTCGGTGGAGATCTGGCGGCGCCGGATCTCGCGGATGGCGTCGATCTTGGCGACCTCGGCCTCGCGCTTGACGCGCTCCACCTCGGTGGCACCGAGCGCCGCGATATAGCCGTTCTGGTCGGTGATCCCCTGGATCTGGAACGAGTCGAGGATGAGCCCCTGACTGGAGAGATCGGTCTTGATGCCCTCGGCGATCTGGTCGCTCAGCCGCTGCCGGTCGCGCATGAGCTCCTCGACCGTGAGCGTCGCGACCACGCCGCGAAGCGATCCCTCCAGCTGCTCGGTGGTGAACTGCTCGATCGCCTTGTCCTGCGAGGCGAAGCGCTCCGCAGCCCGGCGCACCGACTCCGGGTCGGACCCGATCTTCACCAGTGCCACACCGCTGACGTTGACCGTCACGCCGTTGGCCGACTGCGCGGTCGGCTCCATCTTGATCTGGCGGGCCCGCAGCGAGATCATCTCGCCGCGCTGCGTGAGCGGGTTGACGATCGCGCCACCACCGGTGATGACGGTGATGCGGGACGAGGTCTGACCGTCGGTGCTCTTCTGGCGCTTACCGACGATGACCAGGGCTTCGTCGGCCTTCGCGACGCGGTACCAGGCGCGGATCAGGATCAGGACGATGACCAGGACGACGACCAGCACGATCGCGATGACGACCACCAGCAGTCCGATGGCTCCGAGGGCGGCGATCTCCATTGTTCCTCCAGGTGGCGGGATGTCCCCCGAGCCTAGTGACCAGACCTCACGTGCACGACGTTATCCACGGGACCGCACCCACCAAAAGGTGAAGACCAGGGGTGGAAGCCCTGGCCTTCGGTGAGAGCCGCGCAGATGACGCGGACATCTCGGTGTTCATTCTACACGGCGCGGGCCGTCACTCCCCCGGCGGGACCGCCTCTGTGGCCGGCGCCGCATCCTCGAACTGCGCCCGGTAGAGCCGCCAGTAGGCGCCCTCCGCGGCGATGAGTTCGTCGTGCGTGCCCTTCTCCACGATGCTGCCGTGCTCCATCACGAGGATGAGGTCGGCGTCCCGGATGGTCGAGAGCCGGTGCGCGATGACGAACGAGGTGCGTCCCTGCCGCAGCGCCGCCATGGCGTGCTGCAGTAGCAGTTCGGTTCGGGTGTCGACGGAAGAGGTCGCCTCGTCGAGGATGAGCACGGACGGCTGCGCGACGAAGGCACGCGCGATCGTGATGAGCTGCTTCTCGCCCGCTGAGACGTTCGACGCCTCCTCGTCGAGGACCGTGTCGTAGCCGTCGGGCAGCGAGTGCACGAAGCGGTCGACCCGGGTCGCGGTCGCGGCCGCCACGATCTCCTCATCAGTCGCCGACTCGCGGCCGTAGCGGATGTTCTCCCGGATGGTGCCGGCGAACAGCCACGGGTCCTGCAGGACCATGCCGGTGCGGGAGCGCACATCGTCACGGGTGAGGGCGCCGATGTCTTGCCCGTCGAGGAGGATGCGGCCGCCGTCGAGCTCGTAGAACCTCATGATCAGGTTCACCAGCGTCGTCTTCCCCGCGCCGGTCGGCCCGACGATCGCGACGGTCTGTCCCGGCTCGACGGTGAAGGACAGGTCGGTGATGAGCGGGTGCTCCGGTGCGTAGGAGAACGCGACGTTCTCGAACTCGATGACACCGGGGCCGTCGACGAGGGCCGGGGCGTCCGCCGCATCCGGTTCCTGCTCCTGCGCATCGAGCAACTCGAACACGCGCTCGGCCGACGCCGTGCCGGACTGGATGACCGCGGCCATGCCCCCCAGCTGCGACAGCGGCTGGGTGAACTGCTGCGAATACTGGATGAACGCCTGCACGTCGCCGAGCCGCAGGGTGCCGCCCGCGACCATGAGGCCGCCGAGCACGGCGATGCCGACGTAGGTGAGGTTCCCGACGAACATCATGCCGGGCATGATGATCCCGGACAGGAACTGGGCCTTGAATGCGGCCTGGTACAGCTCCTCGTTCTCGACCTGGAACTTCTCCCGCGAGTCGGCCTCGCGGCCGAAGACCTTCACCAGCGCGTGCCCCGAGAAGGACTCCTCCACCCGCGCATTGAGCCGCCCGACCTTGCGCCACTGGATGCCGAAGGCCTTCTGCGACCGGGGTCCGATGACGCCGAAGATGACGGCCATGAGTGGAAGGGAGATGAGTGCGACGATCGCCAGCTGCCACGAGATCGAGAACATCATGATGAGCACGCCGACGACCGTGAGCACGGAGGTGACGACGCCCGAGAGCGACTGCTGCATCGTCTGCGTGATGTTGTCGATGTCGTTGGTGACGCGGGAGATCAGCTCGCCCCGCTGCACGCGGTCGAAGTACGACAGCGGCAGCCGGTTGATCTTCGTCTCGACCGATTCCCGCAGCCGCCACATGGTGCGCACCATGATCACGTTGATGACGTAGCCCTGGATCCAGCTGAGGAACGACGAGGCGATGTAGATCGCGAGCGCTGCCATGATCACGAGCCGGAGCGCGTCGAAGTCGACGCCTGCGCCGACGGAGAACCCGTCCATCGCGGCGATGATGTTCGCCATGTCGGTCTGGCCGGCGCTCCGGAGGGCTTCGACGACCGTGGCCTGCGAGGTGCCGGCGGGGAAGGACCCCGCCAGCGCGCTGGAGGCGACGCCCTCGAAGACGATGTTCGTCGCCTCGCCGAGCACCTTCGGCGCGATCACGGCGAGCACCACGCCGAGGGCACCGAGGAACGAGACGAAGATGAAGGCGACCGCGTGCGGGCGGAGCAGCCCGATCATCCGGCCGAAACTCTTGCCGAAATCGGACGCCTTGCCGGGCGCGACGCTGTCCCAATCCCCCGAGTTCCGTCGTGCCTCTTCGGCGAGTTCGAGTTCGAGGCGCTCCTCCTCGGTGAGGCTGTCGGGGGTGCTCACGCGTCCACCCCCAGCTGCGATTCGACGATCTCGCGATACGTCTCACTGGTCTCGAGCAGCTCGTCGTGGGTGCCGACCGCGACCATCCGGCCGTCCTCGAGCACGACGATCCGGTCGGCGTCGGTGATCGTGGACACGCGCTGGGCGACGACGATCTTGGTGACGTCGGGCAGTTCCCGCCACAACGCCTGCCTCAGCCTCGCGTCGGTCGCCAGGTCGAGCGCGGAGAACGAATCGTCGAACACGAGCACATCCGGCCGGTGCACGATCGCCCGCGCGATCGCGAGCCGCTGCCGCTGGCCGCCGGACACGTTGGTGCCGCCCTGCGCGATGCGCGCATCGAGCTGCCCCTCCATCTCCTCGACGAAGTCGCGCCCCTGGGCGATCTCCAGGGCGTGCCACAGCTCGTCATCGGTCGCCTCCTCGCGGCCGAAGCGGAGGTTGGAGGCGACCGTGCCGGAGAACAGGAACGGACGCTGCGGCACCAGCCCGATGCCCGCCCACAGGCGGTCGAGGTCGGCTTCGCGCACATCCACCCCGCCGACCCGCACCGCGCCGCCGGTGACGTCGAACAGCCGTGGGATGAGGGAGATGAGGGTCGTCTTGCCCGACCCGGTCGATCCGACGATCGCCACCGTCTCGCCGCGGCGCGCCTCGAACGTGATGCCGTGCAGCACCGGCTGGTCGGCGCCGGGATAGGTGAATTCCGCATCCGCGAAGGCGACTGTCCCGGGCGCCGGGAACTGGGTCACCGGATGTTCCGCTGGCACCAGGGTGGACTCGCTCGCGAGCACCTCCTCGATGCGCTCCGCGGACACCGCGGCGCGCGGGATCATGATCGTCATGAAGCTCGCCATGAGCACACCCATGAGGATCTGAGCCACGTACTGCATGAACGCGAAGAGGGTGCCGATCTCGACGTTGCCCGCATCCACCTGGATCCCGCCGAACCAGATGACGCCGACGATCGTGACGTCGAGGACGAGCATGGCGACGGGGAACAGCAGCACGAACAGCGAGCCGACCTTGCGGCCGACCACCATGATGTCGGTGTTCGCGACACCGAACCGCTCCTCCTCGATGCGTTCACGGACGAACGCGCGGACGACCCGCACACCCGTGAGTTGCTCGCGCATGACCCGGTTCACCGCATCCAGCTTCTGCTGGAAGGTCCGGAAAAGGGGCACCATGCGGCTGATGATGACGAGCACGAACACGAGCAGCAGCGGCACGGCAACACCGATCAGCCAGCTGAGTCCGACATCCTGCTGCAATGCCATGATGACGCCGCCGATCGCGAGGAGCGGGGCAGTCACGAGCATGGTGGCGCCCGTCATTGCGAGCATCTGCACCTGCTGCACGTCGTTCGTGTTGCGGGTGATGAGAGAGCCTGGGCCGAACCGCGACACCTCCCGTTCGGAGAATCCGCTGACCTTCTCGTACACGTCGCGGCGGATATCGCGGCCGGCCGCCATCGCGGCGCGGGCGGCGAAGTAGGTCGCAATGATCGACGCCACGATCTGACCCAGCGAGATGCCCAGCATGACGACGCCGGTGGACCAGATGTAGGCGGTGTCGCCGCGCGCGACGCCCTGGTCGATGATGTCCGCGTTCAGCCGCGGCAAGTACAGTGACGCGACTGCCGCGACGACCTGGAATACCAGGACGACCAGCAGGAGCCACCGGTACGGCGCGAGAAAGCGGAGCAGAAGTTTGCCGAGCACGAGGTCTCCAAGGGGGTCGGACTGCGGGGTCGCTGTCGTCCTCCGCAGGCTCGACACAGTATCCGCCACTTCCGACATCGGGGACAGACCCGCCGGCAGCGATGCTGCGCCGCATGTCGCCAATTCGGCAGAACATGTCCCACTTTCTGCCGTTCTGAGACGCTCAAAGCGACAGAAAGTGGGACATGCTGCGACCCGCTGCGAAATGGCAGAAGCCCCGCACGGGGCGGGGCTTCTGGGGTGGCTCCCCGGCTTGGACTCGAACCAAGAACCTATCGGTTAACAGCCGATTGCTCTGCCAATTGAGCTACCGAGGATCAGCTGCCCCCTCGCGAGGACAACCCGTCCATATTAGCAAACCCCGAGGGGTGCTCACGACATCAGGGCGCGACCGCCGTGTCGCCGAGGAAGCCTCTCGCGGCGGAACTGCCGTGCCCGTAGGCGAGCGTGTGCCCCGCCTTCAGCACGAGCACATCGGCGTTGAACGCATCAGCCGCCTCGACGTCATTGGTCACGAGCATGAGCGACGCGCCGGCGGCCCGGCGACGCCCCAGCGCCTCCCCCACGACCCGTCGCGCCTCCACGTCCAGGTTCGCGAGGATCTCGTCGCCCACGATGAGACGCGGGTCGAGCATGAGCGCCCGCGCGATCGCGACCCGCTGCCGCATCCCGGCACTGAGCTCGTACGGGAACTTCGCCGCGAGGCCGAGCGGCAGTGCCAGTTCGTCGAGCAGGGATGCCACCCGCAGCGCGACCGCACGCCCGTTCGGGCGGCGCACCCGTCCGGTGAACGGCTCGCCGATGATCTCACCGACCGTGAGACGCGGCGGCAGTGTCGCACCGTCGGCCTGACCGACGTATCCGGCGTACACGCCGAGACCACGGAGCTTCCGGCCCTTCCGGCGGAGCGAGGTGCCCTCGACGAACGCCTCGCCGCCGTCGACGTGCACGCCCTCGGGCGCCCGTCCAGCGAGCACCGCGGCCAGCGTCGACTTGCCGGAGCCCGTCGCGCCACCGACGATCAGGGCGGAGCGCCGAGGCAGCACGAACGTCACCCCGTCAACGAGGCGCCGCCCGGAGTGGTCGGCGATGGACAGATCGCTGCACGAGATACTGACGGTCGTCGCGGTGTCGGCACTCATGAAGCCATCCTGCCTGTCGGAACCGGCGTGACGCTACGCGTCGCCGACGAGCAGCTGCCGCTGCGCGTCGATCTCGCGCAGCTGGACCCGTACCGCGCGTCCCTCTTCGGAGTCGGCGGGCACGCGCTGGATGGCGCCGAGCAGCTCGCGTTTTGTGCGGTCGAGCGCGCGCAACCGGATGTTGTGGGCGAGCTCCTGCGTGGTGGTGACGGCGAGGGCGTCGTTGCTCGCCGGGAAAGCCGCCGTCAGCAACTCGGCGGCGAGGGTCCGGTACGGCTCGCGCACCGCCTGCACCGCGGCCACGGCCCAGCCGGGCAGCGTGTGGTCGGGCACGGCGGCGATGGTGGATCGAATCGCCTCGAGGGCGGGGTGCCGGAAGGTCTCGTCGAGCGCTGCTCGCAGGTCGGCCTGGTCGATCCGGTGCCCGTACTGCAGGAATCCCTGGATCGCATCGCGTTCCAGGCTGACCTCGGGCGTGCGCGGCAGCGACGCCATGGTCACGGCAACCATGGACGGACCCTGGTCGCCGGGATCGGATGCGGTGGACTCGCTGCTGTCGCGGCGGGCACCGTCACGGGTCGGAGTCGCACCCTCCGCGGGCCGGCGCATCGCGCGCCCCACTTCCCGGCGCACCTGACCCAGCTCTTCACCGAGGCGGCGGGAGAGGAGGTGCTCGTACCCGTGGCGGAGTCCTTCGTCGCGCATGTCGGCAAGCAGCGGCGCCGTCGACTGCAGGCCGCGCAGGCGTCCCTCGACGGTGCCGAGGTCAACACCCGACAGGCGCTGATCGATCATGAACTCGAACATCGGGGCCTTCGCCTCGATCATGCTGACGACCGCCTGGTCGCCCTTCTTCAGTCGCAGATCGCACGGGTCGAGACCGTCCGGCCCCACGGCGACGAAGCTCGTCGCGTTGAGGTTCCGCGCCTCGGTGAAGGCCCGCACCGCGGCCTTCTGACCCGCCGCATCCGGATCGAAGGTGAAGACGATCTCGGCCGACGCGTTCTCCCCCAGGATGCGGCGGAGCACCGAGATGTGGTCGGCGCCGAACGAGGTGCCACAGGTGGCGACGGCGGTCGTGATGCCGGCGAGGTGGCAGGCCATCACATCGGTGTACCCCTCGACGACCACGACCCGGGGCGGGTCGCCGCGGCCGATGTCACGCTTGGCGAGGTCGAGCCCGTAGAGCACCTGCGCCTTCTTGTAGATGGGGGTCTCGGGCGTGTTGAGGTACTTGGGCCCACCGTCGTCCTCGAAGAGCTTGCGGGCGCCGAACCCGATGACCTGCCCGGTGACGTCGCGGATGGGCCACACCACACGGCCGCGGAACCGGTCGTAGACGCCCCGCTGTCCCTGTGAGAGCAGGCCCGCCGTGATCAGCTCGTCCCGCGTGAAGCCCTTCGCGGTGAGTGCATCGAGAAGGCTCGACCATCCCTTCGGCGCGAAGCCCACGCCGAAGTGGGCGGCCGCCCCGGCGTCGAAGCCGCGCTCGCCGAGGAACCGCCGGCCGGGCTCCGCCTCGGGGGTCATGAGCTGCGCACGGTAGAACTCGGCCGCCGCGCCGTTCGCCTCGTACAGCCGCGCCCGGCCGGAGGTCTCGCGCTCGCGCGGCGCGCCGCCACCCTCTTCCATGTGCAGAGTCAGGCCGACGCGGGCGGCGAGACGCTCGACCGCCTCGGTGAACGAGAGGTGGTCCATCCGCTGCAGGAACGTGTAGACGTCGCCCGACTCGCCGCAGCCGAAGCAGTGGTAGAAGCCGACCTGTGGGCGCACGTGGAAGCTGGGGCTGCGCTCGTCGTGGAACGGGCACAGGCCCTTCAGCGAACCCACGCCGGCAGACTTGAGCGCGACGCGCTCCCCGATGACATCGGCGATGTTGGTGCGGGCCTTCACCTCGTCGACGTCTGCCTGAACGATGCGGCCGGCCATCAGAGCCCCTCGAGCGGTTCGGGCAGCGCGTACGAGGACGAATGGATGCTGCGCCCCCCGGGCACCCAGATGCCGAGTGTCGTGAGGTCGACGTCGCCGACGAGGCGACTGTGCCAGGAGATGGCGAAGCGGTCGGTGAGACTCGCGACCTGGTCGACGACGACGCGGCGGCGTGCCGCATCCGTCTCGGCCCGCGCGAAGTCCTCGGCGTGCAGGGTATCGAGGTTCTCCGGCGCATCCCAGAGGGCGGTGGCGAGGTGCTTGAGCAGCCGCCGCTGCTCCTTGTACAGGGTCTTTCGTCCCTCGATCGACACCACGAACGCGCCGATGGTGCCCTTGAGCACGGCCATCTCGGCTTCGATCACGCGCGGCACGACCACGTGGGCACGATAACGGGTCAGGACCGGGCCGGCATACGCCTCGCGAGTGGCCGAGGTCGCGGCGCGGGCGAAGCGGCCGATGAGGTCGGAGGTGAGGTTCTTCAGCCGGGCCATCGCGGCACGGCTGCCGTCGAAGGAGTCGATCCATTCCGGAAGGCGCATGAGCCGGAACAGCGCATCCTCGAGTTCCTCACGGGTGAAGTCGTAGCCGACCCAGGTCTGGATGGCCGACAGGATCGACTCGTGCTCGCGGGTGTCGCTGAGTCGCCGCGGGTCGAGGTAGCCGTTGATGATGGCGTCCTCGAAGTCGTGCACCGAATAGGCGATGTCATCGGAGAGGTCCATGACCTCGGCCTCGATGCAGCGCACCCGGCCCGGCGCTCCCTCTCGCATCCACCGGAACACGTCCGCGTCCTCGGCGTAGACGCCGTACTTCAGCCGTCCACCCGGGTCGGGCACCGGGTGATCGGCGGTCCACGGGTACTTGCAGGTCGCGTCGAGGCTCGCCCGGGTGAGGTTCAGTCCGTGACTGCGGCCGCTGTCGTCCAGGATCTTCGGTTCGAGCCGGCTGAGGATGCGGAGCGTCTGCGCGTTGCCCTCGAAGCCGCCGATGTCCTCGGCCCAGTCGTTGAGGGCCCGCTCACCGTTGTGACCGAAGGGCGGGTGACCGAGGTCGTGGCTGAGGCAGGCGGTGTCGACGACGTCGGGCGAGAGGTTCAGCGCGGTCGCGAGTTCACGGCCGACCTGCGCCACTTCAAGGGAGTGGGTCAGGCGGTTACGCGCGAAATCGGCCGGACTCGCGGGACTGAGGACCTGGGTCTTCGCGGCGAGGCGACGAAGGGCTGCGGAGTGCAGCACGCGCGCGCGGTCGCGGGCGAAGTCGTCACGCTGCGAACGATGCTGCTCGGGGGCGAACCGTTCTGCGGCGGCGGTGTCGTAGCCGTCGGCGCGGATCGCGCCGGGTGAATCAACCACCACTGGTATCGAGCTCCGCTTCCGCCAGCTGCGTCGACTGGTCCTGGTCCATCTCGCGGCTGTCGAGCCAGCCTTCCGGCAGCGCCGGCCGCTTGGGCGTGCCGGCACGTCCGCGCTGCCCCTCGGCCGCCGCACCCGGGTAAGGCGCGTCGAGCTCGAGCGTGGCGAGGAGCTCGTCGATCTCGGCCAGGGTCGAGACCGTCGCGAGCCGCGCGCGCGTGTCGCCACCGACCGGGTAGCCCTTGAAGTACCACGCCACGTGCTTGCGGATGTCGCGGCACCCGCGGCCCTCGTCCTCGAAGAATTCCACGAGGAGTTCCGCGTGGCGCTTGAACGCGTCGGCGACGAACCCGAGGGTGGCATCCACCGGCTCCCCCGCGTTCGGGTCGCCGAGCGCCCGGGCGAGGTCGCCGAACAACCACGGCCGGCCGAGGCAGCCGCGACCGACCACGACACCGTCACAGCCGGTCTCCGCCATCATGCGGACAGCGTCCTCGGCAGACCAGATGTCGCCGTTGCCGAGCACCGGGATGTCGGTCACCGCCTGCTTGAGCGCGGCGATGGCGCTCCAGTCGGCCTGGCCGGAATAGAACTGGGATGCGGTACGGCCGTGCAGCGCGATCGCCGCGGCGCCCGCATCCTGCGCCCGACGTCCCGCGTCGAGGAAGGTGAGGTGGTCGTCGTCAATGCCCTTGCGCATCTTCACCGTCACCGGGATGTCGCCGGCCCCCGCCACCGCGGCACGCACGATCTGCTCGAACAGGTCGGTCTTCCACGGCAGCGCCGCCCCGCCGCCTTTCCGGGTGACCTTGGGCACCGGGCACCCGAAGTTCAGGTCGATGTGGTCGGCTCGGTCCTCGTCGGCCAACAGCTTCGCCGCGTTGCCGATGGTGACCGGGTCGACGCCGTACAGC